>CAYMPG010000065.1:0-2395 GCA_964392455.1 uncultured Clostridium sp. | reverse complement strand
GGAGGGGAGGCTCGTGTATCCTATTCATCTGCACAGGGAGCTCGTGTGGCTTATCTGTCTGCTGGGTAGGCTCGTATGTCCGCCCAAACCTTTTACCTACCCCCCCGCCCAAAACAAAAAGGCCCATCCGTCATGGGCCTTTTTGGAAAGTGCTGTAAAGGGGCATATTTAATATTGCCCTCTCAATCTATATTCTTTTGGTACTTTTCTTTTAAAGAAAAGTACGCTTCTTTTGGTTCTTTTCTTCTAAAGAAAAGAACACCAAACAATACCAACCTACTTCCTCCTCAGCACTACCCCTGCGGCGGTGGCGGCCATGAGGGCGTAAGCGGCTATGGAGGGGCTGCCGGTTTTGGGCAGGGAGGTGGTGGGGCCGGGGGCGATGGCACTGCCGCCCCATTTGAAGCAGCTTTCCACCTGATCGCTCCAGCCAAAGTTGGCATTTACCAGCTTCTGGGTTATGCGGGTGCCCACGTCTATGTTAAAATAGCTGCGGATGGTGGCATAATCGTAGGGGGCGCTGCTGCCCGCCTGATTGGTAACGGAGGATACCTTTTCGGTGGTGGAGTCAATGGTATAGCGCACAAGGAAGGCCGAGGCATCGGCGGATTCCTTTTCGTATACCGTCAGTGCGGTGCCATCGTAGGTCACATGGTAGTTCCCCACCTTGCCGGAGGTAAAGCTGCTGTTGCCTGTGCCAAAGGCAGAGGTGAGGGTGGCACATACCTTTGCCTTGTTGGAATTCTGCACGGTGGCGGCAAATATGCACAGGGAATCGCTGGCCTCCACATCCTCTGCAAGGGTAAAGGACTTATCCACCCTGCTCCAGGGGGAGGTAGATATGGCATTGCTGCCTGCGCTGCCCCGGGTAAGGTAGTATACGGTCTGGGAGGATGCATCTGCATCCACGCCGGTGAGGGGGATGGCCGCATAGTCTGAATTTGACCATGCGGAGGTAAGGCCCGCCGCCTCAAGGGCCACAGAGGCGTTTTCCAGCCATCTGGGGTCAGGATTGGGGGCAACGGTGAGCTTTACGGCAAAGTAGATATTCTCGCTGCTTACGGCGGCAGCGGCGGCAGAGGTCTTCCATACAAAACCCCCGGCCCCATCCGAGGCCTTAACGTAGGGGATAACTTCAACGGTGGCTTTCCCGGTGCGATTTACAACGGGGGTGGTCCAGTTAAAGGCGGCAAATGCGCTCGTCATGGTCAGGGTCATAACAGCGGCCGTGGCAATGGCGAATAGTTTTTTCATGTAAATTTGTCCCTTTCGCAAGATGTATCGGCTGTGCAAGTGAGCCGATATATTTTGTGTGGGTTCCGGAGCCCGCAGCTATGATAGCAGCAAATGCCCTGCCGCTGCAATGGAAGATGCTGCATGGCGGGGCGGTATCCGTAAACAATTTGTACACAAAGGATGAATATATTCCATTGTTTACAAAAAGGAGCATATATTTGGCTGCCAATGTGGTAACATAGAGTAGCTATAACATTATTTGGAGGGCAAATATGAACCTGTTTTCCGCCGCAATACTCGGCGCAGTGCAGGGGCTGTGCGAGTTCCTGCCCGTATCCAGCTCCGGGCATCTGGTGCTGCTGCAAAATATATTTGGCATTGAGGAGGGCGCCATATTCTTTGACGTGATGCTTCACGTTGGCACCCTTGCGGCGGTATTCGCCGTATATTACAAAAAGATATGGGCCCTTATCCGGCGGCCCTTTCAGCGGCTGACGCTGCTGCTGGTAATATCCACCCTGGGCACGGTGGTGCTTGCCCTGCTGTTTCGGGATACCTTTGAGGGCGCATTCAGCGGCGGCCTGCTGGGCTTCGGCTTCCTGCTTACCACCGTGGTATTATTGATAAATCAATACATGGCAAAGGGCAGCGCACCCATAGAAAACCTGTCCATACCCGGCGCAATAGGCATAGGGCTCATGCAGGGCATAGCCATATTCCCCGGCCTTTCCCGCAGCGGCAGCACCATTACCGGAGCAAGGCTGTTTGGCCTGTCCAAGGACGATGCGGCGGAATATTCATTCCTGCTGTCCATACCCGCCATACTGGGCTCACTTGTGCTGCAATTGCCCGATGTTATCACCCAGGGCACCGGCGGCATAAGCTGGGGCTGCATAATCCTGGGCACGCTGGTGGCCGCCGTAAGCGGCTATTTCGCCATACGGCTCATGCTGCGGCTCATCCGGGAAAAAAGCCTTGTGGGCTTCGGCATATACACCGCCGTGCTGGGCCTGCTGGTGCTGTCGGATCAGCTCCTGTTTAACGTTTTCTTCCCCAATCCCTTTGTGGGGTAGATAACTGGATGGCATTTACATTGCAGGGGTATTGTTCTTTCTTTAAAAGAAAGAACCAAAGAAGCGTACTTTTCTTTAAAAGAAAA
>CAYMPG010000064.1:0-2571 GCA_964392455.1 uncultured Clostridium sp. | reverse complement strand
ATCTTTCCATGCTGTAAAGGCAATCCCTCAGTCGGCTGCGCCGACAGCTCCCTTTACACAAGGGAGCCTCGTGTTATGCAATCCTCCTGCCGCGCCTAGACCTGCCCGCGGCAAAAGCTGCATATTGGTAAACCACCCCAAAGCCGTAAGCTGTACTCCAGGCGTAGCTCATAATTACGCTTCCGGGCAGTTGCTTGCCACACCAATAGCAAAAGTCAGCGGGGTGGGCACCTACCCATAACCCTGAAACCATACCACTTATTTATATATAAAAGGAGAACCTCCCCATGTACCTTGCCTCAAGCTGGAAGGATTACGAAATAATCGACGCTGGAGATGGCAGCAAGCACGAGCGCTGGGGCGACGTGACCCTGCTCCGCCCTGACCCTCAGGCGGCCTGGCCCATGAAGGAGCCAAAGAGCGTACACGCAAGATATATCCGCAGCAGCACCGGCGGCGGCCATTGGGAATACGGCAGGGCCCTGCCGGATAGCTGGACTATACGCTACCGTGACCTTACCTTCATCGTGCGGCCCACGGGCTTTAAGCATACCGGCCTTTTCCCCGAGCAGGCGGTAAACTGGGACTGGATGCGGGGCATTGTGGAGCAGAGCGAAAAGCCCTTCAGGGTGCTGAATCTCTTTGCCTATACCGGCGGCGCAACGGCGGCGCTGGCAGCCTCAGGGGCTGAGGTGGTGCACGTGGATGCGGCAAAGGGCATGGTGGCCTGGGCAAAGGATAATCTGGCAGCCTCCGGCCTGGGGGATAAGCCTGTGCGCTTTATTGTGGATGACGTAATGAAGTTTGTGCTGCGGGAGCAGCGCAGGGGCAGGGATTATCAGGGCATACTCATGGATCCCCCCAGCTATGGCAGAGGGCCAAATGGGGAAATGTGGAAAATTGAGGATGACCTTTATCCCCTTGTGCAGGAAAGCGTAAAGCTCCTTGCGCCAAATGCCCGCTTTTTCCTGATAAATTCCTATACCACCGGCCTTGCCCCCACGGTGCTTTCAAATGTGCTGAAGGTGGCCCTTGGCGACAGGGGAGGCAGCATAGAGTGCGATGAGGTGGGCCTGCCCATCACAAGGGGCGGCCTTGTGCTGCCCTGCGGCGCATCAGGCCGCTGGGAGCGATAGACCATGATACCTGTTCTGTATGAGGATAACCACCTGCTGGTGGTACAAAAGCCCCCAAATATGCCGGTGCAGGAGGATTCCTCCGGGGATATGGATATGCTCACCCGGCTGAAGGGCTACATAAAGGAAAAATACGCAAAGCCCGGGGATGTTTACCTGGGCCTTGTTCACAGGCTGGATAGGCCGGTGGGGGGCGTAATGGTATTCGCCCGCACCTCAAAGGCGGCAGCCCGCCTTTCCTCCCAGTTTAACGGCCACTCTGCAAAAAAGGCCTACCTTGCGGTGGTGGAGGGAAGCCCCGCCCAGGGGGAGCTCAGCGATTTTATCCTGAGGGATGAGGCCACGGGCAATAGCCGCCTTGTGCCTGAGGGCACCCCCGGCGCAAAGGCCGCAAGGCTCACCCTTACTCCCCTTGCCGCAAGAAACGGCCTTACCCTTGTAAGGATACAGCTCCATACCGGCAGGCATCACCAGATACGGGTGCAGCTTGCAGGGCGGGGCACCCCCCTGTGGGGAGATCAGCGGTATAACCCCAATGCGGTGCCGGGGCAGCAGATAGCCCTGTGGGCCTGCAGGCTGGAAATAGAGCATCCCACAAAAAAGCAGCCCATGGCCTTTACCTCCCTTCCGGAGGGTGGAGCATGGGCCAATTTTAAGGAGCTTATACCCGGCGCAGCCGCTGGCATACCCATAATATACGCCGATGAAAACATTATAATTGCCGATAAGCCCATTGGCCTGCCCACTGCCCGGGCGGATGGGGAGGGGGAGTGCCTTGAGAGCCTCCTTGCCCCATATGGCCAGCTACGGGCGGCGCATCGGCTGGATGCCAATACCACCGGCCTTGTGCTGCTGGGCCGCAGCGATAATAGCCTTGAGGCGCTGGAAAGGGCCATAAAGGAGCGGAGCATACGCAAATTTTACCGCTGCACCGTAAAGGGCAGACCCAGCCCGGCCTCAGCTCTGCTTACGGCATACTGCATAAAGGACGAGGCCCGCTCCTATGTGACCGTATACGACAGGCAGGTGCCGGGCAGCAGGGAGATGATAACCGGCTACACCACCCTCAGCACCAATGGGGACTGCTCTGAGCTGGAGGTGGAGCTTATTACCGGCCGCACCCATCAGATAAGGGCCCATCTTGCCCACATGGGCTGGCCCATACTTGGGGATGACAAGTATGGCGACAGGGACTTTAACCATGCCCACCGGGCCAGAACTCAGCGGCTCAGGGCGGTGCGCCTTGAGTGCAGCTTTGGTAAGGACAGCCTGCTCGGCTATCTTGATGGAAGGGTATTCAGCTGCTGAGGGGTTTCGCAGAAATGCTTATAGCATTTCTGCGATATGCGCCGCATTGCTTACGCAAGGCGGCGATTAGAGCCCTTACGGGGGTTTTTACATGATTTGCCTCTCGAGCCTGCGGGCTCTCCCGGGC
>CAYMPG010000063.1:0-2994 GCA_964392455.1 uncultured Clostridium sp. | reverse complement strand
ATTTTCCACATGATTTCAGGGAGCTATGTCAATGCTCCGCATTGACTAATCTATCCTTTAAGGAAAGTACGATTCTTTTGGTTCTTTTCTTCTAAAGAAAAGAACAATACAATCCCCCTACAGCCTGCTTCCCAGGAAGGTTTGCACAAAGAGGAAAAAGACCAGTATGGAGCAGGCGTCGGTGATGGTGGTAAGCATGGGGGAGGCCATGAGTGCGGGGTCCAGCTTGAGCTTTTTGGCCAGCATGGGCAGTATGCAGCCCAGGGACTTGGCCAGCACCACGGTGACTATCAGCGTAAGGCTTACGGTGAGGGCGATTGTGCCGTCATGATACTGGAGGATTATGCGGGCGTAGTTTACCAGGGCAAGGGCTATGCCGCACAGCAGTGCAATGCGAACCTCCTTCCACCATACCCGGAAAAAGTCGCTGAGCTCTATTTCGTCCAGTGACATGCTGCGGATAATGGTGGTGGAGCTCTGGGAGCCGCTGTTGCCGCCGGTGCCCATGAGCATGGGTATGAAGGATACCAGCAGCGGCAGGGCGGAGATGGCATCCTCAAAGCTGTTCATAAGTGCGCCGCTTACCATGGCGGATACCATCAGCACCATTAGCCACAGTATCCTGCTTTTAAACAGGGTGAATACCGAGGTCTTAAGGTAGGTATCCTCGCTGGGCAGTATACCGGCCATCTTTTCAAAGTCCTCAGTGACCTCATCCTGCACCACGTCCACAACGTCGTCTATGGTGATAATGCCCACCAGCCGGTTTTCATTATCCACCACCGGCATGGAAAGCATATCGTATTTGTAAAAGCGCTTGGCGACCTCCTCCTGGTCCTCATTGGTATTGGCGGATATTACGCTGGCGCGCATAATGTCCTCCATTACGGCATCAGGGTCGGCAAGTATTATATCCCTCAGGGTAACTACGCCCTCAAGGTGGTGCTGGGAATCCAGCACATAGCATTTGTTGATGGTCTCCTTATCCACCCCTGTGGAACGGATGATGCTGAGGGCCTGATTCACCGTGGTGGTACGCTTAAGGTAAACGTACTCATTGGTCATAAGGCTCCCGGCGGAGTCCTCAGGGTACTGGAGATACTGGTTTATGAGCTTGCGGCTTTCCGGCGAGGAGTTTTTCAGTATTTTCTTCACCACATTGGCCGGCATCTCCTCAACCAGGTCAACATAGTCGTCAAGATACAGCTCATCCAGTATGAAGCGCAGCTCCCTGTCAGATACGCTGCTTATAATGCGCTCCTGATCCTCAGATTCCATGTAGGAAAATACCTCTGCCGCAATATCCTTGGGCATGAGGCGGAAAAAGAGCTGGGCTGATTCAGTATCCTCAAGGCGCTCAAAAACCTCCGCGATGTCTGCATAATGCATCTCCCGGACAGCTTCCTTTACCTTTGCAAACTGGTGCTCAGACAGATACTGAAGAACAACGTCTACCATAGTGTATTCGTCCTCCTTTTGTAAACCGAGGGGCGGCGAATCACAGGCTGTATGGTACGCCGTCCGCTTTTATAGATGTGAAATTGCTGGCCTGTCTACTGCCATAGGGCCCGGCGTCCATAGTTGTTCTCCTTTCGTTAAGATATATAATAATTGTAAACCCACAGGCGGGCCGCTTGCAAGGGGGTTTATGGTGATATAAGGCCACTTTTTTGGCTTTCTGGCCCGCCTGCGCCCCGGCGGTTTGTGACCTAAATGTTAATTATGCCAAAACCATGGTGCAAAAAGCCGCCGGGTATATTATCATAGTTTTCACCCGGCACACCTGTACATACCGGCGGGCTGCGGCCATAGCCCATTGCCCCCCTTATGATACAATATCCGGGAAAGACCACATGGAGGAAACGTCATGAAGAAAAACATACTTTCAATAATGCTCATACTGGCCCTTATGCTCACAGGCTGCGCCGGCGCACCTGCCGAGGAGGCCCCCGCCCCGGAGCCTGTGGAGGATGGCTCCGAAAGCTCCTTCACCTGGAGCGATGGGGAGGATGACGACACCGAGGCGGATATATCCTATCCCGACCTTACGCTGGATTACGAGGGCGGCGGCCGGGAATACACCTTTACCGCCCAGACTATAGCCGGAGAGACCGTTGACAGCGCCCAGCTTTTCGCCGGGGCAAAGGTCACCATGCTGAACATATGGGGCACCTACTGCTACCCCTGCCTTATGGAAATGCCCGACCTTGGCCGGCTGTCTGAGGAGTACGCAGATAAGGATGTGCAGCTTATCGGCCTTATATGCGATGTGGATTCCGCCGACAGCGAAACCGGCGCCACTGCCCTGGAGCAGATAAGCGAGACCGGCGCCGCCTACACCCACCTCCTTGCCACCTCCGATATGATAAAGGAGGTAATGTCCGATGTGTACGCTGTGCCCACCACCCTGTTTTTGGATAGCCAGGGCAAGCTCATATGCTCCGCCATCGTTGGCAGCAATTCCTACGAGACCTGGGCCGCCGCTCTGGATGAGCTGCTGGCAAGGTAAGCGGTTTAGCTGCACCTTTATGGCACTTTCCAAAAAGCTCCACAACGGGTGGAGCTTTTTGCGTGGGTGGGGATAAGAAAACAGTATCCGATGGGACGTTCCCTTTTTCCCGCAGGGAAAAGCTACATACCAGCAAACCACCCCAAAGGGCCAATAGCGCCGCCCCGGGCGTGGCTCGCAATGACACTTCCATGCAAATGTTCACCGCCCCTCCTTAGCACTGCGGGTTGTTAATGGGCTCAGCCCCTTAAGCTCCAATCCGCATTTGCTGACCTGTGCGGCAAATGCGGAACCATCCCCTAAGAAATAATCGCTCAAAATCCAAAGCGCAGCGACGATTTTGAGCGAAAGAGGAGGAGCGACGGAGCGTGTGAGAAGTCATATCCATAGGATATGGCTGCGAACGGAGCGCAGTCCGCGACGACGAGGAGGCATGTACGGCGAAAACGGAACAAAGCCCCAAGGCTTTGATTCCCTGCATGATT
>CAYMPG010000062.1:0-3116 GCA_964392455.1 uncultured Clostridium sp. | reverse complement strand
AATCGCTCTGGCTCTGGTCATGGTTCTCTCCATGGCTTCCGCCTTTGCTCTGAACTGCGTAACCCCCAACTGGGATTGCGCTCAGGAAGTATGCGAGCTCGGTAAGGGCTCCGTTGAGCTCATCCCCTACGTAAAGGGCAACGGCTGCGCCGGTGGCGTAACCTACACTGCTAACACCTGCGCTGGTGCTGTAAATGGCGAGCATGTATACTTTGCCGTTAAGGTAACCGTAGATGAGAACCCCAACTCCGAGTGGTGGGCTGATGCTACCATCAACTTCTCCCTCAAGGGTCTGGATACCTTCATGATTGGCACCTCCGCTATGACCGGTGGCGTTCCTGGCGAAGTTGTAAAGACCGCTAACGACGGCAAGCTCAAGGCTGGCGAATACTACCTGGTATTCAACGGCGGTTGGAAGGCTGTAAAGCCCGCCGACTTCAACGCTGATGATGCTGGCAGCCTGTTCTATGCCCGCGTAACCGATGCTTCCAAGGCCAAGGCTTGCGCTAAGCTGGTAGCTAAGAATGACTTCGACCATGCTAAGGTAAACGGCTACGAAGTAGTCTACACCAAGGGTGCTACCAACCCCAACGCTATCCTCACCTTCACCAAGGACGGCAAGACCGTATACGTATGCGTAGATGCTGATGACAAGATCGTTAAGTTCTCCGTCACCAATGGCACCACCACTTACGAAATCAGGACTTTCAACAGCGACGGCACCAAGTTCTTTGACGATTCCGCTAAGAAGGACGTTGATTGGACCTGCGACGAGCTGGGCAAGTTCCTCAAGGCCGTTATGGATTCCTTCAACCTCAAGTTCGGTACCTGCATCACCGACAAGGCTGTAGTTGCTAACTTCGGTTGGGACGATTCCATCGAGTCCTGCTTCTCCTGGAGCAAGGATGTAGTATCCGTAGTAAACACTGACTGCGTAGTAGCCATCCCCAAGACCGGTGATGTATCCGTAGTAGCCTACGCCGTAATGGCCGTAGTAGCCGCTGCCGGCACTATGCTCAAGAAGTAATAAAACTACAAAACCTTAATTACTTTGCCCGGCAAAAACCGGGCAAAGTATGCGTTTCCACATGGGCTTTAGCACAAAGCACCCCCGAAGGGGGTGCTTTTTTATCATGTATATATCGACAGAATTTTACATATATGCTATCATTATTATCGTAGACAAGGCAACGGCGGTCAGCACTCCCACACAAAGGGGGTGATATGATGCGGATTATTATCGAGATACTTATTGTGGTTCTCCGCAATATAAGCTCCATAACGATTCACTTCAGAAAAAAATAACCGCCCTGCTGGAACAGAGCGGTTTCCCCGCAAGGGGTCACTAATCGCTTTCGGCTGACCGCTCAGGTCTTGCCTTGTCTACATTATAATACGGCGGCTCTGCTGTGTCAACGGCGGGGCCGCTGTGTTTTTTGTTCAGGAGGGGAGGTATAGATAATACTCTGCTGTGCCCCTTAACATCCCGCAGTGTAAGTTGGTTTGGTGAACATTTGCGTTCCGCAAGCCACGCAAAAAAGCACCGTTGCCGGTGCTTTTTGTGATTCAGGTGCAGGTTATTTTGCCTGTATCTTCTTCAGCTTTGCGAAGCGGGGCAGGCCGTTTCTGAGGGGCCTGTCCGGTGCGCCCTGGATGAGGGGCAGCGCATAGTCGATAAAGTCGTCGGTCATGCCGTTGCCCTCGGCGTTTATCCACTCAAGGGGTACCTTCTTTTCGGTATTGGCCACGTCCACAAGATCCATCAGCTTTATGCCGCATACATAGTTGCCAAATTCATCGCCATGGCGCTCGAAGCCCACCATCTTGTCGGTAATGCCCTCAATGGCATATTCCACTGCGGCCTTGCCGGACATGAAGGATTCGCTGATATCGGTGGCGGAGGCAATGTGTGCGCCGCAGCGCTGCATGAGGGAAAACTCTATGCCCCTTACCTTGCAGCCTACTACGCCCTTAATGTACCCTGCAAGGTAGCTTGCAAGGCCGCCCAGCTGCTTGTGGCCGAATGCGTCAACGGGGGCATTGTCTGCGCCGTATTCTGCAATGAGGGTGCCGTTCTTGTCATGGATGCCCTCGGATACTGCCACGATGCACTTGCCGTACTTGTCATATATCCGCTTTACATCGGTGGTGAACTTATCCAGGTCAAAATCCACCTCTGGCAGGTAGATAAGGTCTGGGCCCTCGCCGCTGAGGCAGGCAAGGGAGGAGGCGGCGGTGAGCCATCCGGCGTGGCGGCCCATTATCTCAATCACGCATACCATGCCGGTATCGTATACCCTGGCGTCACGGTAAATTTCCATGCAGGTGGTGGCCACGAACTTGGCAGCAGAGGCATAGCCGGGGCAATGGTCGGTTCCCCACAGGTCGTTGTCAATGGTCTTGGGCACGCCCATTATGCGGCATTCATAGCCCACGGACTGCATATATTTGGATATCTTGTTGCAGGTATCCATGGAGTCATTGCCGCCATTATAGAAGAAATAGCGCACGTCATACTTTTTGAATATCTCAAGTATGCGCTTGTAATCGGTATCATCCTCGGAGCTGTCCTTGAGCTTATAGCGGCAGGAGCCCAGCGCAGATGAGGGGGTATAGAGCAGCAGCTCCAGCTCGGATGCGTCCTCCTGACCCATGTCGTACAGCACATCATCCAGCACGCCACGGATGCCGTTTGCAGCGCCGTAGACCTTGGTGATGCAGTCGCTATCCAGCGCAGTGCGTATAACGCCATAGGCGCTGGCATTGATAACGGAAGTGGGGCCGCCTGACTGGCCGATGATGCAGGCTCCTTTAAGCTGAGTCATAATATATATCCTCCGGAAAATAATTTTATCGCTGTCAAAGGGTGAGCATATGGTACATTGCCCATACATTCACAAATAGCATTATAGCATACCCTGCACCTTAAGTGTAGTAGCCCGGGGCATTTCATATTATTTACTTCCCCTCCCCGCCCATAATTATTAAGAATATCGCCATATCGCCGGGGGGGATTGAGTGGGGAGAGGTGGTGCTTTTCCCATGCAGGGGGCCAGCCCCCGCACACCTTTCTTTCTTCCTTGTTCTTTCTTTAAAAGAAAGAACCAAAGAAGCGT
>CAYMPG010000061.1:0-3440 GCA_964392455.1 uncultured Clostridium sp. | reverse complement strand
GGGGGCGCTATGTACAGGCCTGCGGGCCTAGTGTGTAAGGGGAGGTGGCAAATGACGCAGGTCATTTGCCGGAGGGGTTGTAAAAGCTGGCGTTTCAAGTACGACTTTATTTACCCACCCGCATTTACTTAGTTCTGTCATTGCGAGCCAGCCCAGAGGCCGGCGTGGCAATCCGTACCCCTTCAGCCGTTAAGAAAGGGCCAAAGAATATAGTTTGAGAGGGCAATACCAAATAAGCCCCTTTACAGCACTTTCCAAAAAGCTCCACAACGGGTGGAGCTTTTTGCGTTGGGTGAGGATAAGAAAACGTGGTTTTGTCTAAATAATTATCGACAGAATTTTACAATTATGCTACCATCAACTGTGTAGACGAGGCAACGGCGGTCAGCACACCATCCGAAAGGAGGTGTGATGTATGCAGAGAATAATTGAGATGATAATATTCGCATTGCTGCGGCATATCTCATCCATCACAATTAACTTCCGCAAACAAAAATAACCGCCCTGCTGCAACCAGGACGGTTTACCCGAAAGGGTTAAACAATTACTGATACGGCTGACCGCAAGGTCTTGCCTTGTCTACATTATAAAGCGGCGGCCCTGCTGTGTCAACAGCGGGGCTGTTCTTCTGGGTTTCGCAGAAAAACATTGCTTTTTCTGCGATGGCGCACAATGGCCTTGCCCATGTGCGATTATCCCCTTCGGGGGAGCCGATTCCATATGGCTGCTGCGGCCGTCACCGGGCAGGAATCGGACAGAAGAAACCATCCCCTTGCGGGGATAGTCCCGCATTTGCCGCACATGTCAGCAAATGCGGATTGAACTTTAAGGGGCTAAGCCCCTTAACAACCCCCATTGCAGATGCAGGAAGTTGCAGCACCACGAGCCTCCCCTTACACAGAGGAGGTGGCAATGAGCGATAGCTCATTGCCGGAGGGATTGTAAGAACGCATCCCGGTGATCAGTATCCTTTCATGCTGCAAAGACGATTCCTCAGTCGGCTGCGCCGACAGCTCCCCTTACACTAACCCCGCAGGCTCGAGGGGCAAATCATGTAAATCCCCCCGCATGGATGCCGGTTGCCGCCCTGCATGAGCAATGCGGCACATATCACGGAAAACCCAAAGGGTTTTCTGTTGACATATTGCCCGGGTTGAAAGATAATATCTAATTAGGAAAAAATGCTTTGAAAGGGCTTTTTTGTATAATGGAAGAAGTACGAGTATCAAAAAATTTCATCGAAGAATTCATCGAGGAGGACATCCGGGAAAAGGGCCTCACCCACATTCAGACCCGCTTCCCTCCCGAGCCCAACGGCTACCTGCACATTGGCCATGCCAAGGCCCTGGCCATAGATTTTTCCATGGCGGAAAAATTCGGCGGCAGCTGCAATCTGCGCTATGACGACACAAACCCCACCAAGGAAGATGAGGAATTTGTAGACGCCATTCAGGAGGATATACAGTGGCTGGGCTTCCATTGGGACAATGTGTTCTACGGCTCGGATTATTTTGATACCTGCTATGAGCTTGCCATAAAGCTCATCAAGAAGGGCGTGGCATACGTATGCGATCTTAACAAGGACGAAATGCGCGAATACCGTGGCACCCTCACTGAGCCCGGCCGCAATTCCCCCTGGCGTGACCGCTCCGTGGAGGAAAACCTTGACCTTTTTGAGCGCATGAAAAACGGCGAGTTTCCCGATGGCTCCCGCACTCTCCGTGCAAAGATAGACATGGCCTCGCCAAACCTTAATATGCGTGACCCCGCCATGTATCGCATTATCCACATGAGCCACCATCATCAGGGGGATAAGTGGTGCATCTACCCCATGTATGACTTTGCCCATCCCATACAGGATGCCATAGAGGGTGTTACCCATTCCCTCTGCTCCCTTGAGTACGAGGCCCACAGGCCCCTGTACAACTGGGTGGTAGACCAGTGCGAATTTGAGCACAAGCCCCGGCAAATAGAGTTTGCCCGGCTGAACCTTACCAATACCATGATGAGCAAGCGCTACCTCCGCCGCCTGGTGGAGGAGGGCAGGGTATCCGGCTGGGATGACCCCCGTATGCCCACCCTGTGCGGCCTGCGCCGCAGGGGCTATACTCCCGAATCAATACTTGATTTCCTTGGCCGTGTAGGCGTAGCAAAGGCAGACTCCACCGTGGAGACCGCCATGCTGGAGCACTGCGTTCGTGAGGACCTTAATGCCCATGCGGACAGGATGATGGCCATACTTGACCCCATAAAGCTCATCGTGGAAAACTGGCCCGAGGGGCAAACTGAGGCTGTGGAAATAGAGTATCTGCCCGATGCCTCCACCGGCAGCCGCAGGGTATCCTTCGGCAGGGAGCTGTACATTGAGCGTGAGGATTTCAGCTATGATCCTCCCAAGAAGTATTTCCGCCTCAAGCCGGATGGTGAGGTGCGGCTCAAGGGCGCATACGTTGTAAAATGCACCCGCTACGATACCGATGCAGAGGGCAATGTTACCGCCGTATACTGCACCTATGACCCCGAGACTAAAGGCGGCGAATGTGAGCGCAAGATAAAGGGCACCATACACTGGCTCAATGCCAAGGATGCAGTGCCCGCCGAGCTCCGCCTGTATGATGAGCTGCTTCTCCCCGAGGCAGACGAGGATGCGGACTTTGTGGACAGGCTCAATCCCAATTCCCTCACCGTAGTTCAGGGCCTTGTGGAGCCTGAGCTTGCCAACAAGGCGCCCGGCTACCGCTGCCAGTTCATGCGTACCGGCTACTTCTGCGCCGATCTTGACTATACCACCGAAAAGCCCGTATTCAACAGGGTAGTAGGGCTGAAGGACAGCTATAAGGGCTAAGGCCCTTTTCACAGAAAACCCTTTGGGTTTTCCGTGATATACGCCGCATTGCTTACGCAAGGCGGCGATTAGAGGCCTTACGGCTTTCGCTCAAAATCTTATGGATTTTGAGCGATTATCCCCTCCGGGGGGAAGCCGATTCCCTATGGCGGCTGCGGCCGTCACCGGGCGGGAATCGGACAGAAGAACCCATCCCTTTCAGGGATGGTTCCGCATTTGCCGCACATGTCAGCAAATGCGGATTGGACTTTAAGGGGCCGTGCCCCTTAACAACCCGCAGCCTGAGCTAGTGCAGTGAACATTGGCCGGGAGGTGTCATTGCGATCCAGCCTAAAGGCTCTGTGGCAATCCGTACCTGCGGCAGTGTATCGCCGCACCGCCGTCAAGCCGCCCGCTTTTGCCGTAAGGCAAAAGCTACCATGAAGGGCGGAGGGTGGGTATAGATAAAAACTCCGCTGTGCCCTTTAACAACTCCCTTTGCAGGGGTAAGAAATCGCAGCGTCATTTGCCGGAGGGGTTGTAAAGGGACAATAGGGAATTCAGCATCTTTCCATGCTGTAAAGACAATCCCTCAGTCGGCTGCGCCGACAGCTCC
>CAYMPG010000060.1:0-4043 GCA_964392455.1 uncultured Clostridium sp. | reverse complement strand
CGAGAGTATCTGAAACTATCAACCTTTTTCTTTTGCCCCATGCCCGTGGAACAAGAGTTTTCTGTCCTTTTGTTTTTCGGAAACGCTTCAGCGTGACAGGCATAACGCATTTCTACCCCATATAATCATCCCACGCATTGAGGATATTGGTTAACAAATTTCCTTTTCGATGTGCCGGATCGCCGGAAAATCCCGGAGGCCGACATTATCATGGAAACGCGAAAAGGCGTAGCATTAAGCTACGCCCCGGAAGAAATTGCGGTATGATATTCTTGATAAAAAGAAATGCGGAGTATCATCAAAAGACTTTCAGATCCTTTAATGATACTCCGCATGGTGCGGCTGGCGGGATTTGAACCCGCAAGCTTTCGCCGGCAGATTTTAAGTCTGCTGTGTATGCCGTTCCACCACAGCCGCAATGTATTAATTATATGTTATTTGATACGGCAGGTCAATCAGTATAAGCGCGCTTTCTCGCATTTTCATTTTGCAGTGTATTTACGGTATCTGCCGGTGGTCACAGTATTTTTGCCGTTGCACATATATGGCACATCCCGCTCATACTTAAAGCCCAGCTTTTCCAGCACCCGGCCTGAGGCGGGATTTTCCGCAGCATAGGTGGTGCATATCTCCTGCACATTCAGCACCCCAACTGCATAGTCCATTGCTGCTCCCATGGCCTCGCTGGCATATCCCCTGCCCCAGAATTTCCGGCCCAGATTATAGGATATATCCCAATGGCCCTCCTCCTCATTGAAGAAGCAGAGGCAGGTGCCTATTATCTGCCCGGTTTCCCTGAGGATGATAAGCCACCTGTTCCAGCTGTCATTTTCAAGATTGCCAAGCTCAAATCGTACAAATTCCTCCGCATCCCTTATATCCTGGCTTGCCTCCCACAGCATATACCTTGAAACTTCCTCATCGCTCATCCAGCAGCGGAAAATCGCCTCAGCATCATCCTGCTGCAGCTCCATTAGCATTAACCGCTCTGTTTACAGCCTTGGTGTAATCATTCCTCTGCCTCCGCCGTCATTAAACATGGTTTTAACTGATTATACCAAAGGGCAGAGCGGACATCTATCCATTTTGCAAAAAACAGCCTGTGCGCCTTATAGTTGCGTGATAGTTGGTGGTGCAACAGGCGATTTTTGCTATAATGGGTATACAAAAAGGAGGAATAAAGCATGAGATTTCAAGCTGGCATCATTGTGGCATCCGTAATAATGCTTATAGGGCTTGGCATATGTGCGGCAATCGTATACCTGTGTTATCTTGGGATAAAGGCGCTGCGAAAATACATAAAATCAGAGCCCGTCAGGAAAGAAATGGCCCAAAAGGCCATATCCATCGGTGAGGTGCTAAAGCAGCACCGCACGGAATGTAAAATGACCCAGGAATTTGTGGCAGAGGCCCTTGGGGTCAGCAGGCAGGCCGTATCCAAATGGGAAAGCGGAGTTTCCACCCCCAGCACCACCAATCTTTTAGCATTGGCAAAGCTGTTTGGCGTGTCCGCAGAAACCCTTTTGCAGGAGGTACAGTAAGGGCTTTTAAGGCCGCTGCATATACGGCAAACGGTAATGATCGCCCCATAAAAATACAGCAGGGATGGGCAATCCCTGCTGGCTTTTGCTTTAAATGTGCTTTTACAGCCCCAGCCATGCAAGGATGCTGGCAAAAAGGGGCATATCTCCGGTCTTTGGGATGGCCACGGTATCGCAGTGGGCATTCATATCCGGAGTGAAGCTGGTGGTAACGGTGGTGCTGTGCCACTTTACGGTTATCCACCTTGCGCCGGGCTGCAGGCAGCTTACGCTGAACTCGCCGCCGTCTCCCACAAAGCCCACGGGCTGGCCGTCTATCTCCACGGATGTGGGCACGGCAGACTTGGAGCTGCCAAAGCTGTTGCCCCCATTGTACCACAGGTCAATGCCGGTGGAGGGGGCAGGGGCGATTATCTCGATGGTGGCAGCCACAGTGCCCAGCAGCTCACCTTCATCCCCTGTGGTCTTTATATCGATGATGTCGGTATACCTGCCGATTTCAAGGCCCTCCTTGGGGGTCACGGTAAGTATGCGGCTCTTTCCCGGAACTATAGTCACGCCATCATCACCCGTAAGGCTGGCGACCGCCGGGCTGTCTGCCGGGCTGCTTCCTCCGATTTCCGGGCCACATGAAATAATAAAGTGATCCGTTTCGGCGGGTATAATCAGGGAGTAAGCTTCATCCCCGATATTTTCAAGGGTGAAGGTGCCGGATACGCCGCTGTAGCTCTGCACCACATGGGTACCCAGGTTCAGCAGAGCAGGGGTGATTTTCAGGCCGGAGGTGCTTGCGCTATCGTTTCCGCTGAAAGCCAGCTCATTAGTTCCAGCTCCGGGACTTCCTCCACGGCAGCCCATATACGTTGACATACTGCTGTATCCCACAAAGCTGCCGGCACGCTTATTGGGATTATCATCTATTGTGTTTCCTTCAGTTTTAACACTTGTCACATACTTAACACCCGGACTGATATTTATCGTCATGCCCGAGGCATCCGCCCCCTGATAGGATGGCAAGCCCTTATCAGCGTAACTGACACCCACAAACCCGCCGAAGCCGCTGGCCGGATCGTTGACGCAATCATAATTTCCTTCTTCTGCTGGGTTTATGGTCATTGTGCCGCTGGCGGAGCAGCCCTCAAAGCCACTGATAAATACATGGCCCGAGCTTACCGCATTATTGCTGCCTATCCCCCCTGCAAAGCCGCCTGCTGCTACGTCAGCACGTACCTCGCTTTTACCAGTGCAGGTCATCGCCAGGCCGGAAACGGTGCAATTGCTGAACAGGTTAGCAGGCGAAATGGGATGTGAAGTATTGGCTATGCCGGTGCCCAGAAAGCCGCCGACAGATAAACCATCACCCTCTGCGGTTATAGTAGCGGGTTCGGCTACATTGCCGGTAACATGGCAGTTTCTGAAAACATTCAGGGCCACAGTCTCCCCTGATACGGTGCCGGGCAGCCAGTGTGCATTGCAGGGATAATACCTGTCATCGACATCCGGGTCGTGTATTTTACCGTCTTTGTCTACATTTCCCCTTTCTGCCATGCCGGTATGGCCGCCTATATGTGCACTACTGCTGTTCACTTGTATGCTGGGGGAAGCTACGTTTACATTCTCTGCCTGTGAATAGGCGAACTCGCCAAATGCGCCGCCAGCGTACAAACCTTCAATACCCACTGCGGAATTAATCGTGATAGCAGGCGTTGTTACGGTAATATCCTTAAATACGCTGCACCAAGCACTGGCTGCCACCGTGCCGCAGCGCAGGCCTTGAATACCAGCATCATATCTGAGCTGTGAGCTGCTGAGGGTAAAGCTGTGTATATATGCGCTTTCTGTATTGCCAAAGAGGCCAATCAATACGTTGTTAGAAACAACTATATCCGGATTTATGCAGCTAAGGCCGCTTATGGTATGGCTCTGCCCGTCAAATTCGCCTTTAAATCTGTGTTTGATATCTCCGATGGGTATCCAGTTAATGCCTGAAAGGCTTATGTTATTCCCCAGCCTGATGACCTTGCCCTCAAAGGTGGTGCCGCCGTTTACCAGGCTGGCAAGGCCCAGAAGGTCAGCCGCAGAGGATATGGTAAACTCAGACGCACTGCCATCACCATACCAGGATGTATCTGCCGCAGGGTCAGCGGCCAGTGCGGGCAGCGTGGTCAGCACCAGCAGCGCCGACAGAGCAAGGGAAATCAGCTTTTTCATATGCACAAATCCTCCCGAAGATATATCTTCACTTCATAACGATACCCCTCCTGCCGCCAATTGTCAATGTAGAATAATAGCTCTTTTTGTGCTGCGCCCCTCCATTGAAACGTATAACAATCTTACTACCGCACCCTGTCATGCGCTCCCCTTTTCCCCGCATACAAGCCACATGCCAGCGGCATCACCCCAAAAGGCAGAAAGCGCCGCCCCGGGCGTAGCGACTGCGCTTGCAAAGTATCAGCCCGGGGCAAGAGAGACCCTTTGGGGCAATCCGCATCACTTGTATTT
>CAYMPG010000059.1:0-4562 GCA_964392455.1 uncultured Clostridium sp. | reverse complement strand
CCACCGTGCCCACCTTGGGGCCATCCGGCAGGCAGCTCCGCTTGAACTGCTGGGCAAAGAAGCGGCGCAGGAAGGTGGAGAGCCAGCGGCGTATCACCTCGGGGGTGTATTCCCCCTTGAAGGCATGGCAGGCCAGGGCAAATATCTTATCCGGCGCAAAGCCATAGCGCAGCATATAAAAGAGGAAAAAGTCATGGAGCTCATACGGGCCCACCAGGTCCTCAGTGCGCTGGGTCATATCCCCATCCTTATCCGTGGGGAGCAGCTCGGGGGATACGGGGGTATCCAGTATATCCAGCAGCACCTTTGCAAGGCCGGGGGCGGATTTTGAGGCGCAGTGGCCCACAAGGTGACGCACAAGGGTCTTGGGCACATCCCCATTCACGCTGTACATGGACATATGGTCTCCATTGTAGGTGGCCCAGCCCAGCGCAAGCTCAGAAAGGTCTCCCGTGCCTATCACAAGGCCATTGCACATATTTGCCACATCCATAAGCACCTGGGTGCGCTCGCGGGCCTGGGCGTTTTCAAAGGTGACGCTGTGGTCCTCAAAATCATGGCCTATATCGAGGAAGTGCTGCTTTACGCTGCTGCCTATGGGAATCTCGCGGAAGGATACTCCCAGCTCATTGCACAGCACCTCCGCATTGGAGCGGGTACGGCCGGTGGTGCCGAAGCAGGGCATTGTGATGGCGCATACGTCGCTATGGGGCTTGCCGAGTATATCCAGCGCCCGCACTGCCACAAGCAGCGCAAGGCAGGAATCCAGCCCGCCGGATATGCCTATTATGAGCTTATCCGCATTAACGTGCTTTACACGGCGGGCAAGGCCGTGGGCCTGTATATCCAGTATGCGCTCTGAGCGGCGGGGCTCCTCAGGTATAAAGGGGGAGGGGCTTATGACCCGCTCAAGGGTGGCCACGGGGGTGGCGCTGAACTGCACCACGGGCAGCGAGCAGGCTGGCCCATTGCCCCGTACTGCCTGGGAAAGGAGCATATCCACATCCGTATCCCCGCTGCAGCCACAGCCCTCAAAGGGAAGGCTTTCTCCAAGCATACGGCCACGCTCTGCAATGAGGCAATGGCCGGAGAACACCATATCAGTGGTGGATTCCCCGGTGCCCGGGTTGGCGGTAACGTAGGTGCAGCACAGGCGGGCGGAAAGGGCGGCACCCATGCTGCGGCGCAGCTCCTCCCTGTGAACCAGCTCGCAGGTGGCAGAGGGATTGGCGATTATTGCAGCGCCGGCCGCTGCAAGCAGCTCCCCATGGGGAGCGGGGGAAAGCAGCTCATCGCCTATGGCCACGCCAAAGGTGAAGGAGGGATGATTGGCGCAGCGGAAAAGCATATCCGGCCCGAAGGGCACGCTCTGGGAGCACAGCGTGGCGGTGGCGCTTATATCCCTGCCGGGGGTAAAGGAACGACATTCGTAAAGCTCACTCTTTGCAGGTATACTCCTGCGGGGCACAAGGCCAAGGAGCTTGCCCCGCTGTATTACGGCGGCGCAGTCATATACCCTGCCAAGCTGCCTTACAGGCAGGCCTATAACGGCAATGGCATCAATATCCCCTGTGGCGCTGAGGATGCTGCAAAGGGCGTCCTCTGCTGCATCAAGCAGGGCACTCTGGCCGAAAAGATCGCCGCAGGTGCAGCCGGTAAGGGCAAGCTCGGGAAATACCGCAAGGGAGCAGCCCTGCTCATGGGCGGCGCGGTACTGGGTGAGTATTTCTCTGGCGTTTGCGGCAGGGTCTGCCACGGTGAGGGCGGGCGAAAATGCGGATACTCGCACAAATCCCATATTTATCATATATATACCTCCCTTGCCCGGTATGCCGGGCCTGGTGAATTATCTTATTTTGCAGGAAAGGGACTCTGCCCTTACCCTGTATACACATACGCTATCGAGCATCTGGGGCGTAAAATCAAAGGTGCGGCCTGCCATATGGCTCATGAGGCAATTCAGGGCGCTGGCCTTATCCTCAGGCTCCTGGATAAACTCCACCCTGCCCTCGGCTATGACACTTGCAAACTGGTAGCCATAGGAGCAGGGAGTATCCGCCTCCACCACGTCCCCCGACCAATCCAGCTCAAGGCATACTGAGGGATTGGCCCTTAGTATATCCAGCTTGCGGCCCTCGGCGGCGCTGTGAAAGTAAAAGGTGAAAACCCCATCCTCACAGGTGTAGCCGAAATTCAGCGCCACAACATACGGCCTGCCATTATCGCACATGGCCATGCGGCACACCCTGCAGCCGGATATAAGCTCGGCTATGCGGGAAATATCAGTGACCTGCCTGTCTTTTCGTCTCATGATAAAGCCTCCGTGAAGTATTGTGGAAAAAAGAGAGAAGGGAGCGGGGAAAGCCCGCCCCCTTTCAGGGAAGTAAGGGGTATTAGCCCTGTATGTCGTTATTGTCGAAGGGATCGCCGCACTCGGGGCAGAACTTGGGAGGATTGGCGGGATCTTCAGGCTGCCAGCCGCACTTATCGCACTTGTAGGTGGGGGCGGCAGAGGGCTTCTTTGCGCCGCAATTGGAGCAGAACTTGCCCTTGTTTACAGTGCCGCAGGCACATTTCCAGCCATTGGATGCGCCGCAGTTTGAGCAGAACTTGCCGGTATTTACCGCACCGCAGGAGCAGGTCCAGCTATTGGCGGGGGCTGCGGGGGCGGCGGGCTGTGCAGCCTGCTGAGCTGCCTGCTGCTGAGCGCCCATCTGGAAGAGGGAGGCGGCATTTGCTCCGCCTGCTGCGCCTGCCATATTTACGCCGGCAAAGGCTGCGAAGGCACCTGCGCCCTCGTTCTTGGCGGCGCTCTGCATAGCGGCGGCCTGGGCGCTGGTAAGGTATGCTGCTGCCATGGAGGGATCGGTCAGAGCGGCGCTCTGCTGGAGCTGCTTGAGCCGCTCCTCGTCCTCATCGCTGGCCTTGATGGAGCTGATGCCCATGGAGACTATCTCAATACCTCTAAGGTCACGCCACTTGGAGGACAGCTCATTATTGAGCACCTCGGTGAGCTCGGTGGTGCGGCCGGGGAGGGAGCTGTATTTGATGCCCATATCGCTGATGCGGGCAAAGGCGGGCTGCAGAGCCGTCATAAGCTCGGTACGCATCTGGGAATCCAGCTTGTCACGGGTATAGTCGGCGGTGATATTGCCGCAAACGTTCTTGTAGAAGAGCATGGGGTTGGAGAGCTTGTAGGAATACTCGCCAAAGCACTTTACGGATACCTCCAGCTCAAGGCCGGCGCCGATGTTGCTGTATACCACACGGAAGGGAACGGGATTGGCAGTGCCGTACTTGTTGCCGATTATCTCCTTGGTATTGAAGTAATATATGCGCTGATCCTTTGCGGTATCACCGCCAAAGGTGAAACGCTTTTTAAGATTTTCCCATACGGCGGAAAGGCTCTCATTGAAGCTGCCGTAGAAGATGGTGGGCTCGGTGGAGCTATCCCATACGAACTCGCCTGCCTCTGCACAGAACTCCACTATGGCGCCCTGCTCTACGATCATCATGCACTGGCCTTCGTTTACGGCGATTATTGCGCCATTGCTGATTATATTATCCTCGCCCTTGGTATTGGAGCTGCGGCCGCTGGTGCGCTTTACGCCCTTGGTGACCAGCACGTTTTCTGCCATGGAATCGCAATAGAAATAATCACGCCACTGATCGGCCAGTACGCCGCTGAGTGCGCCTATGCCTGCTTTTAAAAGTCCCATTATAAATTCTCCTTTCAGAATGTATCTTAAATGAATAAGATATGACACGGGCAGAGGATGTGAGCCCGCAAACAATTATATATATTATAGCACACATATAAAGATAGTGCCATGATGTATTTGATTTAGTGAAAAAAAGAGCCGCCCTGCCTTAAAAAGCCCGGGCAGGACGATAATACCTTACAGAAAAAGCCCCATGCAGCATGGGGCTTTTATGCCTTGAAGGGTAAGGCGGGTATTTAATGAAACTGGCTGTTAGCCCTGCTGCTCCTTTTTACGCATCTTTATCTTGAGCATGGCAAGGGCCTTGCGGGCATCCAGAGCATCGGCAGCGTTTTCGCCAACGTTTTCGCTCTCTATGCCCTCGGGGTTTTTGTTGATATCCACGATGGCGTCAAGGTATTCGTTGGTAACTACGAACTGGGCCATGGTGCCGCTGAAATTTAGGCCGGTAACGGGGATGCCCCGTATGCCGAGCTGGTATACGGTATTGGTATAGTCCACGTCGCTGTTGCCCCAGCCGTCAGAGGAAACGATGGCGCCGTCTGCACGCATACACTCTGCCCATATGGCAGCGCGGGTGCCTACCAGCAGCTTTTCCTCGCCTGCATCAGGGGTGCCAACGATGATGACGCCCATCAGGTCGATCTCAGGGTCAGAGGAAACTACATCCAGGAGAGGATCACGGAAGTGATGGAGGGAGGTTTCTTTTGTGGAAGGTCCGATACCCATAATATGTTTCCTCCTTTACTGCATTGAACGGATTATGCCGTCACGATATTCATTTGGGGTGACTACCACAGGCATATTGCCCATGTCGATAATGCTCTTGCTGCCCTCGGT
>CAYMPG010000058.1:0-4611 GCA_964392455.1 uncultured Clostridium sp. | reverse complement strand
AACCAAAACCCTATTCTTTGGTTCTTTCTTTTAAAGAAAGAACGATTCTTTTGGTACTTTTCTTTTAAAGAAAAGTACACATCCACTTCTTACTTAATCACATCGCAGCCCATGTATTTCACGAGGGCGTCGGGGA
This sequence comes from uncultured Clostridium sp., assembly GCA_964392455.1. Taxonomy (GTDB): domain Bacteria; phylum Bacillota; class Clostridia; order Christensenellales; family CAG-138; genus SFEL01. Next base: position 4,475 of record CAYMPG010000058.1, on the reverse strand, counting down.
CTTTGACGGAGCCGTCGGGCTGCTGGTAGTTTTCCAGTATGGCGGCCACGGTGCGGCCAACGGCCACGCCGGAGCCATTGAGGGTATGCACCAGCTCGGGCTTGGCGCCCTTTTCACGGCGGAAACGTATCTGGGCACGGCGGGCCTGGAAATCTTCAAAATTGGAGCAGGAGCTTATTTCCACATACCGGCCATAGCTGGGCATCCAGACCTCTATGTCATAGGTCTTTGCACTGGAGAAGCCCAAATCCCCTGTGGACAGGGTGACCACCCTGTAGGGCAGGCCAAGGCCCTGAAGCACACGCTCTGCATCGGCGGTGAGGGATTCAAGCTCTGCATAGGAATCCTCAGGCTTGGAGAATTTCACAAGCTCCACCTTGTTAAACTGATGCTGGCGGATAAGGCCACGGGTATCACGGCCGGCGCTGCCCGCCTCGCTGCGGAAGCAGGCACTGTAGGCGCAATACTTAATGGGCAGCTGGCTGCCATCCACTATTTCCCCACGGAGCATATTGGTAACAGGCACCTCGGCGGTGGGGATAAGGAAGTAATCTGTGCCGGTAACCTTGAAGGCATCCTCCTCAAACTTGGGGAGCTGGCCTGTGCCGGTCATGGAGGCACGGTTTACCATGTAGGGGGGCAGTATCTCGGTATAGCCATTCTGGGTATGGGTATCCAGGAAATAGCTTATTATGGCACGCTCCAGCCTGGCACCAAGGCCACGGTATACGGTAAAGCGTGCGCCGGTTATCTTGCCGGCAGTGGCAAAATCCAGTATGCCGAGGGCTTCGCCAATATCCCAATGTGCCTTGGGCTCAAAGGAGAAGGAGGTGGCTTCGCCCCAGCGGCGCATTTCCACATTGTCCTGATCGTCTGCGCCCTCTGGCACGGATTCATGGGGAATGTTTGGAATGGCCATGAGCATGCCGCTCATTTCCTCATCCATGGCGGATATTTTGTCATCCAGCTCCTTTATGCGGGCACCTACCCGCTTCATTTCCGCCATAAGCTCGGTGGTATCCTCACCGGCCTTCTTCATGGCGGGTACCTTGGCAGATTCCTCATTGCGAACTGCCTTGAGCTGCTCTGCCTCCTGCATGAGCTCACGGCGCTTTGTGTCCAGCTCGATGAGGGCAGATACGTCTGCGCCCTTGCCACGGCGCTTTCTCATGGCCTCGGTAAGTGCCTGGGGATTCTGGCGTATGCGCTTAATGTCCAGCATTATGTTTTTTCCTCCTGATAGAGAGTGTGGGTTCGGTATTACATCTGCACCGGGGCTTCAAGGCCCACAAGGTACAGCCCCTGCTTTATGGCGATGCGCGCAGCATCAGTAAGGGCAAGGCGTGCATTGCGAATGGCGGCATCCTCCACCATTATCTTGTTGTCAAAGTAAAACTTATTGTAGGCGGTGCATATCTCCATTGCGGCACGGGCCACAACATAGGGCTCATTCTTCTCAGCCGCCAGCTTTACGGCCTCAGGCAGGGCGTCGATGGCCTTTAAGAGGGCGGTGGAGGCTTCATCGGTAAGGGCGGAGGCATCCATATTTTCCCTGGAGTAGCCGCCCGCCTTGCGGAGCACTGAGCAGCAGCGCGCGTGGGTGTACTGGGCATAGGGGCCGGTTTCTCCATCGAAATTCAGCACCTTGCTCCAGGAGAAGGTGGTATCCTTTATGCGGCTGTTGTACAGCATGCCCCATACTATTGCGCCAACGCCCACTGCGGCGGCAACGGCGGCCTTGTCCTCAAGGTCAGGGCTCTTTTGTGCGATTATCTCCCCGGTCTTTTCCACGGCTGCATCCAGCACGTCCTCAAGGTATACCACATTGCCGTGGCGGGTGGAGAGGGTGCCCTCCTCCATGGATACCATGCCGAAGTTTACATGCTCGCAGTCCTTCACCCAGGTATTGCCCATCAGCTCCAGCACCTTGAATATCTGCCTGAAGTGGAGGTTTTGCTGATACGCCACAACGTAGAGGGATTTTGCAAAGTCATAATGGTTTTTGCGGTATATGGCGGCGGCAAGGTCTCTTGTGGCATAAAGGGTGGCGCCGTCTGAGCGGAGCACTATGCAGGGAGGCATATCGTAGGCGGAAAGGTCTACCATGGTGGCACCCTTGTCCACAGTGAGCAGGCCCTTTTCCCGGAGGGAATCTATTACGGCGCCCATCTTGTCCTCATAGAAGCTCTCGCCGGCATAGCTGTCAAAGTGAACGCCCAGCCTGTCGTATATCTTGCCCACCTCGTAGAGGGACAGGTCTTTAAACTGCTGCCACAGCTCCACGGCCTCCTTATCGCCGGATTCTATCTTTTTAAACCAGGCCCTTGCCTGATCATCCAGCTCGGGCTGCTGCTCCGCCTCCTGATGGAAGCGCACATAAAGCTGCACCAGCTCACGCACCGTGCACTCAGGCACAGGCTTTTCGCCCCACAGCTTGTAGGCAACTATCATCTTGCCAAACTGGGTGCCCCAGTCTCCAAGGTGATTTATGGCGATGGCATTGTAGCCCAGGGCCTTGTATATGCGATAAAGTGAGTTGCCTATGGCGGTGCTGGGCAGATGCCCTATATGGCAGGGCTTGGCGATATTGATGGAGGAAAACTCCACGCATACGTTTTTGCCTCCGCCCATATCAGAGCAGCCGTAGCTCTCGCCCATGGAAAGCACCTTATCCAGCACGCCCGCCGCATAGGCGGACTTGTCCGCAAAGAAGTTGAGGTAGCCGCCCACGGCCCTTGCCTCGCTTATGCCATGGGGCAGGGTAAGGGCAGCCTGGAGGTCTGCGGCTATTGCGGGAGGAGCCTTACGCATGGTCTTTGCCAGGCGGAAGCAGGGGAAGGCATAGTCGCCCATGTCGGTATTGGGGGGATTTTCTATCCAGTCCCGGAGGGTATCGGCCTCCATGCCGGTAAGGGATGCCAGTGCGCTGGCGATGGCTGTTTTATGATCCATGGTATCTCCTTAAGAGGTGCGTATCACACCGATATTTTCCAATATAGTAGTATATCACACAATTCCATAAATGTTAACTTGTTAGCGGGTAAATCCAATGCTATAATACACCCATGGACGAGAATAAAATAAACAACCAGATACCGGAAGAACAGCTCCCCCCTCAGGATGCCCCCATTGACGGGGCCCAGGGCGCAGCGGAGCAGTATGCAGAAAGTCAGCCCGAGGCCACCCGGGACATGGAAGCACAGCCCCCTGAGGAGGGCGGCAAAAAGAGAAAAAAGCCCGGCCCAGTCAGAATAGCCATTGCATCGGCGCTGCTTATTTATGCCGCAGTGATACTGTTTCGTCAGTATGTATATGTGCCCGGGAAATACGAGGCACCTCCTTCCGCAGCCCCCACTGCCACCCCCGCTGAAGAAATAGCTGCCACCCCCGAGCCCACGCCATATGTGCAGAAGATACCCGTAAAGATGTACTTTACCCTGCGGGAAATAAGCTTCCCGGTGGAGCGGGTGGGCGTGGTGCCCTACACTGACGCCAAGGGCAATCAGGTGACCAACGACCAGGGCCAGAAGGTATACACCATGGGCACCCTGCAAACCGAAAAGGCCGCCGCATGGCTGGAAACAGGCCCCTCCCCCGGGGAATACGGCAACGCCATATTCAATGGCCACGTTACCTGGAAAAAGGTGGCCGGCGTATTCTCCATACTGCCCAAAATGGAGGCGGGCGAGGAGATAGTGGTGGAATATGACGACGGCTCCACCATGAGCTTTATCATATCCAGCGTGGATATATACTCCATCAATGAGGAGCCTGCCGACGTAATGAGCTTTGATACGGGGGACTCCCGCATGACCCTTATCACCTGCTATGGCGAAAGCTGGAATTCCGAGCTTGGCACCCGTGAGCAGCGGTGCGTGGTGGTGGCAAAGCCCGCCGACCCTGCCGATATAATTTACCCCTACTATGAAAGCTCTCAGGGATGAGATGACTGCTGATGCATCCGGCCGGGATGCATATCTGCCTCCGGGTACTGTGACCCGGGGGCTTTTTTCATAATGTGGCCCAAAGGCTGCCACTATTTCCCCTATGCCATTGACAAAGGGGCGGGAAGTCTATAAAATATTAACGTATGAACACTGGCGCAGTGACGGAAAGAGTAAGCAGATATGCCGCCTGAAGCGAGCGGGGGATGGTGCAAGCCCCGCAGGACAGGCCCCTGCCCAACATGGCTCCCGAGCGCCCCGGGCCAAACGGTATGCTGCCCTCAGGCCTGGGCGGGCCCTCCCGATACAGAGGAGCTTATGAGCCGCAAAAGCCATGGCTTTGCGGGAAGTAGGGTGGTACCACGGCGTCATGCCGTCCCTATGCCTTATGGCAGGGGATTTTTTATTTATGAGGGTTTTCGCTCAAAATCGTCGCTGCGCTTTGGATTTTGAGCGAGGATTTCGCAGAAAAACTCTGGTTTTTCTGCGAGGGCGCACAAGGGCTTTGCCCATGTGCGATTAAATCCCTTA
>CAYMPG010000057.1:0-4802 GCA_964392455.1 uncultured Clostridium sp. | reverse complement strand
CCTATATTTGACTATAGAATACACGAAAATACAGAATTGTCCATAAGTATATGTGACCAAAAGCATCGCACAAATACCCTTCTATAATGGAGGATTATATATTATCAGCAAAAATTCGGGCGTTTGTATGAAAAAAGAGTGTTTTACGTCACTCTACCGCAAAAACCGGCCATATATCCCTTGCTGTACGCATGGAGCGTGGCGTGTCATATAAGAAATTACAATAGCAAAAAAGAAAAATAGAGCCCTGTTTTGTAACTATCTTTTGAATTCTATTGACTGGAATGGAAGATACAGATATAATTAGCTATACTACTTAGTAATGCTAAATAGCACGACACAAAATAAGGTGGAACGTATGGACAACAGATATGTACAGCAATTTAAAAAAGGCTCTCTGGAAATGATACTTTTGTCCCTGATTGGGCGAAAAGAAACATACGGCTATGAGATTATCACAGAATTGAACAGGTATGCGTCTATCCTGGGCTATGCAAAGGAAGGAACGATTTACCCCATTTTGTATCGTTTGCAGGAAGCAAAGCTCATTCAATGCCGATTAGCTCCTGCAGCGGCAAACGGCGGCTCAAAAAAGTATTACTCCCTTACAGCGGAAGGAAAAGAAGTATTGGAGGAGCTGATATTATTTTGGGTGAGCTATGCGGACTGCGTAAACGGCTTTATTGCAACCTATCAAGAGGAGGTATCAAAATGAAAGAACAGTATATCAGGCAAGTGAAAAATGAACTGCATATATCGGCCAAAGCAAAAAAGGAGATCGTGCGGGATTTAAATGAAATCTTTTCCTCGGCCATGGAGCATGGCGAAAACGAACAACAGGTAATTGAGAGGCTGGGTACGCCGAAGGAGTTTGCAGACAGTACCGCAGAGCAATTTGGCATTGATAATGCTGCAACAGGAAAGCGAAAAGAAATCATCTCATTCGTTGTGGCACTTCTCGTAGCTATTACGGCCTTTATCGTTTATGGCGTTTCCAAGATTGGAAAAGCGCCGGAGGGAGCAATCGGACAGGCGGATGCCATGACCAGCATTCAGATTGAGGGTGCATTTGCCTTCAATGCCTCTCAAGTTATTTTGGCTGTAGGTATCATTGCTGTGGTGCTTGCAGCTATTCAGATGATTCTGGCAGCTCGCAAAAGCAGGAGGTGATTATGAAAAAGCTTGCTTATATCATTTTAATCGTGCTTATGCTGCTATTTGCAGCGTGTTCCAATCAAGACCAGCCTTCCACTGATGCTGAAAATACATTTAATACGCAATCAGATAATATTACGATGCTTGATGAGAGCGCATGGCCTGTGAATAAATACACCGATGGACTCCCTGCGCCCTTCGGTACAGTTTCCTGGGCGATGCTCGATAATGAGCATCAGACTTGCAGCATCAACATTACCGACATAAGCGAAGCGGATTACAACAACTACCTTGGCCTATTGAAGCGGGATGGTTTTTTCGTGGTTGAAGAAGTGTCGGAGGAAATCAAAGGGCAGGCCTATGTTTCCATTGGCATACTCCTGTCGGATAACGAAAGGGGACTGAGCATCAGTTATATTCCGAACAGCTTTACTATCTGCATTTCATTTGAAGGTGATGATTATCGGCGCACAGACTAAGAAGGCAGCATGGTGGTGGAAGTGAAACCATGCCTGTCTGTTCGCCAAACTGGAGTTTACAAAGCTCATGAATTTGATTTCTTACAAGCCAAAATGAATCATCCATTTGTTTTCTTCCAGAGCTTTTTCCGATAGTTCCTTGAGCTCAGATAAAACCGAAATACCTTTTATAACATCTATAAAGGATGGTATTGAGGAAGGTGGAATAAGTGTTATACCACAATATGCAAGTCCTTTTCCTTTGACATCGAGCGTATGCCAATAGAAATCTACGTTATTGAAATTTGCATCAATGCCTTCTAAATAGTCATCATTAACAGTAATGCAGTTATATTTCTGCGGCTCGTATTCATCGTATCTTTTTCCCTGCTTTGGGGCATATTGCATAATGCCAAACTCATGATTTGCCATATTCATCACCTGTATAGATCCTGATTTATCGAATTGACTATATCGGATTTATTATGCTTATTTCAAACAAAAAGCCCGATGGTTTTATATCAATACCATCGGACTTTTTTGGTCTGGGTGAGAAGATTTGAACTTCCGGCCTCTTGAACCCCATTCAAGCACGCTACCAAACTGCGCCACACCCAGATTCATTTGTGTTCCTCAGAACGATATTTATAATAGCACCTAAAAGATGAAATGTCAAGCGTATGATTATATATTAAATTGATAAAATCGATAATAGGGCAGGGAGGGGCTCTTATGAGCGTGCCGGAGGATTGTGTGGCGCTGGAAAAAGCTGTATAATTCAAATAAATTCTTACTTTATGGGGATGAACAATGAAAAGAACTGCCGCATTTATCCTTGTGCTTTGCTTGTGCATATGCACATTTGCTCCTGCTGCAGCAGCAGAGAAGTCATCGCTTACGCTGCTTTTTACCAGCGATATACACTCAAATGCCATTCCGCACCTCGCCTGGACAGACCAGGGGGGCATGCGCCTTGGTGGGTTTGCAAGGCTTAAAACGGCGGTGGACAGCAACTATATCCAGGATAAAACTCTGCTATTGGACAGCGGGGATTTTTCCATCGGCACGCTGTATCAGAACTATACTGAATCGGATGCGCTGGAGCTTACGCTGCTGGAAAGCATAGGCTATGATGCGGTGACCTTTGGCAATCACGATTTTGATATAGGGGAAGATGGGCTGAGAAACGAGCTTGCTGCCCTGAGAAGCGCCGGCAGTGATATGCAGATACTGTGCTGCAATTTGCGTGAAGCGGGAACAGAGGGAAACCCGCTTGGCGAATATGGCGTAAAGGACTATACAATAATCCAGCGTGGCGGCTACAGAATAGGCATATTTGGCCTTATGGGCGAGGAAGCGATAGAATACACCACCAGAGATCAGTTTTATTTTGAGGATACCATAGAGGCGGCCAAGGCCGCTGTAGCGGCCCTGCAGGCAGAGAATGTGGATTTGATAATCGCCCTGTCTCATAGCGGAATAACCCCTGATATGTCATTTGACGAGGATGCACGGATAGCCAAGGCTGTGGATGGGATAGACGTTATACTCAGCGGCCACTATCACAAGGAAACAACGGAGCTTATTACTGTAAACGATACATATATCGCCTGTGCAGGCACTGCACTGAACTACCTGGGCAGAATGGACCTTGAGGAAAATAACGGCGAATGGCAGGCGAAGCTGAGCATGATAAGGCTGGATGACAGCGTTTTGCCGGATGAGGGGATAGCGGAGGCTCTTAAGCCGTATACCGAGGAGCTCAATGCCCAATACCTGAAAAAATACGGCGCAAAGCAGGAGATGGAGGATGTATTTGCAAGCACGCCGTATGATTTCCGTGATGGGGATTATATGGAGGGCAGGCTTGATAATTATGCCTTCGGCGGGCTGCTGGCGGATTCTTATATGGCCATGCTGGGAAAGCTGGGGCTTACTCAGGTGCGTGCCGCCGCAATACCCGTGGGTACGGTGCGGGCAGGGCTTTATCAGGGAGAGCTTACTGTGGCCGATGTATATAATGTACTGAGCTACGGGGCATCGCCTTTGGATAGCTCATCCGGTGCACCCATCGTTACCTTCTGCCTGACCGGCAGAGAGCTGTATGATGTATGCGAGGCCAGCGTATCATTAAGCTCATTTATGTATTCCATACAGATGTTCTTCAGCGGTGTAAGGTATGTGTATCATCCTGCAAGGCCCATTCTTAATAAGGTATATGCCGTTGAGCTGCTGAATCCCCAAAGCGGGGAATATGAATACGTTGAGCGCAATGACGATACGCTTTATACCTTTGCCTGCTCCTGGACCACAATGGAGTCAATATCATTAATGGAGAGCACTTCCTTTGGCCTTATGAGCGTAAGGCCAAAGGATGAGCAGGGGAACGTGCTGGAAACAGAAGCTCAGCTTAAGGAGCGTATCGTTCGCCTGGAGGATGACAGGGAGCTTAAGGAGTGGTACGCCCTGTATGATTATATTGGTAGCATGGATAAAAATGAGCAGGGGCTTGCAGAGATAGACAGCAAATACAATGCATCGGCGGAGTTTGTGGTAAAGGGCGGGGGCCTGGGCAACTTTTTCGCGAACAACAGCCGCATAGGGTATCTGATGTATGGCGCTGTAGCCCTGGTTATTTGCATTATTATGCTTATCGTATGGCGCCGCAGGGCCAGACGCAGGAAAACGGCAAAGAACGGATAGACAGCCGAAAAACAAGCCATAAAGGGGCAGAGGCAGGCAAAAACACGTCTGCTTCTGCTCATGAATCAGGCAGACAGCAAAGGTAAAATATACTGTAGCCTGTTTTTTCAAAAAAAATATTGACATTTAATTCAAAATAAAGTATGATAAACCTCGTCGCGTGGTGCGAGGTGAATCGGGGTGTAGCGCAGTTTGGTAGCGCATCTGGTTTGGGACCAGAGGGCCGCAGGTTCAAATCCTGTCACCCCGACCATGTTTACGGCCCCTTGGTCAAGCGGTTAAGACACCGCCCTTTCACGGCGGTAACAGGAGTTCGAGTCTCCTAGGGGTCACCATCCTTTTTATAAGGGCCTTTAGCTCAGTTGGTCAGAGCGGTCGGCTCATAACCGATTGGTCCGGGGTTCGAGTCCCTGAAGGCCCACCATTTTTACGGTCCGGTAGTTCAGTTGGTTAGAATGCCAGCCTGTCACGCTGGAGGTCAGGGGT
>CAYMPG010000056.1:0-4938 GCA_964392455.1 uncultured Clostridium sp. | reverse complement strand
CACACTAGGCCCGCAGGCCTGTACATAGCGCCCCCTGCCGCAAGACAGGTCTAGGCGCGGAGGAGGGGAGGCTCGTGTATCCTATTCATCTGCACAGGAGGCTCGTGTGGCTTATCCGTCTGCTGGAAAAGCTCGTATGTCCACCCAAGCCTTTTACCTACCCCCGCCCAAAACAAAAAGGCCCATCCGTCATGGGCCTTTTTGGAAAGTGCTGTAAAGCAGCTTATTTAATTATAACCAACTAAAACCTATTCTTTGGCCCTTTCTTTTAAAGAAAGGGCGATTCTTTTGGTTCTTTTCTTTTAAAGAAAAGAACAATACCAATCTACCTACTTCCTGTACTTTGTGATTATGGCGTTCATCTGGGCCCAGTGGTCTTCCATGTCCTGCACCAGCTTGAACTGGGTGCGGGCGCGGTCGAGGTTTTGGCCATCCCGCTGGGTGTGGAAATAGGTGTCACCCTCAAGGTAGTCGGTGAGGAAGCGGATGCCGCACTCAAGGGTCATGAGCTTGGCGCCCCAGGGCAGATACTCAAGCTCGGCATCTGTAAGGGTGCTGCCGGCACCGTCGATGAAGGCAGCTGCATAGGCATCAAAGAGGTCAAGATCAATGTACATTTTGGATAAGTCCTTTTCGTCCTCGGCGCAGTGATTTGCGCCAAAGCGAATGGAATCGCCAAAGTCATTTATTGACAGGCCGGGCATTACGGTATCCAGGTCTATCACGCAGATGCCCTCGCCGGTGTGCTTGTCGATAAGCACATTGTTGAGCTTAGTATCGTTGTGGGTAACACGCAGGGGCAGTATGCCCTTGCGGAGGGCATCCAGCGCCACGGAGCAATCCTTTTCCCGGGCCAGAACGAACTGGGTCTCGGGCTGGCAGGAGGCAGCCCTGGAAAGGCTGTCGGCAGCAAGGGCCTGCTTGAACTTGAGGAGCCTGTCCTCGGTATTGTGAAAATTGGGTATGGTCTCATACAGGGTATCCGCAGGATAGCCATCCAGCATACGCTGGAACCTGCCGAAGGCACGGCCGGAGGCAGCGAAAAGCTCGGGGGTGTCCGCAGTCTGATAGCAGTGTATGTCGCTGATAAAGGGGTATACACGCCATGCGCCGCCCTCGCTGTCGGTATAATAGGGAAGGCCGTTCCTTGTGCGGTATACCTCCATGGCCTCACGGCTTCTGTCGCCGCCGGCCTGGATGATTTTTTTGCCAAGGTATTCGGTAACGCCCAGTATGTTGCTCATGAGCTGGTCAGGGTTTTTAAAGGCCGCAGAGCTCATGCGCTGCAGGATGAAGGCTATGCAGCTATCATCCTGAGGCTGGGTGTGTACGCAGAAGGTGTCGTTTATATGGCCATGGCCATAGCGCACGGCCCCTACCACGGGATTGCCAAAATCAAAGGCCGCAAGAACTTCGGTGAGCAGGTTTTCAGCAGGGGTCATGCTATTTGTCCTCCCAAAGGTTATCAGGGTATATTCCGTCAGCAGTCTTTTGGGCAATGGCCGCCACCACCACAGGCTTGTCCGCCTGATAGGTCACGCCGTACCATTTATCGTGGCTCTTAAGCACCTTTACCCGTGCCTTGCCGGCCTGGGTGAGGGCGCTTATGACTGTGGGAAGGTAGTATTCGCCCTTGAGGGGATTTTCCTTTGCAGCCCTGTCCAGGAAGCCGGGCAGCCCTGCCCAGGCCTCATCTATAAAGCTGCGGGTCAGGCCCCACATATTCATGGAAACTATGGTGCTGCCGGGGAGAGAAGTCCAGCTCTGGCCCTCATCCTCGGTGAAGCGGGCATTTTCCCCGTCCTTTTCAATGCGGGTACGCTCGGTAACAGAGATAAGGTAATTATCCTCGTCCTCCACGCATACGCCACGGGCAACGTGGCCGTTTTCGGTTACGGTATTGCCCAGCAGGTAGCCCACCATGGAGTATTCGTAATGCTCCGGGGTATCGGGATTTGCGCTCAGGTAGTCGTAAATGGCCTGAAATGCCTGGGGGCCATAGTAGTCATCGGCATTTATTATGGCGAAGGGCCCATCTATGATATTGCGGGCGGCAAGGGCTGCATGGGCGGTGCCCCAGGGCTTTATGCGGCCCTCAGGCACGGTATAGCCCTCTGGCAGGTCGGCAAGCTCCTGATATGCATAGCGCACATCTATCACCCTGGAAAGCCTGTTGCCTATGGCCTCCTTGAACAGCTCCTCTATTTCGTGCTTTATGACGAATACCACCGTTTCAAAGCCTGCACGGCGGGCGTCGTATATGGAATAATCGATTATAAGCTGGCCGTGGGCGCCCACAGGGTCTATCTGCTTAAGGCCGCCATAACGGCTGCCCATTCCCGCTGCCATAACTACCAGTACAGGCTTGTTCATAGTGTTCTCCCTTCAATAAATAAGAGCAATATGTATTTTTCAGGCGGAGCTGCTATCAGCTCTTATAGCCATTAGGGTTGGTGGACTGCCACTTCCAGCTTGAGGCGCACATTTCCTCTATGCCAAGCTCTGCCTCCCAGCCCATTTCCAGCCTGGCCTTTTCAGGATCGGCATAGCACTCTGCAATGTCGCCATCCCTGCGGGGATCCACCACGAAGGGCAGCTCCCTGCCGCAGGCCTTTTCGTAGGCGTGGAGCACATCCATAACGCTGTAGCCCTTGCCGGTGCCCAGATTGCATACAAACAGGCCGCACTTGGCATACAGCTTCTTGAGGGCGGCAACGTGGCCCTTTGCCAGGTCTACCACGTGGATATAATCCCTTACGCCGGTGCCATCGGGGGTGGGATAGTCATTGCCGTAAACGTGGAGCTTTTCCAGCTTGCCCACTGCCACCTGAGCAATGTAGGGCACGAGGTTATTGGGGATGCCGTTGGGATCCTCTCCGATAAGGCCGCTTTCATGGGCGCCGATGGGGTTAAAGTAGCGCAGCAGCGCCACGTTGAGGGTGGGGTCTGCCTTGCAGTAATCCGTCAGCACCCGCTCAAGAAACAGCTTTGTGGTGCCATAGGGATTGGTGGTGCCGCCGGTGGGGAAATCCTCACGGATAGGCACAGAGGCGGGGTCGCCGTATACGGTGGCGGAGGAGGAGAATACGAAATTCTTTACTCCGTGTGCCCGCATCACATTGAGCAGCACAAGGGTGCTGATAAGGTTATTGCTGTAATATTCAAGGGGCTTATGCACGCTTTCGCCCACTGCCTTAAGGCCGGCAAAGTGAATAACAGAGTCAATATCCGGATACTTTTTAAACAGAGCCTCAGTAGCCTCTGCATCGCAAAGGTCAGCCTTTACGAAGGGGAAGGACTTGCCGGTGATGCGCTCTACCCTTTTCAGGGATTCCTCTGAGGAATTTGAAAGGTTATCCACCACTACTATATCGTAGCCCGCTTCAATGAGCTCCACGCAGGTATGGCTGCCGATGTAGCCAGCGCCGCCGCTTACCAGAATAGACATATGTTATATCCTCCTTGAATGATGATAAATATTTCATGGTTCCACTACATTGTAGCATACATATACCACAATTAAATAGACGATATTACGAATAATTTGCACTATCGTGCCGTATGGGGCTATTGCCTGTGCTCCGGGGCCTCAATGAGCATTTTTACGCTGCGGGCGTATTCGGTGGGGGTCATGCCGGTGAGCTTTTTAAACCGGCGGGAAAAGTAATGCACCGAGCTGAACCCGAGGCGGGCGGCTATCTCGGTAATATTGAGCTGGCCCTCCCGGATAAGGCGGCGGGCAGCGTCTATCTTCATGCGGCTGAAATGATCCAGCACGCCGCCGCCGGTTTCGGCGGCGAATATGCTTTCCAGCTTTGCCCGGCCAATAAGGTTATCCCGGCAGATCTGCTCTATGGTAAGGGTCTGATCCAGGCGCTGCTCAAGGTATTCCATAATGGCGGCAGAGCGGCCCTGTGCAGGTGAACGCCGCGGCGGGGCACCGCTGCCCCGGCGGATGAGCCTTATCAGCAGCTCCTCAAGGGCAGCCCGCAATAGCTGTGCGCTGCCAAAGGGCTGGGGCTCTCTGGGCTCCATGGAGTGGGTGGTGGGATCATTCAGCGGGGTAACAAAAAGCTCCCTGCTTTCGCTTACTATATGAGACAGCAGCGTCCGTTCCTCTGCGCCCAGGGATGTGATATAGCCATTGAAAAAGTCCATGGCCGGCGCATCACATTCAAAGCTGACCACCACAAGGTTTGGTGCCGTGACCCCATTTGCCCGCAGTGCGTGAAACTCACCGGGCCTGTGGAATATCATCTGCCCCCGGGTCAGGTCATACTGAGCCTCGTCCGCCGTGACCTTTATGCTGCCCTTATCCACATACAAAAACTCCCAGAAATCATGGGCCTCCCCCGCAAAGGAGTAATTGCTGGTAAATTCAAAGTAATGCACTGTATACAGCCGCTGCACCTGAATGGTGGGGCTCAGTGTCACTGAAGTGTATGGCATATGGCTGCTCCCGGAATCAATACAAGATACTCATAATCATTAAAATTATAATATACCCCCCTTGGCAAATACAATCGAGATATGTACGATTTTTAGTAATTTCACCTGAGCTGGGGTGGGGCGGTTATGTGCGGGGGCCCTTGCAGGGGGCTGGCCCCCTGCACACCTTTCTTTCTTCCTTGTTCTTTCTTTAAAAGAAAGAACCAAAGAAGCGTACTTTTCTTTAAAAGAAAAGTACCAAAAGAATATAGTTTGAGAGGGCAATACTAAATAAGCCCCTTTACAGCACTTTCCAAAAAGGCCCATAGCGGATGGGCCTTTTTGTTTTGGGTGGGGGGTAGGTAAAAGGTTTGGGCGGACATACGAGCTTTTCCAGCAGACGGATAAGCCACACGAGCCTCCTGTGCAGATGAATAGGATACATGAGCCTCCCATCCTCCGCGCCTAGACCTGCCTGCGGCAGGGGGCGCTATGTACAGGCCTGTGGGC
>CAYMPG010000055.1:0-5116 GCA_964392455.1 uncultured Clostridium sp. | reverse complement strand
AGCATCCCGGTAATCAGCATCCTTTCATGCTGCAAAGACAATCCCTCAGTCGGCTTCGCCCACAGCTTCCTTTACACACTAGGCCCGAAGGCCTGTATATAGCGCCCCCTTCCTGCGGCGAATATTTGGTTAGAAGGCCCGCTTTTGCCGTAAGGCAAAAAGCTGCTTTGAAGGGTGGTGGGCTGGGTATAGATAAACCATGCCAAGCGAACAAAGACGCTTGTCTCTGCTTATTTTCTTATTAACAACTGTAATAGAAACGGATTGCCACACTATCCTGCGGGATGGTTCGCAATGACAGGGTGAAGATAGCGCAGATGGATTAAATAGGCTGTATATGCAATCCCGGCCTTTACAATCCCTCGCCCGCCTCCACAGCCCCCCTTTACCCACCTGCTCCCGGCCAAATATGCTATATATTGTTAAGTTTTCATGTAGAGTTGGCGTTAATGGGCCAATTGTGATAAAATACTTATGCCTATAGGCAATAATCAGAAAAATAAGGAAGCGGCATACATTGAGAAGAAAGCGGCTTACATCGCTGCTGGTCAGCATAGCGCTGCTGGCGGTATTGATAGTATTTGTACTGAAGCTGAATACGGGCGGCAGCGCCCCTTCAGTGGATTCCCTGCGTATAAATGAAATAATGCTCAGCAACAAGGGCTCAGTTCCGGATAACAATGGCGATTATCCCGACTGGATAGAGCTTTACAATGGCGGAAGCTCTGCGGCGGATATATCCGGCTACGGCCTGAGCGACAGCCTTCTTGAGGGGCCAAAGTATGTATTCCCCGCAGGCACGGTGCTGGAGCCGGGCGGGTACCTTGTGGTATGGTGCTCCGGCAAGGCTTCGGACGATATGCATGCGCCCTTCAAGCTGAATGCCGAGGAGGAGGCAGTGCTGTTTGATGCCACCTCAAGAGTGGTGGACAGTGCAGACCTTATGTCCGTTGAGACCGGCATGACCCTTTCCCGGCAGAATGACGGCACATGGGCCCCAATGAAGCCCAGCCCCGGCTATGAAAACAGCCAGCAGGGCATAGCCGCCTATGAGGCGGAGCTTATGTCCACCGAGGACATGGGCCTGTATATAAATGAATTCATGGCCTCAAATGCCACCACCATACTGGATAGCTTCGGCGTCTATTCAGACTGGATAGAGCTGTATAACTCCACTGCACAGGAGCTGGATATATCCGGCTTTGGCATAAGCGATAGCCTTTCCCAGCCCATGAAATACCGGCTGCCAGAGGGCACCACCATTGCCCCGGGAGGGTATCTTGTAATATTCCTTTCCGGCAACGAGGGGCTGATAAACGGGGAGCTGCACGCACCCTTTGGCCTCAGGGCATACGGGGAGGATGTGGTGCTGTCCTCAGCAAACGGCCGCATACTGGATAGCTTCAGCTACTCCCGCATGGAGGCGGATGCCTCCATGGCCCGAACTCCAGATGGCACAGGTGAGTTTTCCCTTACCTCCCAGCCCACCCCCGGCTACCCCAATACCTCATCGGGCTACGAGGCCTTTTCCCGGGATAACCGGCTGCCCCTTTCCGGCGTGTATATATCCGAATTTGGCAGCGCCTACGGCAGCCAGACCCTTGACTGGGTGGAGCTGTATAATTCCACCTCCCAATCTGTGACCCTTACAGGCTACGGCCTTACCAATAACCCCAATAACCCGGCAAAGTGGGTATTCCCGGAAACCACCATAGGCGCAGGCCAGTATATACTGCTTCAGGCAGAGGGGGACTCTGCACAAAAAAAAAATACAGCCCGTCTGAACTTTAATATCAGCTCCTCAGGTGAGAGCCTTTTCCTCTTTGACCCTGAGGGCAAGCTAATGGATAAGCTCAGCGCGGGCAGAATGAAATCCGGCCTCAGCTACGGCAGAGATTCCCAGGATAACCGGATGTACTATACCTCCCCCACCCCCGGCTCAGCCAATGGCACAGGCTACAGCGGAGTCACCTCCACCCCGGCCTTTGATATTACCCCCGGCATATATTCAGATTCCCTTACCCTTGCCATTAGTGCAGAGGCGGATGAGGTGATACGCTACACTACGGACTGCACCACCCCAACCTCCTCCTCCCCCCTGTATACCTCCCCCATCACCCTCAGCAAAAATACCGTGGTGCGGGCGGCAGCCTTCAGGGATGGCTGCCTTACGGGGGATGCAGCCACCGGCACCTACCTTTTCACCACAGACAGCGTAAACCATACCCTGCCCGTGGTCACTCTGGTAACAGATCCCGATAACCTTTGGGACAGTGAGTCCGGCATATACGCCTACGGCGAGGAGTACGATGCTTCCCTCCCCTATGGCGAGGCCATTGCCACCGCCAATTATTTCGAAAACGGCGATGAGTGGGAGCGGCCTGCCTCCTTTGAGGTATTTGACCAGAATGGCCAGAGGGCCTTTGCCCAGAATGTGGGCATAAGCATAGCCGGCGCCTTCGGCAGGGGCCGTGCCCAGAAGGGCTTTAATGTTATCGCCCGCAGCGAATACGGCGCAAGCAGGCTCAATTATGAGTTTTTCCCGGAGGACAGGGGCTACGGCAGCTATAAGGCGGTGGTGCTCAGGGCAGGCGCCCAGGACCAGAACCGCTCCAAGATAAGGGATGAGCTGGCCGTGGAGATACTCAAGGGCACCGATGTGAATTTCCTCTATCAGGCCTACAAGCCCTATGTGCTGTATCTCAATGGAGAATACTGGGGCGTGTATTTCATGAAGGAAAAGCGCAACAGGTTCTTTGTGGCCCAGCATGAGGGCACCGAGAATACCACGGATATGCTCATCGGCAAGGCCAGCACCCGGGTATCCTACGGCACAAATGAGGAATGGACCGAGCTTATGGCATGGCTCAAGACCCACGACCTGTCCAATGGGGAAAATTACAAATACCTTTGCGACAGGGTGGATGTTACCAGCTTTATGGATTACATGATCTGCGAGCTGTATACCGGCAATTCGGATTATGCCAATATCCAGTATTACAAGCTGCCCGGCGGCAAGTGGAAGTGGATATACTATGACTTCTGCTGGGGCTTTACCAATGTTTCCCACAAGACCGTGACCCTGCGGCGGGGGGATGCCCCGGCGGCAAGCGGCCTGTTTAACGCCCTCCTTGCAAATAAAGAGTGGAAGGACCAGTTCTGCCGGCGCTTTGCTGAGCTTCTCAATACCGCCTTTACCCCGGAAAGGGTGACGGCGGCGGTGGATATGCTGTATGCCACGGTGGAGAGCGAAATAGAGCGGGAGCGCACCAAGTTTAACGGGGAAACCTTCATGGGGCAGAAGCAGCACGGGGAATGTACCGGCAGCTATGAGGGCTTTGTGAAGGAGATAGAGCGCATACGCCAGTTTGCCAATGACAGGCCCGCCGCCATAAAGGCAGACCTTAAGGAGGCGCTGGGTCTCAGCGATTCCTATATGCAGGAGGTGTTTGGATAAAAATGGCAGAAAAGCAGCCCCGGGCCAGGCGGGCTAAAAAGCCAAGGCAAAGGCCCCTCAGCTACAGGCATGAGCTGAAATACTTTTTAAACCGGGCGGATTATGAGCTGCTTTCACGCAGGCTCAGGGCCGCCATGGAGCAGGATGAAAATGCCCGCAGAAACGGCGGCGAGTATTTTATCCGCAGCCTCTACTTTGATACCCCCTATGATGCTGCCCTCCAGGAAAAGCTGGATGGCGTAAACGACAGGGACAAGATACGCATCCGCATATACAATGGCCGGGATGACGTGATAAAGCTGGAAAGAAAGCACAAGGACAATGGCTATATTGCCAAGCAGTCCGTAAACCTTTCCCGGCAGGAATGTGACAGGCTGTGCAGCGGGGATTATTCCTTCCTGCTGAGCCGCCCCGAGCCCTTTGCAAGGGTATTGTTTGCAGAGTTTGCCACAAAGGCACTGAGGCCTGTGGTGATAGTGGACTATGTGCGGGAGGCCTATACCTTCCCCACTGAGGATGTGCGGATAACCTTCGATAAGGATATACGCACCGCATACAGGGGCGTGAGCCTGTTTGACTTTGAGCAGCCCACCTACCCTGTGGTGGATGACTATGCCATGGTGATGGAGGTAAAGTTTAATGCCTACCTTCCCACCTGGATACGGGAGCTCATACAGCCTGCCGCAAATATACGCAGCGCAGTAAGCAAATACTGCCTGTGCAGAAAGTTTGAATTTTAATCAGCCAATATACGCCCAATTACAGGAGGAAAACAAATGCTCAGCACCAGCGATCTTTTCTCAATCACCATGAATCCCCTGCAGGTGATCATCACCCTGGCCATAGGCCTTGTGGTGGGCCTGTACATCTGGTTCATCTACAAAAAGAGCTTTGCGGGGGTAATGTATTCCCGCAGCTTCGGCATAACCCTCGTGATGATGACCGTAGTCACGGCCCTCATGCTCATGCTCATCAATAACAGCCTTACCTTGAGCCTGGGCATGGTGGGTGCATTGTCCATCGTCCGCTACCGCACCGCCATAAAGGACCCTCTGGATACCGTATTCATATTCTGGGCGGTAGGTCAGGGCATAGCCATAGGCACCAGGTTTTACGATGTGGCCATAATCGCCGGCATCGTAATAGGTATATTCCTGCTGGTAATATCCGCCGGCAAGAGCAAGGGCGGCATGGGCTATCTGCTCATACTCCACTACAATGAGATTGCATCAGACGCCGTTCGCAAGATGACCAAGCAGCTCCCCGGCGCACGGGTAAAGAGCAAGGTAGTGCGCCCCGACAGCATAGAGCTCACCATGGAGCTCAGGCTCAAGGACAATGAGACCGGCTTCGTTGAAAAGTTCCTGAGGGTGGAGGGCATATATGATGCTACCCTCATTACCCATCAGGGAGATGTGATAAGCTAAAGCCTTCGCCTTTCGCCTTTCGCTCAAAATCCTGTGGATTTTGAGCGAGGGTCACGGAAAAGCTATGGCTTTTCCGTGAGGGCGCACAAGGGCTTTTACCCCTGTGCGAATAAATCCCTTACGGGGGTTTTTACATGATTTGCCTATAAACCCTGCGGGGTTTACCGGGCGGCAAATCATGCAGGGA
Organism: uncultured Clostridium sp.; assembly: GCA_964392455.1. GTDB lineage: Bacteria > Bacillota > Clostridia > Christensenellales > CAG-138 > SFEL01. The sequence goes on along the minus strand of CAYMPG010000055.1, from coordinate 45 downwards.
ATCAAAGCCTTACGGCTTTGTTCCGTTTTCGCCGTACATGCCGCC
>CAYMPG010000054.1:0-5223 GCA_964392455.1 uncultured Clostridium sp. | reverse complement strand
CTTTGTGGAAAATCCTTAGATTTTCCACATGATTTCAGGGAGCTATGTCAATGCTTCGCATTGACTAATCTATCTTTTAAAGAAAAGAACAACAAATCGATTGTCCACCTCTATATCTGGGCAATGGGGAGGATGCGTTCCTTGAAGAAGGAGCGGGCTTCCTCGGCCCGGATGTGGAATTTTTCCCCATTGAGCTGCACGCACACATGCCGCCCCACACATTCCTTCATGCAGAAGGAGGCCACAAAGTCGATTTTGTCGTGGAGGCCGTATTCCTCAATAAGGTGCTGAAAGGACATGACCACATTATTTGCGCCGTGGACGTGACAGGCGCTGCCTATGCACACGCTCAGTTTAATCATGCTGGTTATCCTCGCTTTTTACATAGTCTACATGGAGCAGCTCGTGTACCCTCCCTCTTATTATATCACGATATATGGACATCATGGCAGGGTTTTCCTCAGAGCAGCGTATGCTCTGGAGCCTGTCCGCATCGTACAGGCCCTTCCCACGGGAGGCCCTGCGGCCGCTCTTTATGAAGGGCTGGCCGCCGCCATTTACGCAGCCGCCGGGGCAGGCCATTATCTCGATAAAATCGAAATGCTCGCCGGACTGTACCCGCTTTATCACCTTTTCCGCATTGGCAAGGCCGCTTACCACGGCGATGTGCAGGGCTTTGTCCTGATAGGGCAGGTCAAATTCCTTTATGCCCTCATTGCCGCGCTGGCCCGCATTTGCAATGGAAAGGAGGCCGGAGCGGGTCTTGTTGCTGGCCACACGGCGCAGCACCGCCTCTGTAACGCCGCCGGTAACGCCAAATATTACGCCTGCGCCGGATATGGTGCCAAAGGGCATATTCACAGCCTCAGGCTCCAGCGTATCAAACACAAGGCCGGATTCCTTTATCATTACGATAAGCTCCTGGGTGGTGATGACAGCATCCACATCGGGCTGGCCATTGGTGCGGAATTCCTCCCTTGCGGCCTCGAATTTCTTGGCCGTGCAGGGCATCACCGCCACGTGGAACATGGGCCGGGAGGATTTTTCGCTCTGATCCTTCAGCATGGCCGCCATCATCTCCATGGGTGAGCGGCAGGTGGATACATTGGGCAGCAGCTCAGGGTGCCGCTTTTCGCAATACTGTATCCACCCGGGGCAGCAGGAGGTGATGAGGGGGAGGTTTTTGTTATCCTCCAGGCGCTGGAGGAATTCCTCGCTTTCCTCAAGGACGGTAAGGTCTGCACCAAGGGTGGTATCATACACCTCGTCAAAGCCCATGCGCCTGAGTGCAGCCACTATCTTGCCGATAACGTCTGTGCCCTCGGGTATATTCAGCTCCTTGCCAAGGGCCACCCGCACTGCGGGGGCGATCTGAACGGTGGTCTTAAGATTTGGGTCATCCAGCGCCTTCCATACGGCGCTTATATTGCTCTTGACAACTATTGCGCCGGTGGGGCACACGGCGGCGCACTGGCCGCAGCCCACGCAGGGGGATTCTGCAAGGGGCTTGCCAAAGGCGGTGCTGATTATCATATTTGAGCCACGGTGGGCAAAGTCTATTGCGCCCACGTTCTGTATCTCATTGCATACGCGAACGCAGTCTCCGCAGAGTATGCACTTGCCCGCATCCCGGGATATGCAGGGGGAGGAGGTGTCCTCACCCTTGGTGGATACCGCTCTGTTGGGGAAGCGCACGCCCTCGATATTGAACCGCATGGCCAGATCCTGCAGCTTGCACTTGCTGTTATTTTCGCACACGGTGCAGTCTCTGCAATGGTTTGCAAGGAGCAGCTCCAGTATGTTTTTGCGATAGCGGCGCAGCCGCTCGGTGTTTGTCTTTATCTCCATGCCCGGCCGGGGAGGGGTGGAGCAGGCAGCCTCAATGCCGCCCTTGATGTTTTCCACCATGCACATACGGCAGGCACCGTATACCGAAAGCTCTGAATAATAGCAGAAGGTGGGCATGGTAACGCCTATCTTGTTGCACAGCTCCAGTATGTTCTTTTCTCCGTTTATTTCTACAGGTATGCCGTCAATGGTCATAAACTGCTTTTCCATGGCTTAGCCCTCCTTTATGGCATGGAATGCACAGGCCTCCATGCAGCTTCCGCAGCGAATACATTTATTAAGGTCAATGCTGAAGGGCTCCTTCAGCTTGCCGCTGATGGCGTTTACCGGGCAGCCCCTGGCGCACTTGCTGCAGCCCCTGCAGAGGGCCGGGTCAATGGCTATGCGCCTGAGCTTGCGGCAGGCCCCGGCGGGACAGCGCTTTTCGTATATATGGGCCTCGTATTCATCCCGGAAATTGCGTATTGTGCTGACCACGGGGGAGGGGGCGGATTTGCCAAGGCCGCAGAGAGCCGTGGCGGATATGGTATCCGCAAGCTCCAGCAGCAGCTCAATGTCCCCATCCTGGCCCTGGCCTGCCACCAGCCGCTCCAGTATCTCCAGCATGCGCTTTGTGCCCTCACGGCGGGGAACGCACTTGCCGCAGGATTCATTCTGGGTGAAGTGCATGAAGACGCGGGCCACCTCCACCATGCAGGTATTGGAATCCATCACCACAAGGCCGCCTGAGCCTATCATGGCCTTTATGGACTTCAGGGTATCAAAATCCAGCGGCAGGTCCAGCTCGGCTTTGGTAAGGCAGGCACCTGAGGGGCCGCCTATCTGCACTGCCTTAAATTCACCATCACCCCTCATGCCGCCGCCGATGTCGAATATTATCTCCCTCAGGGTGGTGCCCATGGGCACCTCGATAAGGCCGGTATTTGATATATTTCCGGTCAGGGCGAAGGCCTTTGTGCCGGGGCTGTTCTGGGTGCCTATGGAAAGGAACCAGTCTGCCCCACGGTTTATTATCTGGGGAACGTTTGCATAGGTCTCCACGTTATTCAGCACGGTGGGGCTGTCAAACAGGCCGTGCTCCACGGTGCGGGGAGGCTTTACCCTGGGGAAGCCACGCTTGCCCTCTATGGAGGCGGTAAGGGCGCTGCCCTCGCCGCATACGAAGGCGCCTGCACCCCGGTTTATATGTATGCGGAAGCTGAAGCCCGTGCCAAGTATGTTGTCACCCAACAGGCCCAGTGCCTCCGCCTGCTCCACGGCGGTGCGGAGCCGCTTTACCGCAAGGGGGTATTCCGCCCTTACGTATATATAGCCCTCTCCTGCGCCGCAGGCCACGCCTGCTATCATCATGCCCTCAAGCATACGGTGGGGGTCGCCCTCCATGATGCTCCTGTCCATAAATGCGCCGGGGTCGCCCTCGTCGCCATTGCATACCACGTACTTTTCGGGCTGCTTCTGCCGCCGCACCTGCTCCCACTTTTTGCCGGTGGGGAAGCCGCCGCCCCCTCTGCCCCTGAGGCCGGAGCGGGATACCTCAGCTATCACCTGCTCGCCGGTCATGTCAAAGAGGGCCTTTTCAAAGGCAGCGTAGCCGCCTATGGCCACATATTCCCTTATGGAATCCGCATCTATCCTGCCGCAGTGCTCCAGCACCACACGGGTCTGCTTTTTGTAAAAGGGTATTTCCGCCTGCTGCCGGTATATTTTGCCATCCCGCCTGTAGGCAAGGCGCTCCACGCACTCACCCTCCAGCACGGTCTTTTGCACTATCTCCTCGCAATCCTCCAGCTTTACCTTTGTATACAGCCAGCCCTCAGGGTCTATCCTGAGCAGGGGCCCCATTTCGCAGAAGCCGTGGCAGCCGCTCTTTTTAAGGCCCACAGTGTGGTCGTGTGGCTCATCCATAAGCTCCACCGCCACGTTTATGCCCTGCTCTGCCATAAGCTCACGGAGCCTGTCGTATATCTTGAGGGAGCCTCCGGCAACGCAGCCTGTGCCGCCGCATACTATCAGCTTTCTTTCCTGGGCATTGTAGGCCCTTTCCGCCGCCTGCCTGTATGCTGTGAATTCCTGCCTGCTATTTAGCATCTGCAATTTCCTCCTTAAGCTGCTGGATAAGCTCCACCGCCTTTGCGGGGGTCATCTGGGGATGTACCACGTCATTTACCGTAAGCACCGGGGAAAGGCCGCAGGCCCCAAGGCAGGATACCGTTTCCACGGTAAAGCACAGGTCATCGGTGGTCTTTTTCCTGTCGCTCAGGCCCAGCTCTGCCCGTATGCGCTCCAGTATGGGTATGGAATTGCGAACATGGCAGGCAGTGCCGTCACATATTCTGATAACGTACTTTCCCTTTGGCTCAAGGGAAAAGTTCTCGTAAAAGGTGGCAATGCTGTATATGCTGGCCTCGCTCATGCAGAGCCGTTTGGATAGTATTGGGAATACCTCCCGCGGCAGGTAGTGAAAATGCTCCTGTATTTCCTGAAGTATGGATATGATAGCCTTCTGCTCACATCCGTTTCTCTGGAGTATGTCATCCAGAATGGAAAGGTCCAGCGCTTCGCTCATGATTCTTCTCCTTGCTTTTTTTGTTTGACTGATGGGGTATACGTGTATGCTCACTGCAAATGGATTACGAAGGGTGCGGCATAATCTTATTTTATGGCCGGAAAGCTGTATATACTGCAAGGCCGGGCGGAATGCCACGGCGGGGAATTGTTTAATATTTAACAACTTAATACTAATGCCAAACCTGCCCTCAAGTCAAGCTTTATTTACTTTCTGCCCGATTGTCCGGCGTTATGCATAAAGTTCCACAGGGGGCAGTTTCTCCATTGTCACGGCCGGGCGGCAGGGGAGAACAGAGTGGACGATATAAGCTGTGCTTATTTATGATGCTTCAAATATTGGTAAGAGTTGTGTGTGCCGGTTTTTTTCCTGTTCTTTTCTTTAAAAGATGGATTAGTCAATGCGGAGCATTGACATAGCTCCCTGAAATCATGTGGAAAATCTAAGGATTTTCCACAAAGAACCAAAGGAAGCGTTCTTTCTTTAAAAGAAAGGGCCAAAGAATATAGTTTGAGGGGACGATATTAAATAAGTTGCTTTACAGCACTTTCCCAAAAGGCCCATGACGGATGGGCCTTTTTGTTTTGGGTGGGAATAAGAATAGGGCTACATAGAACACACGAGCCTTCCCTCCTCCGCACCTGGACCTGCCTACGGCGGGGGGGCTATGTACAGGCCTGCGGGCCTAGTGTGTAAAGGGAGGTGGCCAATGAGCGATAGCTCATTGCCGGAGGGATTGTAAAGAACTCAGCTAAAATTCAGCATCTTTCTATGCTGCAAAGACAATCCCTCAGTCGGCTGCGCCGACA
>CAYMPG010000053.1:0-6017 GCA_964392455.1 uncultured Clostridium sp. | reverse complement strand
ATCTGCACAGGGAGCTCGTGTGGCTTATCCGTCTGCTGGGTAGGGTCGTGTGTCCATCCAAACCTTTATCTTATTCCCAGCCAAAACAAAAAGGCCCATCCATCATGGGCCTTTTTGGGAAGTGCTGTAAAGCAGCTTATTTAGTTGTAACCAACCAAAACCCTATTCTTTGGCCCTTTCTTTTAAAGAAAGGGCGCTTCTTTGGTTCTTTCTTTTAAAGAAAGAACAATACCCCCAACAATTTTACTACATATTAATTAAAAAGCATTTGTAATGTTGCAAAAGATGTTATACCATAGTGGCATAGGGTGCGAAGGGAGGATGCCATGGAGGAGTGGGTCAAGCGGGGATACCTTAATGAGGATTTCCGTCTTTTTCACATAAGGGACAGGATCGAGCTGGAGCTGAATTATCATTACCACGAATTTGACAAGATAGTGGTATTCCTCTCCGGCAAGGTCACATATATGGTGGAGAGCAAGGGGTATTTCCTGGAGCCGTGGGATATACTGCTGGTGCCCCATGGGCAGATACACCGGCCCATAATCGACACCAGCGAGCATTATGAGCGCATTACCCTGTGGATAAAGCCGGAGTATCTCAGGCGATTTGATATGGGGGGCGACGATTTGCGCCAGTGCTTTTCCAGGGCAGAGGAAAGGCGCTTTGCCCTTATCCGGCCGGACAGCGGCAGCAGAGTGACCCTCATGCGGCTGCTGAAGGCTGCGGAGGATGCCATGAAATCCAATGAATTCGGCAGCGAGCTCATGTACAGAACCAGCTTTTTGCAGTTTCTCGTGGAGCTGAACAGGATAGCCCTTATGGATGCCACGGATAAAGACCCCGCCACATTCCACAGCGACCCGAAGCTGGATGAAATAGTGGCATACATAAACCGCAATCTTTCAGATGACCTTTCGCTGGAGGCCATATCCAAAAAGTTTTATATCAGCAGATCCTACCTTATGCACAGATTCAAGGAGACCACCGGCTGCTCTGCCCACAGGTATATACTGCAAAAGCGGCTTATGATGGCGGCAGAGCTCATAAGGGAGGGAGAGCCTGTGGTGGAGGCGGCAGCCCGCTGCGGGTATGGGGATTATTCCTCCTTCCTCAGGGCATTCAAAAAGCTCTTTGGGGTGAACCCCAGCGACGTAAGCTGAGGGGATGAATTTTCCTTGAAGCAGAGCGATATATGTATTAAAATAGAGGCATGCCCTATGGCGCAATTCTTTTCCCACACAAATCAGGAGGTGAACTAATGGCCACCATTACCTATAAGTGCCCAAACTGCGATGCAGACCTTACCTTCCGCCCGGCAACGGGGGATTTTGGCTGCCAGTATTGCGGCGGAGCCTTCAGCGAGGCTGAGCTTGAGGCCCTTGTAAACCAGGATAGCCTTGTGGATGAGCAGCAGGAGACCGTTGGCAATGCAGAATCTCCCACGGCAGTGGTATACAGCTGCCCGAACTGCGGCGCAGAGCTGGTAACAGATTCCACCACCGCCGCCACATTCTGCTTTTACTGCCATAATCCCGTTATAATGACGGGGCGGCTGTCAGGGGACTTTACTCCGGATTGCCTTGTGCCCTTTGCCATTTCAAAGGAGCAGGTGAAGGAGCAGCTCATCGCCTGGTGCAAAAAGAAAAAATACATTGACGATGGTTTTTTCAGCAGCATGCAGCTTGAAAAGCTCACCGGCGTGTACTTCCCCTTCTGGCTGGTGGATGGCAAAATAGACGCCACCCTTACCGCCCGCAGCGACTCCATGCGGGTATGGCGTGTGGGAGATGTGGAATACACCGAAACCACCCAGTATGCCCACGTTCGCAGCGGCGATGTATCCGTAAACGAGCTTACCATGGGCGCACTGAGCCGCGAGGATGCCGAGCTGCTCAATGGCATATACCCCTATGACCTGAGCGGCCTTAAAAAATTTGATATGAAGTACCTTTCCGGCTTTATGGCGGAAAAGCGCGACATAGAGCAGGATTCCCTGAGCAGCAGGGCCACCGAGACTGCCCGCAGCATCGCTGAGGAGCGGCTGGAGGAAACCATCTCAGGCTACGGCCTGCTTACAGGCAAGAGTCTTAATATATCCGGCCAGCAGTTCGATTGGAAATATGCCCTCATGCCTGCCTGGATGATGACCTACAGGTATAAGGATGAGCTGTATTACTTTGCCATGAATGGGCAGACCGGCAAGATAGCCGGGCGAGTGCCTGTGAGCAAAAGCAAGCTCAACCGCCTTGCGGGCATTATTACCGGAGTGGGTCTGCTGATAGGTGCGCTGATGGGAGGTATGCTGTGGCTATGATGAAGAAAGTAATAAGCATTATCTGTGCGCTGACGCTGTGCCTTTCCATGGGCGGCGCATTTGCCGTGGAGGAGGCCATATCTGCCGATGAATTTGCAGGGGTGGAAGCCCAGCCCGAGGCAGTGAGCCAGGATGCCGAGGCAGCTTCAGACCCTGCTCAGGATGCAGAGCAGAGGGTATTTGACCTTGCGGGCCTGTTTATGGAAACCGAGCGGCAGCAGCTTGAGGAGCGCATAGCAGAGGTGCGTCAGTCCATCCGCCCGTATGACGTGGCCATACTTACCGCCGACGAGGGGGTATATGATACCCAGGATTATGCGGATAGGTTTTATGAGGACCACGGCATCGGCACCGATGAAAACCGCTCCGGCGTGCTGTTTTTCCTGGATATGCAGAACCGCACCGTATGGATTTCCACCGCAGGCGACCTTATCGGCATAATAGATGACAACAGGGAAGAAAAGATATTCCGCGCCCAGGACCCGTATCTTGGCATAAGCGACTGGGCCAGTGCAATGCTGATAGCAGTGGATATGACGGAAAAGTTCGTGGAGGCAGGCGTTGCCGAGGGCACCTTCGTTTACGATGAGGCCACAGGCGAGGCGCTGGAGGATTCCAGCCAGTATGTTGACCTGCACGACAGTGAATACTACCGCCGTCAGGCCATAGAGGGCACCATAATGTATGTGGTGTGCGGCCTGGTGTTTGGCGCTATAGCAGGGCTCATTACAAGAGCCGTGATAAAGAGCCAGTACAGCAAGAAGTATAAAGAGGTGAAGTACGATTGGCGCAGCAAGTCCGCCCTTGCCCTTACTGCCAATCAGTCCACCATTACAAACAAATTCGTCACCACCCGTGTTATTCCCCGCAGCAACAATAATAACAACAGCGGCGGCGGATTCAGCGGCGGCTCAGGCTCCGGTATACACGTTTCCTCCGGCGGCATGACCCATGGCGGCGGCGGACACAGGTTCTAACCTGTATCAACAGCATAAAAAGCCCATATTCCCCGGACATCTGTCCGGGGAATATTATATATTTTGGTCTATTTTCTTCTCACCCGCACCCAGAAGCCGCTGCCATCCCTTGAGCGGAGAAAGCGGCTGAAGCCGGGGGGCGGCGTGGTGCGCCTGTCGCCAGGGAGGGCGTGGATAAGGTAATCCCGGCCGTTTTTCCGGGCCTCCCCCTCGAGATAGCAGCTATCCGTGCCGGGGTATTCCACCCGCCGCCATCTGGAAAAGGGAAATGCCTCGGGAAATGGGTTTACTATGGTGCTGCCCTCCTGCTGCCGGGCAGGGGTCATGGGCTGCTCCGGGGGAAACAGCCTTGCGGCCCTTTGCAGTATATCCATAAGCACGGCGCTGCCCTGCCCCGGGGGCATATGCTGCTCCGGGGCCTTGGGGGCAGGGGGTGCAGGGGCGGGAGCAGCCGGAGCATTTGGGGCCAGCATCATGACAAGCTCTGCCCTTGCCCTTGCAAGGGGCCCGGTATAGCCTGCAAGGCAGCCCTGCATGAGTATGCGGCTGCCCTCCGTAACAAAGCCGCCTATTATATCCGGGGAAGGCCGGGCTGGGGAGCGTATGCTGCCACGGCTGTCTGCAAGGTACAGCCGCCCCGCCGGTACCGACAGCCTTGCCTCCTCCCCCAGCTCCAGTACCGCCCGGCCGCCGGGGCCGGAAAGGGTGATGAGCCTTTTCATTGAGGGGTGTTTGTCTCCTTTAAGGTTTATGTCAGTATAGATTTATGATATAATTCTTCTGTATATTGCTGAAAGGATGATATTCATGACAAAGAAACGCCCTGCCGGCCTCCTTACAGCCCTCTGCTGTATGGCCTGGCTGGTAATAATAATCGCAATGCTGTTCACCTCCCTGCGGCTTGAGCTTAAGGACAGGGAGGGCTTCCTCAGCTTCTATGAAGCATACGGCATAGAGCAGCGCACCGGCCTTTCCCCACAAGGCGCCACCGATGCCCTCATGGCCCTTGTGGATTACATGGAGGGGGACAGGGAAAGCATACAGCTCACCGTTATGGAGTACGGCAAAGAGGTGGAAATGTACTCTGAGGATGAGATAAGCCACATGGTGGATGTATACAGGCTGTATCAGGGCTTTGCAGGGCTGCTGCCCGCCGCCATAGCCTGCATGGCGGTCTTGCTGGCCATATGGCTGTATTCCCGGAAAAAGGGGCTGCCCTCACCCCTGCTCAGGGGCTATTTATGGGGGCTTGGGCTGTTTGTGCTGCTTGGCGGAGGGCTGGCCCTGTGGGCCGTGGCGGATTTTACCTCCTTTTGGACTGCCTTCCATCTGGTGTTTTTCACAAATGACCTGTGGCTCATGGACCCTGCCGTATCCCGCATGATACGCATATGCCCCGAATCCCTTTTCAGCGGCATAGCCGGGCGCATGGCCCTGAAAACCGGCCTTGCCCTTGTGCTGTTGTGCGTTTTAATGATACTTGCAACCGTATTACACAAGAGGAAAAAACAATGACGCTGGATTATACACAGGCCGCCGCAGAGGGGCTCAGGGCCTATCAGCAAAATAAGGATGCCCTGCTCCTTGCCATAGAAAGCTCCTGCGATGAAACTGCCGCCTCAGTCCTAAAGGGCGGGCGTCAGGTGCTGAGCATGAGCGTTTACACCCAGATACCCCTCCACAGGCAGTTTGGCGGGGTGGTGCCTGAGCTTGCCTCCAGGAGCCATGTGGAAAAGATTGGCCAGGTGGTAAGCTACGCTCTGGAGTCCGCCAATGTGACCCTTGATGATATTTCCGCCATAGCCGTCACCTGCGGCCCGGGGCTGGTGGGTGCGCTGCTGGTGGGCGTGAGCTACGCAAAGGGCCTTGCCTTTGCAAAGGGTCTGCCCCTTGTGGGGGTAAATCACCTTGCGGGCCATATTGCCGCCAATTACCTTACCTATCCCGATCTTGAGCCCCCCTTCATATGCCTGGTGGCCTCCGGCGGCCACAGCCACATCATACGGGTGGAGAGCTACAGCCGCTACACTCTGCTGGGCCGCACCCGTGATGACGCTGCGGGCGAGGCCTTTGACAAGGTGGCAAGGGTGCTGGGGCTGCCCTATCCGGGCGGGCCGGAGCTTGAAAAGCTGGCCCGTGAGGGGGACCCTGCAAAGTATCCCTTCCACTCTGCGCTAAACCAAAGCGTAGACCAGGCGGATTTCAGCTTTTCCGGCATAAAGACGGCGGTGGTGAACCTGCTGCACAATGCCCAGCAAAAGGGCGAGCACATAGATCACCGCGACCTTGCAGCCTCCTTCCAGCGGGCGGTGTGCGATGCCCTCACCCTCAAGGCAGTCCATGCGGCAAAGGAAAGCGGCATGGGCACCCTTGCCCTTGCAGGCGGCGTATCCGCAAACATGGCGCTGCGCGGCGCTCTGGCTGACGCCTGCGCCAAGGCGGGCCTGCGCTTCTGCTGCCCCGATTTCCGCTACTGCACAGACAACGCCGCCATGATAGCCTGCGCCGGCCACCACAGCCTTATGGCCGGCCACCTCTCCGGCCTGGATCTGAACGCCGTGCCAAATCTGGAGCTGTGGTGATGTGGGGCGGGTGATTTGTTGTACTTTTTCCTTGCAGGGGGCCAGCCCCCTGCACACCTTTCTTTCTTCCTTGTTCTTTTCTTTAGAAGAAAGAACCAAAGAAGCGTACTTTTCTTTAAAAGAAAAGTACCAAAAGAATAT
>CAYMPG010000052.1:0-6043 GCA_964392455.1 uncultured Clostridium sp. | reverse complement strand
AATTCATTGCACCTATCGTTATAACCGGGTATCTTGTATCGAACCGAGGGTGCAAGCACATAGAAAGACCATCGATATAAGTCGATGGTCTTTCTATTTATGCCTGGGCAGGCATTCCGGAGCAAAAATGAATGACAGGGTATATACTTCGTAATATAATATATTCGTAGTTATAATAAATGGTACCATTTACCTAGTTTCCTCATTTATTATATGAGGCTCTGACCGGAAAACTGTATCCAAGGAGAAAGCAAAGTGAATACACTGATCATATACGGCAGCGAATATGGAACTGCAAAGCAGTATGCTGAGAGGCTCTCTGAAATCACTGGCATACCTGTAAGGAGCTATGATGACGTAAAAAGCATAGAGGGGTATGAGCAGATAGTGTATATCGGCGCCCTGTATGCTGGTGGGGTAAAGGGCCTGAAGGCAACTGTAAAGCTAATGAAAAAGGATGTGCGGCTGATACTTGCGACCGTGGGCCTTGCCGATACGGCAGATGCAGAAAACGTCAGCAGTATTCTTAGCTCCATCAGAAAGCAGCTGCCGGCGGATCTGCTGAAAAGCGCCGTTATCTTTCACCTGCGAGGCGGTATAGATTACAAAAAGCTGAACCTTGCCCACAGGACTATGATGAAGCTGCTGTACAATAAGGCAAAGGGACTGCCTGAGGAGAAAAAGACTGCGGAGGTCAGGGCGATGATAGAGACGTATGATTCGGCTGTGAGCTTTGTTGATTACAGCACGCTGGCTCCGATTGTTGACGCAATTAAATGAATACCTGTAGCAAAAGCCCCGTATGTTCAGCGCATACGGGGCTTTGATGTTGTATGTATCAGGCGAAAGTTATGCTTCTGATGGGGCCTTTTCCTTTTTACCCTGGATAAAATCAATAATAAAGGAGGACAGGGTAACGGTTATGAGGGAGAAGAATATCCTCATAAAGGGGATATAGGTGAGGGAAAGGGTGAGCACGGTAAGGTCTGCAATAAGGTATGAGTGGGATAATCGCCAGCCTGTGGTATCTGAAATAAACAGCGCCAGGGCATCATCGCCGCCGCAGGAGCCGCCGTTTCGTATAACTATGCCTACGCCCACGCCTATGAATAAAGCGCCCAGTATTGCCGCAAGGAGCGGCTTATCATAAAGATTTGGCAGCACAGGGGGGAATGACTCCCACAGCCTGAAAAACAGCGAAAGGCAAACGCTGGAAAAACCGGATACAATAAGAAACCTGATGCCCAGCCTGCGGGAAGCCAGCACATAGCAAAGTATATCCAGCGATACGGACAGCACCGAGGAGGATACATTCAGCCAGTGATTGAGCAGCAGTATCATGCCGAGCACGCCGCCTTCGGTTACGCCGGTCTGCCGGTGAACGTTATATATGCCAAAGGAGCATATGGCGGTGCCAAGGAGTATAAAAAGTATGCGCCTGAGGGTGAATGCGCTTTTACATTCCTCCAGCAGACGGGTAAAAAAGCTTTTAATCATTTTTTATGCGTAACCTCTGTATAGTACTAAGCATGTAGTATACCCTGTGTGCATGGGTAAGGTCAAGGTGGGATATTGTATATTGCGTGGAATATCCCTCAGATATACATGGACAAATGATGAGAATTGCTATAAAATCTATTGTGGTATTATATGCGGCATGGCTGATGGGAGGTGTAAGGATGAATCAGGTGATAACATCGGTGGATGTTGATTCCGTTGCAGATGAGCTGGGCATACTTGCCGGCATGGAGCTGATAGCAATAGATGGGGAGCCTGTTCGGGATATTATCGACTATGAGCAGCTTACAGCCGCAGAAAGCCTTACCCTTACCATACTTGACGATGACGGCAATGTGGTGGATGTGCCTGTGGAAAAGGAGCTGTATGAGCCTCTGGGCCTTGGGTTTGCGTATGGCGGCCTTATGAGCCCAATACGCTCCTGCAAAAACCACTGCGTTTTCTGCTTTATAGACCAGATGCCAAAGGGCGTAAGGGACTCGCTCCACGTAAAGGATGATGACTGGCGGCTTTCCCTGATAATGGGAAACTATGTTACCCTTACAAACGTGGATGACGATGAATTCGATAGAATAATAAAGCGGCATGTAAGCCCGCTGTATATATCCGTTCACGCCACTGACCCGCAGGTGCGCCGCCGCATGATGAGCAACCCTACGGCAGTTCGCATAATGGAGCGGCTAACGGCCCTAAAGGACGCAGGTATACAGTTTCATTGCCAGATAGTGCTCTGCCCCGAGCTGAATGACAAGGAAATACTGGAGCAGACCATACGGGATTTATACAGCCTGTGCCCTGCGGCGCAAAGCCTTGCGGTGGTGCCTGTGGGCCTTACAAAATTCAGAGACAAGCTGTATAAGCTGCGCTGCCTTACGGCCCAGGAAGCGGGGGAGGCTATAGATATTATTGAAAAATGGCAGAAAAAGGCCAGAGCAGAGTATGGAACCGCATTTGCGTTCCCATCTGACGAAATGTATATCATTGCAGGCAGGGAGCTGCCTCCTGCCGAAGCATATGAGGATTACTGTCAGATAGAAAACGGCGTTGGTATGCTCAGAAAGTTTGAGGAGGAGTTTATCTACGCCCTTGAGGAGAAAACGCCCCTGAAAGACCCTGTGGTGCTGGACAGCGCTTCCGGCGTATCCGCAGCACCCTTTATGCAGCGGCTCTTTGACCGACTGATACCTTACGGCATACATATAAACGTTCATCCCATAATAAACCGCTACTTTGGTGAGACCATAACGGTATCCGGCCTTATAACCGCCACCGACCTTTTAGATCAGCTAAGCGGCGGGCTTTCATCCAAAATGCTGCTGATACCCCATAATATGCTGCGGGAGCGGGATGACGTGTTTCTGGATGGAACAAGGCTGCTTCAGCTTGAAGAAAAGCTCGGCGCGAGGGTGATGCCGCTGTGCGCCGTGGATGGAGAAAGCTTTATAAACGAACTATTTGATTTGTTAAAATAAAGAGAGGTTAAATTATGTCTAAGCCCCTTGTGGCGGTGGTTGGCCGCCCTAACGTTGGCAAGTCCACGTTTTTCAATAAGATAATCGGCAAGCGCATCGCCATAGTGGAGGATACCCCCGGCGTTACCCGTGACCGTATTTACGGAGATGCCGAGTGGCTGGATTATCACTTTGCCCTGGTGGATACCGGCGGTATAGAGCCCATGAAGGAGGATATTATCAGCACCCAGATGCGCCGTCAGGCGGAGCTGGCCATAGATACGGCTGATGTTATCGTATTCATGGTGGATGGCCGTGAAGGCATAACCGCTGCAGATGAGGATGTGGCAGATATGCTGCGCCGCTCCGGCAAGCCCATAGTGCTGGCGGTAAATAAGGTGGATCATCCCAAGTTTGAGGATGCCGCCTATGATTTTTATGCCCTCGGCATAGGAACGCCCATAACCATATCCGCAGAGCAGGGCCTGGGCCTTGGAGACCTGCTGGATGAGGTGGTGGCCTATTTCCCAAAGTGCGATAAGGAATTTGAGCATGATTCCATAAATATCGCCATAGTGGGCAAGCCGAATGTTGGCAAATCCAGCCTGGTAAATGCCCTGCTGGGCTATGAGCGTACCATCGTAAGCGATATTTCAGGCACCACTCGCGATGCGATAGATACCCCATTCACCTATAATGACAATGAATTCGTGCTGGTAGATACTGCGGGCATACGCCGTAAGAGAGCCATCGAGGATGAGACCATCGAGCGCTACAGCGTTATCCGCTCGCTGGGCGCCATACGCCGTGCAGACGTGGTGCTCATCGTAATAGATGCCGCAGAGGGCATGAGTGAGCAGGATGTGCGAATTGCAGGATATGTGCATGAAGAAGGCAAGGCCTCTGTGGTAATAGTAAATAAGTGGGATGTTATCGAAAAGGACACCCACACCATGAATGAATTCAAAAAGAAGCTGTATGCTGACCTGGCCTTTATGAGCTATGTACCAATGCTGTTTATATCAGCAAAGACAGGCCAGCGGGTAAATAAGGTGCTGGAGCTTGCCAAGTATGCATACGACCAGAACAGCATGCGTATATCCACCGGTACCCTCAATGACGTTATATCTGAGGCCATCACAGTTACCGAGCCCCCATCCGATAAGGGACGCAGGCTGAAGATATACTACGCCACCCAGTTTGCTACCAATCCCCCAACATTTGCCCTGGTGGTAAACGACCCGGATATAATGCACTTTTCCTATCAGCGGTATCTGGAAAACTATCTGCGAAAGTCCTTTGGGCTGGATGCAACGCCAATACGGCTGAAGGTGCGTCAGCGTGGCAAAAACGATGAATTAAACGGAAAATAAGCTGTCAGCTTATATTGTGCATATGAGCGTCCCATAAAAGGGGCGCTTTTTTGCATTAAAGGGAAACTCCTGCCATATATATTTAATGCCACATGTTACAGGAGGTGCCTATGGAGAAATATGAGCTTTACAAGGATATAGCCCAGCGCACGAATGGCGATATATACATTGGGGTGGTGGGGCCGGTACGCACGGGCAAATCCACATTTATAAAAAGATTTATGGACATAATGGTCATACCTAATATCAGGGATGAAAATCAGCGCACACGGCTGATAGATGAGCTGCCACAGAGTGCGGCAGGCAGAACCATAATGACCACACAGCCAAGGTTTATACCCAATGAAGCTGCGCTGCTTGATTTGGGGCAGGATTGCTCAGTAAGGGTACGCATGGCGGATTGTGTGGGGTATATGGTAGATGGGGCAGTGGGTCATACGGAAAACAATGCCCCAAGGATGATACGCACGCCCTGGTTTGATTATGATATTCCCTTTGAGGATGCGGCGGAAATCGGCACAAATAAGGTGATAACCGAACACTCCACCATAGGCATACTGGTGACCACCGATGGCTCCATTACGGATATTGAGCGCTCAGCTTATGTGGATGCGGAAGCACGGGTAATACAGGAGCTTAAGGCTGTGGGGCGGCCATTCGTGGTGCTGGTAAACAGCACTGCGCCTGCAGGCACCGCAGCAACGGAGCTTGCCAATGAAATAAGCGAAAAGCATGGTGTAATAGCCATGTCGGCAGACGTGATGAATATGGAGCAGGCTCAGTTTGAACGGCTGCTCAGCTCCATACTTATGGCATTTCCCATGCGGGCGGCGCAGATAAAGCTCCCATCCTGGGTAAGCGCATTGGGCGCAGAGCACTGGCTGATGCAGCGGGTGATAGAGCCATTCAGGCAGGCGTTGCAGGGCGTGGAGAGAATGGGGGATGGGCAGAGCATACTGGAGGCTCTTGATGGCATTGAGGACTTTGAGAGCCCGGCAGCAGAGGGAATGAACCTTGCTCAGGGTATGCTGCGTATATCACTTACTCCCGCCAGCGGCATGTTTTACAGGATAATAAGCGAGGAGTGCGGCTACGAAATAAAGGATGACGCCCACCTTGTTTCATCCATAAAGGAATTCATAGTGGCAAAGCGGGAATATGACAGAATCCGCCACGCCCTTGAGCAGGCCGCTGCCACGGGCTACGGCACAGTGCCTCCGGATATGGATGACATGGTGCTGGATGAGCCTGAAATAGTGCAGCGGGGAGGGCGATTCGGCGTAAAGCTCAGGGCTCATGCTTCCGGCCTGCACCTGATACGGGTAAACATAGAATCTGAGGTAGCTCCTCTGGTGGGAACAGAAGAACAGAGCGAGGAATTTGCTTCATACCTGAGCAGCATATTCGAAAAAGACCCTGCAAGGCTCTGGCAAACGGATATATTCGGCAAATCTCTGCACGACATGGTAAAGGAAGGGATGACGTCAAAGGTGAGCCGTATGCCCGAAAGCGTGCAGCAAAGGCTGCAAAGCACCGTGGAGCGCATGGTGAATGAAGGCTGCAACGGCCTGATATGTATAATGCTCTAATTAAAAAGCAGACCTCGCGGGGTCTGCTTTTTAATATGGAACATAGTGCAACTGGAAATTTTTTCATTCTCCCGCAAACACAAACGCCAGAACGCCATTCAGCCCAAGGGTT
>CAYMPG010000051.1:0-6389 GCA_964392455.1 uncultured Clostridium sp. | reverse complement strand
CTGTAAAGACAATCCCTCAGTCGGCTGCGCCGACAGCTCCCTTTACACAAGGGAGACTCGTGGTTCGCTGTCCTTACTCCGTGCCTGGACCTGCCTGCGGCAAGAGCCCCCCTCCCCAAAAACCCTATCTTTTCTTTTTCTTTTGCTTCTTTTCTTATTTCTTTTCCATCGGAAAAGAAAAAGAAAAGAAGATAACAGCATCCATAACAACCTTACCATAACAGGAGAACCGCCATGCAAGTACGTACCAGATTCGCACCCTCCCCCACAGGCTATATGCACATTGGCAATCTGAGGAGCGGCCTTTACGCCTATCTTTTTGCCCGGGCAAACGGGGGCAGGTTTTTGCTCCGCATAGAGGATACCGATCAGGAGCGCTATGTGGAAGGGGCCACCGAGCTTATTTACCGCACCCTTAAGGACGTGGGTATGAACTGGGACGAGGGCCCGGACATAGGCGGCGATTTTGGCCCCTATGTACAGAGCGAAAGAAAGAGCCTTTATCTGCCCTTTGCGGAGAAGCTCATCGAGAGCGGCCATGCATACCGCTGCTTCTGCACCAAGGAGGAGCTGGAGGAGCGCCGTGCCGCCGCCGCCGCACGGGGGGAAACCTTTAAATACGACAAGCACTGCCTCCATCTTTCCAGGGCGGAAATCCAGGCCAGGCTGGATGCGGGCGTGCCCTACGTTATCCGCCAGAATGTGCCCACCGAGGGAACCACCTCATTTACAGACCTTGTGTTTGGCACCATTACCGTAAACAATTCTGACCTTGATGACAATGTGCTCATCAAGGCGGACGGTATGCCCACCTATAACTTTGCAAACGTGATAGATGACCACCTTATGGAAATATCCCACGTTATGCGGGGCATGGAATACCTTGCCTCCACCCCCAAGTACAATCTTCTCTATGAGGCCTTTGGCTGGGAGATTCCCCAGTACATCCACATGACCCCCATTATGCGCGATGCTCAGCACAAGCTGTCCAAGCGGGATGGGGATGCATCCTATGCGGATTTTGTGGACAAGGGCTATCTTAAGGAAGCACTCATAAACTACGTTGCCCTCCTTGGCTGGAATCCCGGGGATGACAGGGAGATATTTTCACTGGATGAGCTGTGCCATGCCTTCAGCGTGGAGGGTATGAGCAAATCCCCCGCCATATTTGATGTGGAAAAGCTCACCTGGATGAATGCCCAGTACATAATGGCCCTTACACCCGAGGAATTTGATGCACATGCGGATAAATACTATGCCGAGGCCGGCATTGCACACATGGACAGGGCCATACTTTGCAGAATACTCCAGCAGCGTGTTCGCATATTCAGCGAAATCCCCGCCATGGTGGATTTCCTTGCCGGGCTGGATGAGGATTATTCCATTGACCTTTTCACCAATAAAAAATCCAAAACGGATGCACAGGTATCCCGCACTGTGCTGGATATGGTGATACCCGCCCTTGAGGCGCTGCCCCAGTGGACTGAGTCCGCCATTCACGATACCCTCATCAACATGGCCGCAGATAACGGCCTTAAGAATGGCACGCTCTTGTGGCCCGTCCGCATCGCCATGGCCGGCAGGGCTGTGACCCCCGGCGGCGCCATCGAGATTGCCCTGCTGCTCGGCCGTGAGGAAGCTCTCCGCAGGCTCAAGCTGGGCCGGGAAAAGCTGGCGTAGGGTTATTTGCAGGGGCCAGCCCCCTGCACCCCCTTGTACTTTCTTTAAAAGAAAGAACCAAAGAATCGTACTTTCCTTAAAGGAAAGTACCAAAGGATAGGGGCTTGGTTTGATATAATTAAATAAGCTGCTTTACAGCATTGTTCCAAAAAGCTCCACGAAGGGTGGAGCTTTTTGCGTTGAGTTGGGGTAGAATATGTGGTTTTATCTAAATAATTATCGACAGATTTTTACAATTATGCTACCATCAACTGTGTAGACAGGGCAACGGCGGTCAGCACACCATCCGAAAGGAGGTGTGATGTATGCAGAGAATAATTGAGATGATAATATTCGCATTGCTGCGGCATATCTCATCCATCACAATTAACTTCCGCAAACAAAAATAACCGCCCTGCTGCAACCAGGACGGTTTACCCGAAAGGGTTAAACAATTACTGATACGGCTGACCGCAAGGTCTTGCCTTGTCTACATTATAAAGCGGCGGCCCTGCTGTGTCAACAGCGGGGCTGTTCTTTTGAGTTTCGCCCAAAATCCTTAAGATTTTGAGCGAACGGAGCGTAGTCGCTCCTCCTCTACCCCAGAAGGCTTCGCTTGCCCCGGGCTGCTCCTTTGCAAGCGCAGTCGCCACGCCCGGAGCGGTGCTATTGGCCTTTTGGGGTTATTCTGCTGGTATGTGGCTTTTGCCTTACGGCAAAAGCGGGCGGTACGATGGGGCATATGTGGTGTAAAGGCGATGCATACAAATATCCAGCTTTTACAACCCCACCGGCAAATGGCGTATGCCATTTGCCACCTCCCCTTACACACTAGGCCCGCAGGCCTGTACATAGCGCCCCCTGCCGCAGGCAGGTCTAGGCGCGGAGGAGGGGAGGCTCGTGTGGCTTATCCCGCTGCGCCGGGGAGGCTCGTATTTCCTAACCGGCTGCCGTGGAGGGTCGTGTGTCCACCCAATCCCTTATCGTATTTACACCTACGCAAAAAGCTCCACCCGTCGTGGAGCTTTTTGGAAAGTGCTGTAAAGCAGTTTATTTAATTAAATCTATTCAAAACCCTATCCTTTGGTTCTTTCCTTTAAGGAAAGAACGCTTCTTTTGGTACTTTTCTTCTAAAGAAAAGTACGCTTCTTTGGCCCTTTCTTTTAAAGAAAGAACAATAACTCCCTCTACTCCATATCCGGCTGGATAGCGGGAATGTACTCAAGCACGGCGGCAATCACCCGCTCGGCCTTTTCCTCATGGAGCAGATGCCCGGCATTGCGGATGGTGGCAAAGCCGGCAAAGGGCATGGCGGTATGGTAAATATCCGTCTGCTCGGTGCTGCGCCACTTATCCTCTGAGCCCTGCAGCATCAGCACAGGTGCATCCAGCGAACGGAGGCGGCTTATCACCGGCTCATCCTCAAAATTATGGAAGGATTCACGAAGGGCACGGCGGGAGTCCCTGTCGGCAACGGTCTTGTAATATTCATTGACCACCTCGGGGCTCATGGTGCGGGTAAGGTCAAAGAAGCACTCTGACAGCACCTTTTCCACTGTACGCACGCCGTAGAGCATGGAGGCAACTGCGCCAAAGAGGGTGCTGTCCAGCATACGGATGGGCATGGGCATTTCGGTGGACATTCCGCCGGGGGCGATGAGCACCACCTTGCCGATGCGCTCGGGATGCTCCATTGCAAGCTCCAGCGCATAGGCGGAGCCCATGGAGAAGGCCATTATGTGGGCGGATTCGATATTTATCGCATCCATAAACAGCTCCAGCACCTTTGCCTGCTCCTCAATGGTATAGGAGAAATTCTCCGGCCTGGAGGAATAGCCATGGCCGGGCAGGTCAAGGGCTATCACCCGGTAATTAAGGCTGAGCCTGCTAAACATATTGCGCCAGGTGTATACGGACTGGCCCACGCTGTGTATCAGTATGAGGGGCTCTCCATTGCCCTCCTCCACATAGTGTATGCGGATATGCTCAAAGCCGGGCTCCTCAGGCTCATCCACCTCGGGCTCACGCTGGGGCAGGGGAGGGAGGCCCATTTCTTCCCGCTCCTCGCGATCCAGCTCGGCCTCGATATCATCGTAATCGTCATAATCCCGGCGGGCCTTGCGTCCCTTGAGCTTTATGCCCTTCTTTTCCTTTTTGGGTGCGGGGGCGGGTGCCTCGATGGGCAGCTCAATATCCGCATACTGGCCGATGTACTCGGAATTGATAAACTTCTTTACCTCAAGCATTATACTCAAAACCTGTATCCTCCTGTCGCCGGGGAAAGGCCCGACGGTATCGTCACATAGATAATCAGTTTATTCTACATTTTTTTACCGGCCATTGCAAGGGCATATATGGGAAAAACAGCAATTGTCATGAATTGTTTACCAAATCCCGGGCGATTTTCAGCAGCCTTTCCCTCCGGTTATCCTCAGGCACACGGGCGCAGTGCAATAGCAGCCCCCGCTTTACCCTGCCCACCTGTGGGCCGGGGGGCAGGCCCAGCGCCTCCATTATATCCCTGCCGGTGACCTTCAGCTCATCCTCGCTGAAGGGTGCGCCCCTTTTTTCCATATCCTCCAGCACCTGCTCCCACCTGTCGGCGGTGGCAACGGGGCCGGTTTCATTGCCGCTGCCCCATACGTCTGCCCGGCGCAGGGCGATGAGCCCCCGGGTAAGGGCCCTGCCCCGCAGCACCATCCATACCCTGAGGGTAGTATCCTTTGCCTGGCCCCGCAGGTCATACATATGGTGCCGTATAAGCTCACACACCTGCTCCGTAATTTCCGCAGGGTACCCCAGCCGGGCAAGTAGGCTTCGGGCCTTTTCTGCGCCTATTTTATCATGCTTGAACATTCGGCCTGTGGTGCGGAGGGATTCCGGCTTGCCGATGTCATGAAGAAGCCCTGCAAGGCGCAGGGTAAGCTCTGGCGGGGCCTCCTCCGCCGCGTGAAACAGGTGATTCATCACGTCATATTTATGATAATCTGCCCTCTGCTTCACCCCACGGCCCTCAGCTACCTCGGGCAGCAGTATATCCAATAGGCCAAGCTGCTCCAGCCTTTCCAGGGCTGTGACTATGCCGTGATTGCCGTACATGGTATCAGAAAGCAGTATCCTGTTCAGCTCATAGCGCACCCACCGGGGGGAAATATCCCTCACAAGGCCGATGTTTTGCCCTGCGGCCTCAAGGGTAGCCGGGTCTATATCAAAGCCCAGCTCTGCGCCAAAGCGCACCATACGCAGTATCCGCACCCCGTCCCGGGTCATGGTGGCAGGGTCAACGGCCCTGAGGATGCGGCGCTTAAGGTCGGCAAGGCCGCCAAGGGGGTCTATAATATCTCCGGTAAGTATATCGGCATACAATGTGTTGACCGTGAAATCCCGCCGCTTTGCATCCTCCGACAGGCTTCGAATATATGCTACATTATTCGGCTTATGGCCGCAGCCCGCATCATAGCTTTCGGTGCGAAAAGTGGTATGCTGGCATATCGTATCCCCAATGTGCAGCTCCACCATGCC
Organism: uncultured Clostridium sp.; assembly: GCA_964392455.1. GTDB lineage: Bacteria > Bacillota > Clostridia > Christensenellales > CAG-138 > SFEL01. The sequence continues at coordinate 1,208 of CAYMPG010000051.1, read as the reverse complement.
CATGGCCACGCCGCTGCCTCCGGCCTGTATGCCCAGGCTTTCCGCAAGGGAAAGCACCTTCTCCGGCAGCATATCCGAGCACAGGTCATAGTCGCTTACGGGCAGGCCCAGCAGGGGGTTTCGAACCATGCCCCCCACGCCGTAGAGTGTGCTGCCCCGGGCGCTGAATTCCTGTGCAAGGCCTTGGATGGTGGTTATCATGGTAGTACTCCTTATGATTGTTGGGGTTCTTCTTTTCTTTTTCTTTTCCGATGGAAAAGAAACAAGAAAAGAAGCAAAAGAAAAAGAAAAGATAGGGTTTTGGGGGGAGGGGGGCACTATTGGCCTTTTGGGGTTATTCCACGGCAGGGGGTTCCTGCCGCAGGCAGGTTCAGGCACGGAGTGAGGACAGTGAACTACGAGGCTCCCTTGTGTAAAGGGAGCTGTCGGCGCAGCCGACTGAGGGATTGTCTTTACAGCATGAAAAGATGCTGACTTTTATGACGTTTCTTTACAACCCCTCCGTCAATGAGCTATCGCTCATTACCACCTCCCTTTGCACACTAGGCCCGCAGGCCTGTACATAGCGCCCCCTGCCGCAGACAGGTCTAGGCGCGGAGGAGGGGAGGCTAGTGGTACTGCTATTTCTTCCATCTGCAAAGGGGGTCGTTAAGGGGCACAGCGGATGCTTTATCTATACCCACCCTCCGCCCTTTAAAGTAGCTTTTGCCTTGCGGCAAAAGCGGGCGGCTTGACGGCGGTGCGGCGATGTGCTGCCGCAGGTACGGATTGCCACGCCAGTCTCTGGACTGGCTCGCAATGACACTTTCAAGCAAATGTTCACCACACTAACTTAGGCTGCGGGTTGTTAAGGGGCTCAGCCCCTTAAGCTCCAATCCGCATTTGGCGACATGTGCGGCAAATGCGGAACCATCCCCGAAAGGGGATGGGTTCTTCTGTCCGATTCCCGCCCGGTGGCGGCCGCAGCCGCCATAGGGAATCGGCTCCCCCCGGAGGGGATAATCGCAGAAAAACCAGAGTTTTTCTGCGAAAGCCGAAGGCGCTTTGCCGCCCGGTAAACCCCGCAGGGTTTATAGGCAAATCATGTAAAACCCCCGTAAGGGATTTAATCGCACAAGGGCAAAGCCCTTGTGCGCCCTCACGGAAAAGCTATAGCTTTTCCGTGACCCTCGCTCAAAATCCAAAGCGCAGCGACGATTTTGAGCGAA
>CAYMPG010000050.1:0-6793 GCA_964392455.1 uncultured Clostridium sp. | reverse complement strand
GCCAGAAAGTTTGCCGGTGCGCCGCCGGGATGGGCGGCCATGGTAGGATAGCCGTCATTATCAGTATCAACACAGGTAAAATCAATGAGCAGTTCACCCAGAGCAACTACATCTATCATTATATCTCCTCCTTAAAACATGGAAACGTTCCACTGATTTGTATAGCTGCATCCTGCTTCCAGCTGAATCATATCGCTTTTGCAGGTAAATTCCTCAATGATATCCTGCCGTGCGGGAAGGGAAGTCCATGGTTCAATGCAAACATATGGGGCGCAGGTCTTTGGCATATGCCATATGCCAAGATACGGCATACCGGGATAATCCACCGTGACCCCGTGGCCGCTCTTTTCTGAGCGCAGGGTGACTTTGCGATCCATATTTTTCAATATTATGGCATCCTCGTCAAACAGGCTATGGCGCAGAGAAATCCGCCTGCCGTCCTCCAGAGGATACGCTTCATCGCAGCCGCTCAGATACACCATCGGCGTAAACCCCACCCTGTCCGGCTGGCAATATTGGGAAAACTCAAGCACATAGTCCTCAAACTTTTCATTTTCCAAAAGAGGCACACGGAAACCCGGGTGGCCGCCAATGGCAAAGGGCATGGTTTCCCCGCTAAGGTTTTGCACCCCATAGCACACCTGCAGGGTGTCTTTCTCCAGCCGGTATGTTATACGAAGCAGGAATGAAAAAGGATATTGGGCCAAGGTTCGCTGATTGCTGTGCAATTCCAGCACCATATGGCCCTCGCTTTTCTCCGCCAGAGTAAAGTGCGACTGGGCTGCAAAGCCATGGATGCCCATCGGGTATTCCTTCCCATGGCAGCGGTAGCTGTTATGGGTCAACCGCCCGATAAACGGAAACAGAACCGGCGCCCGGTCCGGCCAATACTGTTTATCCCCCTGCCAGAGATACTCAAGGCCACCCCTGTGCATAATCGATAACAGCTCTGCGCCTCCCTCAGCTACCTTAACGGTGAGTACGTCATTTTTAATGGTATGCTCCATCACTTTGCCTCGGGATACTCGGTACACAGCAGCCTGTAGGGTGCCTCATCCTCCTCAATGGCAGGGAACCGGCCCATTGGGGGATTAAAGCGGTTATCATTGGCATCGTCATTGCACTGGGAAACTTCCCCCAGCAAAACCGGGCCTGTGCCGGACTCCACCTCAAAATCATGATACAGATATTGCTGAATGAAAATGCTCTCGCCGGGAGTCAGGCGAATCTGGCTGCCTGCGGGAACCGTATAGGTACGACCATCGGTATGGACGGTTACCGGGGTTTCATAGTTGATAGATTCATCCGGATTGGAGTTGTATACCCGAATCAGCACATTGCCGCCGCCACGGTTGATAATATCTTCGGTCTTGTACCAGTGGAAATGATTGGGAGAATACTGGCCTTCCTTCAAATACAGCAGCTTCTCAGCATATACCTTTGGATACTTATCTCCCATGGTTTGGGAGCCATTGCGTATGGTAATAAGGCTGAAGCCCATCTTGTCAAAATTGCCCATGCCATAGTCTGTAATATCCCAGCCCAGGCAGCAATCTCTGACCTCATCGTATTCATGGCCCTTTTCCTGCCACTGCTCAGGAGTAAAATGGCAGAACGGGGGCAAATAACAGCTGTATTTTTCGCACATGGCCTCCAACTCCCGGAGAGCCTTGTTTATTTCGGAACGTTTCATGCTTTTTCTCCTTTTCTGGATAAGATTTTACCATAAAATACAGATGATTCAAATAAGATAAGAACGCCGGACGGCGTCCAGCGTTCTTATAAAGGAGGATGAAGAAGGTTTATTTGGTCAGAACGGAAACACCAGTGTCAGTGACCTTGCCGCCCAGGCTCTCGCCATTGAGTGCGGCAACGGCAGCCTTAACGCCTTCATAACCCATTACATCGGGATTCTGAGCCATAGTAGCCAGAATGAAGCCATCCTCTATAAGGCCAAGAATAGCATCGGACTTATCAAAGCCAACGCATACCACGGCAGTGCCGGAAGCCTTTACGGCATTACCTGCACCATTGGTGGAGCCCTCGTTGGCACCAAAGATACCTACAACACCCTGAGTGATGTAATTCTCAGCAATGGACTGGCTCTTTGCAGCATCGCCCTCGCCGTACTGGGTCTCCAGCAGCTCAAATGCGGTGCCTTCAAAAGCAGCGCGGAAACCAGCCTCACGGGCTACGCAGGAAGCGGTAGCAGCGTTTACGTTTACGATACCGATGGTGCCGGAGGTGATGCCCTTGGCAGTCAGCTCAGCCAGCATGGTCTCGCCAGCGGTCTTACCGGCAGCTTCGTTATCGGTGGAGAAGGTAGCCTCTGCATCCACGTTGGCAGGAGAGTCAACATAGACGACCTTTACGCCAGCGGCAATAGCCTCATTCAGAGCGGAGGAAATAGCATCGGGGCCGTTTGCAGCAACGATGATGGCATTGCAGCCGGCAGCAACGGCATTGTTGACCTGCTCGATCTGCTGGGCATCGTCCTTGGTATTGGGAGCCATGAACTGAACGTTAACGCCCAGCTCGGCAGCGGCCTTCTGGGCACCCTCGTTCAGAGTAATCCAGTGCTGGTCGATGGAGTCCATGGTAATAAGAGCAAGCTTATAGTCGCCAGCAGCAGCAGTGGACTGAGCGCCGCCCTCATTCTTCAGAACGGAAACGCCGGTATCGGTGACCTTGCCGCCCAGGCTCTCGCCATTGAGTGCGGCAACGGCAGCCTTAACGCCTTCGTAGCCCATTACATCGGGATTCTGTGCCATAGTAGCCAGAATGAAGCCATCCTCTATAAGGCCAAGGATAGCATCGGACTTATCGAAGCCAACGCAGATAACGTCAGAGCCTGCAGCCTTAACAGCATTGCCTGCGCCATTGGTGGAGCCTTCGTTTGCGCCGAAGATACCAACTACGCCCTGAGTAATGTAGTTCTCAGCGATGGACTGGCTCTTTGCAGCATCGCCCTCGCCATACTGGGTCTCCAGAAGCTCAAATCCGGTGCCTTCAAAGGCAGCGCGGAAACCAGCCTCACGGGCTACGCAGGAAGCGGTAGCAGCGTTTACGTTTACGATACCGATGGTGCCGGAGGTGATGCCCTTGGCAGTCAGCTCAGCCAGCATGGTCTCGCCAGCGGTCTTACCGGCAGCTTCGTTATCGGTGGAGAAGGTGGCTTCAGCCTCTACGTTTGCAGGGGAGTCAACGTATACGATCTTCACACCGGCATCAGCAGCCTCTTTCAGAGCGGAGGATATGGCATCAGGGCCGTTTGCAGCAACGATGATGGCCTGGTTGCCTGCGGATACGGCATTGTTTACCTGCTCTATCTGCAGAGCGTCATCCTTGGTATTGGGAGCCATGAAGGTCAACTCAACGCCCAGTTCGGCAGCAGCCTTCTCAGCACCCTCCTTAAGGGTTATCCAGTGCTGATCGATGGAGTCCATTGTAATCAGCGCAACTTTGTAGCCTTCTGCTTCCACTACGGCCTCCTGGCCAGCGGAGCAACCTGCCAGCATGCTGACCAGCATGGTCATAATCAGCAGGATAGATAATGCTTTTTTCATTGTTTTGCCTCCTAGTTTTATTTAATTGACGCAGTAAGCTGCGTAAATCACTGTTTTTTTGCTTTCTTGGAGCCCGAGCCCTGCCGGACTACTACGTCGATAAGAACGGCGCCTGTAACGATAATACCTATGACGATACGCTGAATACCAACAGGCGCACCTATAATGCCAAGGCCGTTTTCCAGCGTTTGCCATACACCTGCGCCGGCAAATACGCCCAGCAGTATGCCTGTGCCGCCCAGGGGAGAAATGCCTCCGATAACGCTGGCAGCAACGCCGTACATTTCATATGAAACGCCAGCTTCCATGTTGCCCATGCCAGCCTGGCCAGCCAGAATAAGACCTACCACGAAGGAGCAGAATGCGGAAATCAGGTATGCCTTTGTGGTGGTTGCGTGAACATTGATGCCGGAAAGCTTTGCTGCATCAATATTGGAGCCAATGGCATAGATATGACGGCCGGTACGGGTTTTATTCATAATGAAGAAAACTGCAAGGAATATAATGAAGGCAATCCAGAAAGGATTGTATATACCAAGGGTCTTGCCGTAGTAGAAGAAATTCTGGAAAGCATCGCCAGCTTCCTTGCCAAGGCCGGAAACGATAGCATCGGTATTGCGATTGCCATTGGCCAGGTATGCAACACCTCGGGCGCAGAACATTGTGCCAAGGGTGGCAATGAAGGGAGGCAGGCGGAATTTGCCGACCAGCAGGCCGTTAATCAGGCCCACTACCAGGCAGGCCAGCATGGCCACCAGAATTGCCACGACCGCCACAGTGCCCTTGCTCATCATGGTAGCAGAAATCATAGCGCTCATGGCCACAGTAGAGCAGATGGACAGGTCAATATTGCCGGTAATAAGAATTACGCCCTGGCCTACGCCCACCAGCAGATACTTCGCCATGGAGCGCAGCAGATTCAGCATATTATTGGTACTGAAAACATTCGGCTCTATAAGGCCAAATATGATATACAGCACGATCCAGCCTGCAAAGGCTATCAGCGCTGCACCCATGCCACGGATGGAAGTAATCTTCTTTCTTTTCGGATTCGGAGTACCCATATCTTTCTTCCCCCTTATTGGGCATTTTCTGCCGCAAATTTATTTTCGAATTTGGTTGCAAGAGTCAGTATTTCGCTTTGTGTGGTTTCCTTCGCCATGACCTCGCCGGTTATCCGCCCATCACACATGACGATTATTCTATCTGCAATGCCCAGAACCTCAGGCATTTCTGATGATACAAACGCCACCGCAATGCCCTGCTGCTTTAGCTGGTTCATCAGGTTGTAAATCTCCACCTTGGCTGCCACGTCGATGCCTCTGGTAGGCTCATCGAATATTACCACACGGGAATCACGGGCCAGCCATTTTGCCACGACCACCTTTTGCTGATTGCCGCCGGAAAGGCTTCCTGCATCCACCTCCACGTTTGGCGTCTTAATGTATAAATCAGCCACCGCCTTGTCGCACATGGCATCTTCCTTTTTTTTGCTTATCACGCCGAGCCCGTTGCACAGCAGGTCAAGATTTGGCATGGCGATATTCTCCCGTATGGGGAGCTTGGTGCAAAGGCCGTCTTTCTTTCTATCCTCAGGCACAAGAACGATACCATTTTTTATGGCATCAGCAGGCGAATTGACGGTAATCGGCTTTCCGTCAAGAATCAGCTCACCGGATTGCTTTGGATCCACGCCAAAAATCGCTCTGGTGGTCTCGGTTCTTCCTGCGCCCATCAAGCCGGCAAAGCCTACGATTTCACCGGCATACACCTCAAAATTAATGTCGCGTACCAGCCGGCCTGCATTCAGGTTTCTTACCTCGAATACCTTCTCGCCCTTCTGGCACTCTACCCGGGGGAACTTCTCCTTTATTTCACGGCCTACCATGTTGGTGATGATTTCATCCATTGTGGTATCCTTGAAATCCATTGAGGTAACATACTGCCCATCCCGCATTATGGTCACCCGGTCTACAATGTGCTGCAGCTCCTCCAGACGGTGGGAAATGTAAACGATACCGCAGCCGTCATCCCTGAGCTTGCGGATAATGCGGAACAGCTCATCGATTTCCTTTGCAGTCAATGCAGAGGTGGGCTCATCCATGATAAGTATTTTGGCATGCACAGACAGTGCCTTGGCAATTTCCACCATCTGCTGCTTGGATACCGGCAAATTGCCCACTATCTCGCCGGGATCAATGTCGATACGTAAATCGTCAAGATACCCCTTTGCCTCTGCCTCCATGGCACGCTTATCCACCATGAAGCCCTTCATCAGCTCGCGGCCAAGAAACATATTTTCCGCCACCGACAGATGCGGGCACATATTCAGCTCCTGATGGATAATGGCAACGCCAAGCTGCTGAGCCTGCTTCGGCGTCAAATCGCCGTATTCCTTGCCGAATATCTCCATCGTTCCGCTGTCTCTGGTATAAACACCGCTGAGAATCTTCATCAGCGTGGATTTACCGGCACCATTTTCGCCCAGCAGGGCCATCACTTCGCCTGCACACAGCTCAAATTTAACGTCATCCAGTGCTTTTACGCCCGGAAAACGCTTGCTGATATTGTTCATGGAAACAATGCGTTCCTTCATCGTCTCACCCGACCTTCCTTGTTTTTGCCACCAAAATAAGAAATGCTATATTGATTCTTTGTACTATTTATTATTTTACTTTATCCACATGGAAAATATAGGGGCGAAGATTTCGATTATCGGGGGATTTTTGTGCAGTTTTCTACCCTATATGTAAAATCTATACCTCCTTCCCCACGTCATTCGGGCATATGCCCGCCCCCTTTTAAGCCCTCCCTGAAACTGGCATAAAATAAAAAACTCCCATGAAACCACAAGGTTTCATGGGAGTTTTGCTGGTGCCGGTGGCGAGACAGAACTTTTTGAAAAACGCAGTAATATCAACGGTTTCCGGCTTTTGGACAACAGATTTTCTTGCTTGTAACTTCATAGCAAGCCCATAAACTTGAGGCGATTGTTGAAAAACAGTCGCCTTTTTCTATAACCAAGTAGCCATAGCAAAAGTATTGCATTTGTTTGCCAGTTTCTTACTCGCGTTTGTATCCCCTCCATAGCTGTAGTTTTCACTGCCGAGTTCAGGTAAAACAGTTGAAGTATAAATGAAACTTGCTACAATAATGGTGGGTGATGAAATGCTGTTTCGAATAGGAGAATTTTCAAAGCTGACGCAGGTATCCATTCGTATGCTTCG
>CAYMPG010000049.1:0-7010 GCA_964392455.1 uncultured Clostridium sp. | reverse complement strand
TGGAAAGTGCTGTAAAGGGGCTTATTTGGTATTGCCCTCTCAAACTATATTCTTTTGGTACTTTTCTTTTAAAGAAAAGTACGATTCTTTGGTTCTTTCTTTTAAAGAAAAAACAATAAATAGCTTTCCCCCTTAATCCAGATAATACCTGGGATTGTAGGCGATGCCGTCCACGCGGAGCTCAAAATGCAGGGTCTTTTCCTCCACATTGCCGGAGCTGCCGGGTGCGGCTATTATCTGCCCCTGTGCAACGGTATCCCCGGGGGCAACGGCTGCGGAATCAAGCTGTGCATAGCGGGTAAGGAAGCCGTTTCCGTGATCTATCTCCAGCATGAGGCCATAGCCATCCCGCTCAAGCACCGTTACCACTGTGCCGGGGGCACTGGCACATACCGTGTCCCCCTCGGGCCGATAATCCAGCCCCAGATGCAGCACGCCGTAAAGCTGGCCGAAATTGCACACAATATTCCCCTTTACCGGGGCAATAAAGGTAAGCTCGCCCTTATCCGGCCCCTTCTCACCCTCGTGCCGCCCGGGGGAATCCTCCTCAGCATCCAGCTTTTCGCTGCCCTGATATATGACCATGTCCATGGGCTTTACGGTATCCGTTTCAGTGCCGCTGCGGGAGGTGCTGCGGTCTCCGTTTATGTATACGGTTCGGGTGCGGGTGGTCTGGCTGCCCTCCCTGCCCATGTAGGCCACTATGCGGGTGCCCTCTATGAGGGTGGAGTCCTTTTTGGTATCGGTTTCAAAGGGCAGGGTCTTTGTTTCCACCGTGGTGAGGGTGGTACGCACCCTTATGGGTGAATCCCCCGAGGTGAACAGGGCAAACAGCTCATCGTAGCTGGCGGTCTGCTCCTGAGTGCCCTCCGGCAGGGGGCGTATCTCCACACCGTCCTCAAATACGCTTTCCTTTTCCCCCTGGCCTGATACCGCATCGTTAAAATACGCCTTCACATCCTCAAGGAGTGCGTGGGCCGCCTCTGTGCTGGCCATCACCGCCACCACCCTGCCATCTGAAAGAATCTGGGCGGGTATGTACTCTGCCGCAGCCTGTGTATCCGCCTCGGTTCTGGTATCACCGGGCAGCAGAGCTTGCTGGCTGTCCTCGCTCTGCTCTGAGGAAAGTATGGAATTATCCTGTGCAGCGCCCGCAGGCAGCACCGGCGCACCTGTGTAAAATGCCCCTATGAGGGTAAGCACCCCAAGGCATATGCCAAAGGCCAATGGGAAGGAAAAGGAGCGGCTCCGCTCATCCACCCTGTACAGGCGGCCTGTTTCCTCATCCCATACATAGCCCCTGAGCAGCTCATCGTCATTGTAATCCAATGGCTCCTCATCCCCAGGGTCGGCTATATCCGCAGGGTCCTCCGGGGCTTCATCCTCCGGGGCTTCATCCTCCAAAGGGAAATCCTCCGGGGCAGCTTCCTCCGGGGCAATGGCCCCAGTGGGCGCATCCTCCACAGGCGCGGCTTCTACGGCCGCAGGCTCAGTGGGGACATCCTCCCTGTGGGCAGCATCCTGTGGCCGCCGGGGGGCCTTGCCCTGCTCCAGCGCCTCAAGGGCACTGTCTGCCCAGCTCAGCAGCGCATCAAGGGAAGCCCTGTCGTCCGAGGGCTTCTGCTGATTATCCGGGATAAGGTTCATTTCATCCATATCATTGCTCCAATGGGGGCAGGGGAATTATATCCACGGTCTGCTCCCTGCCGTATTCGTAGGTATCCAGCACGGGGGAATAGGTGTATACGCATATTTCATCCCGGCGGAATTTCATAAGCCTCATGTAGCCATCTCCGCCGTTTCTTGCGGCCTGAAAATTGGTAAGGAGGGAATACACCTTCCGCTCCTTCTCGCCATCCCCATCCATATCTATCTCATCCACCCTGCGGGAAAGCTCCCGGCAGTGGCCGCAGAGCACCAGCAATACGTTTTCCGAGGGCTCCACGATGTTTTTGTATATTACCCTGCCCTGGGTGGTGTAGCCTCCACGGCGCTTTATGTAGCTATGGGTAAGTATTATGGCGGTGCGGTCAGCATGGCGGGCAAGCACCTCCCTTGCCCACCGGCACTCCTCCTCGGATGGGCCGCAGGTAGAATAGGCTATGCCAAGGAAAATATAGTCCCTGCCATCGGCGCTGAAAAGCTCATAGCGGCTGCCGGTCTCCCCGTATTCCTGGGCTATATGCAGGGGCTGAAGATTGCCCACATGGTCCATATACCTTGTGTAGCTTTCCCTGTAGCCGGTATCATGATTGCCGGTAACGGCAATAAACGGCATCTCCGCCCCGGATAATATTGCCATGGCCTCCCTTGCGTATTGCCATTGCTTATTGGATTTTGAGGCGCTGACTATATCCCCGGTGTGGAATACATAGCGTATATCCAGCTTCTCCCGGCTATCCACAAGCCATTGATTCATCTCCCCCCACAGGGGGCTCGCTGTGCTGGAATACTCCTGAGTGTCGCTCATCCAGGCTATGGTAAAGGCATGGGCACCGGCAGGCAGCAGCATAAGGAAAAACAGAATAACGGCTGCAAGTCTTTTGAGCATATATACTCTCCCTGTGGGTAGTTGGGCTATTTCAATAGCGGCCTAAGGTCTGCCCCGGTCATGGGGAGTATGCCTGTGGCCCGGGGGGCTATGAGCCGGGAGAAGAACCTGTCTCCATAGCTTTCCTGAATGAGGCTCAGGTCCCGGTTGGTGGCCCAGAGGGTGGCCCGGTTTGCGGCCTGCCGCTCGTTTATAACGGAAAAGAGTGTCTCCCGGGTAATGGTGGGTATCATGGGCTCTGTGCCAAGGTCGTCTATTATCAATACCTCCGGGGCCACAAGGTCAGGGGCGGCGGTGCGCTCCTTTATGGCCTCCATTGCGGAATTGATAAGATTATATGCGGTGGTCTTGTAAACGTACACGCCCCTTGCCGCAAGCTCAAGGCCAATGGCGTTTAAAAGATGGCTCTTGCCAAGGCCGGTGGGCCCGGTGATAAGCAGATCCCGGGGGGTCTGCTCAGGGTATGCGGCAGCATAGGCCATGCATACCTCCTTTGCCTTCTGAGCCTGGCGGCGCTGCTTATCCGCAGGGTATACATCAGGGCGCAGTGCGTCAAAGGTCTGGCTCTTATCCATTGCGGAGGATGCAAAGCGCAGCTCTGCCATGCGGCGCCTGATGCAGACGCAGGGCGTTCTGTGAAGCTCCCCCACAAACCCCGTATCCTGGCACAGCCCGCAGCGGAACCTTGGGGAAAAATAATCCCCCGGGTAGCCTGCCTCCTTAAGTATGGCGGCCTCCTCCACATCCAGCCTGCCTATTTTTTCCATGGCAGGCTGGCGGGCTGCCTCGCCCTGCTCCAGCACCGCCCTGCCCATTTCATAGGCGGCGGCCTGCCGCTCCGCAGCTATCTCCCCAAGGCGGGGTATGGCTGAGCGCAGCTTTTCCGTGCGGCGGCGGCAATCCTCCAGGGCGGCCCTTCTTGCCTGCCTGTATTCATACAAAAGCTCTGGGCTGGGCTTCATAGTTCATCCTCCTCCAGCAGATTGAGCCCCATGCCGCTCAGCTCCTCCCGGGAGTAGCGGCGCTGGTCGTAATTCATAAAGTGAGAGGGCTTTTCCCCGGCCTGCTTTTCCCGGCTGCCGCTTTCATGGCACTCCCGGGCGGCAATAAGTGTGGTAATGCCCTTCTGGTGCCAGCCCTCCATGAGCTTTGCGGCCCCTGCAAAGGGGCGGGAGGCCCCGGCGGACAGCTCCGCAGCATACAGCGCAGTCTCCGCCTCCATATGCCAGGAATTGAGCCAGGTAAATACCGAGTCCTTTTCCCTTCTGCCGGGCGCACCGGCTATGCCTGCCCGTATATACATCTGCCGGGCTATTTCCTCGGCGGAATTCTGTGCGCTGAGGTATTCCTGCACGCCGCCGCCATTGTGCATGGTTTCAAGTATGCCATTAAGGTAGGCAAAGGTAGGCTTGTCCGCAGCAGTAACCGCCGGGCAGGCTGCAAGTATCTCCTCATGGGTCATGCCCCAGTCCTCAGTCCACTTGCGGTAAAGCTCCAGCTCGTCCTCGCTGGGCAGCCTGCTCTTGCGCCACCGGGCAAGTATTGCCCTTGCGCCGCTGCTGAGCTCGCTTTCCATTTTTATGCGCTGCTCCGCCATATCGGCGGTGAGTATGCCGTCATCCGCCCAGGCCTTTGCGGCCTTATCCATATACTGTATGCTTACCCGGGGGCCCTTCATATCCATGCACCGGCGAGCAAGCATCACGGCGGTGGCATCATCCATACCGAATACCTCTATCCAGTCGTATATCTTATTCAGCTCCTGAGGGGAAAACACCCTGGGCCTGCATACCCTGCTGAGGGCGGCGATAAGGCTGCCGTATTTGCGGCTGCCTCCCTTAAAGGGGGCGGCGGAGGGCATACGGTATTCCACATTCAATGGCTCCGTTTCCACTATACGCACAAGGCCCATCTCCTGCCAGTACAAAAAGGCCTCCAGCGCCTCATCCTGGGTTATGCCAAGGCCGCCGGGCAGATCCAGCATTTCAAAGCCGCGGCAGCTGCACAGCATCAGCCCGAAAAGATATACCCTCACATACCCCTCGGGGGCCTTGGGCATATATTCCATTATAAAAAGATTCTGCACGGGAGTTGCGCCGTTTACCGCCGCGCTCCTTTCCAGGCTGCAATGCATACCCCTCTGCGCTCCTTATACATAGTACTTCAATTTGATTTTACACCAAATATCTCCGCAAGTCCACAATATGGGCCGGCGCCCTGTAATTTCAGGCTTTTTTCGCCGTGCCTCCCGCCGTTGACGGTGGGAGGGGTTTACGATAAAATGATAGACAAACAGGAAATATTATCTTCAGGGGAGAAGCCGGGGGAACACCCTCCGGCCCGGGCAATATATGAAAAACATAATCGTAGGCACTGCCGGCCATATCGATCACGGCAAAACCACCCTCATAAAGGCCCTCACCGGCCGCAATACAGACCGCTGGGAGGAAGAGCAGCGCAGGGGCATTACCATTGACCTGGGCTTCACCTGGTTTGACCTGCCCCGGGGAGACAGGGTGGGCATAATAGACGTGCCCGGCCACGAAAAATTTATAAACAACATGGTGGCGGGCGTAGTGGGCATGGACCTTGTGCTGCTGGTAATAGCGGCGGATGAGGGCATCATGCCCCAGACCCGGGAGCATATAGACATACTGGGCCTGCTGGGCATAGAAAAATCCATAATCGTGCTCAACAAGTGCGACCTGGTGGATGAGGACTGGCTGGATATGGTAAAGGAAGATATCCGCACTGAGCTTAAGGGCAGCTTCTGCCAGGATGCTCCCATGGTGCAGGTCTCCTCCACCACAGGGCAGGGTATACCTGAGCTTGTGTCCCTCATTGAGGACATGACTGCCAATCAGGTGACCCAGCGTGACGTGGATACCATACCCCGCCTGCCTATAGACAGGGTGTTTTCCATATCCGGCTTTGGCACGGTGGTCACAGGCACCCTCATATCCGGCCGCATACGCAAGGAGGATCAGCTCACCGTATTCCCGGTAAACAGGCCCTGCAAGATACGCAGCATACAGGTGCATGGCAAAGATGCAGAGGAGTGCTTTGCCGGGCAGCGTGTGGCCATAAACATATCCAATATTAAAAAGGACGAAATAGAGCGTGGCTGCGTGCTGGCCCCTGTCAGCAGCATGAAAAACACCATGATGCTGGACGTGCGCCTGAGTATGCTCCCATCCTCCCCCCGCACCATTGAAAACCGCACCCGGCTGCACCTTTTCACCGGCACCTCACAGGTGCTGTGCCGGGCGGTGCTGCTGGACAGAGACACCCTTGGCCCCGGGGAAAGCTGCCTTGCTCAGCTTCGCCTTGAGGAGGAGATAGCCGTGCGCCGGGGAGACCGGTTTATCCTTCGCTTTTATTCCCCCATGGAGACAATCGGCGGCGGCACCGTAATAGAGGCCAATCCCGTAAAGAAAAAGCGCTTTGATGAAAAGGTGCTTTCCGAAATGGCCATCAAGGAGCAGGGGGGCCATGGGGATATGCTGGAGCTGCTCATAAAGCAGCACAGCGATTCTGCCATTACCGCAGCGGAGCTTGCAAAGCTCACCGGCCTTACCCTTGAGGAAACCCTGTCCGAAACCGCTCAGCTTGAGGAGCAGGGCCTTGTAGCTTCCTTCCAGATGAAAAAGGACCTGCACCTGTGGCACGCTTCCTTTGAGAAAAAGGTCACTGAGGCCATGCTTGAGCATCTTCATGCCTTCCATAAGGATAACCCGTACCGGCAGGGCTGCCGCAAGGCGGAGCTGAGGGTACGGTTCCTGCCAAAGGTAAAGCAGAATGTATTTGATGAATTCATTCAGCGCCTGGAGGACAGGGCTGTCATTAAGCGCAGCGGCGAATTCATTGCCGCAGGGGATTTTGTTATCCCTCAGGATGATACCTACCTTAAGGTCAGCTCCGCCGTTACCAAGGCCCTTGATAATGCGGGCTTTGAGTTCCTCAAGCTCGGCGATATTGCCATACCCGGCGTTGCCCCCGCCGCTGCGGAGGATATTGTGCAGCTCCTTGCCGCCCAGGGCAGCATTGTGCTATTGAGCGACGACCTTATGACCCTCCCTGTGTATACCGACCGTGTGGCGGCTATTGCCCGGGAAATGCTGGCCGCCGAGGGCAAAATCACCATTGCCGGCATAAGGGATGCCATTGGCACCAGCCGCAAAAACGCCAAGCCGCTCCTTGAGTATCTGGACTCCGTCCGCATCACCCGCCGCAACGGCACCGAAAGCGAACGTGTGGCATATTAGGGGGTAGGATGTTTATTATTGTTCTTTCTTTAAAAGAAAGAACCAGAGAAGCGTACTTTTCTTTAAAAGAAAAGTACCAAAAGAATCGTTCTTTCCTTAAAGGATAGATTAGTCAATGCGGAGCATTGACATAGCTCCTTGAAATCATGTGGAAAATCTAAGGATTTTCCACAAGTACCAAAGAATAGGGTTTG
>CAYMPG010000048.1:0-7028 GCA_964392455.1 uncultured Clostridium sp. | reverse complement strand
TCTCCGGGCTGGCGGCGGCTCTGCCCCAGAGACGCCGGGCGAGCCCCTCCATCCCTGTCAAATAAGTCCGGTGGTCTTGATACGAAACCATCGGGCTTTCTGTTTGAAACAAGCATAATAAATCTGATATAATCAATTCGATAAATCGGAGTTTATAATGGAGGTATTTATATGAAAGGAATTAAGATTGAGTTATTGGGGATTGCAACAATACTTTTAGGAATAGCTTTGACAACAAACAATTTCTTTGGATATATTCTTGGTATTCTTGGATTTGGAGTTGCTGTAGCTGGCTGTTTTCTAAAAGATAAGGACAGATAACTTCCAGTTTAGCGAACAGACAGGCATGATTTCTCTTACACCGCTATGGTTTCATTTTTGAGTGAAACCATTTGAAACCCTGTGAAACTGTATCATTTTCATCAACTTCTGCCAATATCAAAAGCACCCAACTTGGGGTGCTTTTGTGTTGCTTTCTTCTGTTTGCATATTGACAGGCAAACTAAAAGGCCGGCATTAACCGGCCTTTATGTCGCTTATTGTGTTTGTTTCTTTGCCCTCAGCATGATTGCCTATAGGAATGCCGGGAAGGTATAGCTCCCGAGCAAAATCAGCCTGTAAGATTAGTACTTGCGCTTTCTGGCGGCTTCCGCCTTCTTCTTGCGCTTTACGCTGGGCTTTTCATAGTGTTCACGACGACGTACTTCTGCCAAGATACCGCTGCGGGCAGTCTTGCGCTTAAACCGTTTAAGAGCACTTTCCAGGGACTCGTTTTCACCTACGCGAATTTCCATCAATTTCCCTCCCCTCTGATGCAACATAGCACATCATGCCGTTGCGTGAGCATCGAATTCCAAACAAAAATATTATACTTGATGCTTTTGATCAAGTCAACAACAATATTCTACTGATTTTCTTTATATTTAACCCGGTTTAGCCTGCAGGCCACCCATGCTCCCTGCCACCGGTCATATGCAGGTGCAGATGAGGTACTGACTGACCGCCATCCTTGCCAGTATTTATCACAAGGCGGAAGCCCTTTTCGGCAATGCCCAGCTCATGGGCCAGCTTTGATGCCACCTGGAACATATGCCCTACCACGCAGCTTTCCTCCGGGGGAACTGCCAGTATGCTCTCATAATGCTTCTTGGGCACTATCAGAACGTGCACGGGGGCCTGGGGCTCCGTGTCATAAAAGGCAATCACCTTATCATCCTCGTAAGCCTTGTTGGTGGGTATTTCACCATTGGCTATCATGCAGAAAATGCACTTGTCCATTTATATTTCCTCCTTTTAAAATTTGACTAAAGTATTATATCTCCGATTATACGGTCTTTTAGCGCCTCTGTGACCTTTACCTTTACTATTCTGCCTGCCATGGTCTCATCTGCGCCCCGCACACCTGCCCTTGCATAGGTATCGGTATAGCCGCTCATAAGGCCATTTTCCATTTCCTCCAGCAGTACCTCACATTCCTGCCCGATACATTCCTCAAGGAACCTGTGCTCAAGCTCCTCGCCCACGGCTATAAGCTCGGCAGCCCTTTTGGATTTTTCGCTGTTTGAAAGCTGACCAGGCATGGAAAAGGCCACTGTACCCTCCCGGCGGGAATATGGGAAAACGTGCATACGCGCAAAGCCCACACGGCGCACAAATGCCACAGTCTCCGCAAACTCCTCCTCGGTCTCCCCGGGAAAGCCCGCAATAACGTCGGTGGTTATGGCGCAGCCGGGCATGGCCTTACGCAGCATATCCACGCACTTCATGTACACTGCAGTATCATAGCGGCGGTTCATGCGCTTCAGCACCCCATCGCTGCCGCTCTGCATGGATAGATGAAACTGGCGGCATATCTTTGGATTATCCCTGAGAGCCGCTACGAATTCATCAGTAAGGAGCTGAGGCTCAAGGGAGCCCAGCCTTATCCGCCTTATGCCATCGATATCATCCGCCTGTGCAATGGCATCCAGCAGCGTTGTACCATCCTGCATATCCTTGCCGTAGGACATAAGGTGTATGCCTGTGAGCACGACCTCTGCGTAGCCATTGCGCTCAAGAAGGCGAAGGTTGTTTTTTATATTGGCGGGAGTACGCGAGCGAAGGGGCCCCCTCGCATACGGTATTACGCAATAGGTGCAATACCTGTCGCATCCCTCCTGTATTTTCAGATGGGCACGGGTAAGCCCTTCATGGGTGGCGATAAGCTCCTCAAATTCCCTTTCATCCTTCAGAGAGCCTACTGCATTGCGGTTTTTATCCTGTATTTCCTCCACCAGCTCCACCACATGGCTCCTGTCCTTTGAGCCTATTACAAGGCTCACCCCCGGCAGCGCCAGCACCTCCTCAGGCGCACGCTGTGCATAGCAGCCTGCCACCACGATTTTTGCGTCAGGATTTCGCCCATGGGCACGGGATATCATCTGGCGGGATTTTTTATCCCCTGTGGCAGTTACGGTGCAGGTGTTTACAACGTAAACATCCGCAGTATCCTCAAAGTCTACCGTTTCATATCCCGCTCCCTCGAACAGCTCCCGCATGGCCTGGGTATCGTATTGATTTACCTTGCAGCCAAGGGTATAAAAGGCAGCTTTCATCAAATCATTCCTCTATTTCATACAATATCATGGCCAATGCTGCCATGCCCGCAGTTTCAGTACGGAGTATTCTGGGCCCAAGGGTCACCGGCACTCCGCCTTTTTTCATGAGGGTATCCACCTCGGCCCGCTCAAGGCCCCCTTCCGGGCCTATCACCAGGGCTATGTCCCGGGCCTGCATATTTTCCCTCAGCAGGGACTTAAGGGTTTTGCCCTTTTCATCCTCGTAGGCGACTATTATAAGGTCATGGCCGGTCATATCAGCCGAAGCAAAATCCGTAAGTTCTGTCACCTGGGGCACTATACCCCTGCCGCACTGCTTTGCTGCCTCGTAGGCCACCCGCTGATAGCGTGTGCGCTTGCCGCCGAATTCCCCCGGCTTTACCCGCACCACGCTGCGCTCCGCCGCCACGGGAACTATTTCGCTTATTCCAAGCTCCACGCACTTCTGCACGATGAGCTCCATCTTATCTCCCTTTGGAAGGCCCTGATAGAGGGTTATGCGCTGGGCAGGCTCTGACTTGCAGCGCTCGCTCTCCAGTATGCCAAGGGTCACCTTATCTCTGGAAATATCTTCTATCTCGGCAAGATACTGAGTTCCCTCGCCATTGCAGAGCATCACCTTATCTCCCGGTGACATACGAAGCACCTTTGATATGTGCTTTACATCCTCGCCAGTTATCTGGGCAGTACCCCCGGCTATGTTTTCCCTTGCAACAAAAAACCTGTTCATCCCCGGCTACCTCTTGAGCCTTGCCATCACCGCGCGCCAATCCTCTCCGGAGCGCACCTCAAGCACCTCAAAGCCGTTTTCATCAAGGGCTGCCAGCACCTCGTCCAGCCTGTCCCCTATGATGCCGCTCATTATGTAGCGCCCATCCGGCTTTATCATGCCCGGCACCAGCTTTGTGAGCTGAATGATGACAGAGGCCACGATATTTGCCGCAACCACGTCATACTTTTTCTCACAGATGCGCTCCTGCAGGCTGCTGTCAGAAAGCACGTCCCCTGTAAGGACGGTATACTCATCGCCTGTTATGCCATTCATGGCTGCGTTTTCACGGGCAATCTTTTCTGCAACAGGGTCTATATCCACAGCTAAGGCACTCTTTGCGCCCAGCAGCAGCGCCCCTATGGAAAGTATGCCGCTGCCGCAGCCCAGATCCACCATTTCATCCCCGTCCTTCACTGTTTTTTCCAGCAGCTCAAGGCACATACGGGTAGTATGATGGGAGCCCGTGCCAAAGGCCATGCCGGGGTCAAGGGATAAAACTATCCGCCCGGTATCCTCCATGCTTTCCCAGGAGGGCCGTACAAGCAGCCTTTCGCCTATTTCAAGGGGCTTATAATACACCTTCCAGTTATTTTCCCAATCCTCATCGTCAGTGAGCCTTACCACAATATTGAGGCTGCCAAGGTCTATGCCCACATCCATATTTTTAAGCTCCGCAAAGGAATCCTCTATGGCCTTCACGGTGGCCCTGTTATCCTCCACGTCTGCAATGTATGCCTTTACGCAGGGCTCCTCAGAGGTCACAAGGGCATCCATATCGGCATAATCCCAGTATTTCGCAGTATCGTGGAGAAACTGCTCTATGCTCTCCCGCCCCTGCTCTATCATCACCTGACTTATCCCCAGCATATCCAGCCTGGCGCATACAGCATCCAGCCC
Organism: uncultured Clostridium sp.; assembly: GCA_964392455.1. Classification (GTDB taxonomy): domain Bacteria; phylum Bacillota; class Clostridia; order Christensenellales; family CAG-138; genus SFEL01. Next base: position 2,762 of record CAYMPG010000048.1, on the reverse strand, counting down.
CTGCTCAGTTGTAAATACGGTCACTTCCATCCATTTCACGGCTACGATCCTCCGGGCATATCATTCTAAAGTATAATATACTTCATTTTTCACCTGAGGGCAATAAAAAGGAGCGCAGCACGCTCCTTTCTTTGCAGTATGGATATTTAATTCAGCTTATCCTTCATTCTGTCAAATATGGTCTTTTTGCCCACCTTTGCCTCGGTCAGCTTATCCCCCATGGATTCCGCCAGCTTTTTGACCAGCTCCTGCTGCTCCTCTGTAAGCTTTTGGGGAATCACCACGTTTGCCTTTACCAGCAGGTCGCCCTTCTGGGTGGAATTGAGCTTTGTTACGCCCTGCTCTCTCAGGCGGAAGGTGGTACCGGGCTGAGTGCCCTGGGGTATGCTGTACTTTACCGTGCCCATAAGGGTGGGCACCTGAATTTCGCCGCCAAGGGTAGCCACCGTCATGGGTACATCCATATTAAGGTAAAGGTCATAGCCCTTGCGGGTGAACAGCTTATGGGGCTTAACGTTTATGCTGATATACAAATCCCCAGCAGGGCCGCCCCTCAGGCCATCCTCTCCCTCGCCACGCATAGTGAGCATCTGCCCATTGTCAATGCCCGCAGGTATGCTTACGGATATGCGCTTTGAGCGGCTTACTCTGCCTCTGCCCTTACAATCCGGGCAGGGCTCCTTGATAATCTTGCCGGTGCCGCCGCATGCATCACAGGGGCGAACCGTAGAAAATGCGCCAAACATGGTGTTTTGCTGGGAGTGTACCTGGCCGCTGCCGCCGCACACCGTGCAGGTGGCCGGCTGGGTGCCAGCCTTTGCGCCTGTGCCCTTGCAGGAGGCACAGTTTTCCTCACGGGGCACAAGTATTTCCTTCTTGCAGCCAAAGGCCGCTTCCTCAAAGGTTATGGTAAGGTTATAGCGCAAATCGTTGCCCGCTACAGGGCCATTGCGCCTGGAAGAGCCTCCGCCAAAGCCTCCAAAGCCCCCAAAGCCGCCTCCGGTAAACGCTGAGAATATATCTTCAAAGCCGCCAAAGCCGCTTCCATTGAACCCTCCAGACTGGGTAGGATCAAATGCCGCATGGCCAAACTGATCGTACTGTGCCTTTTTCTTGGGGTCAGAAAGCACCTCATAGGCTTCGTTTATCTCCTTAAATTTCTTTTCCGCCTCAGCGTCTCCGGGATGCAGATCCGGGTGATACTGCTTTGCAGCCTTTCTAAAGGCGCTCTTTATCTCGCTTTCAGATGCGTCTTTGTTTACGCCCAGTGTTTCATAATAATCTGCTTTAGCCAAATTCCCCAACGCTCCTTTTTTCACTTTAAACCCCGCAAGAGCCAAGGCGTTTGCCTTGGCCCCCGCAGCGATTATTGTTTTTTAGTCTGTGCTTATATTACTTATCGTCTACTACTTCGTAATCGGCATCCACCACGTTGTCATCGTGGGGAGCGCCTGCATTGCTCTGCTGGGCATTGGGGTCAAAGCCTGCACCGCCCTGCTGCTGAGCAGTCTGCTGATAAATCTTGCCGAATACATCGTAGGATACCTCGGTGAGCTTCTCGCTGGCAGCCTTGATGGCAGCGGAATCGGTGCCGTTAAGGGCCTGCTTTACGTTTTCAATTTCGGCCTCGATGCGTGCCTTATCGGCTGCGTCTATCTTATCGCCAAGCTCCTTGAGGGTCTTTTCGGTGGAGTATACCATGCTGTCGGCATGATTGCGTACCTCTACCTCGTCCTTACGGGCCTTATCCTCATTGGCATACTGCTCGGCCTCACGAACTGCCTTGTTTATCTCCTCCTCGCTCAGGTTGGTGGAGGCGGTGATGGTAACATTCTGCTCGTTGCCGGTACCCAAATCCTTTGCGGAAACGTGTACGATACCGTTGGCATCGATATCAAAGCTTACTTCAATCTGAGGCACGCCGCGGGGAGCGGGAGCTATGCCGGCAAGCTGGAAGCGGCCAAGGGTCTTATTGTACTGGGCAAACTCACGCTCGCCCTGAAGTACGTGCACCTCAACGCTGGTCTGTCCATCGGCAGCGGTGGAGAATATCTGGCTCTTCTTGGTGGGGATGGTGGTGTTCCTGTCGATAAGGCGGGTAAATACGCCGCCCACGGTCTCAATGCCCAGGGACAGTGGGGTAACATCCAGCAGCAGAACGTCGGTCACTTCGCCGCCCAGAACACCTGCCTGAATGGCAGCGCCCATGGCTACGCACTCATCGGGGTTGATGCCCTTGAAGGGCTCCTTGCCGGTGATGGCCTTAACGGCATCCTGTACGGCGGGAATACGGGTGGAGCCGCCCACCAGAATCACCTTATCTATCTGAGAATTGGTAAGGCCAGCATCCTTCATGGCGATATGCATGCAGTCCTTGGTCTTTTCGATAAGGTCAGCAGTCATGTCGTTAAACTTTGCACGGGTCAGGGTGATGTCAAGATGCTTGGGGCCAGTGCTGTCGGCAGTGATAAAGGGCAGGTTGATATTGGTCTGCACCATGCTGGACAGCTCGATCTTTGCCTTTTCAGCGGCCTCCTTAAGGCGCTGGAGAGCCATACGGTCCTTGGACAGGTCAATGCCCTGATCCTTCTTGAACTCGGCTACGATATAATCCATTATGCGCTGGTCAAAGTCATCGCCGCCCAGACGGTTGTTACCATTGGTGGCCAGAACCTCGAATACGCCGTCGCCGATCTCCATGATGGATACATCGAATGTACCGCCGCCCAGGTCATATACCAGTATCTTCTGGTTATTTTCCT
>CAYMPG010000047.1:0-7125 GCA_964392455.1 uncultured Clostridium sp. | reverse complement strand
GCGCATCCTCATAGCGGATGTTGGCAAGGTAGGGCATACCGCCGGACAGAAGATACTTCTGGAAGGCTTTTTGCACCGGCTCGTTGGGTGCAATGGGGCGGTACAGTTCCAGAAACTCTGCAAAAGAGAAGGGATAGATGACAAACTCCACATAGCGACCACCCAGATAGGTGGACAATTCACCGGACAGCAGCTTGGCATTGGAGCCGGTGATGTAGATGTCGCAATCCAGCGTGACACGGAACGAGTTGATGCACTTCTCCCAGTCCTTGACCTCCTGAATTTCGTCGAAGAACAGGTAGACTTTGCCTTCGATATTCGCAGCCCGTTTTGTGATCTCATCGTGCAGAGCCTCGGCGGTTTGCAAATGGGCGTAGTTCATATCCTCAAAATTGATAGAGATGAACTGTGTCGGGCTGACACCGGATCCCATCAATTCCTCCTTGATTAAATCCAGCATAACGGACTTGCCGCAACGGCGAATACCGGTCATAACCTTGATTAGCTCCGTTCCGATAAAGGGACGGATGCGTTTCATATACAATTCCCGTTTGATCATAAAAATCAGCCTCCTTTTCCGTGGCTGATTATAGTATGCCACATTTACATCTGATTTTCAACGGCAAAATCATAAGTTCATAAGTTATAACTAATAAATTCTAAAACCAGACAGAAAATAACAGTTATATTAGAGAATTGTCATATTGCTACACGATTGAAAGTCGAACGACACACAAGCGAGTAATATCACAATATTTGTTACAAAAATAATACAGAAAATGGGCATAGCTGAGAGTATCAGTTATGCCCATTTTGAAAGGCCAATTCATGTAACAGTAGGTCATTTACAGGCACTATCCGTTTATAAGTTCATACAGGCGTCTTGTCAAAGCCGCATGGGGGTGGGTATAATTTTTACATACTGGAATCGCATTTACAGGCCGGCGGCGAAGGGAGGATACCGTGAAAAGGATAATGGGCATGATGGCGATCGTGTGCGCCCTGGGCATAATGGCGGCAGGCTGCATGGGCCATAGCCGTGGGGATGGCATAGGGATAATTACAAACCTGCCCGCCCAGTCCGGCGCAGAGGCCGCCGCACGCCGCCTGGCGGAGACCGGGGCGGATATACGGCTGGATACATGGCCGGAGGACTATGTTGCCATGGTGGAGCAGGTACAGGAAAGGGTCAGCGGCATGGCGGCAGATGATAGCCTTGGCGCGCTGATACTCCATGAGGCGGTTTACGGCAGCGCAGAGGCGCTGGCCGGGGCAGATACCCAGGGGCTGTATATAGGGGTGAGCCGACCTGCCTATACATATGGTGATGATGCTTCGGAGCTTGCCGCCGTGGCGGATATTATACTTTCCCCGGATGCGGAGGGCATGGGGCAGATGCTTGCCGTGCAGGCAAAGGAAATGGGCGCGGAAGCCCTTGTGTATTATACCCTGAGCCGCAACAGTGACATGGGGCACGCTCTGCATATGCAGGCTGCGGAGCAGGCCTGCGGCGAGCTGGGGCTGGAATTTATACCGGTGGAGGTGCCGGACGATACCCATGACTCCCCCGCCCCCGGCCTGGGGGAGTTTTTCAGGGAGGATACCCTGCTGAGAGCAGAGGGACATGGAGCCATAGCCTTTTACGGGGCAAATTGCAGTATGCAGGAATACCTGCTGCCTCTGGTGGCGGAGCATGGATGGATATACCCACAGCCCTGCTGTATGCTGTATCAGCACGGCATATGGGGCCTTTACGGAGGGGAGCAGAGCTCCATCGCCGGGTACAGGGTGAGCCGGGAGGAGCTGGAGGTAAATACCCTTTACCGGTGTGCAATAAGGTATATGAATGGAGAAAGCACGGATATGCAGGCCCTTGCCGCCATCATGGAGGAATATGCCGGGGCGGAGTGTACCCTGCGGCTCTTTGAGGATGGGGCGGCACAGTATGAAAACTACATACTTTATACCGTGACACCCACTCCCATGGGATAGGCGTATACAGGCGGCAGCTAAAAAACTGCCGCTTTTTTTCGGCAGGCGGGCTCACTGCCTTGCCAAACGGGTACGGAGGCGGGTATACTTTAGCCATGGAAAGCCTTGTGATAAAAACCAGAAATACCATTACTGCCCACGGCCTTATCAGGCCGGGGGAAAGGGTGCTGGCAGGGGTAAGCGGCGGAGCGGATTCCGTGGCGCTGCTGCTGGTGCTGAAGGAGCTGAGCGGTGAGCTGGGCTTTGGCCTTTGCGCTGCCCACCTGAATCACGGCATACGGGGCAGAGAGGCGGATGAGGATCAGGCCTATGTACGGGAGCTTTGCCGGGAGCTGGAGGTGCCCCTTTATGAGGAGCGGCTTGATATACCCTCCATATGCGCCCAGCAGGGCAAGACCCTTGAGCAGGCCGCACGGGAGCAGCGGTATGCCTTCTTTGAAAGGGCGCTGGAGCATTTTGGCGGCCAGCGCATAGCCGTGGCCCACCATATGGAGGACCAGGCGGAGAGCATAATGCTGCACCTTATACGGGGCAGCGGCCTTAAGGGCCTTACCGGCATGAAGTATATGCGGGGCAATGTGATACGCCCCTTCCTTGGGGCCCACCGGAGCCAGGTGGAGGAATACCTTGCAGAGCGTGGGGTGGCCTACCGCACGGACAGCACCAATCTTGACCGGGATGCCAGCCGCAACAGGCTGCGCCTTGACGTTATGCCCTGTATTGCCCGGAATATCAACCCTGCTGTTACCGATGCCCTCTGCTCCATGGGTGAGCTGCTGGCGGAGGATGAAGCATACCTGGCGGCGGAGGCTGAGCAGGCGCTGAATAGCGCTGCCACTCCCGCAGGCTACAGCCGGGAGGCGCTCCTTGCCCTGCCCCGGCCTATTCAGAGCAGGGCCCTGCGTATGGCCATTGAGCGGGCGGGGGTGTATGCTGATATCGACAGGGTGCATATTGACAAGGTGGCGGAGCTTTTAAGCGCCCGCACAGGGGCCTCCCTTGACCTGCCCCATATTGCCGCATGGGTGAGCTATGGTGATATATGCTTTGGCAGGCGGCAGCAGGCAAAAACCTTTGAGCAGCCCTTTAATTTTTACGGAAAAACTCAGGCCGGTGATGGTTTTTTCTTTGCAGACAGGCCGGAAGGTGATATAATTAAAGATAATTTTGTCGGATATATGGATATGGACAGGCTCCCGGCGGATACCGTGGCCAGGCCAAGGCAGCCGGGGGATGTGTTTTTTCCCTGCGGAGCGCCCGGCTCAAAGAAGCTGAAGGCCGTACTGATAGATCGTAAGATCCCCAGGGACAGGCGGGAGCAGCCCGGCCTGTTTTGTGGAAACGAGGCGCTGTTTTTCCCCGGCCTCGGCATATCCGACAGGGTGAAGGTAAGGAGCGATACCCGGAATATCCTCCGGGTGCAATATATTAAAAATACATAAGGAGCGGGGCATGAAAGGCTTTGATAAGTACAACATGAACAACGATATCGACCATGTGCTCATCAGCGAGGAGCAGCTGAGGGAGCGCGTGGCCCAGATGGGAGCGCAGCTTTCCGAGGAGTATAAGGACAAAAACCCCATACTGGTATGCATACTCAGGGGCGCAGTCCACTTCTTCTCTGACCTGAGCCGCCATATCACCTGCCGTGCAGAGCTGGATTTCATGTCCATCTCCAGCTATGGCAATGAGAGCAAGACCTCCGGCATAGTCCGCATCGCCAAGGATATGGATAGCAGCATCACCGGCCGCCATGTGCTTATAATCGAGGACATTATGGATAGCGGCTACACCCTCAAGCATCTTAAAAAGGTATTGCAGGCCAGGGAGCCCGCCTCCCTCAAGATATGCTGCCTGCTGGATAAGCCCTCCCGCCGGGAGTGCGACATTACGCCGGATTATACCTGCTTTACCATACCCAATGAATTCGTGCTGGGGTACGGGCTGGATTGCGAAAATTACTACAGAAATCTTCCCTACGTGGGCGTAATGAAGCCGGAAATATATCAGTAATATACATACTGTCAGGTAAAGCTTCATAATTTGTTAATAATTTCAGCGCCGGGGCGGTGTTGACACGGCCCCGGTTTAGGCTGAAAATAATAACGTAAGCAGACAAGAGCATACAAGGCCGCCTGAGCCCTGCGAAAAGGTGCAAGAATACCCTCAGGGTCTGTGGGCTTTTGTAAGCTTACGGAGAAAAATACATCCCCGTTTGGGGGAAATTACTGCCGCAGCAATGCGGGGGGGAACAAATATGGAAAAGACCATTCAGCAAAAGCTGGAGGAAGCCCGCAGCCTTATGCAAAAGGCCGAGGGTGCGCTGGAGGCCGCAAAGGCCTCAGGCATAGAAGAAATCATTCAGGCTGCCCAGCACGCCGTGGGTCAGGCTGCAGCCGCCGTGGAATCCCTTGAGGAGCAGGCACGGCTGGAGGCAGAGGCCATTGCAAAGGCGGAAGCAGAAGCTAAGGCAGAAGCAGAAGCCGCCGAAAAGGCCGCCGCCGAGGCAGAAGCCGCAGCAAAGGCAGAAGCTGAAGCCGCCGAAAAGGCTGAGGCAGAAGTAAAGGCTGCCGCAGAAGCTGCCGAAAAGGCGGAAGCAGAAGCAAAGGCAGAGGCAGAAGTAAACACCGAGGCAGAGGCCCCCGCAGAGGAAAAGGCCGAGGCCGCTGAGGACGCCGATGGCATCGATGGCGAAGATTTGCTTAGCGGCGATGAGCCTGCAAAGCCCAAAAAGAAAAAGACCGGCCTTATACTGGGCCTGTGTGCTGCGCTGCTGCTTTGCGGCGGCGGGTACTATTACTATACCGCCTACGGCCTGCCCTGGGAGACTGCCCCCGCACAGGAGGAGCCAGCCCAGCAGGATAGCCTTATGCCGAACCTTATAATGACCGAAGCCAATGAGGCGGAGGCCATACTCAGGGAAATGGGCGCAGATGTGGACGTGCTGTTTGTGGCCTCTGAAAAGGTGCCCGCAGGCCAGGTTACCCTGCAAAGCGTATCCGAAGGCCAGCCTGTAGGGGATAAGGTGGTGCTGTATGTGAGCATGGGCCCTGCCCCCACCCCCACCCCTGACCGTGGCCCCCTGCCCACCCCTACCCCCAGCCCCACACCCAAGCCCGTGGTAACAAAGGCGCCGGTGATAGAGCTGCCGGTAGAAACGCCCTGCCCCACTGGCTGAGGAGGCTAGAGCTGATCGCCGGAATCGGCGATGAAACAAACCCCGATTATATGAAATGCATCCAAGCGAAGCCTTCGCTTTTTACGCACATAGCCTTGATGTGAAAAGGAGAATTATCCAATATGAAGAAGCTGTACCTTGCGCTGGCGGCGGCCATGCTGCTGAGCCTTCTCTGCGGCTGCTCAATGCTGCCCCAGGAGGAGCCTGAGACCGAAGAAGCACCTGTGGATACCCCCATTTATTTTTACTGCACCGCAGATGACCTTAAAGCAAAGCTGGAGGCCGGCGAGGACATGGTGCTGGTGGATATACGGCCCGAGGAATACTATCAGCAGGCGCATTTCCCCGGCGCAATACCCACCTATGCCTACCCTGCCGATACCGATGAGCTGCGCTCCAGGCTGGATGCTGCCATCGAGGCCATAAATGCCTCCACCGCCCCCGTTATCATAGTGGGCATGGGCGGCAAGACCGGCGCAGACAATGCCGCAAGGTATTACGCCGGAAAGGGCGTCAGTGCTGACAGGCTGTATGTGCTGGAGGGCGGCACTGTAAGCTGGCCCTACAGTGAGCTTATGTGGTACGATATCGATTATCAGTACATGACCCCCGATGAGCTTATGACCCGCTTCAAGAAAAACCAGGGCGTGCTGCTCATAGATGTGCGGCCGCTGGAAAGCTACAATGCAGGCCATCTGCCCGACGCTGTTTCCACCGCCTCCTATCCCAACAATACCAAGGAGCAGTGGGCCATGCTGAGCGAGCTCAGCGCCCAGGTGGAAAGCACCCTTGACCCTGTGGTGATAATCGGCGTAAACGGCCATGAGGGCGCACAGAATGCCATAAGCTACTATGCCTCAGAGGGCATTGACGAGCGCAAGTTCTATATACTTGAGGGCGGCGGCAATAACTGGCCCTATCCCGATAAGCTGGAGGTAGTGCCGGATTATCAGTACATCGAGCCTGAGGAGCTCAAGGCCAAGCTGGAGGCCGGCGAGCCCATGATTCAGCTCTCCGTGCAGACCAAGGAAAGCTATCGTGAAACCGGGCATCTGCCCAATTCCATTGCCACCTATGCTTTCCCCGCCAATACTCCCGAGCTGCTGGAGGATCTGGAGGATGAGGTGGATGCTCTGCTGGAAAATGATCTGCCCATTTACGTTATGGGCCATGGCGGCAGAGACGGCGCTATGAACGCCATTACCTACTATGTAAATCAGCATGGCATTGACCAGGCCCGCTTCTTTATCGTTAAGGGCGGCATCAACGGCTGGCCCTATAAGGAAATGCTGGTGCTGGGCAGAGACGAGCAGTAGCGTGATGTAATGCAGGGGATGTGGTATACACCTCCTCTTTGCAGGGGACGCTGTCCCCTGCACCCCTGGTTCTTTCTTTAAAAGAAAGAACCAAAGAATAGGGTTTTGGTTAGATATAATTAAATAAGCTGCTTTACAGCACCTTCCAAAAAGCTCCACAACGGGTGGAGCTTTTTGCGTGGGTGGAATAAGAAAACAGTATCCGATAGGAATTCCGCTTTTGCCTGTGGCAAAAGCTGCAAACCAGCAAAACCACCCCCCAAAGGCCGTAAGCTGTGCCCCGGGCGTGGCTCGCAATGACACTTTTAAGCAAATGCTCACCACACTACCTTAGGATGTGGGTTGTTAAGGGGCTGAATCCCTTAACAACTCCCTTTGCAGAGGGGGGAAACTACACTAATACGAGGCTCCCTTGTGCAAAGGGAGCTGTCGGCGCAGCCGACTGAGGGATTGCCTTTACAGCATGGAAAGATGCTGGACTTCAGATGCGTTTCTTTACAGCCCCTCCGGCAATGAGCTATCGCCCATTGCCACCTCCCCTTACACACTAGGCCCGCAGGCCTGTACATAGCGCCCCCTGCCGTAGGCAGGTCTAGGCGCGGAGGAGGGGAGGCTCATGTGGCACATCCATCTGCCGGG
>CAYMPG010000046.1:0-7322 GCA_964392455.1 uncultured Clostridium sp. | reverse complement strand
AGGTGGGGAAAAAAGCCTGGGTTATTCCCTGAAAGGGGGTGTAGAAGGGGGAAATGAAGATGTTACAATTGTGTTACGGAAGTGTTGCGGAGGGTTTGGTGAGGGCGGGGTAAAGGGGGTGCGGTGGTGGGCTGTTTCAAGGACGGATTGCCACGTCGCTGCGCTCCTCGCAATGACGCTTCTAGGGGGGCGGACGGATTAAAGAGGCGGTATGTTTTGTTGTAGCTTTTACAATTCCTCAGTCGGCTGTGCCGACAGCTCCCCTTGCACACTAGGCCCGCAGGCCTGTACATAGCGCCCCCTGCCGTAGGCAGGTCTAGGCGCGGAGGAGGGGAGGCTCGTGTATCCTATTCATCTGCACAGGGAGCTCGTGTGGCATATCCATCTGCCGGGGAGGCTCGTGTGTCCACCCAAACCTTTATCTTACCCCCACCCAAAACAAAAAGGCCCATCCGTCATGGGCCTTTTTGGAAAGTGCTGTAAAGCTGCTTAGTTAGTTGTAATCAACCAAAACCCTATTCTTTGGTTCTTTCTTTTAAAGAAAGAACGATTCTTTTGGTTCTTTTCTTCTAAAGAAAAGAACAATACAAATACCTACCCCCACAATCTGGCCGGGTACAGGCCCTGGGCGGTGAGGGCGGCAATGCGGCGGGTCACGGCGGGCATGTCCTCGCGGTAGGTGACGCCGAACCAGCTATCCGGGCTGGAGGCGGCGGTTACCTGTATGCTGCCCTGGTCGATGAGCCGCTCAATGGCGGTGGGGAGTATGTCCTCAAATTTATCCGGGGCCTTGGCAAGGCCGGCACGGAGTGCGCTTGAAAATTCATCCTGAAGCAGAGGCATTATGCCGGGGCGAAAGCCCCAGCAGTTCATGGACACGGGGGTGCCGTCCGGAATGAAGCCGCCGGTGCCATCCGGCTCCTGATAGCGGCCGCCGCCGTCACAGGGGGTTATGCACTTGCGCTCGGTTATGTGAATGAGGCACTGATTTTCCAGCACGCATACGCCACGGGATACGGGGCCGGTGGGGCTCAGGGTGTTTTGCAGAGGGTAGGTCACCATGAGCTGCCGGGTATCAGGGCCGGGGGCTGAGAGAAAATCATACAGCAGCCCAAAGGCGCTGGGGCCATAGTAATCATCGGCATTTATGGCGGCAAAGGGCCTGCCCGCTATGGCGCTTTCGGCGCAAAGTATGGCATGGGTGGTGCCAAGGGGCTTTGTGCGGCCGGAGGGAAAGGCTATGCCTTCCGGGAGCATGGTGTTTTTCTGAAGGGCAAGGGTCACCTTTATATGGGAGGCTATGCGGCTGCCTATGGCCTGATGGAATTCCTGCTCCATCCCGGGCCGTATTATGAACACGGCCTCCTCAAAGCCTGCCTTTACCGCATCGTACAGGGAAAAATCAATAAGCAGATGGCCCTGCTCATCCATGGGCTGAAGCTGCTTAAGGCCGCCAAAGCGGCTGCCCAGCCCTGCTGCCATCAGCACGAGCACAGGTTTTGCCATGGTCATATACCTCCTTGGTGTGTGGGTCTGCTTTGGTATGGGAAAATCAATCGGCAATGCCGGGCAGATCGTGATCGTGTATGAGCCTGCCGAAGGCACGGGGCGCAGCGTATTTCTTTACCAGCTCATTGAGGCTGTCCTCATTGAGGCCGGGCACGTGCTTCATGGCGGGCACAAGGCGCTTTATGGCCTTTTCATCCATAAGGCCCACCAGCTCCAGCAGCATTATCGTGGCACCCTGGGCTGTGGGGGTCTCATCGAATACTATCTCCATGTTTTCCCCTATCATACGCATTTCTATTATGCGGGTATCCGGCGTTTCAATGAAGCTGGGAAACAGGGTAAGGCATATTTCATCCTCATTTTGCATCCAGATGCCACGGGTGGATACAAGATGCCGCTCCTCCTTCATGCCGTAGCGGGAATCCGTAAGGGAGCCATCCCGCTTAACGTAGAGGGTATTGCGCTCGCAATGCTCATAAAAGGTGATGGCAAGGGTCTCCCTGTCCAGCCGGGTGAAGCGAATCACATCCACGCCCTGGGAATAGCAGCCGTATACGCTCTGGAGGGGCTGGGGAAATACTGCACCGGGGGTGCTGTCCAGCCGGTATTCTCTGCCATTGAGGGTATCGCACAGCCTGTCAAACTGCTCCGGGTCGTTTTCCAGGCCCACCCTTGAGGGTGTGGGGGAGAACCTGAGGCTGCAGGTGTAATCCGTAAGCCGCTTATACCCCTCGGGATACTGGGGCAGAGGGGCATCCCCTGCGCTCCACAGGCAGGAGGAAAGGGCCTGCATGAGGGAGGTCTTTGCAAAGAGCTGGGCACTGCCGCTGAATATTATGGCGGCGGCGTTTATTTTGGGGAACATTACGGCATACTGGCCGAAGGCACCGTTAAACTGATATACCCCATCTGAATTCATCCATATCTGGAAGCCGTAGCCGTGGTTTATTTCGCCGTTTGGCGTATCTATCTGGCGGGTGGTGGACATATCCAGCCACTCCTCGCTGAGTAACCGCTTGCCATTCCATACGCCCCGGTCAAGATACAGCTTTGCTATCTTGGCAAGGTCTTCAATGCACAGGCTCAGGCCCCAGCCGCCCCGCTCAATGCCCATGGGGCAGGTCTCCCAGACGTGATTGGTAATGCCAAGGGGCTCATAGAGCCGGGGAGTAAGATATTCGGTAAGGGTCTGGCCGGTTACACGGCGCAGCACCGCCGAAAGCATATAGGTATTGAGGGAATTGTATTCAAACTGGGTGCCCGGCTCAAACTTGGGCACGGACTCCATAAACATCTTTATCCAGTCCTTATCCAGCATACTGCCCACCTCGTTAAAGCGTATGCCGGTGCTCATGGTGAGAAGATGCCGCACGGTGAGCTGCCTGTTCCATTTATTTGAGGAGGCGGGGAGCTCTGTGAATATGTCATCAAGCCGGCGGTCAAGGTCAATAAGCCCCTCGTCATAGGCAAAGCCCATGGCGGTGGAAACTATGCTCTTGCTGGCAGAATACAGCATATGGGGCACATCCGGCCGGTAGGGGGCCCAGTAGCCCTCGGCAAATACCCTGCCATCCCGTATGAGCATCATGGAATGGACGCCAAGGTTATCCACCTGGCTGTCTATGGTTTTAAAAAGCTGCTCCACCACGGCGCTGCTTATGCCTGCCTCCTCGGGGGTGCAGCGCATGAGGGGCTGCTCCACAGGCTGCATGGCGGTGCTTTGCTTCTGGGGGGCATAGCCATATTGGGGTATGCCCTCGGTATCCCGCTTGAGCAGCTTCACAAGCAGCTCTATGCTTCGCATCTGAATGGTGATATCCATAAAACATTACCTCGCTACAGTGCAGCAGGGGAGTAAGGCACCCTGCTGCTGGATTTATTTTATGCCTGCCGGGAAAGCGGCAGGCTTGTGTTCAGTGTTGATATACCGGCGGCGCATATTGCACAATGGCAAAGTCCTTGTGCAATATCAGGGAAAAGCTATTGCTTTTCCCTGACCCTCGCTCAAAACCCAAAAGATTTTGAGCGAAAGCCGTAGGCATTTGCCGCCCGGTAAACCCCGCAGAGCTTATAGGCAAATCATGTAAAAGCTCCCGTAAGGGATTTAATCGCACAAATGCTCTAAGCATTTGTGCGAAATAATCTTAGTTTCCTTCCACCGTGGGTATTCCCCGGCCGGTGCGCTCAATATAAAACGCAGCCTCTGCAGCCGCCATATAGGGATTCAGCCACAGATTTCCTATGCCAAGGGTAAATATGCAGAGTATGGCCCAGCCGATAAAGCTCAGATGCAGGGAAAACAGCCTCCCCTTGTGGCCGTTCATAAGCTGCTTGCTCATGTTTACCGCCTCCCGTATGCCCATCTCCGGATGCTCTGCCATAAGGTAGGGCGCAAGGGCATACCTGTAGCTTGCCACTATGCCCGGAATGATAAACAGCAGGCTCCACAGCATTACAAACAGGTTCATAAACAGCTCCAGCCCCACGGCCTTGATGAATATGTCAAACCTGTCAAACAGCACGCCTACGCTATCCGCCCTGTTATAAAGGATAAGGTCTGTATAATACTTTTTGTGGCCCAGGGATACGGCGGCTCCCACCAGAAACAGCACCACCGACAGCACTCCTGCGCCTATAAATACGCCGGTAAGCACAGGCACGGTGATATTGAGGCCGGAGATCTCGCTGAGGCTTGCGGCAACGCTCTCCATTACCGTCATGCCGGAGCTTACTCCCTCGGAAACCGCCTCCGTGCTGACGGAGCTTGTGCCGCCGGTGGAGATGCCGTTTGCGCCCAGCAGTATAGCAAGGAAGGTGACCAGTATAGACCTTCCCCATTTTCCCCTCAGCTTATCCCGGGCAATGGAACGAAATTCTTTGCTTGAAAACATTCTTTGCATACCCCCTCTTAAATTATATTGGATAGGGTCGTAATAATATCAGGGCCGGTAATCCAGGGCCCTTAAGCGGAAGGGGGACGACCTGCGCCCCCTCCCCTGTAAGTGTTACTCGATATTGCAGCCGTTGCAGCCCTCGCAGCTTTCCTTGTCACAGTCCAGCCGGGTCTCAACTATCTGAGAGAGGGCGTCCATCTTGTCCTCATCGGCAGGCACAAAGTTTTCATATTCGCCATCCACCTCGATTTTGAATACGAACAGATCCTGCTCCTCGTCCTCCCCTGCGGCAGGGTCCACCATGACGGCGTACTCGTCGCCGGCATAGTCAAAGTAATCCACCACTTCCAGCTCTACTTCGTTGCCTTCCTCGTCGGTAAATACGACTATGTCCTTTTCCAGCTCTTCCATTTTAAGATTCTCCTTTTTAATTGGCATGCTGTAAGCATTGCTTCTTTGCTGATATTTTATCCCAATAGTTGCTTTACCGCAACAATTGGGGCGTTTTTTTACCTTTACGTCAGAAATGCTTCACTTTTGCGGCTGCCTTTGTTTGCATATATGCACAAATTCGCCCTCTTATCTGGTATAATCACAATATCTGTGCAACCTGTTTGCAAGGTCAAGCGTTATTATATCATCAGGACGGAGGTGGCTTCACTTTGCCCCAAAGAGACCTTGAGTCCATATACCGTGAACATTCCAAAATGGTATACTGGGCGGCATATTCCCTCCTGCGCTCGGATAGCGACGCAAAGGATGTGGCCCAGAATGTATTCCTGCGTGCCATAAAGCACATGGGCAAGCTGACCGCCATGGAGGATGGCCAGCTCAGGGCGTGGCTGTACCGGGTGGCGGTAAACCTGGCGCTGGATATAAAGCGTCGGCAAAAGCGGGAATACCCTGTGGATGAGCTGCCTGAGCGGGAAAGCACCGCCCTGTACGATATGCCGGAGCCCTCCGCCATAAGCGCAGACCAGCGCCGCATGGTGCGGCAGGCCATAGAGCGGCTGCCCCACATATACAGCGAGGCGGTAATGCTGCACTATTACTCCGGCATGACCTGCGCCCAGATAGCCGCCCTTACCGGCGCCACCGAGGGCACGATAAAATCCCGCATATCCCGGGCAAGAGCAAGGCTCCTGGAGCTGCTGAAAGAAGGTGAGATAAATGGCTGATAATATGGATAAGCTCCTTTACCTTATTGGCGAGGAGGCCAATGGGGCAGTGGATTATGATGAAATGTATCAGTCCATTCTCACAAAAAGCGCCGCTCCCCGCAAAATGACCCACAAAACCGTAAAATACCTTGGCATGGCCGCCGCCTGCGTGATTATACTTGGCGCTGCGGCAATGCTGCCCGGAGGCTATCTCAAGGGGGCAGGCTCCGAACAGACCCAGGACATAATGGAGGCAGAGGCAGGCATAATTGAAGAAGCGGCAGTGGAGGCCCAGTATGATGCCGCTCCTGTGGAAGAAGCTCCCGCCGAGGCTGCCGCCCCCGAGACGGCCATGGCAGAGGAGGCCGTTATCACAGAGGATGCCGCAGATACCTCCGGCAGCGCCTCTGCAAGCAGCCCACTGGATGGAGGCATGGATGAATGTACCCTTTATGCAGACACCGGCAGCTACTATATAGGCATGCCTGACCCGGGCCTTGAGGAGCGGCTGAAGGAGCTGTGCCCCGCCGCCGTCATAACTCCCTGCGACAGGGAGGATATTGACCCGGGCTATGCTGAAATCACCGTATCCGCCTGCGAAAACACCGCCCTGTGGAATACCGGCAGCGGCGTAATATGCATAAGTGCAGCCAGCGCCGGCAGTGCTGAGGATCTTGCAGCGCTGCTCAGGGGCGTATGCTCCGCCGTGCAATAGCCGGAGGCCCATATGTCAGATACATTTGAGCTTAAGGTCATTGCCCGCATGAGCTGTGATTATACCGAAAAATTCGGCATCCCCCGCCAGAGCGGCCTTGGTGAGGGCCCTGTGGGCAGGATAATATTCGAGCCGGACTATCGGGATGAAAATGCCCTGAGGGGGCTATCCGGCTATTCCCACCTGTGGCTGCTGTGGGGCTTTTCAAAGAACCGCAGCACAGGCTTTCGCCCCACCGTTAAGCCCCCTCGCCTTGGCGGGAATACCCGCATGGGGGTTTTTGCCACCCGCTCCCCCTATCGGCCCAACCCGATAGGCCTTTCCTCAGTGCGCTTGCTTTCCATGGAAAAGCGCCCGGGGCTTGGCACTGTGCTTACGGTATCCGGCGCCGACCTGATGGACGGCACTCCCATATACGATATAAAGCCATACCTGCCCTTCACCGACAGCCATCCGGAGGCCCTTTCCGGCTTTGCCGGGGTGCAGCTCCACAAGGCATTGCAGGTGGAATTCCCCCCTGACCTGCTCCGGCTCATACCTGAGGACAAGCAGCAATCCCTCATTGCCGCCCTCTCTCAGGATCCCCGCCCCGCCTACCAGCAGGACCCCGCCCTGCCCTACGGCCTGGAATTCGCCGGGCTGGACATCCGCTTCCGCGTGCAGGGCAGCACCCTCACCGTATTCGACGTTACCCCCGCCGGCAGCACACACTTGAAGTAGCAGGGTGTGCTTTTCCCATGCAGGGGGCCAGCCCCCTGCACCCCTTCCTTGTTCTTTCTTTAAAAGAAAGAACCAAAAGAAGCGTACTTTTCTTTAAAAGAAAAGTACCAAAAGAATATAGATTGAGAGGGCAATATTAAATATGCCCCTTTACAGCACTTTCCAAAAAGGCCCATGACGGATGGGCCTTTTTGTTTTGGGTGGGGGTAAGATAAAGGTTTGGGTGGACACACGAGCCTCCCCGGCAGATGGATATGCCACACGAGCTCCCTGTGCAGATGAATAGGATACACGAGCCTCCCCTCCTCCGCGCCTAGACCTGTC
>CAYMPG010000045.1:0-8127 GCA_964392455.1 uncultured Clostridium sp. | reverse complement strand
GATACTTACCGTCAAGTCCGACGACGTGGTGGGCCGCGTAAAGACCTACGAGGCCATAGTCAAGGGCGAAAACGTGCCTGAGCCCGGCGTGCCTGAATCCTTCAAGGTGCTCATCAAGGAGCTCCAGTCTCTGGGCCTGGATATAAAGGTGCTCAGCGATACCAAGGAGGAAATAAAGATAGGCGAGCTGATAGAGGACGACGAGCCCGCCCCCATGGATGTGAATATTTCCGGCATGGAGGATGCTCCCACCGCTCCCGCAGCAGAGGGCGACTTTGCAGAGTTCGATGAATTCGACTTTGATGAAGACATGGATATGGACATGGGCAGCCCCGAAGATATGGGCTTCTCCGTGGTAGACGGCGAAGACCTGGACGAATTTAACTAAAATAAGGCCGAAGGGAGATAAAGAAATTGTTTGAGCCTACCAATTTCGATGCTATACAGATTGGCCTTGCCTCCCCGGAAAAAATAAGGGAATGGTCCTACGGCGAGGTAAAGAAACCCGAAACCATCAACTACCGCACCCTGAAGCCGGAGCGGGACGGTCTGTTCTGCGAACGCATTTTCGGCCCCACTAAGGACTGGGAGTGCCACTGCGGGCGCTATAAGCGCGTGCGCTACAAGGGCGTGGTGTGCGATAAGTGCGGCGTGGAGGTCACCCGTGCAAAGGTGCGCCGTGAGCGCATGGGCCACATTGAGCTGGCCGCACCCGTATCCCATATATGGTATTTCAAGGGCATACCCTGCCGCATGAAGATGCTGCTGGATATGTCTCCCAGGTCCCTGGAAAAGGTGCTGTATTTTGCAGCATTCGTAGTAACCGATCCCGGCGAGACCAACCTCATGTACAAGCAGGTGCTTACGGATAAGGAATACCGTGAGGCACAGGCCCAGTACGGCCCCAAGGCCTTTAAGGCCGGCATGGGCGCAGAGGCTATAAAAGAGCTGCTGATGGATCTTGACCTGGAAAAGCTGGATGAGGAGCTCCGCACGGAGATCGCCAATTCCTCCGGCCAGAAGCGCAGCAATGCCATAAAGCGCCTTGAGGTAGTGGAAGCGTTCCTCAGGAGCGGCAACAAGCCCGAGTGGATTATCATGGACGCAGTGCCGGTAATACCTCCCGAGCTGCGCCCCATGGTGCAGCTGGATGGCGGCCGCTTTGCCACCTCTGACCTGAATGACCTTTACCGCAGGGTAATCAACCGCAATAACCGCCTTAAGAGGCTGCTGGAGCTGCGCGCTCCGGATATCATCGTTCGCAACGAAAAGCGTATGCTGCAGGAAGCAGTAGACGCCCTCATAGATAACGGCCGCCGTGGCCGCCCCGTTACCGGCCCCGGCAATCGTCCCCTCAAGTCCCTGTCCGATATGCTCAGGGGCAAGCAGGGCCGCTTCCGCCAGAACCTGCTGGGCAAGCGTGTAGACTACTCCGGCCGCTCCGTTATAGTTGTAGGCCCTGAGCTTAAGATGTATCAGTGCGGCCTGCCCAAGGAGATGGCGCTGGAGCTGTTTAAGCCCTTCGTAATGAAGAAGCTGGTGGAGGATGCCTACGCCCACAATATCAAGAGCGCAAAGCGCATGGTAGAGCGGGTAAAGCCTGAGGTGTGGGATGTACTGGAAGGCGTTATCAAGGAGCACCCCGTGCTGCTCAACCGCGCGCCTACACTGCACCGCCTGGGCATACAGGCCTTTGAGCCGGTGCTGGTAGAGGGCCGTGCAATAAAGCTGCATCCTCTGGTATGTACCGCCTTCAATGCTGACTTTGACGGCGACCAGATGGCTGTACACGTACCACTCTCTGTGGAAGCACAGGCAGAGGCCCGCTTCCTTATGCTGGCCTCCAACAATATACTTAAGCCCCAGGACGGCAAGCCCGTTGCCTGCCCCACCCAGGACATGGTTATCGGCTGCTACTATCTGACCCTCCAGCGTGACGGTCAGAAGGGCGAGGGCAAGATATTCTCCAGCCAGGATGAGGCCTTTATGGCCTACCAGATGGGCGAGGTCACCCTCCAGGCAAAGGTAAAGGTGCGTATTGAGCGTGAATGGGAGGGCAAGAAGTACCGCAGGGTAATAGATACCTCCATCGGCCGCCTCATATTCAACGAGGCCATACCCCAGAGCCTTGGCTATGTGGAGCGCAACACGCTGGACGATATGTTCAAGCTGGAGATAGATAAGCTGGTGGTAAAGAAGGACCTGGGCCAGATCGTGGACAGGTGCTATCGCCGCTTTGGGCCCACCCGCACCTCCGAGGTGCTGGACGCCATGAAGTCACTGGGCTACAAGTACTCCACCCGTGGCGGTATTACCGTTGGCTTCCAGGATATTCAGGTGCCTGAGCAGAAGAAGGAAATACTTGCCAAGGCCGAGAAGGAAGTCGTGGAGATCGACAACCTGTTCTATTCCGGTATGCTGTCTGACGCAGAGCGCCGCAGCTACGTTATAAAGGTCTGGGAGGATGCCACAAACGACGTCACCGACGCCCTTATGGCTTCCCTTGACCCCTACAACCCCATCGCCATGATGGCGGACTCCGGTGCTCGAGGCAGCAAAAACCAGATTCGTCAGCTGGCAGGCATGCGTGGCCTGATGGCAGACCCTTCCGGCCAGATCATAGAGGTGCCTATCCGGGCAAACTTCCGCGAAGGCCTGACAGTGCTTGAGTTCTTCATCAGCTCCCACGGTGCCCGTAAGGGCCTTGCGGATACGGCTCTGCGTACCGCAGACTCCGGCTACCTTACCCGCCGACTGGTGGACGTATCTCAGGAGGTCATTATCCACGAGGTGGATTGCTTCGAGGTGCGTGGCGAGCGCGTAAAGGGTATGCCCATCAGCGCCATAATGGAAGGCAACAAGGTAGTGGAGCCCCTGGGCGACCGTCTCCTTGGCCGCTATACCGCCGAGGATGTATACGATCCCAATACGGGCGAGCTTATAATCGGCTGCAATGAGCTTATCAGCTTTGCCATCCGTGACAGGATAATAAATGCCGGCATAAAGACCGTTAACTGCCGCAGCGTATTCACCTGCCGCAGCGAGCGTGGCGTATGCGCCCATTGCTACGGTGCAAACCTTGCCACCGGTAATCCCGTGGATATAGGCGAGGCCGTAGGCATCATAGCCGCACAGGCCATAGGCGAGCCCGGTACCCAGCTTACCATGCGTACCTTCCATACCGGCGGCGTTGCTTCCGCAGACGATATTACCCAGGGTCTTCCCCGTGTAGTAGAAATATTCGAAGCCCGCAAGCCCAAGGGCCTTGCCGTTATCACCGAGATCGGCGGCCGGGTATCCCTTACCGAGGGCAAGAAGCGTGAAGCCACCATCACCAATGAGGATGGCGAGGCAGCCAAGTACCTTATCCCCTTCGGCTCCAAGCTGAGGGTAAAGGATGGGGATGTGGTAGAGCCCGGCGATGAGCTTACCGACGGTTCCATCAACCCCAACGACATCCTTAAGATAAAGGGCGTAAAGGGCGTTCAGGCATATATGCTCAAGGAAGTGCAGAGCGTATACCGCCTCCAGGGCGTTGAGATAGCGGATAAGCACATTGAGGTAATAATCCGCCAGATGCTCCGCAAGGTACAGATAGAGGACGCAGGTGATACCAATATGCTCCCCGGCGAGCTGGTGGATATATTCGCCTTTGAAAACGAGAACGAGAAGGCCATGATGGAGGGCAAGCAGCCCGCCATTGCCAAGCGCAAGCTGCTAGGCATCACCAAGGCGGCGCTGGCTACGGATTCCTTCCTTTCCGCCGCATCCTTCCAGGAGACCACCCGTGTGCTTACCGAAGCTGCCATCAAGGGCAAGGTAGACCCCCTGGTCGGCCTCAAGGAAAACGTTATCATCGGCAAGCTGATACCCGCTGGCATTGGCCTCAGGCGCTATTACAATATCGACGTTCGGGAGAAAGAGCCCGTCGTATCCGAACAGTACAACGTATAATACAAAACTTCTGCATGGACGGATACTATCCGTCCATGCGCTATAAGGAGATAAAGCATGGCAAAAAATTACACAAACACCTCCTGTGCCCTGTACGGCACCAAGTATTGCAGCGCCCTCAATATGGAAAGCTGCGATAAGTGCGTGGTATCCGGGGAAAATCCATCTGAAGTAATGAAGGACCTGGACACCGTGCTCAGTATGCTCCCCGAAAAGGGCATATACCACTTCTTTGGCACGGATGAGTGTATGCTGTGCAGAGGCGAAAAGAAAAACAGGGCCGAGTGCTATGCCATGACAGACCTGGGAAACCCCGAGCCCGCAAAGGAAAAGCGAAACGTGCTGGGCATGAAGACAAAAGCCATGATGGGCTCAATACTGCCCGTGCAGTTTTCCTGCTGCAAGGATTGCCGCCGCAGGTACAATGCGGTTTCCGGCAGGCATATAACCATAACCCTCATAGTGGCCATAATAGCCATGGGGCTCATAAACTACAAGCCGGTGGGCGAGGCCATAGCCAATATATCCATGATGCTGCCGCTGGCGCTGTTTGTGGTGCTGGTGGGGGGCACATGGCTCATAAGCAAGGCGGTGCAGAAAAAGCTCATCAAAAAATATTCTGCCCTCACCTGGCTCAATGTCATGGATATACCCGGAATGGAGGAGCTGGCGGCGAAAAACTGGTTTGAGCTGAACCGCGCCAAGAGCTTCAGCCGCTTTGTGTTTTCCAATGAACCCCTTAAGCAGGGCCTTATGACAGGCGCCTATCCCCAGGAGGAAAATATATAAGAAAAACCGGGAATAATTGCCCAAAAACATTTGACACCTGCCTGTAAATGAGGTAAAATACGCATGCTGTGCTTTTATGATAAAGTGAGTAGCTATGCGTATTTGCTTTTTCATGGGCAGGCAAAAGTATGCGGAAAATATCCTCTTCAAGGGGTTGCAGAGGATTTTCTTAAATATATAGAAAAAATACTTTTATCAAAAACAAAGGAGATAACCTAATGCCTACAATTAACCAGCTGGTTCGCAAGGGCAGGGAGCAGGTTCAGTATAAGTCCAATTCTCCTATACTGAAGCAGTGCCCCCAGCGCCGCGGCGTATGCACCGCTGTACGTACTATGACCCCCAAAAAGCCTAACTCCGCTCTGCGTAAGATTGCCCGTATCCGTCTGACCGATGGTCTGGAAGGTACTGCCTATATCCCCGGCATCGGCCACAACCTGCAGGAGCACTCCGTTGTGCTTATCCGCGGCGGCCGTGTTAAGGACCTCCCCGGCGTGCGTTACCACATCATTCGCGGCGCCCTGGATACCGCAGGCGTTGCAAAGCGCATGCAGGCCCGTTCCCGCTATGGCGCAAAGCGCCCCAAGAAGTAAGGAGGTACTGAGATATGCCTAGACGTGGATTTATACCCAAGCGTGAAGTACTGGATGATCCTATTTACGGCGGCAAGCTGGTAACCAAGCTCATCAACCAGGTAATGCTGGATGGCAAGCGCGGTACTGCCCAGAAGGCCTGCTATGGCGCCTTCGATATCATCAAGGAAAAGACCGGCCGTGAGCCTCTGGAAGTATTCGAAGAGGCCATGAACAACATCATGCCCGTGCTGGAAGTTAAGGCTCGCCGTGTTGGCGGCGCCACCTACCAGGTACCTATCGAGATTCGTCCCGAGCGTCGTCAGACCCTGGGCCTCCGTTGGCTGGTAAACTACGCACGTGCCCGCAGCGAGCGCACCATGATGGAGCGCCTTGCCGGTGAAATAATGGACGCCTGCAATTCTGCCGGCGGCGCCTTCAAGAAGAAGGAAGATACCCACAGGATGGCAGAGGCCAACCGTGCCTTTGCACACTATCGTTGGTAAAAACTGGGAAAACCAATATGAGCGGCGTGCTATCGCACGCCGTCTCTGTTGGATGAGGACTATGTTCAGGGCGGCGAGTACGCCCTGCATCATACCGGGAAGGAGGTTTGAACAATGCCCAGAGAAACGGCACTTGAAAAAACAAGAAATATCGGCATAATGGCCCATATAGACGCCGGCAAGACCACCACCACCGAGCGTATACTTTTCTTTACCGGCAAGATACATAAGGTAGGAGAGGTACACGAGGGCGCAGCCACCATGGACTTCATGGTGCAGGAGCAGGAGAGGGGCATTACCATTGCCTCCGCAGCTACCACGGCCTACTGGCGGGATCATCGCATAAACATTATCGACACCCCGGGCCATGTGGACTTTACCGTTGAGGTGGAAAGGTCACTGCGCGTACTGGATGGCGCTGTGGCGGTATTCTGCGCCAAGGGCGGCGTAGAGCCCCAGAGTGAAACTGTATGGCGTCAGGCCAGCAAATACGGCGTGCCCCGTATCGCCTATGTAAACAAGATGGATATCGTAGGCGCAGATTTCTTCAACGTTATCAAGATGATGAAGGAGCGCCTTGGGGCAAACGCAGTACCAATTCAGCTGCCCATTGGCAGCGAGGCAGACTTCGTAGGCATTATAGACCTTATCAACATGAAGGCCGAAATGTACTACGACAACGATGGCATCGATATACGAACTGAGGAAATTCCCGAAAATATGCGGGAAATGGCCGAAAAGTATCGTGCAGAGCTGCTGGATGCCGTTGCCGATGCGGATGATGAGATAATGGAAAAGTACCTTGAGGAGGGCGACCTTCCTGCTGAGGATATTATCGCCTGCGTCCGCAAGGCCACCATTGCCAATGAGCTGGTTCCCGTATGCTGCGGCACTTCCTACCGCAACAAGGGCGTACAGTTCCTGCTGGACGCCATAGTGAATTTCCTGCCCTCTCCCCTTGAGGTACCTGCACCTGTGGGCACCAGCAAGGATGGCGAGCGGGAAATACAGACCGTATGCTCAGATTCAGAGCCCTTTGCGGCGCTGGCCTTCAAAATCGTGGCAGACCCCTTTGTGGGCAAGCTTGCGTTTTTCAGGGTATACAGCGGCACGCTGAAGTCCGGCTCATATGTATATAATTCCACCAAGGGCAAGCGTGAGCGTGTCAGCAAGATAGTGCTTATGCACGCCGCCAGCCGCACCGAGGTAGACGAGGTGCATGCAGGCGACATCGCCGCACTTGTGGGCCTTAAGGAAACCGCCACAGGCGACACCCTCTGCACAGAGGGCAGGCCCATACTCCTTGAGTCCATGGAATTCCCTGAGCCGGTCATACGCATTTCCATCGAGCCCAAAACAAAGGCGGGCCAGGAAAAGCTGGATCAGACCCTCCAGAAGCTTGCTGAGGAGGATCCTACCTTTAAAACCTACGTTGACCGGGAAACTGGCCAGACCATAATCGCCGGAATGGGCGAGCTGCATCTTGAAATAATCGTAGACCGCATTATCCGTGAATTCAAGGTGGAATGTCGGGTGGGCAACCCTCAGGTGGCCTACCGGGAAGCCCTTACACGCACCGTCAAGACGGAGGGCAAGTACGTCCGCCAGACCGGCGGCCATGGCCAGTATGGCCACTGCGTGGTGGAATTCAGCCCCCTGGAGCCTGGCGAAGGCTTTGTCTTTGAAAATAAGACTGTGGGCGGCTGCATCCCCAAGGAATACATTCCCGCCATCGAGCAGGGCATAAGGGAAGCCGCAGGCTCCGGTGTTCTGGGCGGATACGAAATGGTAGACTTCAAGGCCACGCTGCTTGATGGCTCCACCCACGAGGTGGATTCATCCGAAATGGCCTACAAGATTGCAGGCTCCATGGCCCTTAAGGAAGCCATGGAAAAGGGCGGCTGCGTGCTGCTTGAGCCTGTAATGAAGGTGGAAGTGGTAATGCCCGAGGAGTATATGGGCGATGTTCTTGGCAACATCACCGCACGCCGGGGCAGGATACAGGGAACCGACAACAGGGGCGTAAGCGCCGTTATCGATGCCCAATGCCCGCTGAGCGAAATGTTTGGCTACGCCACAGACCTGCGCTCTGCCACCCAGGGCAGAGGCACCTTCACAATGCAGTTTGACCATTACGAGCAGATGAGCGAGCAGAGTGCCCGCAAAGTGCTGGGCAAGCTCAACTAAGCACAATGGCGCAGGGGCGCCTTAAAACAAAATATAACACTGATAAATACTAACTGGAGGAATAAGTTACAAATGGCAAAGGCAAAATTTGAACGTACCAAGCCCCATGTAAACATCGG
>CAYMPG010000044.1:0-8753 GCA_964392455.1 uncultured Clostridium sp. | reverse complement strand
CCTTTTACCTAAACTGCCGAACTGTCAAATTTCATCCAAAAGGCCGTAAGCGCCGGCACGCAACGGCACCCATAAGTAAATGCAGATGGATTAAAAGGAAAAGCGGCATCCCTCAGGATGCCGCAATGGATACTATGCAGCTTATATTATAGTGCATTTTCGACCATTACTGCTCAAACTGGAACAGGTCGCTGTTGCGCTCCATAAACAGGGCGAATACCGCATCCAGTATCTCCTGGTCATCCACGCCCTGGAGCATATCCTCCTCATTGTCCTCCTCGGCTGCCAGCAGCTCCAGTATTACTGCCTCCGCTGTATCCGAATCGTCATCCACGGGCAGCAAAACGGCGTATTCACTGCCATTGTATGGCACCATATCCAGCACCTCAAAGTCCACATCGCTGCCATCGGCATCGGTAAGGGTGATAACGTTCATGTATTCTTCCTGCATGGCTTATCTCCTTATGGTTTATATGCTAATTATAAAGCGTAACGGCTCATCCGTCACGCTTTATATTTAAGGTATATGGTTTAATACTGATTTATGCCTTATCGTTGCAGCCCAGAACGTTGATGAGCTTGTGAGCTACCATGTCCTTGATGGCGATGCGGGCAGGCTTCAGGTACTGACGGGGGTCAAAGTGATCGGGATGCTCTGCAAAGTACTTGCGGATGCAGGCGGTCATGGCAAGGCGCAGGTCAGAGTCGATATTGATCTTGCAGACTGCGCTCTCGGCGGCCTTGCGGAGCTGCTCCTCGGGGATACCTACTGCATCAGGCATTCTGCCGCCATTCTCATTGATGATCTTCACAAATTCCTGGGGAACGGAGGAAGAGCCGTGGAGAACGATGGGGAAGCCGGGGAGACGGCGGGAGACCTCCTCCAGTATGTCGAAACGGAGGGGAGGGGGAACCAGCAGGCCCTTTTCATTGCGGGTGCACTGGGCGGCGGTGAACTTGTATGCGCCGTGGCTGGTGCCGATGGCTATGGCAAGGGAGTCAACGCCGGTGCGGGTGACGAATTCTTCCACTTCCTCGGGGCGGGTGTAGGAGGAATCCTCAGCGGATACGTTTACCTCATCCTCAACGCCTGCAAGGGTGCCCAGCTCGCCTTCTACTACTACGCCGTGATCATGGGCATATTCCACAACCTGGCGGGTAAGGGCGATATTGTCCTCGAAGGACTTGGAGGAGCCGTCTATCATGACGGAGGTGAAGCCGCCATCTATGCAGCTCTTGCACAGCTCAAAGGTATCGCCGTGGTCAAGGTGAACGCATACGGGAAGGTCAAAGCCTGCGGACTGCTCAGCGTCCTCAATGGCAGCCTCGATGAGCTTCATCAGGTATACATGCTTTGCGTAGGCGCGGGCGCCCTTGGATACCTGAAGGATGAGGGGAGCGTGGTTTTCGATGGCGGCTTCGGTAATGCCCTGGATTATCTCCATGTTGTTTACATTGAAAGCGCCGATAGCATAGCCGCCGTCGTAGGCCTTTGCGAACATTTCTTTGCTGGTAACAAGTGCCATATGATTATATCTCCTTTAAAAATAATAGCATAGCAAACACTATTTATTATACCCGATGTAAATTCTGTTTCAATAGGGCAAATGCGAATTTTTCCCCAGTTGTATATTAGAATTGTAGATAGTGAGCCATTGGGGTATAATGATATTTAGCATCAAGACCCGGTTTTGACAAAAGGAGAGATTATGGATAAAAAGCTGAGCCTGGTTATACCCGTGTATAACGAGCAGGAGGTAATGGCAGAATCCTTCCGCCGCACAAGGGCGGCAATGGAGGAGCTGGGCTACCCCTACGAAATAATATATATAGACGACGGCAGCAGAGATGACACCTGGAGCATAGTTTCCGCCCTGGCGGAGGATGCCCCTGAGGTAAAGGCGCTGCGCTTTTCAAGAAACTTTGGCCATCAGCTTGCAGTAACTGCCGGCATGGATGCAGCGGATGGAGATGCCGTAATAATAATGGATGCAGATTTGCAGGACCCTCCCGAGGTGATAGGGGACATGGTAAAGGCGTGGGAGCAGGGGGCGGATATAGCCTACGGCAAGCGGCTGAAGCGCAATGGGGAGACTGCCGCCAAGCGGTTTACAGCCTGGTGCTATTACAGGCTCCTTTCCGCAATGAGCACTTACCCCATCCCGCTGGATACGGGGGACTTTCGCCTGCTGGACAGGGCCGTGGCGGATAAGTTCCGGGAGCTGAGGGAGCATAATCGCTTTCTCAGGGGCATGAGCGCCTGGATGGGCTACAATGCGGTGCCTGTGGAATATGTGCGCCATGAGCGGGCGGCAGGCAAGACCAAATACAGCCTTAAGAAGATGCTCAAGCTTGCGGCAGACGGCATATTCGGCTTTTCCACAAGGCCGCTGACTGTGATAACATATATGGGCATAGGCGTGCTGGCAGCGGCTGTAGCGGGCCTTGTGATAACCGGCATATGTGCAGCCCGGGTAAGGGTAGCAGGCTGGCTGTGGGGGCTGTGGGCCCTTGTGGGGCTGGATGGGCTGATACTTGTATGCATGGGAGTGCAGAGCGCATACATTCAGCGGATATATGACGAGGTGCAGGGCAGGCCTCTGTATGTAATAAAGGAAAGAATAAACTGATAAAGGCAGGTATAAGAATATGACAGATCCACGTATAGAAACGCTGGCAAAGAACCTTGTGAGCTTTTCCTGCAAGGTGCAGAAGGGCGAAAAGGTGCTGATAGAGGGCACCGGCGAGGTGACAGAGCTGGTAAAGGCCATAGTCCGGCAGGTATATGCCGCAGGAGGCATACCCTTTGTATGGCTGAACAGGAGCGATGTGGACAGGGAGCTTGCCCTGGGTGCCACAGAGGAGCAGTATGCCCTGATGGCAAAGTATGACGGGGGCATGATGAAGGAAATGCAGGTATATATGGGCATACGGGGCGAAAGCAATTGCTCCGAAATGTCGGATGTGCCAAATGAAAAGCTGCTGCTCATCAGCGGCGTGTACGGCAACAAGGTGCACGGCCAGGTGAGGGTGCCCGGCACAAAGTGGGTGGTGCTCAGGTATCCCACTCCCGGCATGGCACAGATGGCCTCAATGAGCACAGAGAGCTTTGAGGACTATTACTTTAACGTATGCAATCTTGATTATTCCAAAATGGACAGGGCGATGGATGCCCTTAAGGCCCTTATGGAGCGCACTGACAGGGTACGCATCACAGGCCCCGGTACAGACCTGCGCTTTTCCATAAAGGGCATGAAGGCCATAAAGTGCGCCGGCGAGATGAACATACCTGATGGGGAAATATACACAGCTCCCGTAAGGGACAGCGTGGAGGGCACCGTGGCCTACAATACCCCCTCTCCCCATGACGGGTTTGTATATGAGCATGTGACCCTTACCTTTGAAAAGGGCAAGATAGTAAAGGCAGAGTCAAACGACACCGCCCGTATAAACCAGGTATTTGATATGGACGAGGGAGCGAGATACGTGGGCGAGTTTGCGCTGGGCGTGAATCCCTACATAACCTTCCCCATGAAGGAGATACTCTTTGATGAAAAGATAGCCGGTTCCTTCCACTTCACCCCCGGAAGCTGCTATGAGGATTGCGACAATGGCAATCAGTCCAGCCTTCATTGGGACCTTGTGTGCATACAGACCCCGGAATACGGCGGCGGAGAAATCTACTTTGACGATGTGCTCATAAGGAAGGACGGCCGGTTCGTGCCTGAGGAGCTTCATTGCCTTAACCCGGAGAATCTGAAATGACACGGGCGGCACTGAGCGAGGAAATAGCCCGGCTGCTGAGGGAGCAGGGGTCTGTTGTGATAGCCATAGAGGGCCCCTGTGCCGCAGGCAAGAGTACCCTTGGAAGGGAGCTTACGGAGGAATTTGGTGGCCGCATATTCCATGCGGATGATTATTTTCTAAGGCCAGGTCAGCGCACACCTGAGCGGCTCAGCGAAATAGGCGGCAATTTTGACAGGGAGCGGTTTTATGTAGAGGTGGCGCTGCCGGTGATGCAGAGGCAGGCCATAACATATAAAAGCTACTCCTGCTCAACCGGAACCCTGTCTCAGGAGCGCACCGTGCCCTACGTCCCGGTCACGGTGGTGGAGGGCAGCTACTGTATGCACCCGGAGCTTGGGGAGTATTACGACCTGGGGGTATTTCTGGAAATAACCCCACAGGAGCAGAGCCGCCGTATAATGGAACGCAATGGCGAGGACATGCACAGGCGCTTTGTGGAGGAATGGATACCCATGGAGAACAGCTACTTTAATACCATGAGCATAAGGGAAAAATGCCGGTTCGTGATATAAGCGCTGGTTATCGGAACGCCCTTTACTAATGTAATACTCGGGTATGGCAAAATGGTACTTGAAAAATGCTAAAATTTCTTTTATCATAGTACCGTTGGTTAATTTATTGTCAACAGTGACATATGCCAGGCTGATGGCAGCGTCATGTAATATTCATACAGACAAAACGGAGGATTTTTAAAATGGCAGTAAAAGTCGGCATCAATGGTTTCGGTCGTATCGGCAGTCTTTCCTTCAGGGCGGCTGTTCTGGATGACAACGTAGAGGTAGTAGGTATCAACGATCCCTTCATCGCTGTGGATTACATGGCTTATATGCTCAAGTATGACAGCGTACACGGCCGTTTCAGCGGCACCGTGGAAGTAAAGGGCGACAAGCTGGTAGTAAACGGCAAGGAGATTGCCGTATATGCCTGCATGAACGCAAACGAGATCCCCTGGAAGGAGTGCGGCGCCGAGTACATCATGGAGTGCAGCGGCGTAAACACCACCGTAGAAAAGGCTTCCAAGCATCTTGAGGCCGGCGCAAAGAAGGTCATCATCTCCGCTCCCAGCGCAGATGCTCCCATGTTTGTAATGGGTGTAAACCACAAGACCTATTCTCCCGACATGAACGTGGTATCCAATGCTTCCTGCACCACCAACTGCCTTGCTCCTCTTGCCAAGGTCATCAATGACAACTTCGGCATCGTGGAAGGCCTTATGACCACCGTTCATTCCATCACCGCCACCCAGAAGACCGTTGACAGCTCCTCCAAGAAGGACTGGCGCGGCGGCCGTGCTGCGGCTCACAACATCATCCCCAGCTCCACCGGCGCTGCAAAGGCCGTTGGCAAGGTAATCCCCTCCCTCAATGGCAAGCTGACCGGTATGTCCATGCGTGTTCCTACTCTGGATGTATCCGTTGTTGACCTTACCTGCCGCCTTGAGAAGGCCGCTACCTATGATGAGATTAAGGCCGTTATGAAGGCTGCCTCCGAGAGCGAGGAGTGGAAGGACATCATCGGCTACACTGAGGATGCCGTAGTTTCTTCCGATTTCATCCACGATATCCATACCTCCACCTTTGACGCTGGCGCAGGCATCTCCCTGAATGACCACTTCGTCAAGCTGGTAGCCTGGTATGACAACGAGTGGGGTTATTCCAACAAGCTCAAGGACCTGTGCGCCTATATGCACGAGGTAGATGCAAAGTAATTAAGCCATACAGGCTGATGAGAAAAGGACGCTCCTTTCGGGGCGTCCTTTTTTGCACAGGTAAGGCACTTGTGTACAGGGGCTGACAGATGGTATAATACATATAGAAAAAAACTATACATGCATATACCGATTAAATAATGAATGGGAGCAGTATATGGACCTTAAGCAGATAGAAGCCTTTTGCATGGTGGTAAAGCACGGCAGCTTCTCCAAGGCCGCAAAGACGCTGGGAGTATCCCAGCCCACCATCAGCGCCCATATATCCACAATGGAAAAGGAGCTGGGGTGCGAGCTGCTGATACGCACCAGCCGCAGCATATTCCCCACCGAAAAGGGCGCAGTGCTGCTGGGATATGCCCAGAGCATACTCAGCCTGAGAAATAAGGCCCTTGAGGAGCTGTCCAGGCCGGAAAACCGCCATACCGGTGTGCTGACCATAGCGGCGTCCTCAGTGCCGGCCCAGTATTGCCTGCCGGAGCTGCTGTCAGCCTTCAGCGAAAGGTATCCGGGGGTATCCTATCAGCTGCATAATGCAAACAGTATGCAGGCGGTGGACCTGGTGCGAAAGGGCACTGCGGATGTGGCCCTTACCGGCGCAAGGGTGGAGAATACAAACTGCGAATTCAAGAGCTTTGCAAAGGACGAGCTGCTGCTGGTAACGCCAAACACCCAGCGCTTCAGGCAGATGGGGGATAATGTATCCCTGGATATACTGTACAGCGAGCCCTTTATCACCCGTGAAGGGGGCAGCGGCACCCGCATGGAATACGAGCAGCTGCTGAAAAACGCAGGGGTGGACATCAGCCGCATGAATGTGGTGGCTGAGATGAGCTACAGCGAGGCGGTAAAAAAATCCGTAGCTGCTGGCCTTGGCATTGCCATAATGAGCAAGCACGCCATTGAGGACGAGCTGGAGATGGGAAAGCTGCTGAGCTTCAGGCTGGGCAGGTATTCCATGAGCAGAGATCTGTATATAGTCATGCGGCGAAACCGCTCGGAGGTATCCACGGCGGCGCTGTTCTTTGACTTTGTGATGGAGTATTATGAATAAATTAAAGCTGCATATATGATAAAAAGCCATGGCGCTATATCAGCGCCATGGCTTTTTTAAAGCAGTAAAGTATCATTTAGGAGCGGCTGGCCCTGCGCTGGAAGAACTTCACAGCCTCCACAACAGGTATGACCATTATGGCAAGCACAAGGGCAATGCTGTATTCAGTAAGGCCGATGGGGGTGAAGCCAAAGGCGTCTGCAAGGAAGGGTATCTCCAGCACGGCGGTGGTGAGCAGGAGGGAGCCTGCCATTGCAGCCCACAGCACCTTGTTGTGCCCCTTGAGGGTGAAGATGGATTTGCGCTGGGAGCGCAGATTGAAGGCGTGGAATATCTCGCACATGGACATGGTGAGGAAGGCCATTGTCATGCCGTGATCTGATACGCCCACGGGAACCGAGAATACGCCGGTTTCAAAGTAATTGCCGATAAAGTAGGAGAGTATGGTAAGGGCGGTGACCAGTATGCCCTGATAGGCTATATCTCCAAAGAGGCCGCCGGCGAATATACCATCGCTTGAGTTGCGGGGAGGACGGCTCATGGTATTGGGCTCGGCATTTTCCATACCCAGGGCAAGGGCGGGGAAGCAATCCGTAACAAGGTTGATAAACAGCAAATGCACGGGGTTCAGCAGCGTGAAGCCCATAAGTGTGGCGGAGAATACGCCCAGCACCTCGCTCATATTGGAGGCCAGCAGGAACTGGATGGCCTTGCGGATGTTGTCGTATATGCGGCGGCCCTCGCCTACGGCAGAGACTATGGTGGCAAAGTTGTCATCTGCCAGCACCATATCGGCTACGTTTTTGGTAACATCCGTGCCGGTGATGCCCATGCCCACGCCGATGTCGGCGGACTTGATGGAGGGGGCATCGTTTACGCCATCGCCGGTCATGGCGGTAATGGCATTGAGCGCCTTCCAGGCATTGACTCTGCGGGTCTTGTGCTCGGGCTGTACGCGGGCGTACACGCCGTATTTCTGCACGGCCTCCAGCAGCTCCTCATCTGAAATATTATTGAGCTCAGCCCCTGTGATGGCCTCTGAGGCGTCCTTTATGATGCCCAGCTCCTTGGCTATGGCCACGGCGGTATCCTTATGGTCGCCTGTTATCATGACGGCGCGTATACCTGCGCTGCGGCATTCCTCAATAGCAGCCTTTACCTCAGGGCGAACCGGGTCTATCATGCCAGTGAGCCCAAGGAATACCAGCTCCTGCTCAAGGAACTCGGGGGTGTTATCGGCGGGGCGCTGTGCCCAGTCCCTGCGGGCCACTGCCAGCACACGGAGCGCCCTGTCTGCCATGGCCTTATTTTCAGCCATTATCTGGGTGCGCTTCTGCTCGGTCATGGGGAGGGTCTGCCCATCCTCATAGTAATAGGCGCAGCGGGCCAGCACAACATCCGGGCCGCCCTTGGTGTACTGTACGTATTTGCTGCCAAGGTCGTGTATGGTGGACATCATCTTGCGGCCGGAGTCAAAGGGGGCCTCGTCCACACGGGGGGTGGCGCTTTCCAGCTCCTGCTTTTTCAGACCCACAGAATAGGCAAAGTTTACAAGAGCGCACTCGGTGGGCTCGCCCTCTGCCTGATTTTCCTCATTGAGGGTGGCATCGGAGCAGAGCGCCATGGCGGTGGCCACAAGGGCGGTTTCGCCGGTATGATCCACCACGGTCATCTTGTTCTGAGTGAGGGTGCCGGTCTTATCAGAGCAGATTACCTGGGTGCAGCCCAGGGTCTCCACGGCGGTAAGGCGGCGAATAACGGCATTGCGCTGGGACATTTTGGTAACGCCTATGGAAAGCACTACCGTTACCACGGTGGCAAGGCCCTCGGGTATGGCGGCCACAGCCAGAGATACGGCCACCATGAATGTTTCAAGTATTACGGTAAGGGCGTGGCCCTCCACGGCCAGCTCGCCCCTCGCCATAAACAGGTTAAAGGCAAAAATGAAAAGGCATATGCCAAGCACCATTTTGGAAAGGAGGGTGCCCAGCTCATCCAGCTTGCGCTGAAGGGGGGTCTGCTCATCGGTGGCGGCGGAGAGGGCGCCTGCAATTTTGCCCATCTCGGTATCCATACCGGTGGCGACTATTACCGCCTTGCCGCGGCCGTAAACCACGGTGGAGCCCATGTAGCACATATTTTTGCGATCGCCAAGGGGTATATCCTCCTGGTCGCCTATAAGGT
>CAYMPG010000043.1:0-9163 GCA_964392455.1 uncultured Clostridium sp. | reverse complement strand
ATGCCCAGATTCTTCAGCGCACCGCCAAAGCCTGCTTCCTCATGGCCCTTAAAGTGATTGAGGCTGATGACTATGTCCGCATCCGCTATGGCACGGCCTATCTTAGCCTGGGAGACAACCTGGCCGTCAATGGGGATGAGGGCCTCATCTGTGCCCTTAAGGCCATCGGCTATTATTATCTGGCAGCCGGTGGCATAGGGGGTGTAGCCGTTCATGTAGGCAGTTTCAATGTGCTCGAGGGCGTGCTTGCGGCTGCCCACATAGAGGGTATTGCAATCCGTAAGGAAGGGCAGGCCGCCCCGCTCCCGGATGTAATCTGCCAGCACCTTTGCGTACTGGGGACGAAGGTATGCAAGGTTGCCATATTCGCCAAAGTGAATCTTGATGGCTACGAACTTATGATCGAAATCAATCTCGCCCAGGCCGGCCTTATCTATAAGGCGGCGGAACTTTTGCAGAAGGTTTTCGGAAAAGGTGGTGCTCATATCGGTAAAATAGACCTTGGACATAGTATCCTCCTGAATAATAAATTATTTAAGTTAATTATATAGGTAATCAAAGAAGCATATCCCGCAGCTCCTGCACAGAGCCTGCTATGAGGGCGGCCCCTGCCGCCTCCAGCTCCTCCCTGCTGCCATAGCCGAAGGATACTCCTATACAGCCAAGGCCAAAGCGGGCAGCCCCCTGCACATCGTATTTACGATCTCCCACCATGACGGTATTGTCGGGAGAGATATCCGGGCAGCAGGAGAGAATGTAGCTTATAACATCCTCCTTGGTGGGGCGGGCCTCATCAAAGGTATTGCCCGCCACAAGGTGAAAGTAGCGGTAAATATCAAAGTGCCTGAGTATGGTCTCAGCAAAGCCCTCGGGCTTTGAGGTGGCAAGGATAATGCGGCGGCTGGCAGAGTGCAGGTCATGAAGGAGCTCTGCTATGCCGGGGTATATTTCGTTTTGGTATATGCCGGTAACCGAGAAATACTCCCTGTAATACCCAAGGGCCTCCACGGCCTGTGCATCATCCATGCCGAAGCCCTCCTTAAAGGAAGGGATAAGGGGCGGGCCGATGAGCCAGTTCAGCGTGGTGATATCCTCCACAGCGATGCCCATTTTTCTTAGGGCATACTGGGCGGCGGAGGTTATGCCGAGGGCAGGGTCTGTAAGGGTGCCGTCAAGGTCAAAAAGCACGGTGCCATAGCGGAGGGCCTTATTCATCCAGGGCGCCCCTTTCCAGCAGCAGCTTTGCCTTGAGAATGGCAAAAACCGTCTTGCCGTCTGAAATCTGGTTTTGCAGTATCATATCGGTAAGGGTATCCAGCGGTATGCGCTCCACCTCAAGGAATTCATCCTCATCCGGGCAGGTCTCCCCGTAGGACAGGCCGCGGGCAAGGTATACGTGTATTTTTTCCGAGAGTATGGCGGGGGAGGGAATGTATACGCCCAGGGGAATTATCTGCCGGGCGGTGACGCCGGTCTCCTCCAGCAGCTCGCGGCGGGCTGCATCCAGAGGGTCAGAATCGAAGGCTTCCAGCTTGCCGGCGGGAATTTCATAAAGCACCCGGTGATGGGGATAGCGGAACTGTCGCTCCATTATTACCCGGCCGTCCTCATCAAGGGGCAGCACTGCCACTGCACCCCTGTGCAGCAGGTAATCCCTGCGGGCCTCAGCCCCGTTAAAAAGCTGCACGGTGTCACTGTAAACGTCGAATACAGGCCCGGAATAGACCTTGGTAGAGGATAGGGTCTGCTCGGTGAGCCGCTGATCTTTCATGGCTGTCCTCCGGAAATTCTATTTCATCCATTTAATTATAGCACATACCCCTTAGCTTGCAAAAGCCCATGGTGTATTGTAAAATTCATAAATAACGGCACACATCTGAAAAAGGACGAAAAAAGGACGCAATACAAATGAAAATACTGGTGATAGACGGACAGGGAGGCCGCATAGGCCGGGGAATAATAGAGCTGCTCATAAAGGGGGGCTTTAAGGGGGATATTACAGCCGTAGGCACAAACAGCTCTGCCACAGAGGCCATGATAAGGGCAGGGGCCCACCGGGGAGCCACCGGGGAAAACCCTGTGGCGGTAAATGCCGCCATGGCGGACGTGATAACGGGGCCTGTTGGCATAATTGCCGCCAATTCCCTATTGGGTGAGGTAACGCCACGCATGGCGTACTCAGTGGCCTCAAGCAGCGCAAGGAAGATACTTATTCCCATGAACCGCTGCAATATTGTGATGGCGGGAATGGAGGAGCTTACACTGAATGAATACATTGCAAGGGCAGCAGAGCTGATGCTGAGCATTGAGAGGGAGGAAAGCATATGAAAATAACCACAGCCCCATTTGGAACCTACGATGATGGGCGCAATGCCCGGCTTATAACCATTGATACCGGGTATGGCGCAGCGAGCTTTACGGACTTTGGCGCATCTCTTGCAGCCCTCCGGGTGCCGGACAGAAATGGCGAGCTTGACGACGTGGTGCTGGGGCTGTGCTCAGGCGGAGAATACCAGCGGCACGGGTGGAGCATGGGCGCAGTATGCGGCAGGTTTGCAAACAGGCTGGCAGGCTCACGCTTTACCCTGAACTCACAGGAGCATCTGCTGGATAAAAATCACCCCCTTTATACCCTCCACGGCGGCAGCGCAGGCTTTAACAGCCGCATATGGCAGCCTGAGCAGGATGGGGAGGGCATAGTATTCAGCCTTGTATCAGAGGATGGAGATCAGGGCTTCCCGGGGAATATGGAGGTAAGGGTGCGGTATGGGTTTTCTGAAACCGGCGTGCTCTCCATGGATTTTTATGCCCGAAGCGACAGGGATACCCCAATAAGCCTTACCAACCACGCCTACTTTAACCTGAGCGGCCATGCAAGCGGCGATGCCCATCAGCTATTGAGGGTGAATGGGGACTTCTTTAACCCTCAGGCAGAGGGGCAGCTTCCCACAGGTGAGGTGCGCCTTGTGGAGGGCACGGTGATGGATTTCAGAAAGGAAAGGGACGTGGCGGAGGCCCATGCAGCCCATGATGAGCAGATAGCCATTGCGGGAGGGCTGGACCATAACTTTTTGCTGAATAAGACAGAGCGGGGTGCACTGGAGTTTGCAGGGTCGCTGAGAAGCTCCGGCACAGGCAGGCGGATGGATGTATATACAACCATGCCGGCCCTTATGGTATTCACCGCTAATTCACTTGACCTTATTGGAAAGGACGGCGCGCATTACCGTGACAGGGGCGCAGTATGCATGGAATGTCAAAACGTACCGGATTCCATGAGGCATACCCACTTCCCCTCCCCTGTGCTTAAGGCGGGAGAGGAATATACTGCAAGGACAGAATATCGTTTTTTTGTTGACGAACTTGGCCTGTAGGCATTGACATCAGACGCTGGGAGATTTATATTAAAAAAGTGTGATGCATAATTATAAATAAAGGAGCTGGCGGATATGTATCGTATAGTAAAAAAGCGCCGTTTGCATGAAACGGTCACTCTCATAGAGGTAGAGGCTCCCTATGTGGCCAGAAAGGCACTGCCCGGGCAGTTTATAATACTGCGGGTGGATGAGCAGGGAGAGCGCATACCCCTTACCATAGCGGATTATGACCGGGAACGGGGCACCGCCACTGTGATATTCCAAAAGGTGGGTGCCACCACAAAGCGGCTGGATATGCTGGAGGAGGGAGACTGCCTGGCGGACTTTGCAGGCCCCCTTGGCAAGGCCAGCGAATTTGACGGCCTTGCAGGCAAGCGTGTGGCTGTGGTAGGCGGCGGGCTGGGGGTTGCCATAGCGTATCCCCAGGCAAAGGCACTGAACGCAATAGGCGCAAAGGTGGATGCATACATAGGCTTCCGCAGCACCTCCCTTTTCATACTTACGGAGGAATTTGCAGCCGCAGCCAGCAATCTTTACATAATGACGGACGATGGCTCAAACGGCAACAAGGGCTTTGTAACTGCCGCCCTTGAGGAGCAGCTCAAGGCAGGGGTAAGGTACGATGAGGTATTCGTGCTGGGGCCCATGCCCATGATGAGGGCGGTATGCAATATTACAAAGGAATACGGCATCAAGACCACCGTTTCCATGAATACCATCATGATAGACGGCACCGGAATGTGCGGCGGCTGCCGCCTTACGGTGGGAGGCGAAACCAAATTTGCCTGCGTGGATGGGCCGGATTTTGACGGACATCTTGTGGATTTTGATGAGGCTATAATGCGTAGCCGAATGTATAAGGCGGAGGAAAAGCTATCTGACGAAAAGCACTTTTGCAGCCTGCTGGGAGAGGAGAGATGACCATGGCAAATATGACCCTACAGAAAACGCCCGCCAGAGAGCAGGCCCCCGAGGTACGCAGCAGGAACTTTAAAGAGGTATCCATGGGCTATGATGCCGAAATGGCGGTAAACGAGGCCCAGCGCTGCCTTAACTGCAAGAATATGCCCTGCGTTTCCGGCTGCCCGGTAAACGTAAGGATACCGGAATTTATAGACCGGATAAAGAATAACGACTTTGAAGGCGCATATGCCATAATCAAGACCACAAACAACCTGCCCGCAATATGCGGCAGGGTATGCCCTCAGGAATCCCAGTGCGAGAGCAGGTGCGTTCGGGGCATAAAGGGAGAGCCTGTGGGCATTGGCAGGCTGGAACGGTTTGCAGCGGACTATGCAATGGAAAAGGGCGCTGCCCCTGATGAGCTGCCCGAGCCAAACGGCAAGCGGGTGGCGGTGATAGGCTCAGGCCCTGCCGGCCTTACCTGCGCCGGCGACCTTGCAAAGCTGGGCTACGAGGTGCATATATTCGAGGCGCTGCATACGCCGGGCGGCGTGCTGGTGTACGGCATACCGGAATTTCGTCTGCCCAAGGCGCTGGTGCGCCGGGAGATAAGCAGCGTTGAAGCGCTGGGCGTAAAGATAGAAACAAACGTGGTGGTGGGCCGCTCCATAAGCCTGGATGAGCTATTGGAGGATGAGGGCTTCGATGCGGTATTTGTGGGCTCCGGCGCAGGGCTGCCCAATTTCCAGAAGATACCCGGGGAAAACCTCTGCGGCGTATATTCTGCAAATGAGTTCCTTACCCGCATAAACCTTATGAAGGCATATTCCTTCCCTGAAACGGATACCCCGGTAAGGGTGGGAAAGAATGCGGCCATAATAGGCGGCGGCAATGTGGCCATGGACGCTGCACGCTGCGCCAAGCGCCTGGGCGCTGAAAATGTATACATCGTATACCGCAGGGGCGAGGCGGAAATGCCTGCCCGCAGGGAGGAGATACATCACGCCAAGGAGGAGGGCATAATATTCAGGGTGCTCACCAACCCCACCTGCATAAATGGCGACGAAAACGGCTACGTTACCTCCATGGAATGTATGGAAATGGAGCTGGGCGAGCCTGATGCATCCGGCCGCCGCAGGCCGGTGCCCAAGGAGGGCAGCCAGTTTACGCTGGAGGTGGATACTGTGATAGTTGCCATAGGAAACAGCCCCAATCCCCTCATAAAGAACACTACCCCCGGCCTTGCAGTAGGCCGCAAGGGAGAAATAACCGCAGACCCTGAGACCGGCGCCACATCAAAGCCCGGCGTGTTTGCAGGCGGGGATGCCGTGACAGGCGCCGCCACGGTGATACTGGCCATGGGTGCAGGCAAAAAGGCGGCGGCCGCCATACACGAATACCTTAAGGACAAATAAAATAGCCGGAAAATCCCGGCTTTACAGCAAAAAAAGGCCCTGTATACAGGGCCTTTTTTGTTTGCAGCGGTGCAGCAGGATACTGACTTTGTTCCATCCCAAAAAACAAAAAAGCCTCATCCGTTATGAGGCTTTTTTGAGTGATGCTGTAAAGCTGCTTATTTAGTCATATCAATACAGGCTATATTCTCTGAATCTGTCAGAAATTACCAACTATGGTTTTATTTACCTCATGGGCGATCCACAGGTTTGACAGGCCGCTGAGCACCATGAGCACGCCTGTAATGATTATCATTGCCTTTTCCCCTGCAAAGGGGTCAAACATGAGGAATATGCCTATGGCCATGAAAACGGCTGCCCCTATGGCATCCCGCTTCCATGCGGGCAGGGCGGCATCCTTCAGCATAAGGGAAAGCTGCAGCTTGATAAAGCCGCCTGCTGCTATGGCAGCGCCTATAAGGGTCATTATGATGAGGGCAATGTGGTCATTCCACTTGATCATAAGTATGCCCACAAGCAGCACTGCAAGCGCCCTTGCAGCCCCGCCGTAAAGGCCCAGCCTGTCGCTTTTCCAGCTTGAAATGAGGGAAACTATGCCATATAGCATGAGCCCGCAGCCAAGGGCTATGGAGGCTATTTTACGGGCAAGGCCGGGCAGCACTATTAGCAATATGCCCAGCAGTATCAGCAGTGCGGTGGATGCATAATAAGTTTTTTTGAATTGACCGTTCATATACCCTCCTGTGAATTTGTGAGCCGAAGGCTGAAGATAATATATTCCTTAACATGATTTTATCAGATAGCAGGTGATTTGTGCAGGATTTTTTTGTGATTTTACCGAATATTTCCATTTTTGTGCCAGGTGGATGCATTGTATTTGCATACCAGTGTAAAAAGCGGCAGTTTGGGGATGCTATTGCTTATGAAGAACAAGAGAGCAAAATACATAATAATCATCTGCGCTCTGCTGATAGCTGCGGGGCTGCTTGGCTGGGTAAGGCTTTACAGGGGCATTGCCCATGACCCCATGAGCGCCTTTGAAAGGCCGGAGCCTGCGCCTTCACCTGAGGCGGCCAGCGGCTCGCCTGATAATATATCTCCTGCGCCAACTCCATCTGCGGAGGAGCAGCTTATGGAGCAGGCGGACAGGGATTTTATGCAAAACAGGGTGAATATGCTTATACTGGGCTGGGATCAGAGCCCCGAAAGGGATGATGAGGACAGCGTGCTTTACCGGGGTGAGGATAATAATTTCCGCAGCGACGTGCTGATGCTGCTGACGGTGGACTTTGATTCCTCCACAGCCCACCTTATCTCAATACCCAGGGATACCATGGCAAAGATATACAATACCAAAGGCCACTGGAAGATAAACGCCGCCTTTGCCAAGGGAGGGAGCATTGAGGGAAAGGGCTTTGAGTACGCCATAAAAACGGTGGAAAGCCTTATGGGCGTGCCCATAGACTACTATGCGGGGGTGAATATGGAGGGGCTTAAGGCAGTGGTGGATGCCATGGGCGGGGTGGAGTTTGAGGTGGATCAGGAGATAACGCTGAATGGACGCACCCTTTTAAAGGGCTCGCAGCTTATGGATGGGCAGAAGGTGCTGGATTATTGCAGGGCCAGAAAGGGCTACGGCACGGATGTTGACCGGGCGGACAGGCAGCAGCGTATGCTCTTTGCCATACTGAGCCAGCTCAAGCAGGCAAATGCCCTTACCACGCTGCCAAGGGTATACCTTTCGGTAAAGGACTATATACATACCAACCTGACCGTGGAGCAGATAGCCGCCCTTGCCCTCTTTGCCACAGACCTGGAGCCTGAGGAGAACCTTTTCCGCCATACCCTCGAGGGAAGGTACATAAGCGGCACGGTGTACAACGGCGCATCCTTTTACGTGCTGGATACATCTGCCCTTAAGGCGCTGATGAAGGACATATTCGGCGTGGAGATAGAGGTGGATTATAAGTATGACTACAGGTATGTAAGAGAGCACGCAATGAGATAAGCGCCCGGCACGCCATCATAGGCGCAGCCGGGCGCTGTGCTGTATTTATTATATACAGGGAAAAATCACGGGGCGCTCATCTTCAAAAGCTCCCGGGCAATATCAAACTTGAGGGAGGCATACTCATTCTCGGTGGGGATTTCCAGCATTACCAGCACAAGGCGGGCATCCTGAGGCTCCACGCCGCAGCGGAAGCCTGCAAACCAGGAGATCTCACGGCTCTTGTCGTTGCCGATTTCAGCGGTACCTGTTTTTGCAGCTATCTGCACGGAGGTCACCTTGAGGGAGCGGCCTGTGCCATTGAGACTGTGATCCACAACGTCCTTAAGGTACGGCACCACCACATCCAGGGCGGCCTGGGTTATTACGCCGGTTTTCCAGGGCTTTGGGGTGGTGGTAGAGACCACATCGTAGGTAATGCCCTTGGTTTCGCAGATGCTTTCTACTATATACGGCGCCATTATATTGCCGCCGTTTGCAAAGGCTGCAAACATCACTGCCATTTGCAGGGGGGTGGTAAGGAGCTCGCCCTGACCGTAGCCGCTTTCTGCAAGGAGCATGAGGCTGAGCTCTGTGCCCTCATTGTACAGCTGGGAATTGGCCACATTAAGGTCAAAGGGCATGGTATCCCCGAAGCCTATGCTCTGCATATATGCGCTGTAATTATCCCAGCCCAGAAGCAGGGCAGCATTGGCAAAGTAAATATTATCCGAGTGGACAATGGCGCTACGCATATTCAGAGGGGACATACGGCCGTACTTTACCTGGGTGCGCTTTATCCTGCTGCCCATCCAGGTGCCAAATTCCGTGGGGAGCCAGTAATCATCCTCAATGAGCCCCTCGAATACGTAGTTTTCATCCAGAGTGCCGCTTTGCAGTGCCGCTACGGCTGTAAATGCCTTTAATACCGAGCCGGGGGGATAAAGGCCCTGGGTAAGGCGATTGTACAGGGGGGTATTTGCCATGGACAGCAGGGCATTGTAATCCCTGGAGCTTATGCCCCGGGCGAAGGAATTAAGGTCGTATCCGGGCCAGGAGGACATGGCATCTATGGCCCCGGTGGTGGGGTTCAGCACGACCACCGCACCTGCGGTGGTTTCACCATAGAGCACGCTGTCCAGCACAAAATCAAGGCGCTTTTGCAGATCGTAATTTATGGTGAGCTGAAGGTCGTAGCCATCCTGCTGCTCATGGGTATAGAGGGTGCGCCGGTTTGTACCGGCGGAGGTGCAGATATATATGCGGTAGCCATCCTTGCCTCTAAGCTCCCGCTCGTACTGGGCCTCAAGGCCATTGCGGCCCACATAGGAATCTGAGGTATACAGGCCATCCTGCCCGGTGCGCCCCTCATTGAGCTGGGCGAGCTTTTCTTCAAGGGCGGCGGAATCGCTGGCATTGATTATGCCCACATATCCAAGGGTATGGGATAGCATATCCTTTTCAGGGTAGCTGCGAACTGA
>CAYMPG010000042.1:0-9440 GCA_964392455.1 uncultured Clostridium sp. | reverse complement strand
ATCTGCACAGGGAGCTCGTGTGGCTTATCCGTCTGCTGGGTAGGGTCGTGTGTCCTATGTGGCCTTTTTCCTATTCCCACACACGCAAAAAGGCCCATCCGTTATGGGCCTTTTTGGAAAGTGCTATAATGCAGCTTATTTAGTTGTAACCGACCAAAACCCTATTCTTTGGCCCTTTCTTTTAAAGAAAGGGCGATTCTTTTGGTACTTTGTGGAAAATCCTTAGATTTTCCACATGATTTCAAGGAGCTATGTCAATGCTTCGCATTGACTAATCTATCTTTTAAAGAAAAGTACACAATAACCCTCCCCTACTGCTTTGCCATGAGGGTCTCGATGATGTTTATCCAGTCCTCACGGGAGTGCTCGCCGGTGACCTTGGCAATCATGGTGCCGGTGCTGTCGTAGATGTTGGTGGAGGGGATGTAGCTGAGGCCGGAGGTGAGGGCAGCGGTGCTACCCAGGTGGGGGTATTCCGCACCGGCGGAGGAGATATAGTGGGCGGCATCATCGCCTATCTGGCCGCCCCAGGCGTGTACGTCCGCTACCACGCCAAGGAACTGGACGCCTGTGCCGGAGTATTCCTTTTGCAGCTTGGCGAGACGACCCATCTCGCTAACGCATATGCCTCAGGTGGTGGTCCAGATATTCACAAGGGTGAGCCTGCCGCCGGAAAAGTATTCCTCTGTAATGGTGCTGCCATCCAGGGCCTGGGCGGAAAAGGACTGTATCTTGCGGCTGTATTCCTTGAGCTCCACGGGGGAGTAGCTGTCTGCATAGGGGGTATTTGCGCTGGCCTTGGGCTGCTGGGTGGGGGCCGCAGTGGCCTTTGCTTCGGCCTTTTCGGGTGAATCCGTGGGCCGGGGAGCGGGCTTCTGGGTGGGTATGGGAGTAGGGGTGGCCACGGGGGTGGGCACCGGGGTCACCACCGGGGCAACCGTGGGCGCAGTAAGCTGCACCAGAGTATCCTCCGGCGCAGGCGCTTTGGCGCAGCCCGATATACACAGGGCAAGCATGGCCGCAAAAAGGGCGGCGTTTTTCCTGAAAAATACATTCATAGGTGGAGTATACTTATAAATGGCTCCCCCTGTCAACTGCCCGGTAGGAGACTTAACCGATAGTTTCATTTTGCCCCGGATGAGGGGCGGGAAGATTGGCTGTTTGTTGACTATCACA
Organism: uncultured Clostridium sp.; assembly: GCA_964392455.1. Taxonomy (GTDB): domain Bacteria; phylum Bacillota; class Clostridia; order Christensenellales; family CAG-138; genus SFEL01. The sequence goes on along the minus strand of CAYMPG010000042.1, from coordinate 8,264 downwards.
GGGCAAAATATTATAATCTGTAATAAGAACATACTTACATTTCACCCATCTCATAAAATATTGAAAAGGCAGAGCGAATATGGAAAGCATTAAAAAAATCCCCGTTATACTGGATGGCGATCCGGGCCATGACGACGCTATCGCCTGGGTGGTGGCAAAGGCCAGCCCCATGCTGGATATCCGTGCGGTCACTACGGTTTGCGGCAACCAGACCCTGGAAAAGACCACCTACAATGCCCGCCGCATATGCACCCTTATAGGGCTGAATGCGCCCATTGCCATGGGCAGGCCCAGGCCATTGTTTGCAGCGCCTATGGTGGCCCCCAGCGTACATGGGCAAAGCGGCCTTGATGGCCCTGTGCTGCCTGAGCCTATAATGGAGGCGCAGCCCATAAGCGCAGTGGAGCTTATGGCCCGCACCCTCAGGGAAAGCAGCGAAAGGATAACCCTCATACCTACAGGCCCCCTTACCACCATTGCAGCACTGCTGCTCACCCATCCGGAGCTTAAGGAAAAAATAGCCGGCATATACATGATGGGCGGCGGCATCGCCTATGGCAACTGGACCTGCGCCGCAGAGTTCAATATACTGGTAGACCCTGAGGCGGCGGATATAGTATTCAATTCCGGCCTGCCCATCACCATGGCCGGGCTGGATGTGACGGAAAAGGCGCTGGTGTTCCCGGAGGACTTCCTTAAGGTAAGGGCCGTGGGCAACAGGGTGGCCGAGGTGGTATCCGAGTGGCTGGAATTCTTCTACATATTCCATAAGGAAAAGGGCTACACCGGCGCGCCGGTGCATGATGCGGTGGCAGTTGCGGCCCTTATCCGGCCTGACATAATGCAGATGCGGGATATGCACGTGGATATCGAGACCCAGGGCGAATTCTGCAGAGGCACCACAGTGGGCGACGTAATGGGCGTTACCGGCAAGGCACCAAACGCCCGGGTAATAACCGGCATTGACAGAGAGGCCTTTGTGGAGCTGATAGTAGACTCCGTTAAGGCATATGGGGAGGATGCATAATGAAAAAGATACCCCTTTGGATAGACTGTGACCCCGGCGTGGATGACGCCGCAGCAATACTTGCAGCATTGCAGCTTGAGGAGCTGGATATAAAGGGCGTAAGCGCCGTATCCGGAAACGTGCTGATAGATAAGACCTACCCCAATGCAAGGGCGCTGGTGGCCCTTGGCGGCAGGGCGGACATACCCGTATACCGCGGGGCAGACAGGCCCCTCAGGCGGGAGCCTGTTACCGCCGCATATGTTCACGGGGAAAACGGCCTTGGCGGCATGGAGATCCCTGCCTCCACCGCCCCCGAGCAGGAGAAAAAGGCATGGGATGCCCTGTATGACGCAGCCCTTGAGGCAAAGGGCGAGCTGGTGCTGGTGGCAGTGGGCCCCCTTACAAACATAGGCATGGCCCTTGCAAAGTATGGCGATCTGCCGAAGCTCATTAAAAAGGCCGTCATAATGGGCGGCGGTGCCACAATGGGCAATACCACCCCCGCAGCGGAGTTCAATATATACGTTGACCCCGAGGCGGCGGATATGCTGTTTTCCTCAGGTATACCCGTGGTAATGTGCGGGCTGGATGTTACCCTTAAGGCCATGGTGATGCCGGATGAGATAGCAAAGCTTGCAGATTATGGCCCCCAGGGCAAGCTCCTCAATGGTGCCCTCCAGGGCAGCCTGGCCTTTGTGCGTACATTCGGGTATGCAGGGGTGCCGCTGCATGATGTATGTGCGGTGCTGTACTGCGTGGAGCCGGAGCTGTTTACCACGGAGCCTGCGGGCGTGCGGGTGGAGACCAGGGGCATATACACCGCCGGCAAGACCGTGACCGACCTTTACAGCGATTATCAGATGGACGTAAAGAATGCCCTTGTGGCGCTGGATGTGAACAGGGATGCGTTCGCCGGCCGCTTTATGGGGCTTATGGAAAAATACGGGAGATAAGCTATGGATATACTCAATTTCGGTTCACTTAATATTGACTATGTGTATCATGTGGATACCTTCCTTCAGGCAGGGGAAACAAAGCTCTCCAAGGATCTTAACCTTTTCTGCGGCGGCAAGGGGCTGAATCAGTCCATCGCCATGGCCCGGGCAGGCAATACCGTATACCATGCGGGGCTGCTGGGAGAGGATGGACAGATGCTCAGGGACAGGCTCAGCGAAAACGGCGTAAAGCTGGATTATCTTAAGCCTGTGCCCGGCAAAAGCGGCCATGCCATAATACAGGTGGCAGACAGCGGGCAGAACTGCATACTCCTTTACGGCGGCACCAATCAGGCCCTTACAAAGGAATATATAGACAGCGTGCTGGATTGCTTTGGCCCGGATACCATGCTGCTCATACAAAACGAGCTCAATCTTACCGGCTACATAATAGAAAAGGCCGCCTCCCGCGGCATACCCGTTGCCATGAATGCAGCGCCCATGGATGAAAAGGTGCTCACCTATCCCATAGACAAGCTGACCTGGCTCATGGTAAACGAGGTGGAGGGCAGGGCCATTGCAGGGGCAGAGCGGGATGAGGATATAATCCCCACCCTTGTAAAGCGCTGGCCCGGCCTGAACGTGCTGCTGACATTGGGCCACAGGGGCTCCATATGCTGCTATCAGGGCCGCACCATAGCCTGCTCTGCACACCATGTGCAGGCTGTGGATACCACCGCCGCCGGTGATACCTTCAATGGCTATTTCCTCCGGGGCATACTCAATGGCCTTGAGGTGGAGCGCTGCCTCACCCTTGCCACCACCGCCAGCGCAATATGCGTTACCCGCAACGGCGCTTCGGACTCTGTGCCCATGGCGGCAGAGGTGGAGCAGGTGCTGGAGCAGGGCCTGTTTGGCGGGCTGGATATAAAGGAGCTGTAGAAAAAAGGTCACTTCATTACGGGGAGGCATAGCACATGGGCGAATTTTCATCAAGGGAGGCCCTTGAGGCCGCCATTATGGAGGCAAGGCCCTCAGGGGAGCTTACTCAGGCGGTCGTTCAGGGGTGCGACCTTTCGGGCATGGATTTTTCCGGGCTGGATTGCTCCTGGTGGGCCCTGACTGACTGCGTGCTGGATGGCTGCGATTTTACCGATGGCTCCATTGCCCACGGAAAATTCGTAAGGTGCTCCTTTAAAAATGCGGTATTTCGCCGCTGCGATATGGAGGGGGCAGACCTTCGGGAGGCAGACCTTACAAATTGTGATATTCGGGGCGCAAACCTTTACTCTGCCTGGCTCGAGCAGGCAAAGCTGGAGGGCGTGAGGGACGATGAGGATACCAAGTATTTCCGCCTGCGCTGCCCGGAAAAGGGCGCGTTCATCGCCTACAAAAAGTGCTATGAGGACAGGGTGGCAATGCTGCTGGTGCCTGCGGATGCAAAGCGGGTAAGCGCCACAAATGACGCCTGCCGCTGCAGCAAGGCCAAGGTGCTCACCATCACCAGCGTGGACTTTACCCAGAGGTTTTCCTGGGCAAATTCCTATGTGGATGAAAACTTTATCTACCGTGAGGGAGAATGGGCCATACCTGACAGGTTCACGGAAGACCGCTGGGTGGAATCCACCTACGGCATACATTTCTGGATGAGCCGTGAGGAGGCCATAGCCTACTGACCAAATACATATAAAAGCGCCCCTCTGCCGCCGTGGCGGGGGGCTTTTGCTTTTTTTGCGGAGTATTGCCCGGGAAAAACCCAGCCATACTAACCCAAGCATACTATCAAAAGGAGGCTCACAGCATGAATTATTTTGAAAGGGCCCAGGCCATAGCGGATGAGCTCATTGCCCACCGGCGGCATATACACAGCCACCCTGAGGCGGGGCTGCACACCCCTGCCACCCGTGCCTACGTTATGGAAAGGCTGCGGGATATGGGGCTTTCTCCCAGAGAATGTGGAGAGGGGGCCATTGCGGATATAGGCAGCGGCGAAAGGCTGTTTCTCCTGAGGGCGGATATGGATGCCCTGCCCATAAGGGAGGAAAGCGGGCTGGACTTTGCCAGCACCACAGGCTGCGCCCATTGCTGCGGCCACGATATGCATACGGCCATGCTGCTGGGGGCGGCAAGGCTGCTGTGGGAAAACCGGGCCGCCCTTAAGGGGCGGGTGCGGCTGATGTTTCAGCCCGGCGAGGAGATAATGGAGGGCGCTGCAAATATGGTAGAGCAGGGCGCCCTTGAGCCAATGCCGGATGCAGCCCTTGCCTATCATGTGGGGGCGGGGCGGCTGCCTGTGGGAATGTACCTTTACAATGACCGGGATACCATGATGTTTTCCATGGATGGCTTTAAGGTCACCTTCAATGGCAGGGGCTGCCACGGAGGCTGCCCCCAGCAGGGCATTGACCCCATAAATATGGCCGTTCACAGCTATATGGCCCTGCAAAGCCTTATTTCCCGGGAAACAGACCCCATGGGGGACTGTGTGCTGACGGTGGGCAGATTCAGCGGCGGCACCGCGCCGAATATCATTCCGGATACCGCTTCAATTGAGGGGAGTATCCGGGCGGATAGCCCCGAGCTTCGTAGCCTCCTCAGGAGCAGGCTGGAGGAGCTTTGCCGGGGCACGGCGGAGCTTTTCGGCGGCAGCGCACAGGTGCAGCTCAATGGTGGTGCGCCGCCCCTTGTATGCAATGGGGATTTTACCCGGGAAATATCCCGCTATATGCAGGAGCTGCCAATTCCCGGCCTTGCACCCCATGATGGCATACGCTCCAGTGCCTCGGAGGACTTTGCTCATGTCCTTGAAAGGGTGCCCGGCGCCTTCATATACCTGTGCGCCGGCTATGAGGATGAGCGTGGAGATGCCCCTGCCCACAGCCCCAAGGTGCTGTTTAATGAAGCAGTGCTGCCCATAGGCACCGCCTGCATGGCCCATTGCGCCACCCGCTGGCTTGAGGACAATGCATAAGCGGGCATGGCATAATACGAATAAAACAAAGAGACTGCATTGTGCAGTCTCTTTTCATATAAAAGCAGACCATGCCCCTTGTGCATAATCGTATAAACGCAAAGTAGTGAAATCAGGCCGTCTTTTTTCTCACTTAAGGCGTGGCGGAGGGATTCGCCGGCCCCGCCGCAGCGGGGTTGCTTCCGCTTCGCCTCCCGAAGCGGAAGTTCCTCTTTTTTAATATTCACTGGATGGTTTTCCGCCTCCGCTCACCCTCGACCGACAATGCCATGTAAGCCCTGAGAATGTGCCTTTTTCTCCCTGACGCTCCGGAGTTTTAAGCCGGGAAGAAAGGGGCAGAGCAAGAAAGACGATGGCAGCAATACTCTATGTATTGCAACGGAGGATGACGCCGCTATGGCCCTTTATCCCCCGCTTAAAACCTTGCATGGGCTTGCCGGCCGAGGGTTGGCTCCGGCACGCACCCTTCTCATCCCTCCTTCTTTTATTGCAACACAAAAGGCACCCTTGCAGGATGCCCTTTGTGTTGGCGGAGAAGGAGGGATTCGAACCCTCGCGCCAGTCACCCCAGCCTACTCCCTTAGCAGGGGAGCCCCTTACAGCCACTTGGGTACTTCTCCACGGCTCGTATTAAAAGGATTTATGTAAACGTGTCAGCGCTTGTATTTGGCGGAGAGAGAGGGATTCGAACCCCCGGTGCCTTGCAGCATCACCGGTTTTCAAGACCGGCTCCATAAACCACTCGGACATCTCTCCCTGTTTAGCTTTGTTATTATAGCAAAAAGTACGGAGCCTGTCAAGCCGGGAGAGTGTGGCTTTTATCGGGTATACCCTGCCCGCCCATGGGAAACACTACCTGTAAAAGGAGTGATAAGCATGAACCAGCATAATAACGACAAAATCGCAAAGCTCAAAGAATTTATACAGGACAAGGGTGTATACCTGGTGCTGATGCTGTGCGTGGCGGTGATAGGCCTTGCCGCTGCCGCCGCATACCTGCCCGAAAAGGGCAGGGAGCCTGTGGAGGAGCAGGCGCAGAATTTTACCCAGGTATCCCACTCAAGGGATCAGAGCCTTGCTGCCCTGATCACCCCATCCCCATCCCCCACGGCCACGCCGGAGCCTGTTTCAGATATAGCCCCGGAGCCCTCTCCGGCCCCCACCCCCTCACCAAAGCCGCAGCGGGAAAAGGCAGTTGCCCCCGTGGAGGGAAAGCTGCAATGGCGCTTTGCTGTGAATGAGCTGATATTCTCAAAGACCCTTGACCAGTGGATGACCCACCGGGGCATAGACATATCAGCGCCAAAGGGCTCGGAGGTGCGCTGCCCCTGGGCCGGCACAGTGGAGGAAATATACGAGGATGACAGCCTGGGATTTACCGTAAAGGTGGCCCATAGCGGCGGCCTGTGCTCCTTCTATTCAAACCTGAGGGCAGATTGCCCCGTAAAGGAGGGGGCACTGCTGAACGCCGGGGCGCTGGTAGGGTACGTGGGAGATACCGCCATAGCAGAATGTGCCGACCCGGCCCATCTCCACTTTGAGCTTACTAAAGACGGTAAGCCGGTAAACCCGGAGGATTATATCATAGTGATGGGGTGACGCCCTGTAGCTTGTACCGAAAAAACCGCCCTCTGCAACGATATGCAGAGGGCGGCTGCGTATATAAAAGCAGTTATTTATGATACAGCTTCTTGGTCTGGTAGCGGGGCTCGCAGGTAACATTCAGCCCCAGCTTGCGGAAGGTGCTGGAATCCACCCCCGAAAGTATCACGCTGGAGTGGGCCTCGCAGCCCTTGAGCTTGCCAAGCTGGCGCATGGCCATTTCGGCGGTGGGATTTGTGGCGGCGGATATGGACAGGGCTATCAGCACCTCATCCACATGGAGCCTGGGATTATGATTGCCCAGATGGTTCACCTTAAGATCCTGTATGGGCTCGATAACTATGGGGGAAATAAGGTGCATATCCTTTTGTATGCCGCCAAGGCGCTTAAGGGCATTCAGCAGCGCCGCTGCGGAGGCTCCAAGGAGCTTGCTGGTTTTGCCGGTGATTATCTCGCCATCCGGCAGCTCTATGGCGGCGGCAGGCTGGCCCATTTCCTCTGCCCTTTCCATGGCGGCGGCCACCACCGGCCTGTGCTCTGCCACGGTAATATCAAGCTGATTCATCAGCAGGTGTATCTTTTCTGTGGGGCGGCTATCGCTCATGCCCTGCCTTGCGGTACACATGGCGGCATAGTAGCGGCGCACTATTTCCTTTATGGAGGCCTCCCGGCATACGGCGTCATCCGTTATGCAGCTGCCTATCATATTCACGCCCATGTCCGTGGGGGATTTATAGGGGGATTCCCCGTATATCTTTTTGAATATGGCATTGAGCACCGGGAATACCTCAACATCCCGGTTGTAATTCACGGTGGTGATGCCGTAAGCATCCAGATGGAAGGGGTCTATCATGTTTACGTCATCCAGATCTGCCGTGGCGGCCTCGTAGGCCACGTTTATGGGGTGCTTAAGGGGCAGATTCCATATGGGGAAGGTTTCAAATTTGGCATAGCCTGCCCGCATACCCCGCTTGTGCTCATGGTAAAGCTGGGAGAGGCAGGTGGCCATCTTGCCGCTGCCGGGGCCGGGGGCAGTGACCACCACTATGGAGCGCTCGGTCTGTATATAGTCATTGCGGCCAAAGCCATCCTCGCTGACTATGAGCTCCACATTGGAGGGATAGCCCACTATGGGGTAATGGCGGTATACCTTTATGCCAAGCTGCTCCAGCCTGCGCTGGAAGGCGTCCGCCGCATGCTGCCCGCGATACTGGGTAAGCACCACGCTGCCCACATACAGGCCAATGCTGCGAAAAGCGTCGATAAGCCGCATAACGTCCAAATCATAGGTGATGCCCAAATCGCCCCGCACCTTGTTTTTTTCAATATCGGCAGAGTTTATGGCTATCACCACCTCCGCCTGATCTGCAAGCTGCATGAGCATCCTAATCTTGCTATCCGGCTCAAAGCCCGGCAGCACCCGTGCCGCATGGAAATCATCAAACAGCTTGCCGCCAAACTCCATATACAGCTTGCCGCCAAACTGGGCCATCCTTTCCCTTATATGCTCAGACTGCAGGGAAACATACTTTTCGTTATCAAACCCCAGCTTCATATCATACCCCCAAAAAAGCATCATAAATTAAAAAACAATACTGGAATATTATATCCCCCCGCCTCCCGCTTTGCAATGCGGCAGCGAGCCAAAAAGCCCTCATTTCTTCTTATATTGACATAAAATAATGTTACCATTGCAAATGGGGTTGTTAAGGGGCGCAGCTCCTTAAAGTCCAATCCGCATTTGGCG
>CAYMPG010000041.1:0-10049 GCA_964392455.1 uncultured Clostridium sp. | reverse complement strand
ACCTGTGACCCCTTGCTTGTAAGGCAAGTGCTCTCCCAGCTGAGCTATGCTCCCACTTAACGCGTCCACTCGGGACTGCGAAAGTTAGTATACACTACTTTCTACCCAACTGTCAACGTTTTTTTGCAAAAAAACTCGTCTGCTTTATGCCACATACCGAAAAAGCGGCCAGTGAGCTGAATAAATCCATTTTCCATATTTTATGAAAAACAAGGGGAAGCAGGCTTGCCGCTTCCCCTTATATAAGAATCTCTTTTTTCCCTTATGCCAGCATATCCACTATGCACTTGCAGGGGCATACCTTGGCGCATGCGCCGCAGCGGGTGCACTTGCTCTCGTCTATCTTTGCAACGCCGCCCTCAACGTGTATTGCGTCATTGGGGCATTCCTTGGTGCAGCGGCCGCAGGCGATGCAGGCCTTCATGCAGGCTGCACGGGCTTCACGGCCGGCATCGGTATTGCGGCAGGAAACTATCACAGTCTCATTTACGGGCTTGAGCTCTATCACGCCACGGGGGCAAGCCTTGGCGCACTGTCCGCAGGCGGTGCACTTTTCAGCATCGATTTTGGCAATGCCGTTTGCAAGGTCAATGGCGCCAAAGGCGCAGGCCCTTGCACAGTCACCCAGACCTACGCAGGCAAAGCGGCACATCTTGGGGCCACCTGCCAGATTACCGGCAGAAGCGCAGCTTGCGAGGCCGTCATAAATGTAGCGCTCCTTTGCCACGCCACATTCGCCCTGGCAGATAACACGGGCAGCCTTGCGGGTGCCTGTGGTATCCACGGACATACCCATTATGGCAGCTATGGCCTCAGCAGCCTTGGGGCCGCCGGGGGCGCAGCCGTTTACGGGAGCCTCGCCGTTTACTACGGCCTGTGCGAAGGCATCGCAGCCCGCATAGCCGCAGGCGCCGCAGTTTGCGCCGCCAAGGCACTCACGAACGGCAGCAGCACGGGCATCCACCTCTACGGCGAACTTCTTATCGGCAATGGTGAGGATAATGCCAAACAATACGCCCAGCACGGCCATTATGCCCAGCGCCAGAATAATAGCAGTAGTATTCATGCTTATCCTCCTTTATTATACCAGGCCGTTGAAGCCCATGAAGGCAACAGCCATAAGTCCGGCCATGAACAGGCCAATGGGGAAGCCCTTAAAGGTCTCAGGAATGTGAGAGGTCTCAAGGCGCTCCCTTACGCCTGCCATAAGCACTATGGCCAGCAGGAAGCCCAGCGCACCGAATACGCCATTGAGCACTGAGGACAGCACATCATACTGGGCGCTTACGTTAAGTGTGGCAACGCCCAGCACGGCGCAGTTGGTGGTGATAAGGGGCAGATAGATGCCCAGAGACTTATACAGCGCAGGGCTGGATTTCTTGAGGAACATCTCAACGAACTGCACAAGGCTGGCGATTATCAGTATGAAGCTGATGGTATCCAGATAGGTAAGGTGCAGAGGATACAGCACATACTGATATACCAGTGAGGTAAACAGGGATGCAATGCCCATTACGAAGGTAACGGCTATGCCCATGCCGGCAGCAGTCTCTACCTTGTTGGATACGCCCAGGAAGGGGCAGCAGCCCAGGAAGCGGGAGAAGATAAAGTTATGGCTGAGAACACAACTTACGAAGAATAGCAGCACATTGCCGCAGCTTACCGTTTCCATTAGTTGGCCTCCTTTGCTTTTTTATCAGCTGAGCGCTTCATGATGGTATTCACGATGCCCAGAGTAAGGCCGAAAATCATAAAGCCGCCGGGGGCCAGTATGGTGATCAGCATGGGGTCATAGCCAGCGCCCAGTATGGAGATACCGCCGATGCAGCCGGTGCCCAGCAGCTCACGAACGATGGCGATGATGGAGATGGCCATGGTGAAGCCAAGGCCCATGCCCAGGCCGTCCACTGCGGAGGCAACGGGGCCATTCTTGCTGGCGAAGGCTTCCGCACGGGCAAGCAGTATGCAGTTAACAACGATAAGGGGTATGAACATACCCAGGCTTGCATAGAGGCTGGGGACGAATGCCTGGAGCAGCATCTGCACTACGGTAACGAATGTGCAGATAACCACTATGAAGCTGGGAATACGCACCTTATCAGGTATAAAGTTCCTCAGCAGGGATATGACCACATTGGAACCAATCAGCACGAAGGTAACAGCAACGCCCATGCCGATGGCATTTATGAGGCTGCTGGTGGTAGCGATGGTGGGGCAGGTACCAAGAACCAGACGGAAGGTGGGGTTCTCGGTGATTATGCCGTTAAGAAATACGCTTGAGAGCTTTGGTTTGTTATTACGCATTTGCCTTGGCCTCCTTCTTTACCTTTTCCTGGCCGTAGACACCCAGCTTTACATATTTGTCGATAAGGGGGGTCACAATATTCATTACGAGTATACCGTAGGTAACGCCCTCAGCGTAGGAGCCCCACTTGCGGATAACTGCAATGATAAGGCCGCAGCCTGCTGCGTATATTATCTGGCCTACCGGAGTCATGGGGCAGGTGGTGTAATCCGTTGCCATGAATACGGCGCCAAAGAGCAGACCGCCGGAAAGCAGAGAGGTGGCAATATCCTGCTCCATGCCAAACAGGGCGCAGCACACGCCGAAGCTTGCAACCAGCACCACAGGTATACGCCAGGAGATAACCTTGCGTACCAGCAGATACAGGAAGCCGATGAGTATTGCAGCCTTGCTGACCTCGCCTATGGTGCCGGGAATGAAGCCCAGGAACATATCCATCAAAGAGGCATCATAGCCGCCCAGCACAGTGGCGGAGGATACGGCATCCACACCCTTGCAGAAGGTGGGCAGATACCATGCGGTCATCTTTACAGGCCAGGAGGCCAGCAGTATGCCGCGGGCAGTAAGAGCGGGGTTCATAAAGTTATCGCCAATGCCGCCAAAGAGCTGCTTTACCAGCACTATTGCGATAAAGCTGCCTACCACGGGCATCCACCAGGGGGCGTTGCCGGGCAGGTTAAGAGCTACCAGCAGGCCGGTAACTGCGGCGGAAAGGTCATTGATGCGTATCTTCTGGCCGGTGAGCTTCTGATATGCATACTCGCTGAGCACGGCGGCAGCCACGCCCAGTATGCACAGCAGCGCTGCATTGAGGCCGAAGCAGTATACGCCTACCAGCGTGGTGGGGATCATGGCTATGAGCACATCCCGCATGATGGTGGCGGTGGTGTCCTTGCTGTGGACATGGGGTGCTATTGAAACATGCAGACTCATTACTTCTTGGCCCTCCTTGCTTCACGCATGATAGCGTCCTTGGTATTCTTAAAGGAGGCGGTGAGCCAGCGCTTGGCGGGGCAGGCATAGGAGCAGCTTCCGCACACTATGCACTCCATAACATCGTTGGCCTCGGCGCCCTTCAGGTCGCCCGCATCGCAGAAGTGCTTCATCCTGTAGGGATTCAGCCCTATTGGGCAGGCCTCTACGCAGCGTCCGCAGCGTATGCAGGGATTCTCCTCGTAGCCCTTGGCATCTTCTTCATTGAATACCAGCACGCCGTTGGAGCCCTTCATTATGACTACCTGGTCATTGGGAGCGCACAGGCCGGTCATGCAGCCGCCCATGATTATCTTGCCGGCTTCCTCGGTGTAGCCGCCACATTCGCCAATAACATCGGCCACGATGGTGCCCAGCCTGAGCCTCAGGTTTGCATGCTCCTTTACGCAGCCCTTTACGGTGGTCACGCGGTCAATAAGGGGCTTACCCTCTATCACTGCATCGGCAATGGCCTTGGCAGTGCCCACATTGAGCACTATCACATGGGCATCAAGGGGCAGCTTCTTGGAGGGAACCTCACGGCCGGTAACGGCATAGATGAGCTGCTTCTCAGAGCCCTGGGGGTACTTAGTGCGGAGACTCATTACCTCCACGCCCTCACGGCCCTCGGCTGCGCGCTTCATAGCGTCGATGGCATCGGGCTTATTGTCCTCAATGGCGATAACGCCCCGCTTTACATCCAGGGCGCGCATTGCCGCACGGAGACCGTCAACTATGCGCTGGGGCTCCTCTATCATGAGCCTGTGGTCGCAGGTGACGTGAGTCTCGCACTCGGCGCCGTTGATGATGATTGTATCACAGTACTTGCCCTCGCCCACGGTGAGCTTTACATGGGTGGGGAAGGTAGCGCCGCCCATACCGCAGATGCCTGCTTCCTGCACGGCAGGAACTATCCTGGCAGGGTCTGCCTCCTCTACTCCGCCAAGGGGGCTGAGCTCAGTCCATTCATCCTGGAAATCGTTCTTGATGGTGACGATGGTGGTGGGGCCGCCCAGCAGCAGCACCTTGGTGCCGATGGCAGTGACCTCGCCGGACACGCTGGCGTGTACAGGAAGGCTGACGAAGCCGTTTGCCTCGCCTATCTTCTGGCCCATCTTAACATGATCGCCCACCTGAACGATGGGGGTAGCGGGAGCGCCTATGCTCATGGACATGGGTATATCCACACTATCGGGGATATAGGTCCTGATGGGCAATCCGCTGGTTGAAGTTTTACCCTCGTGCTGGTCGTGCAGAGGATGCACGCCGCCCTTGAAGGAATTTTGTGGCAAAGCCAACACCTGCCTTTCATATTTTCCTACGGCTCAAAAGTCACAAAAACCGACCCTTATCCCCCCCATCTGCTTTTTGCAGCGGGCAGGCTCAGGGCGCAGTTATTGCGGGCCGTTTCTATTCGGAAACTATTATAGCACACAAAATTATATATTTCAGTATAAATATTTCGCTAAATGGGAGTTTTTTGCCGATTTTCCTGATTATTTTCTGTCAATCTTTTGTTGAGTCAGGGCCGCGCATATCTCTTTAACAGCAATGATTGTTAAAAAAAATCCGAAAACCCTTTTCAATAGGCCCTCCCCCATCCATCCGGCCCCAAGGGAGCCCAGCCCCGCGCCTATCATGCCCCAAATCGTGGTGGCGGCGCTTTTTCTTATTTCCAGCCGGCCCGCCCTGTAGTGTATTATAAGTGCCACCATAGCGGCAGGTATAAACGCCAGGGTATTCACCCCCTGGGCCGCCCGCTGCTGCACACCAAACAGCAGCGTAAGGGCAGGTATCAGCAGCGTCCCTCCGCCCATGCCCATTCCGGCAATGACCCCCGCAGCCAGCCCCGCCGCTACAAAGCCTATCTCCCTCACAGCACCATCCACACCCCTGCTGCCAGCATTATAATGCCGAATATCAGCTTAAGAGCTTTTCCCCCGATGCGTCCTGTGAGCATGGCCCCTGCCACACTTCCCACTGCCAGCGCAGGAGCCACCCACAGCATGGCCTGCCAGTCCACAGCGCCATTTGCTGCATACACTGCGCCGCTTACTGCGCTAAGGGGCAGCATTATGCCTATGGCAGTGGCGTGGGCCTGTTTCTGGCTCAGCCCCGCCCTTTCCAGCGCCAGCACTGCCACAGTTCCTCCGCCCGCACCCAGCAGCCCATTGCACAGCCCTGCACAAAGGCCTGCCACGGCGTTTTTCATGTTTTTCCCGGTGAATATCTTCATATTAAGAGTATGTGCAGCGGCCGGGATTTAATTTGTACTTTTTCCGGGGCTTATGGCTTTTTCTTCCGCCCCGCTTCATATGAAAAGGCCGCCCCGGCTGATTCCGGAGCGGCCTCTGTTTTATAGGGATATAGTATGCGGGATATAGGGATATACAGCGGTTACTTTATAAAGCCGAATACGTTAAGTATTACGATCACCATGAATACGGGGATGATAACGTAGGCGCTTATCTTATTCCAGATGTTTAACTTACCGTCACGGCCATCGTGGGTAAGCTCGGCCTCGTAGCCCTTCCAGCCCCATACCTTGGATACAAACAGGCACACCAGTATGCAGCCGAGAGGCATGAGCACATAGCCGCTGAAGCAATCCAGCCAGTCATACAGGCCATAGAACTCAACGCTGCCAAAGTAGGGCCAGGGGAGCTTAAAGCTCTTCATGGGGCCAAAGCCCAGAGATACCAGTATATTGGCTATGCCGATGATGATGGCGATTATGAGGGTAGCCTTCTTGCGGCCCATCTTGAGCTTTACTTCCGCAGTGCGGATATTGGTCTCAAAGAAGCTGAACAGGGAGGATACCACTGCAAACATCAGCGCCAGGAAGAAGAAGCTGCCGATTATGCGGCCGCCGGGCAGATTGATGAATATGCCGGACATTACCTCAAATACCAGTGCGGGGCCCTTCTGCACGTCAATGCCTGCGCCAAAGGCGGAGGGGATGATGACGAAGCCTGCAAGCACTGCTGCAAAGGTATCAGCGCAGCTCACAAAGAGAGCATCGCTGCGAAGGTTGTTTTTCTTGGGAATGTTGGCGCCCAGGGTAATAAACAGGCTCCAGCCAATGCCCACTGAGAACAGCACCTGTGTAACGGCATCTGCAAATACCTTTACGGTGAAGTTTTCAAAATTGGGCAGCAGATAATACTTGAGGCCCTCGGTTGCGCCGTCTGATATTACGCAGGCGTATACGCCGCAAATCACCAGCATCAGGATGAGGGCAGGCATCATGTACTTGGACAGCTTCTCTACCGCATTGGTTATGCCAAAGAGCAGCATCACGGATACGAATACCAGCAGTATCATGGACCAGATAATGGGCTGCACCGGGTCAGTGGTAAAGGCCTGGAAGAATGCGCTGGGGTCTCCGCCAAAGTCCCCCACAAATATAAACTGCACCAGATACCTGAGCACCCAGCCGCCAACCACCACATAGTAGAAGTTGATCATTATGGTGCAGAGATTGCCGATCCAGCCGATCCAGCCCCACTTGGGGTTGATGCGCTCAAAGGCAGTTACGGTATCCAGCCCGCTATAGCGGCCGATGGCAGTTTCCATTTCCACCATGGGCCTTGCAAGGGCCAGCACCACCAGCAGATATACCACCAGGAATATACCGCCGCCGCCACGATAGGCAAGGTAAGGGAATTTCCATATGTTTCCCAGGCCGATGGACGCGCCTGCGGCTACCATCAGATAGCCGAAGCGGCTGCCCCACTGTTGCTTGTTTTCCATAAAAATACCTCCAATAATACCATAATATTATAATAAACTTATCCACGCCATGCCGCCAGCGCATGACGTATAACAAAGTTAGGCACAGGCCATCCTGAACCAAAAAACTTTAAAATTTGATGTAAACACGTAAAAACCGGCAAGCTCAGCAAAAACTCAGATAAGCAAATGCAAATGTAAAAAAAATGTTTGCCGCAAATGTGTCTTTTATTTAACCATTGTAAAACACTATACAGATTAAGGCAAGGGTAAATGACAAAATTTGCTCAATACACTTTTTGATGCAAATCATGAAAAATTCGCATCTTTATTTTATCCACAGGAAAAGGGAGAGGTATTTCCTCTCCCTTGTATGTGTTTATTTCCTATTATATTATGTTGCTTTGCTGCGCTGTTTCGTCCGGGCTGTCCTTGGGGGCCTTTTCGCTTATTGTAAAGGGCAGGCCGTTTGCGTTTAAGGACTGCTTGAGGAAAAGGCTTATAGCTCCGCTCATGGTTATGCCGCAATTGTAAAAAAGCTGTTCTGCCCGCTTTTTTACCTCCGGCTCAAGGCGCATTTCCAGCCAGGCGGTTTTCTGATTACGTGCGGCCCGTTCCATTGTGTCCTCCTGTTACCTTAAAGGGAAGCCCTCCCGTATTGATGGATTGTCTCAGAAAAATGTTCACCGCATCCGTAAGGGTCATGCCGCAGCTTTCAAAGAGCTGCTCTGCCTGCTCCTTCATCTGTGGATCCATCCGCATGCGAAAGGTGGCGGTTTTGTTTTCCTTTTCCATAGCGCCGCTTTAAGGGCCTCCTTATGCCCTGTAAAATCATGAGCCTATCTTATCCCAGTTGGGGGAATTCCATCCTCTGCCTTGACTTCAGTGCCTTTATATCCTCAGAATTCAGTATAAAGTCCTCAGGCTTAAGGCTCCCTATGGCCACCGGCCCAGGCGCAATAAGCGTTTTGTACAAAAACAGCGAGGAGATATCATAGGCTATTCCCGTGAATACACCCCAAACCCTGGCATTTCTCATATATGGGTTCATTATGTAAAGATGCATATTGTCCATGGCCATGGTGGTATTCTGCATATTTATATAGGTAACCATATCGTAGCAGTCCATGGTGCCGATGCAGTAATAGGTGCAATCCTCCAGGTTGCCGGAGATAGGTATATCCAGATATCCCTTGCAGGGCACGCTGGGGCCTGACGCCCGCGAATAATCCAGGCAGATTATGCCGTATTCAAATTGCTTTTTCTTGCCGCTGTAATAATAGATGTAGAGGGTCTCGCTTCTATTAAATAGTGAAGCGTATTCCGCCTTCTTTTCCTCTATTGGCTTGGGAGCAAAATCCATCAGCTCGGAAACGCTCACCTTAAGCACCCGGGCAATATCATAGAGGGTGGCTATATCAATGGCTATCGCACCCCGCTCGTATTTTGACAGGGTGGATTCGCTCTTGTGTATGGCAGCCGCAAGCTCCTCCTGAGAGAGCTTATTCAGCTTGCGGTAAAAGCGTATGCACTTCCCGGTATATTCCAGAAGCTGCTGATGGTAACTGGTATCCATTCCCCTGCCCCCTTATCATGACCTGCTACCTGTACCTATTATTAGAATTCTATATGAAATCGACGGTATTTGTAAATAGGCAAGGCAGTGCCGTAAAAATCCACCAAAAAAGGCTTTTTGATAAAAAATGAACTTGCATTGTGCTGAAATTATCAAAATCGATGTTAAAATCTTCCTCGCATGACGAAAATCCTGTCATTGATTTCTTTAGGCGGATAGGTGAAAAGTTTGACGGGGGGACAAGATTTCGTTAAAATTTAGTCGTAAATCAGTTCGAAAAAGGAAAATAAAGTTTAGGGGAAAAACTTAATATTTCACATCGAACTTTTTTAGGACTCAACAAATTTATAGTTGGAGGAATTTTTTAATGGTACTGGCTCTTCAAATCGTACTGGCTGTGTGTTTTGTTGGCATCGCTGGCCTGCTGGTTGTAGACATTAACAAGAATCACAAGGGCGAGCTCAAGGAAGCCGGCGGCAAGAAGTGGGCAGAGGGCATGTTTGTTGGCGCCCTGTGGAACTTCCTGGACACCTTGGGCGTAGGCTCCTTCTCTCCTTACACCTTCCTTTACAGGGTTTTCAAGAATGTTGATGACATCAACATCCCCGGCACCCTGAACGTTGGTGATACCTTCCCCGTTATTTTCGAGGCTCTTATCTTCACCAGCAGCGTGGATTGCGATCCCGTATTCCTGGTAGCAATGTGCGTAGCCGCCATGATCGGCGCTTATGCATTCGCTGAGATCATCACCAAGTGGGATGTTAACAAGATTCGTCTTGGCCTTGGCATTGCAATGCTGGCTACCTCCGTTATCGTATTCATGCGTACCTCCAGCATCGGGCCCTTCGGCGCAATGGGCGAGGCTGCCGGCTTCACCGTAGGTCAGTGGCAGTTCTGGGTAGCAGTTATCCTGAATGTTGTTTGGGGCGCTCTGATGGACATCGGCTTCGGCCTGTATGCTCCCTGCATGGCAACCTGCCTGCTGCTTGGCTGCTCCTCCGGCGCTTGCTTCCCCGTATTCATGGGCTCCTGCGCTCTGCTGATGCCTGCCAACTCTCTGGTATTCATCAAGAAGGGTCGTTATGACGCCGTTGCCACCCTGGGCAACTTCATCGGCGGCTGCGTTGGCGTATTCCTTGCATGGAAGGTAGTTACCTCTATCCCCGCAATGATCCTCAACTACATCATCTGCGTAGTTCTGCTGTACGTTGCTTACAGCCTGCTCAGCGCTCGTGCAAAGGCCCTCAAGGCCGAGAAGGCTGCTTAATCAAGCACAACCGGACTTGCCATCTTTCCCCAGGTGGCCAATCATGAGAAAAAGGCAGAAGCCCCACGGCTTCTGCCTTTTATATTTGCCGGCCTTATCTCCGCCACTGTAAACCATCCCACGGCATGGCTAAGCTGTTCCCAGTATCAGCCCGGGGCAAGAGAGACCCTTTGGGGCAATCCGCATCACTTGTATTT
>CAYMPG010000040.1:0-10606 GCA_964392455.1 uncultured Clostridium sp. | reverse complement strand
TCCCCTGTGTAAGGGGAGGTGGCAAATGACGCAGGTCATTTGCCGGAGGGGTTGTAAAGAAGCACTCTGAAATTCAGCATCCTTTCATGCTGCAAAGACAATCCCTCAGTTGGCTGCGCCGACAGCTCCCTTTACACACTAGGCCGCAGGCCTGTACATAGCGCCCCCTGCCTTACCGTCAGCCATCGTCAAGCCGTCCCCTTTTTCCCGCAGGGAAAAAGTACATTAAAAGGGTGGCGGGTGGGTATAGATAATACGTTGCCAGGCGGATAAAGATGCTCATCCCCTCTTGTCCCCTTATTAACAACAACTACAATGGTACGGGTTGCTGCACCATAGCGCCCCCTGGCGGCGAGCCACACCCACAGCTTATTTGATACATCTATATACCCCGGAAGCGACTGCGCCCCGACAGGCTGGCCAGTCCGCTTCCTTACACATTTTCTCAGCAAGGAGCACAGCCATGAAAATATCCGTGATAGGCAGCGGCCGATGGGGCAGCTTTATCGCCTGGTATCTTAACAGCATCGGCCATCAGGTCACCCTCCATGGCCGCAGCGGCTCAAGGCACATGGCTGCCTTTGAAAGCACCCGCACCAATGGCCTTGTAACGCTGGATAGCTCGATTGCCCTGAGCTACAGCATACCCGATGCCGCCATGGCGGATACCGTGGTGGTATCCGTATCCGCCCAGTCATTCAGGGATGTGGCGGCGGAGCTTGGCAGGGCGGGCTTTAAGGGAGACCTGGTGCTGTGCATGAAGGGCATAGAGACCGGCACCGGCAAGCGCCTTTCGGAAATCGCCCTTGAATACCTGCCGGATAACCAGGTGGCGGTGTGGATAGGCCCCGGCCATGTGCAGGAGTTTACCGCCGGCATACCCAACTGCATGGTCATAGACGGCACCAGCGAGGCCGTTCGGGAGCGGCTGATAGCTGCCTTCAGTTCCCCCCTTATCCGCTTTTATTATGGCTATGACCTGATAGGCAATGAGGTGGGCGCCGCCGCAAAAAACGTGATAGGCGTGGCGGCAGGTATGCTGGATGGCCTTGGCCTTACCAATCTCAAAGGCGCCCTTATGGCAAGGGGCACCCGGGAGGTGGGCCGGCTGATAGCCGCAATGGGCGGCAATGAGCAATCAGCCTACGGCCTGTGCCATCTCGGGGATTATCAGGCTACGGTGTTTTCCCAGTTCAGCCATAACAGGGCCTATGGTGAAGCCCTGGTATCCGGCAAGCCCTACGAGGAGCTGGCGGAGGGCTGCTACACAGTGGAAGCCCTTATGCTGCTCAAGGAAAGGTACGGCGTGGATATGCCCATATGTACCGCCGTGCACAATGTGATATATGCAGGCACCTCCCCCCGGGATGAGCTGAGCGGCCTGTTTATGCGGAGCCTTAAGAAGGAGTTCTGATATGCTGATAGATACCCACGCCCACCTGTGCGATTCCGCCTTTGATGATGACAGGGATGAGCTCATTGAGAGCTTTGCAGGCAGGGGCGTGGCCCGTGTGATAGAGATAGCCTGCGACCCGGCGGGCTTTGATGGAGCAGTGGCCCTTGCACAGAGGCATGACAGCCTTTACCTCGCCTTTGGCATACATCCGGAGTTTGCTTCGCTCTGGGTGGATAAGGATATAGCCTTTCTGAAAAAATACCTTGCCCATCCCCGGTGCGTTGCCCTTGGGGAAATAGGGCTGGATTATCACTGGGAGCCATACGACAGGGCCCACCAGCAGCAGCTTTTCCGCCGTCAGCTTGATATGGCCATGGAGCTGTCATTGCCCGTATCCATGCATATAAGGGATGGCTACGGGGATGCAATGGACATACTGGCCGGCTATCCCGGCCTCCGGGGCGTGATGCATTGCTTTTCCGGCTCTGCGGAGATTGCGGAGCGGTGTGTGGACATGGGGCTGTATGTGGCCTTTGGCGGCTCCCTCACCTTTAAAAACAACAAAAAGGGCCCTGCCGCCGCAGCGGTCGTGCCGCTGGACAGGCTGCTCCTTGAAACCGACTGCCCCTACATGGCCCCCGAGCCATACCGTGGCACCCGCTGCCAGCCCCCCATGACGGAGCTGGTCTGCGCCCGCCTTGCCGCCATCAAGGGGGTATCCCCCCGGGAGATGGAGCAGGCCGCCTGGGATAATGCGGTGCGGCTGTTTGGGCTGTAAGAATTCAGATAATATAAGCTGCTTTACAGCGCAATTTCAAAAAGCACCATGACGGATGGGGCTTTTTGCGTTAGAGAGCGGGAAACAGTGACCGTTAGAGGGCCCGCTTTTGCCGTAAGGCAAAGGCTACCCTGAAGGGTGGTGGGGAGGGCTAAGATAATCCCATACCAAGAAAAAAGAGTGGCTTATCTCTGCTTGTTCTCTTATTACCAACTGCAAACCGCAAGGAGTACGGATTGCCACGCCATCCTTTGGGATGGCTCGCAATGACACCTCCCGCCCAATGTTCACTGCACTGACTTAGGCTGCGGGTTGTTAAGGGGCACAGCCCCTTAAAGTCCAATCCGCATTTGCTGACATGTGCGGCAAATGCGGACCCAACCCTGAAAGGGATGGGTTCTTCTGCCTGAATCCCCCCGAAGAGGATAATCGCTCAAAATCCAAAGCGCAGCGACGATTTTGAGCGAAGGAGGAGGAGCGACGGAGCGTGTGAGAAGTCATATCCATAGGATATGGCTGCGAACGGAGCGCAGTCCGCGACGACGAGGCGGCATGTACGGCGAAAACGGAACAAAGCCGTAAGGCTTTGATTCCCTGCATGATTTGCCGCCCGGGAGAGCCCGCAGGCTCGAGAGGCAAATCATGTAAACACCCCCGTAAGGGCTTTAATCGCACAAATGCCATAAGCATTTGTGCGCCTTCACAGCAAAGGGTTTTCTGTGACTGAAAAAAGACGGCCGAAGCCGTCTTTTTTATGTGTATGTAAGGGGATAAGGTTTAGCCTACGATGAAGCCGTACTTGAGGGAATCCATGGGATCGATCAGGTAGGTTGCTTCGCCGGTGATGCAGCAGGAGCCGGTGATCATGGGAACAACTGCGGTGTATCCATGATAATCCTCGATGACCTCCTTGATGACGCCAACGAACTTGGTGCCCATGAAGGATTCGTAAACGAACTTCTCGCCTACGCCGATCTCGCCGTGAGCATACAGGGTGCCCAGCTTTGCGCTGGTACCGGTGCCGCAGGGAGAACGGTCAGCCTGGCACTCGCCGAAGATAACAACATTGCGCTTGTTGGCATCGGGGCTTACGTTGTGGCCATAGAACTCAACCAGGTCAACAGAGGTGATGTCCAGCTCAGGATGCTGAATCTCGATGTCACGGTTGATGATCTCCATCATCTTCATGCCCAGCTCGGAGAGATAGGGAACGGTCTTGGCGTTGATCTCATCCACCAGGCCCAGCTTATCGGTATCTACCAGAGCGAAGAAGCTGCCGCCGAAGGAAATATCAAAGGTGATCTCCTTGCCATCTACAACTACCTTCTGATTGGGCTTGTAGAGGAAGGAAGGAACGTTGGTCAGGGTTACGTTGAGAACCTTGCCGTCCTTAACTTCTGCACGGGTGCGGATGATGCCGGCAGGAGCTTCCATAACTACCTCGGTGTAGGGCTCTACAGCCTTTACCATACCGGTTTCAACTGCTACGGTAACAGCACCGATGGTGCAGTGGCCGCACATATTGAGCCATCCGCCGGTATCGATGAAGTATACGGCGAAGTCGGCCTGAGGATCGATAGGCTCGCAGATGAATGCGCCGAACATATCGTGGTGACCACGGGGCTCCAGCATCAGGGCCTTACGATAGTGATCGTAATGCTTTTCCATCCAGTGCTTGCGCTCGATGGGGGTGTTGCCCTCGGGTACGGGGAAGCCATCGTATACTACACGGCAGAACTCACCGCAAGTATGGGCGTCAACAGCCTTGAGCTTGGCTTCGAACCTGTCATAATTGATGGTAGGATTAAAATTCATGACCTGCTCTCCTGTTCTTATTATTATTTGTGGCGCATCTTATCGATATCGCCAAAAAAGGATAAACTTTAACAGCGGGAAAGAAAAAAGTTATTGAACCAGGGCAGACTGCCCTGTGGGATAATCTCTGCTATCTATTATGCTACATCGGCAAAAAAAAGTCAATATGCAGCTGCAAGGCCGCATTATGATGAATAAAATTTTGCTATTGATAAAGGGACAGGTATATGGTATTTTAATAAGAGGTCTGCACATTTTGATGGGGCAGGCCGGCGATTTTTTCCCCGCTATGGGGGTAGATGGGTACTGGTGTGCCCCCTGGTCTTCAAAACCAGTCGTTGGGCGTTAGTAGCGTCCTGGGTGGGTTCGATTCCCACATACTCCCGCCAGTAATAAAAGAGCGAGCCGGCAGCACGGTTCGCTCTTTGTGTCCTGAGGGGGTGCGAGGCGAAAATGAAGCATATCCGGCCGGGCGACCCCCTGAGCAAAAACTACATCTTGGGGATGGACATTTGTTTTATACAAGGTGCGGTGGTATGCCCGGGTGAGGCGGAAAAAGTATAAATGATATATGGCTTTTTTTACACTGAGGCATGGACTTTTATATAGATTGGTAGTATAATATCAAATACGTGGAGGTGCGCCCTCATATATAGGCAAGATTTATGAGGCGGGGGTCACCTATCGCAACACTCTATAATTTTTATTAAGTAAAGGATGGGTATCATGAGGAACATTAAACTTCTGCTCAGGCAGCATGTAGGCGCACCCTGTGCGGCTATAGTAAAGCCTGGCGACAAGGTGGAAAAGGGCACCCTTATTGCCACGCCCACCGGCCTTGGCGCCAACATCTTCTCCTCCGTATACGGCGTAGTTGAAGAAGTTACCGAGGATGCAATCATCATCAAGCCCGACGCAGAGCAGCCGGACAAGTACATCCCCATTAAAAAATCCGATAACAAGCTGGATATGGTAAAAGAAGCCGGTATAGTCGGCATGGGCGGCGCAGGCTTCCCCACCGGCGTAAAGCTGGGCGCCAACCTTGAGGGCGGCTACATACTGGTAAACGCAGCAGAGTGCGAGCCCGGCCTCAAGCACAACATCAAGCAGCTTGAGGAGCAGGCCGAGAAGACCGTCCGCGGTGTAGAATACTGCATGGAGATCTCCAACGCTGCCAAGGGCATCTTTGCCATCAAGAAGAAGAATGCAAAGGCTATCAGCGCAGTAAAGGCTGCCATAAAGGATAAGCCCAACATCAGTATCCATCTCCTTCCCGACATATACCCCATGGGCGAAGAGCGCGCGGTAGTGCGTGAGTGCCTGGATATACTCCTTGACCCCACTCAGCTCCCCTCCGCCGCAAAGGCCAACGTTATCAACGCCGAGACCGTTCTCCGCGTTGCCGAGGCCATAGAGGATCAGAAGCCCTGTATCTATAAGAACATCTCCGTGCTGGGCAAGCTCAACGGCGGCACTGAGGCCCGTGTATTCGAGGATATGCCCGTTGGCATTTCCGTAGAGGATCTTATCGAGATGGCCGGCGGCATCGACGGCGAATACGGCGAGATCATCATGGGCGGCCCCTTCACCGGCAAGGCCACCGAGCTCACTGCCCCCACCACCAAGACCACCGGCGGCATCATCGTCACCATCCCCTTCCCCGATCTGAAGGGCGCAAAGGTTGGCCTGCTGGTATGTGCCTGCGGCGGCAACGAAGATCGTATGCGTGACATCTGCGCCAAGATGAACGGCCAGGTAGTATCCGTGACCCAGTGCAAGCAGGCCGTATCTGCAAAGCCCGGCGGACCCCTCAAGTGCGAGAACCCCGGCAACTGCCCCGGCCAGATTGCCAAGGTAATGGAAATGAAGCGCGCAGGCGCCGAGTACCTTATCATCGGCAACTGCTCCGACTGCTCCAATACCGTGACCACCTGCGGTACCCTCAAGATGGGCCTGAAGCTGTTCCATCAGACTGACCATGTGATGCGTACCATCGGCCACTCCCTCTATCGCCATCTGACTGTTTCCAAGACTGTGGAGCAGGATCTGAGCGAGTTTTAATTCCCCCGCCCGGAGGCCCGGGCACCAATGATTCGTGGTTTAACTTAAGTTGAGCCAATAACTTAAGTGCCAAATATAATTCATATAGGAGGAACACTATGTCTATTTCAGCCGAATATGCTCAGGCTCACAAAAATGACCCGGCGGTACTGTGCTGCAGAGCTGAAGCTGGCGTTGTGCTGTCCGAGCACAATCTGGAAGACCCTGCCATCTTTGATGACCTGGTAGAGTCCGGCCTGCTCAATCTCGATGGCGCTGTAACTATCGGTCAGGCCCTGGGCGCAACTCTTACCAAGACTGCCGACTCCCTCACTCCCCTTACTGCCGACCTGCTGGACGGCGTAAAGGCCGTAGCCGAGGAAGCCGCTCCCGCCGCCGTTGAGGCCGCTCCCGCCGCCGTAGCCGCCGCTCCCGTAGCAGCAGCCCCCGCTGGCAGCCTCAAGATTCACATTGACGAGGGCAAGGGCATTGACCTGGAGATCCCCGTAGGCGCATTCGCAGGCACTGCCGGCACTGCCGGTGCAGTAGTTCCCGCTGTAGTAGCAGGCGCTGCCGCTGCTGAAGAAGCCGAAGGCGATGAAAAGCTCATCCGCTCCCTTACCCGTAAGCACTTCAAGATCACCGAAGTAAAGCGTGGCCCCGAGACCAAGATCGAAGGCACCGTGCTTTACATCCGCGAAGGCATCGAGCAGGAGTGCATAGACTCTCAGGAGCTGGTACATGACCTCAAGATCGAGATCATCACTCCCGCTGAGTACAACACCTATTCCGAGACCATCATGGACGTACAGCCCATCGCCACCAAGGAAGGCGACAGCGACCTGGGCGTTGGCGTTACCCGTGTACTTGACGGCGTTGTAATGGTACTGACCGGTACCGATGACGACGGCGTACAGATTGGTGAGTTCGGCTCCTCCGAGGGTATCCTTGAGGAGAACATCATGTGGGGCCGTCCCGGTTGTCCTGAGAAGGGTGAGATCTTCATCAAGACTCAGATGACCATCAAGGCTAAGACCAACATGACCCGTCCTGGCCCTCTGGCTGCACACCATGCTACCGACATCATCACTCAGGAGATCCGCGTAGCTCTGAAGAAGCTGGACGAGAGCCTCTGCGTAGATACCGAGGTATTCGAGCAGAAGCGTCATCCCCATAAGAAGAAGGTCGTTATCGTTAAGGAAATCATGGGCCAGGGCGCTATGCATGATAACCTGCTCCTCCCCATGGAGCCCGTTGGTATGCTGGGCGGCAAGCCTAACGTAGACCTGGGTAACGTTCCTGTAGTATGCAATCCTCTGGAAGTTCTGGATGGCGCTATCCACGCCCTCACCTGCATAGGACCCGCTTCCAAGGAAATGTCCCGTCATTACTGGCGTGAGCCCCTGGTACTCGAGTGCCTGGCCGATCCTGAGATTGACCTGTGCGGCGTTGTATTCGTAGGTTCCCCCCAGATCAACGGCGAAAAGTTCTACGTATCCCGTCGTGTAGGCCAGACCGTAGAGTCTATGGACGTTGACGGTGCATTCGTAACCACCGAAGGCTTTGGTAACAACCACGTTGACTTTGCTTCCCACCTTGAGCAGATCGGTATGCGCGGCATCCCCGTAGTTGGTATGTCCTTCTGCGCTGTACAGGGCGCTCTGGTTGTTGGTAACAAGTACATGACCCACATGGTTGACAACAACAAGTCCGAGGCCGGTATCGAGAACGAGGTTCTTGGCTGCAACACCCTCTGCCATGAGGATGCCGTTCGTGCTCTGAGCATGCTGAAGGCTCAGATGGCCGGCGAGGCTGTAAAGGCTCCTGAGAAGAAGTGGAACCCCAACGTTAAGTCCACCAACATCGAGCTTATCGAGAACGCCACCGGCAACAAGATCGAGCTGGTAAAGAATGAGCAGTCCCTGCCCATGAGCCAGAAGCGTAAGGAAAAGTACAACTAAAGATATGCTTAAATTCGGCGATAAAACCATCTACATGGAGGGCGTGCTGGTAGAGCTTAAAGACGGCTTTGCCGCAATGGATCTTAAAGGCCGGCTTGGCTGGCTGAAGATACCTGAGGCTCTGCTCCTTCACCCCCACCCACTGATAGTCGGCCAGGAATTCGGCTGGACAATGAGCTTCCCGGAGCAGCTTGCCCCCGGCCCCGCCCCTGTAACTTACCCTCCTGTCACCGCACCCGCTGAGGATGAGCTCTTCGTAATGGAGGGCAGGGTAAACGATATACTGGATGGCGGCACAGGCCTGGAGCTTACAAACTGCCAGGGTGCATTCCGGTTTCCAATGCGGATGTTCCTGTGCGATTATGAGATAAAGGATGGTCAGCCCGTTGGCTGGAGGATGAGTATGCCAAGGCAGCTCAGGCCGGAGCCAAATGAAAAATACGTAAGCAATCTTGATACTTACCTTAGACGGCAGGCAGAGATGCAGGCCAACAAACAAAACTAAAATTGACTTTATATAGGAGGAAAATATGAACTTAACAGTTGTTAAGGGACTTCAGTCCGAAATCTTCGTTCCCATTACGCCTCCGCCGGTATGGACTCCCGTCACCAAGCCTCTGAGTGAGATGACCGTAGCCCTGGCTACCGCAGCTGGTGTACATCATAAAGACGACAAGCGCTTCAACCTGGCAGGCGACTTCACCTGGAGAAAGGTGCTTGATACCATGCCCTCCAACGAGCTGATGGTTTCCCACGGCGGTTACGACAACAGCGACGTTAACAAGGACATCAACTGCATGTTCCCCATCGATCGTCTCCATGAGCTGGCCAAGGAAGGCTTCATTAAGGCCGTGGCTCCCGTTCATGTAGGCTTCATGGGCGGCGGCGGCAACATCGAGAAGTTCACCCATGAGACTGGTCCCGCTATCGCCCAGTGCCTCAAGGATGAAGGCGTTGACGCTGTACTTATGACCGCTGGGTGAGGCACCTGCCACCGCTCTGCAGTTCTGGTGCAGAGAGCAATCGAATCCGCAGGCATCCCCACTATCATCATCGCAGCACTGCCCCCCGTTGTTAAGCAGACCGGTACCCCCCGTGCCGTTGCTCCCCTGGTTCCCATGGGCGCAAACGCCGGTGCTCCTAACAATGTAGAGCAGCAGACCGCCATCGTAAAGGCTACTCTCCAGCAGCTTATCGAGATCGACTCCGTGGGCAAGATCGTTCCCCTGCCCTTCGAGTATCAGGCAAAGGTCTAAAGCAACACATAGCACAAATAAAAGAGGCTTCCTCGGAAGCCTCTTTTTGTATGCCATTTTATGAGGTATTGCAGAGGAATGGCCCCTGCCCTTCAGATTTTTGCTAAAGGGAAGGAGAGTATTCCTTCGCTCTACCCCTCCTCCCCAATCTCCGGGCCGTTTTTCCAGCTCTGGAATAGCCGGTACAGGCCGGGCAGGGCGGGGGAAAAATCAATGTATTTGTCCATAATGCGGTGGTAGATGCCGATGAGGGTGCCGTTGCACAGGGCGCACATTACCGTGCCTATGCCCAGGGCACGAAGCTCCCCGAAAAACAGCAGCGATAACGCCGCTGCCGTAATGCAGCAGCCAATGTCAAAGCAGGTCTTTGCCCGGTTCAGGGGGATGTGCAGCCTTTCCCGCAGCCCTTCAACAAACAGCTCATACACCTGCAATGGAAGATACGTTTTGAAAAACACCGCCACGCCCAGGGCGTTTGTGGCCATGCCCACAAGGAAAAAGGCTATCCGCTGCCACAGCGCCGTAAGCTCCACGGCCCTCAGCAGCCACATTATGCCATCCAGCGTAATGCCAAACAGAAAGGCGGACAGGAAGGACAGCAGATGCACTGCCCGAAATCGCCTTACCATTATGTAATAGGCGGCAAGCAGCAGGCCCTGAAGGAGGTAATCCGCCGTGCCAAAGCTGAGCCAGTCAATGGCCAGGGAGATTATGTAGGACATGGAGGTGACCATGGACATACCAAAGCCCCCCTTTTCCATCAGCGCCACGCCTATGGCCAGCAGCACCGTGCCCAGCACGAATGCCAGCTCGCCCCAGCCTCTTATTTTCTTTTGTGTGGCTTGCATAAAAATGAGCACTTCCAATCCTTAAGATTTGCTGTGATGGTGTATATGGTGAGGTAATGCCTGGATTTAGGGGAATGTGTAATGATGGTGTTTGTGCAAAGGGGGATGTTAAGGTGTTTGCTTATTTATCTAATTCCGCCCTCCACCCCTTTAATGTAGCTTTTGCCTTACGGCAAAAGCGGGCGTCCTATCCAAATGTTGGCGGCAAGGCAGGTCTAGGCAATTGTTCACTGCACTAACTTAGACTGTGGGTTGTTAAGGGGCGCAGCCCCTTTAACAGCCCATATTTGCTGACGGCTTTCGCCCTAGGGGCGAAAGGGTACGGATTGCCACGCCATCCTTTGGGATGGCTCGCAATGACAGCATGAAGATAGTGCAGATGGATTAAAGAAGCCGTATGTGCGATTCCGGCTTTTACAATCCCTCCGGCAATGAGCTATCGCTCATTGCCACCTCCCTTTACACACTAGGCCCGCAGCCCTCTAATCGCCGCCTTGCGTAAGCAATGCGGC
>CAYMPG010000039.1:0-10803 GCA_964392455.1 uncultured Clostridium sp. | reverse complement strand
CAAAAGAATCGCGTTTCGTTTTCTTACTTTGCACTATATAGTTTTCAAGGTGCGTGTCCGTTTTTCTCGGAACGTGTTATATTTTATCAAAAACACTCATTTGACACAATTCGCATTTCCGTTATTTTCGTTATTTATCCGGTTTTGTTACGTGCATTCCATTTATTATTTCCATATTTCTATCTACTTTCAAATATTGCTCCGTTTTTCTCCGTTTTTCTCCCGTTTTCACATTGTATATTATTTCTTGCTCTGTGCAGGGCGGATTATCTCTATGGCCTTCCATCTTGCCCACGCACCCCGCCGCAACAAAAAAGGGAGGCGCACTTATGCGTCTCCCGGTGGTTGCTACATATATTATGCCTCGCTCTGTATGCCGGCCAGCAGCCCCGCCCTGAACTTGACGGATACCGGCTCCACCTGCTTGAGGAAGAAGAAAAGGTGGGTGCCATCGGATTCCTTATTATCTCCGGCGGTATACAGGGTAAGGAACTGATCTGAGGTGGTCACATCCACGCCGAAATCCATCTGGCTGCGCTTGAGCTGATCGTTTATCCAGCTCTGGATATCCTCCTCATCCTTGGGCACATATTTTTCATCAAAAGGATACCAGGTATTGTAATACTCCATCTCCTCCTTTATCTCCGCGCCGCCCTCATACATGGCCCATACCTCCCAGCGGGCATCTATACCGCAGATGGAAATATCCCAGGTACGCCCCTCTTTGGTGGTAAGGTCAGGGAGAACAGAGGCATCCAGCTCTGCGCCGCACTTTCTGTAGGCGCACTGGGTCTTGCCAAGGTTTACCTCCTGTACGTGGTGCAGCTCATGGAACAGGGTCTGGCTGAGGCGGGCATTTGCAGCGGCAACGGCCAGATTCTGGGAGATGCCGTAGGATTCGTAGGTGGCCATGTTAAAGTGGGAATAGACGCAGCCTATGGTGCTCTTTTCCATATTTATATCGTGGGTAGCATAAAACCAGTTCTCGCCATACAGTATGGGGTAATCTATATTAGTGCCGGGTATGCATATCCAGCCCAGCACGTCGCTATTCTGCCGACGTGCCTCATTCATCTTGTCCGCATAGGGAAAAACATAGCCAGGCTCCGCAGTGGGCGTTGCCTCGGGATCGGGGGTGCTTTCCACCTCCACCACGGTGGTAGGCTCAATTACATCCACCATCAGGCCCGGGTTTTCTTCATTCTCCGGCCCGGCGCAGCCCAGCGAAAGCAGCATCGCAGCGGCCATCAATCCCGTAAAAAAGCGCTTCATAGCTTCTCCTCCCTATCCGTTTTGCACATGGCCCCTGAAAAAGCATCAGAAGCCGGGAATACATCTTTTAAAACAGGGGGGTGTGCAAAAAACACATCCCCCTGAAGGCAATTTACCTGAATACTATGCCTGAGGAGCAACCTCAGCGCCGCCGCCGAACTTGGTGGAGGCGGGATTTACCTGCCTGAGGAAGAAGTACAGGCGGGACTGGGCATTGCTGGAATCGTGATTATCGCCGCAGGTATAGATGGTCATAAACTGATCGGTAACGGCAGGGGTAGTGCCAAAGGAATACTCGCTGCGCTCAATCTGCTTGTTTATCCACTTCTGGATGAAGTCCGCATCCGGCTCTTCGAATTCGTAATCTGCATCGTCGTTATCGGTGGGCCACCAGGTATTGTAATAGAGGGTGGATTCAGGCTCCTTCTCGCCTACCTCGTACATAGCCCATACTTCCCACTGAGCATCGATGCCATCAAGAGAAACCTCCCAAATGCGTCCCTCGGGGGTGCTGAAATTGGGCAGAGTGGCAACATCCAGGGTAACGGGGCAGGTCCTGCCCTTTTCGTCATAGCCGCAATTGGTCTTGCCGGTGTTTACGGACTGGATGTGATGCAGCTCATGGAAGAAACCGTTTTCATAATTGCCCTTGGAATAGGCAACACGGTTATTGTGGGCAGTGATGATGAGATTCTGGCCTACGCCCATGGAATCGGCGGAGGACACGTTAAAGTGGCAGTATACGGAACCCAGCTCGGACTCCTTGCCCTCGTCGTTGAGCTTGTAGTAGCCAAGGGCGCCCTTGGTATCAAACATGATGGGGAAATCTATCACCGTGCCGGGGATGGATATCCAGCCCACAGTCTCGTCATTCTTGGCCTTCTGGGCAGCTATCTTCTCGGTATAGGAAGATACGAATACCTCGGGGGTGGGGGTCACTTCAGGCACGCTGGGGGTGACAACGGGCTCGGGAGTGGTGATGGTCTCGATGGTAATCACCTCATCGGCAGGCTGGGCGCAGCCTGCTGCCAGCAGCGTAAGAGCAGCCATTGCAAAAGCAAGGAATTTCTTCATTAAAGTTTTATCCTCCTGTAAGGCATATTCGCCTATCTTTTATTTTTACTACACTGTATGATACCACATCACGTTATCTGACGCAAAGTATCAGGGGCTTATTTTAATAATAAATTCATATCTTTGTCGTTTTCCGCAGAGCGGGAGGGTTAAGGGGCACAGCGGAATATTTATCTATACCCACCCACCACCCTTTTAATGTACTTTTTCCCTGCGGGAAAAAGGAGACGGCTTTACGGTGGTGCAGCAATGTGCTGTTGCAGGTATGAAGGAGGGCTCGTAATTCATGCCCTCAAAAGCTCCATACCGTGGGTTGACCACAAAAGGCCAATAGCGCCGCCCTAGGTGTGGCTCGCAATGACACTTCCGGACAATTGTTCACTATACCCACTTAGGCTGCGGGTTGTTAAGGGGCACAGCCCCTTAAGTTCCAATCCGCATTTGCTGACTGCTTTCGCCCTGAGGGCGAAAGGGCACGGATTGCCACGCCTTCCTTTGGGATGGCTCGCAATGACAGTATGAAGATAGTGCAGATGGCTCAAAGAAGCCGCATGTGCGATTCCAGCTTTTACAATCCCTCCGGCAAATGACCTGCGTCATTTGCCACCTCCCTTTACACAAGGGAGGCTCGTGGTACTGCAATTTCTTCCATCTGCAAAGGAGGGTTATTAAGGGGCTCAGCCCCTTAAAGTCCAATCCGTTTTCGGCGGCATGTACGGCGAAAACGGAACAAAGCCGCAAGGCTTTGATTCCCTGCATGATTTGCCGCCCGGGAGAGCCCGCAGGCTCGAGAGGCAAATCATGTAAAAGCCCCCGTAAGGGATTTAATCGCACAAGGGCAAAGCCCTTGTGCGCCCTCACGGAAAAGCCATAGCTTTTCCGTGACCCTCGCTCAAAATCCAAAGCGAAGCGACGATTTTGAGCGAAACGCTTTTATGCTATCGGCTTCATCGTGGGGAACAGCAGCACGTCCCTTATGGTGGCGCTGTCGGTAAGCAGCATGACCAGCCTGTCTACGCCTATGCCTATGCCGCCTGTGGGAGGCATACCGTATTCCAGCGCAAGGCAGAAGTCCTCGTCTATCATCATGGCCTCATCGTCGCCCTTTGCCCGCTCCATGGCCTGCTGAACGAACCTGCCTCGCTGGTCAATGGGGTCATTGAGCTCTGAGAAGGCGTTTGCATACTCATGGCCTGCAATAAACAGCTCATACCGCTCGGTGAGCCTGGGGTCATCCGGCTTGCGCTTTGCAAGGGGGGATATCTCCACCGGGTAGTCTGTTACAAAGGTAGGCTGTATGAGGGTATCCTCTACGAATTCATCAAATATCATGGGCAGTATCTTGCCGCGGGTGGCGGTCTTATCCTCCACCTCCACGCCCAGGCGCTTTGCCTCGGCCCTTGCCTGCTCATCGGTTATGGCCATGAAGTCCACGCCGGTCTTTTCCTTTACGGCGTCATTCATGGTGACCCTGCGGAAGGGGGCGGTAAGGTCTATTTCGTTGCCCTGATAGGTTATCTTTGTGTTGCCGTTGTTTACCGCCTTGCAGCAGTGATTTATCACGCCCTCGGCAAGCTCCATCATGCCATTGTAATCGGTATAGGCCTGATACAGCTCTATGGTGGTAAATTCAGGATTGTGGGTGGCATCCATGCCCTCGTTGCGGAATATACGGCCTATTTCGTATACCCTCTCCAGGCCGCCCACTATGCACATCTTAAGATGCAGCTCTGTGGCGATACGCATATACATATCTATATCCAGGCTGTTGTGGTGGGTGATGAAGGGGCGGGCAGAAGCGCCGGAGGCAGTGGTATTGAGCACAGGGGTCTCCACCTCGATAAAGCCCTTATTATTCAGCCACTTACGCATTTCGGAAATAATAAGGCTGCGCTTTACGAAGGTATCCCTCACCTCGGGGTTGACTATCAGGTCAACGAAGCGCTGGCGATACCTGAGCTCAGGATCCTTAAGGCCATGGAACTTTTCAGGCAGGGGGCGGAGGGACTTGCTCAGCAGCTCCACCTTTTCTGCGTGTATGCTGATTTCGCCGGTGCGGGTCTTGAATACCTTGCCCACCACGCCGATAATATCGCCTATGTCATAGGTCTTAAACAGGGCGTAGGAATCCTCGCCCACGTCATCCCGCTTTACATATATCTGTATATCGCCCTTATAGTCCAGAATGTGGGCAAAGCTGGCCTTGCCCATAATGCGCTTGGACATCATGCGGCCCGCTATGCTTACCTGCTTATCCTCAAAGGCATCATAGTCGCCGGTTATATCCGTGCTGTAATACTGCTGGTCATAGCGCACCTTTTCAAAGGGATCCATGCCTGCATCCTGAAGGGCCTTGAGCTTATCCCGGCGTATCTGCAGCAGCTCTGAAAGCTCTGCCTCGGTGATTTCCTGCTCCACTACGGGGGTATTTTCTTCTGCCATAATATCCTCTTATCCTTTTAATATAGTAGTAGTAAAGTATGGTTACTTGCTTATCTCAAGTATTTCTATCTCGGTAACGCCGCCGGGGGTAGTTATGGATACCACCTCGCCCAGCTTATGGCCCAGCAGCCCTGCGCCCACGGGGGACTCATTAGAGATGCGGTTTTCCCTGGGATTGGCCTCGGCGCTGCCCACTATCTGGAAGGTCAGCTCCTTATTCAGCGCCTTGTTCAGCACCTTAATGGTGTTGCCAACGTTTACCACCTCTGTGTTGATGGTTTCCTCGTCGATTATCACCACATTGCGGAGCATGGCTTCGATTTCCACGATTTCGTATTCCATGCGGGCCTGCTCAAGCTTTGCAGCGTCATATTCGGCATTTTCGCTAAGGTCGCCAAAGGAGCGGGCTATCTGAATCTGTTCCGCTATCTCGGTGCGGCCGGTGGTTTTAAGGTATTCCAGTCTCTGTTCGTATTTTTCAACGCCCTCTCTGGTAAGACGAACTTCTGCCATGATTTTTTATCCTCCTTAATGCCTTGCATAGGTACAATAATTATAAGAAGCCTCCACCTCTTTGTCAAGAAAAGGGCTTATCCTTTGCGTATTTTTCACAAATATCATGGGAAATTTTCTCCCATGCTGCCTTACCGCTGCAAAACTCCCCCGCCATATGGTATAATACCAAAAAACCATCGGAGGAACGCCATGGGCCGCATAAGCATACTTAACAACGTCATTAACACCGCTACCAATCAGGTGGAGGGCTTTTGCATAGTAAAAAGCGCCGCCGTTCGCAGCAACGTTAAGGGCAGCGATTATCTTGACCTTGTCCTGGGGGATGCAGGCGGGGAAATATCCGCCAAGCTCTGGGATTACAGCATGGAGCAGCATGGCGTATACCAGCCGGACAATATCGTAAAGGTGCGGGCCACCATAAACCTCTGGAAGGACACTGAGCAGCTCAAGATAGACCGCATACGCCCTGCAAGGGAGGGGGAGGCGGATATGTCTCTGCTGGTGCCCTGTGCGCCCCTCGAGCCTGAGTTCATGTACAATGAGCTTATAAAGCGCACCGAGAGCTTCACGGATAACGACCTTCGTATGCTCACCCAGTACATCCTCCGGGAGCACCATGAACAGCTCCTTCGCTATCCTGCTGCGCTCAAGCTCCATCACGCAATGCGTGGCGGGCTGCTGTATCATACCTATACCATGCTCCGTGCAGCCGATGGCCTGTGCGATATATACTGCGGCCTTTATCCCTCCCTCAGCCGGGAGCTGGTTGCCGCCGGCATAATACTTCACGATGTGGCAAAGGTGCCTGAGCTTACCGTTGGCCAGCTTGGCCTTGCCGCAGGCTACAGCACCCCCGGCCAGCTCATCGGCCATATCAGCATGGGCGTGGCCATGGTGGAACGGGCCGCCGCTGAGCTGATGATAGACACCTCCACCAAGGAGCTGGTGCAGCATATGCTCCTTTCCCATCACGGTATGCCGGAATTCGGCTCCCCCAAGGGACCCATGTTCCCCGAGGCCGAGATAGTCTCCCAGGTGGACTTGCTGGATTCCCGTATGTTTGAAATGTATGACGCCCTTGCCGCCGTAAACGATGGCGAGTTTACCGACCGCCAGTGGGCCCTGGACAACCGCCAGCTCTACCGCCACGGGCATAAGTAAGAGGGTTTAGTGTTCTTTCTTTAAAAGATAGATTAGTCAATGCGGAGCATTGACATAGCTCCCTGAAATCATGTGGAAAATCTAAGGATTTTCCACAAGTACCAAAGAATAGGGTTTGTGATAGTTAATACTAAATAAGCCCCTTTACAGCACTTTCCAAAAGGCCTCATGACAGATGAGGCTTTTTGTTTTGGGTGGGAATAGGAACAAGGTCACATAGGACATACGGCCCTTCACGGCAGGCGGATAGGAAACACAAGCCTCCCTCCCCCGCACCTAAACCTGCCTGTGGCCAAAGCTACCCTGAAAGGTGGCGCGCTGGAATTACATATACAATTTCTTTAATCCACCCGCACCAACTTAGTTCTGTCATTGCGAGCCAGCCCAGAGGCTCTGTGGCAAACCGTACCCCTTACAGTTGTTAATAAGAGAATAGGCAGGAATAAGCGTCATTGTTCGCTTGGCATGAGGTTATCTTACCCCACCCGCCACCCTTTAAAGCAGCTTTTGCCTTACGGCAAAGGCGGGCCTCTTATCCGAATTTTTGTCGCAGGCAGGGGGCGCTATGTACAGGCCTGCCCCAGCCTTTTCCCCCATTTTTTCATCCAGGTAAAAAATATCATATCATTTAGCGATAAAAAGCATAAATTATCTGTTGCGCCCGGTGCTACTCCGTGATAGTATAATGAAGATTTGCCCGCAGGTAGGCGGGATTCATTGCAGGGTCGTCCCGGGCAGCCGGGATGGAGAAATTATAAAATTATATTTTTACAGGAGGTTTCCCAATGTCCAACGGTTCTTCCAACGTAGGCGGCGCCATTTATGACGCCCGCACTCTGGGCAAGCCCAGAATGTTCGTGCTGGGCTTCCAGCATATGTTTGCCATGTTTGGCGCCACGGTTCTGGTGCCCGCCCTTACCGGCCTGAGCGTTTCCTCTACGCTGCTGTTTGCCGGCATAGGCACACTGCTGTTCCATCTCCTTGCCAAGGGCAAGGTGCCTGCATTCCTGGGCTCCTCCTTTGCCTTTATCGGCGGCTATGCGGCCATCGCCCCCAATGGCGAGCCTGAGCTGCTGCCCTATGCCTGCTTTGGCGTTATGGTCGCCGGCCTTATGTATGTAATACTGGCAGCCTGCTTCAAGCTCTTTGGCATGAAGAAGGTAATGCGCTTCTTCCCCCCCATCGTTACCGGCCCCATCATCATCTGCATCGGCCTCACCCTTTCCTCCTCCGCCATCAACAACTGTGCTGATAACTGGTGGATAGCCATTCTGGCCATTGCCGTGGTAATCGTCTGCAACATCTGGGGCAAGGGCATGATCAAGATAATCCCCATACTGATGGGCTTCATGGTTTCCTACATTGTGGCTGCCGTATGCGGTCAGGTAGACTTCACCCCCGTAAAGGAAGCCCCCCTGTTTGGCCTTCCCTTCCAGATGAAGGACACTCTCTTTGGCCTGTTCTCCGGCGAGGTGGATACCAATCTGCTGCTCACCTCCGTGCTGACCATCGCCCCCCTGTCCCTTGCCACCATGGTAGAGCACATTGGCGACATCTGCGCCATAAGCTCCACCTGCGAGAAGAACTTCGTTGAGGATCCCGGCTTCCACCGCACCCTGCTGGGCGATGGCCTTGCCACCTCTCTTGCTTCCATATTCGGCGCCCCCGCCAACACCACCTATGGCGAAAACACCGGTGTGCTGGCCCTGTCCAAGGTATATGACCCCCGTGTTATCCGCATTGCAGCCGTGCTGGCCATAGTCTTCTCCTTCAGCCCCAAGTTTGCGGCCCTCATCACCGTAATGCCCACCGCCACCATCGGCGGCGTATCCCTGGTGCTTTACGGCATGATTTCCGCCGTTGGCGTGCGTAACATCGTTGAGAATCAGGTGGACTTCACCTCCTCCCGCAATGTTATCATCGCTGCCCTCATAATGGTGCTGTCTCTGGGCATTGCCAATTCTGCCGCCGGCTCCATTTCCATAGGCACAGCTTCCCTGTCCGGCCTGGCCGTAGCCTCCATCGTAGGCATACTGCTCAACGCCATACTCCCCGGCAAGGATTATGAATTTGCCCAGGATGATCAGGGCTCCACTTCCGTAAACTTCAAGGTCTGATGACCCACATAAAAGCTTAACCATTCAAAGGGCTCCCTTACGGAGCCTTTTGTTATTCCCGAAAAAGCGCTGTACGCTGCCTTACGGAGCTATTTATGCAGCCTTTTACCTCCCCCGTATTGACGGACGGGCGGCGTTGTTGTATTTTGTTTTTATGGCGGGGCAGTGCGTATGCCCTGCGTATTACTCTACAAAGGAAGTACACATGAAATCAGATCTTGTGATTGCCCAGGCCTGTACCCCCCTCCCCATAACAGATATAGCCGAAAAAGCCGGCATACCCGCCCGGCATCTTGAGCTGTACGGCAAATACAAGGCGAAGATAGACCTTGGCCTTCCCGCCGCAAAAAAGGGCAAGCTGATACTTGTTACCTCCATAAACCCCACCCCCGCCGGCGAGGGCAAGACCACCACCACCATCGGCCTTGCAGACGGCCTCAGTGCCCTTGGTAAAAGCGTTATCGCCACACTGCGTCAGCCCTCCCTTGGCCCGGTATTTGGCATTAAGGGCGGAGCCGCAGGAGGGGGCTATGCTCAGGTTTTGCCCATGGAGGATATAAACCTGCACTTTACCGGGGATTTTCACGCCATAAGCGCCGCAAATAACCTCCTTGCCGCCATGCTGGATAATCATATTCATCAGGGCAACGCTCTGGACATCGACGTAAAGCGCATAGTATGGCGCAGATGCGTGGATATGAATGACCGGCAGCTAAGGTACATTGTGGATGGCCTTGGGGGAAAGGCCCACGGCGTGCCCCGTGAGGATGCCTTTGATATAACCGTGGCTTCTGAGATAATGGCGGTGCTGTGCCTCTGCACCGGCATAGCAGACCTTAAGGAGCGGCTCAGCCGCATGATAGTGGCCTACACCCGGGATGGGCGGCCCGTCACCCCAAAAGACCTTAATGCGGTGGGGGCAATGGCAGCCCTCCTCAAGGACGCCCTCAAGCCCAACCTTGTGCAGACCCTTGAGGGCACCCCCGTCATAATACACGGAGGCCCCTTTGCAAACATCGCCCACGGGTGCAACAGCGTTATCGCCACCCGCATGGCAATGGGCCTTGGCGAATATACCGTTACAGAGGCGGGCTTTGGCGCAGACCTTGGGGCAGAAAAGTTTCTGGATATAAAGTGCCGTCAGGCAGGGCTCAGGCCGGATGCTGTAATAATAGTAGCCACAGTCCGCGCCCTCAAGCATCACGGCGGGCTGCCCCTTGATGAGCTGGGCAGGGAAAACCTTGCTGCCCTTGAGGGGGGGCTGCCAAACCTTCTAAAGCACGTTTCCAATATAAAAAACGTATACGGTCTGCCCTGTGCCGTGGCCATAAACGCCTTCCCCACAGATACCCCTGCGGAGCTGGAGCTGGTGCAGCGGCGCTGCAATGACCTTGGGGTGGAGGCCATACTTTCAGAGGTTTGGGCAAAGGGCGGCGTCGGCGGCATTGCCCTTGCAGAGGAGGCTGTGCGCCTGTGCAGTATGCCCAACGGCTTCCGCTTTGCCTACGATGCTCAGGCTACCATTGAGCAGAAGCTCCATGATATATGCACCCGGGTATACGGCGCAGCGGGCCTTTCCATCACCCCCGCCGCAAGGGCCCAGATAGCCCAGCTTGAGGCTCTGGGCTTTGACCGGCTCCCCATCTGCATTGCCAAGACCCAGTATTCCCTTTCGGATGACCCGGCCCTGCTGGGTGCGCCGGAGGGCTTTACCGTTACCCTGCGGGAGGTCAGGGTGTCTGCCGGCGCAGGCTTCCTTGTGGCCCTCACCGGGGATATTCTCACCATGCCCGGCTTGCCCCGCCATCCTGCCGCCGAGGGCATCGATTTGGACGACACCGGTCGCATTTCCGGCCTGTTCTGATGCTTACGGCAGCAATACTCTATGTATTGCAACGGAGGATGACGCCGCTATGCCCCTTTATCCCCCGCTTAAAACCTTGCATGGGCTTGCCGGCCGTGGGTCAGCTACGGCACCCGCCCTTCCAAGCCCTTCCTCTTTTATCGCAAACAAAAAGCACCCTTTTAGGGTGCCTTTTGTTTGGCGGAGAGAAAGGGATTCCCCGGCGGCACTGGGCCAGTGCCCCCGCCAGCACGGGGTGCTGGAAAACCATTCACTGGATGGTTTTCCGCCTCCGCTATCGCTACGGCACGCACCCTTCGAATCCCTTCCTCTTTTATCGCAAACAAAAAGCACCCTTTTAGGGTGCCTTTTGTTTGG
>CAYMPG010000038.1:0-10827 GCA_964392455.1 uncultured Clostridium sp. | reverse complement strand
AGCTTTTCCGTGACCCTCGCTCAAAATCCAAAGCGCAGCGACGATTTTGAGCGAACCCCATATAAAAGGCGAAGGTATTTCCCCTTCGCCCATATGATTGTGGTTATTCCTCGGCGTCCTCATCCTCGGCGTGTGGTACCACGGCCACGCCTGCCACCCTGTCCTCGGTACGCATAAGGCGCACGCCCTGGGTGTTTCTGGAAATGACGGATATCTGCCCGGCAGGCAGGCGGATTATGGTGCCCTCGGCGGAGATGAGCATTATATCCTCATCGTCCGTTACCATCTTCATGCACACAAGGTCGCCGGTCTTTTCCGTGATGGCCATGGCGATTATGCCCTTGCCGCCTCTGCCCTGGGGCCGGTACTCCGCCTCGACGGTGCGCTTGCCCATGCCCAGCTCTGATATGGCAAGTATGCTGCCGCCGGGTATGACCTTTTCTGCGCCTACCACGGTATCATCCTCATCCAGCATTATGCTGCGGACGCCTGTGGCCGCCCTGCCCATGGGCCGCACATCCTCCTCGCTGAAGCGGATGCACTTGCCCTTGCGGGTGCCGATGAGAATATCATCCTGCCCGTTTGTTACCATGGCTGCGATCAGCTCATCGCCATCCCTGAGATTCTGGGCTATCATGCCGCCCTTGCGGATGCTTTCAAATTCCTCCATGGGGGTCTTTTTGATAACGCCGTATCTTGTGGCCAGCACAAGGTACTTGCCCTCGTCCGTAACGGGGAACATGGCGGTTACCTTTTCTCCCTCACGAAGGTCAAGCAGGTTCACTATGGCGGTGCCCTTTGCGGCCCTGCCCGCCTCGGGTATCATGTAGCACTTGATGCGGAATACCCTGCCCATATTGGTGAAGAACATTATCTCATCGTGGGTATTTGCGCTGAACAGATGCTCTACGAAATCCTCCTCACGGGTGGTCTGGCCGGTAACGCCCCTGCCGCCCCTGTTCTGGGCACGGTAGGTATCCATGCTGGTGCGCTTTGCAAAGCCGTAATGGGTAAGGGTAACTGCCATATCCTCAGGCTGTATCACGTCATCCAGCTCAATATCGTCCGTAAGGGGGGCTATCTCGGTGCGGCGTGGGTCTGCATACTTGCGGCGCACCTCAAGTATTTCCTCCCGGATTATGCCAAGGAGCTTGCCCTCGTCTGCAAGTATGCTCTCATAGTAGGCAACGGTATCCACAAGGCCATCCCGCTCCGCCTGTATCTTTTCCTGCTCCAGGCCGGTAAGGCGGCCCAGACGCATATCCAGTATGGCCTGGCTCTGCTTTTCCGTAAGGCCAAAGCGCTCATTGAGCCTGGTCTTTGCCTCGGCGCCGGTTTTGGAGGTCTTGATGATCTCCACCACCTCGTCTATATTCAGCAGGGCAATGAGCAGGCCCTCCAATATATGCAGCCGCTCTCTGGCCTTTTCAAGATCGTACTGAGTTCTGCGGGTGACCACCTGCTCCTGGAAGCGCAGGTAGTGATACAGCATTTCCTTTATATTCAGCACCTTTGGCTCACCGTCCACCAGGGCCAGCATTATCACGCCAAAGGTATCCTGAAGCTGGGTATGCTTGTAGAGCTGATTGAGCACCACGTTTGCATTGACGTCCTTCTTTATCTCAATGACCACCTTCATGCCATTGCGGTTGCTCTCATCCCTGAGGCCGGTAATGCCCTCAATGCGCTTTTCGTGCACAAGCTCTGCAATTTTTTCCACAAGGCGGGCCTTGTTTACCTGATAGGGCAGCTCCGTGACCAGTA
Organism: uncultured Clostridium sp.; assembly: GCA_964392455.1. Taxonomy (GTDB): domain Bacteria; phylum Bacillota; class Clostridia; order Christensenellales; family CAG-138; genus SFEL01. Next base: position 9,063 of record CAYMPG010000038.1, on the reverse strand, counting down.
TGCGGCTCTTGCCGTTTGCCATGGGCTCTATCTCGGTGCGTGCCCGCACCACCACCCGGCCACGGCCGGTGCGGTATGCCTGGCGTATGCCTGAGGTGCCCATTATCATGGCGCCGGTGGGGAAATCCGGCCCGGGCAGATATGCCATCAGCTCCTCGATGGAGATATCCGGATTATCTATCAGGGCAACGTATGCGTCAATGGTCTCCCCAAGATTATGGGGAGGGATATTTGTGGCCATGCCCACGGCGATGCCGTTGCTGCCGTTTACCAGAAGATTGGGGTAGCGGGAGGGCAGCACCAGGGGCTGGGTAAGGGTCTCATCAAAGTTCGGCCCGAAGTCCACGGTGTTTTTCTCAATATCCGCCAGCATTTCAAGGCTCATTTTGGAAAGGCGTGCCTCAGTGTAGCGCATTGCGGCGGCAGAGTCTCCATCCACGCTGCCGAAATTGCCCTGGCCCTCCACCAGCATATAGCGGGTATTGAAATCCTGGGCAAGGCGCACCATGGCATCGTAAACCGAGCTGTCTCCATGGGGATGGTATTTACCAAGCACATCGCCCACTATACGGGCGGACTTGTGGAAGGGCTTATCCGGGGTGAAGCCCTGCTCACCCATGGAATAAAGTATGCGCCGGTGCACCGGCTTAAGGCCATCCCGCACATCCGGCAGGGCCCTGTTTATGATTACCGCCATGGCATAGGATATGAAGGATTTCTTCATCTCCTGCTCAATATCCAGCGGCTTTATTCTGGGGTTCATGGTGATTTCGTCCATTGTGGTGCTCCTTTGTGAGGGTTAGGGTGGGGGGAGTGGGGGCGTCAGCAGGGCTGACCGAGGGATTCTTTTACCAAATGGTCAATATATTTGCATACTCCCTGAAAGTTTTCGTTGACCTCATTATTGGGTATGTGAATGACTTTTAAGCCATATCCCTCTAAAAAGTTTGTGCGTTGTGCGTCTTTTTCCGCATTTTCAAAATGCTGGGAGCCATCCAGCTCTATTACCAGTTTTGCTTCTGCGCTGTAAAAATCCACAATAAATCTTCCAAGCACCTTTTGCCTTGAAAATCTTACGGGATAAGTACGCAGAAAATCATACCAGAGATGTCTCTCCTCTTTCGTCATTTCCAGGCGCAGGCGTATTGCTGTGGGAACCAACCGTGGATTGTACTTTCGCTGCATAGCATTTCCTCTGCCAAAGGGGTATGTGCCGTTTATTTACACCTCCTGCTGCCTGCGGCAGGAGGGGAGGCTCGTGGTGCAGTCGCCACGCCCAAGGCAGCACTATTGGCCTTCTGTGGTTATTCCACGGCAGGGGCGCTTGCCGTAGGCAGGTCTGGGTGGAGGGAATGCCACAGCTACGAGGCTCCCTTGTGCAAAGGGAGCTGTCGGCGCAGCCGACTGAGGGATTGTCTTTGCAGCATGGAAAGATGCTGGACTTCAGATGCGCTTCTTTACAACCCCTCCGGCAAATGACCTACGTCATTTGCCACCTCCCCTTACACACTAGGCTCACAGGCCTGTACATAGCGCCCCCTGCCGTAGGCAGGTCTAGGCGCGGAGGAGGGGAGGCTCGTGGTGCAATGGCTTCCAACATCTATAACGGGAATTGTTAAGGGGCTCAACCCCTTAAAGTCCAATCCGCATTTGCTGACATGTACGGCGAAAACGGAACAAAGCCCCAGGGCTTTGATTCCCTGCATGATTTGCCGCCCGGGAGAGCCCGCAGGCTCGAGAGGCAAATCATGTAAAAGCCCCGTAAGCATTCTAATCGCACATGGGCAAAGCCCTTGTGCGCCCTCGCAGAAAAACCAGAGTTTTTCTGCGACACTGCTACACATCCAGATCCGTTACCAGCCTGCTGTTCTGCTCGATAAACTCCTTGCGGGGCTCCACCTTGTCGCCCATGAGGGTGGAGAATATCTCATCCGCCCGTATGGCGTCCTCAAGGTGTACCTGAAGCATGATGCGGTTATCCGGGTCCATGGTGGTCTCCCAGAGCTGATCCGGGTTCATTTCGCCAAGGCCCTTGTAGCGGTTGATAAGGGGCTTGGGCTCACGGCCTATTTCACGGAGGGTATTATCCAGCTCCTCGTCGGAATAGGCATACCATATATTTTTGCCCCTGGTGATGCGGTAGAGGGGAGGCTGGGCCACGTATACATACCCCTTTTCGATGAGGGGGCGCATATGCCTGTAAAAGAAGGTGAGGAGCAGTATGCGTATATGGCTGCCATCCACGTCGGCATCCGTCATGCAGACTATTTTGTGGTATCTCAGCTTGCTCTCGTCAAACTCGGTATCTATGCCGGCACCAAAGGCGGTTATCATGGCACGGATCTCGTTATTTGCAAGCATCTTGTCAAGGCGGGTCTTTTCCACGTTGAGTATTTTGCCCCTGAGGGGGAGTATTGCCTGATACTCGGGATTCCTGCCCATCTTGGCGGAGCCGCCTGCGGAATCACCCTCAACGATGAATATTTCGCAGAGGGAGGCATCGTTGCTGTTGCAGTCTGCCAGCTTGCCGGGGAGGGAGGTATTATCCAGCGCAGTCTTTCTCCTGGTAAGCTCCCTTGCCTTGCGGGCAGCCTCCCTTGCACGGGAGGCGGTAAGGCACTTGTCTATTATCTGCTTTGCAACCTGGGGATGCTCCTCAAGGTAATAGGCAAGGCCATTGCCCACTATGCCGTCCACAAGGGTGCGGATGTAGGCATTGCCCAGCTTTGTTTTGGTCTGGCCCTCAAACTGGGGCTCCACCAGCTTTACGCTGATTATGGCGGTAAGGCCCTCGCGCACATCCTCTGAGGAAAGGTTTGCATCGTTATCCTTAAGTATTTTATACTTGCGGGCGTAGTCGTTTATGCTGCGGGCAAGGCCGCTGCGGAAGCCTGCAAGATGGCTGCCGCCCTCGCCAGTATTGATATTGTTGGCGAAGGTGAATACGCTTTCGTTATAATCGGAATTGTACTGCATGGCCACCTCCACCGTGGCCACCTGCTGCTTTTCGGGCTGATTGCGGCTGCCCTCAAAGTAGATAACATCCTCATGGAGCACATCCTTGCTCTTATTGAGATGCTCCACAAAGGAGATTATGCCCCCCTCATAGCAGAAGCTGCGGCTCAGCTCAGGCTGCACCCGCCTGTCCGTCACGGTGATGCGTACTCCCTTATTGAGGAAGGCCAGCTCACGCATACGGCTCTTGAGGGTATCGAAATTATAGTCGAGGGTTTCGAATATTTTGTCATTTGCAAGGAAGGTGATGGTGGTGCCGGAGCCTGTGGATTCATCGTAATGACCCACCTGCTCCACCCCGGTGATGGGGTCGCCCTCCCGGTATTCCTGCCGGTATACTATGCCGTCACGGCGCACCTCGGCAGTGAGCCGCTCTGACAGGGCGTTTACCACGCTCAGACCCACGCCGTGCAGGCCGCCTGATACCTTGTAGCCGGAGCCGCCGAATTTGCCCCCTGCGTGCAGCACGGTAAGGGCCACCTCCAGGGCGGATTTACCCATCTTTTCATGCATACCCACAGGTATGCCTCTGCCGTTATCCGCTACGCTTACAGAGCTATCCTCATGAATGGTTATCTCCACATGGGTGCAGTAGCCGGCGATGGCCTCATCAATGGCGTTATCCACCAGCTCCTTTACCAGATGGTGCAGCCCCCGTGCATCGGTGGAGCCGATGTACATACCGGGGCGGCGCTTGACCGCCTCAAGGCCCTCAAGCACCTGTATTTCGCTTGCTTCGTAATTTCCGTGGTTGTTCTGTTCCATGAATGTACCTGCTTTTGGTAGTTATTTGTAGAGTGTTGTAGGTATTTGTATGGGGTAGCCTGTCAGGGCTCATTGCGGTTTACCCGCTCCCCAAGCACCCTGGAGGCCACGGGGCAGGCATATACCGCCGCCCCCTCCCCGGTGCAGATAACGTAGCAATCCGTGCTGCCGCCGGGCAGCTCCGTCACCCTGCCGCCGCCTATCAGCTCCGCCATGGTGCGGCGGGTATCGTAGGAAGCGAGAAGGGTCTTTTTAGGCAGAATGAAAAGTATATCCCCGGCGTCCACTGCCTTATCGCCGCCAATGTGAGCGTACATCATTCCTCCTCAAGAGCGCCATCCCGGCAGCGGAATACCTTCATGCCGCCCAGCCGCCCCTTCAGCCCCTCAAGGGAGGTGCAGGTGAGGAAGCACTGGCACTGCTGCATGGATTCCAGCAGCAGCCGCTGGCGGCTGTCATCCAGCTCGGACAGCACATCGTCCAGTATCAGCACAGGGGGCTCTCCCTTTATTTCCCGGAGAAAGCTCAGCTCAGACAGCTTCAGTGACAGCGCGGCGGTGCGCTTCTGCCCCTGTGAGCCATAGGTGCGAAGGTCTACCCCGGAAAGGCCTATGGCAATATCATCCCTGTGTGGGCCGATGGTGGTATACCCCCGGCGCAGGTCCTCCTGCACGGAGCGCTTTAGCCCATCGAGAAGCCTTGCATAAAGGTCTCCATCCCCCTTAAGGCTGGGGTCGTAGGCTATCTCAAGGGCCTCCCTGCCGCCGGATATGCTCTTATGCAGATCGTAGGCGATGGTGGAAAGGCCGTCGATAAAGTCATACCGCTCTATCATTATCTCCTGGCCCAGGGTCGCAAGCTGCTGATCCCAGACCTCCAGCATTTCCCCGTCAGGGGGGGTCTGCTCCTTAAGGAGGGCATTGCGCTGCCTGAGGGCGGTATTGTACCGCTGCAGCCGGTAATAGTAGGCGGGATGGGTCTGGCTGATTTCCATATCCATAAACCGCCGCCGCTCTGCCGGCCCCTCTTTTACTATGGAAAGATCCTCCGGGGCAAACATTACAACATTCAGGTGGCCCATCAGCTCCCCGGTCTTTGCGGCGGGCTGCCTGTCGATATATATCTTTTTGCGCTCCCCGTCCCTGAGCTTGAGCTCTATAAGGTGGGTGCCGGTGCTGTTTGCAATATCCACCCCAACGTACCCGCCGGCGCAGCCCTGCATTATCAGCTCACCGTCCCTTGCAGTACGGTGAGAGCGGCCGAAGGCGCAGAGGAATATGCTTTCCACGGCGTTTGTTTTGCCCTGGGCATTGTCCCCCAGTATGGCGTTGAGGCCGGGGCCGGGGCGCATATCCAGGGAGGTATAATTGCGGTATTGGCTCAGCCGCAGCCGGTCTATCCGCATATGGCTCCACCGCCCCTTTTTACAATATTTCTTCTTAATAATACTACCACAAAATCGGCTTTTTTACAAGGCGTTTATTATAATAAGAAGAAAGCCGCTTTAATTTATTATAAATATGCAAATTATTGTATATATTTCCAATTTGGCATACTTCTGCCGGGGAAATAAAAAGATATTTCCCATCCTCCCCATATTTGCTATAATGTAGCTTGAACCGATAAGAAAGGATACTTCCATGTCAAGATATATTGCAGGGGAATATGACGTAGCAGTGCTGGGAGCCGGCCACGCAGGGTGCGAGGCGGCGCTGGCCTGCGCCCGCATGGGCCTTAAGACCCTTTGCCTCACCATGAACCTGGACAGCGTGGCCCTTATGGCCTGCAATCCCGCCATCGGCGGCACCTCCAAGGGGCACCTTGTGCGGGAGCTGGATGCGCTGGGGGGAGAGATGGGCCTTGCGGCGGATGATACCTTCATTCAGATACGCATGCTCAATACCGGCAAGGGCCCTGCCGTACATTCCCTCCGGGCCCAGATGGACAAGCGCCGCTATCACGAGCGCATGAAGGCCGCCATGGAGCGGGAGCCCCTCCTTGACCTTCGCATGGGAGAATGTGAAGCCATACTCACACAAGGGGGCAGGGTATCGGGCATTGCCCTCTCCGGCATGGAATACCGCTGCCGGGGAGTGATAGTTGCAGCGGGGGTATACCTTAAGAGCCGCATACTCATAGGGGAAAGCGTCAGCGAAAGCGGCCCCTCAGGCCTGCTCCGCTCAAACAGCCTTTCTGCCTCCCTTACAGACCTGGGCTTTGACCTTCGCCGCTTTAAAACCGGCACCCCCCCAAGGGTGAACCGCCGCAGCCTTGAGCTGGACAGGATGGAGCCCCAGTACGGGGACGAGCCATCCCCCCGCTTTTCCTTCCTCAATAGGGGAGGGGAGCGGCAGCAGTATCCCTGCTACCTTACCTATACCAATCAGCGCACCCATGAGATAATCCTCAATAACATTCACCGCAGCAGTATGTACTCCGGCCTTGTTACCGGCACCGGCACCCGCTACTGCCCCAGCATTGAGGATAAGATAAAGCGCTTTGCCGATAAGGACAGGCATCAGCTTTTCATAGAGCCGGAGGGCCTGTCCACCATGGAGATGTATGTGCAGGGCCTTTCCACCAGCCTGCCCTACGACGTGCAGGCGGACATGCTCCACACCATACCCGGCCTGGAGCGCTGCGAGATAATGCGCCCCGGCTACGCCATAGAGTACGACTGCATTGACCCCAATACCCTTACCACCGCCCTCGGCAGCAAGGCCATACCCGGCCTGTACTTTGCCGGCCAGATAAACGGCAGCTCGGGCTACGAGGAGGCGGCAGCCCAGGGGCTGTATGCGGGGATAAACTGCGCCCTTTACCTTAAAGATGAGCCGCCCCTTATCCTTTCCCGGGCAGATGCCTACATTGGGGTGCTGGTGGATGACCTTGCCACCAAGGGCACCAATGAGCCATACCGCATGATGACCTCCCGGGCAGAATACCGGCTGCTGCTCAGGCAGGATAATGCAGACCTGCGCCTTACTGAGCTTGGCCGCCGCACCGGCCTCATATCAGAGCAGCGGTATGCCCGGCTCATGGAAAAGAAGGGGGATATGGAGCGGGCCTTCAAGGCACTTTCAGCCACCGTGCCCCCAAGCGACGCCCTCAATGAGCTGCTTTCCCGCCGGGGCAGCGCCGCCGTATCCGCCCATGTGCGGCTGATGGAGCTATTGCGCCGGGAGGGCATTACCTATACAGACCTTGCCTCCATTGCCCCCCTGCCGGAAATATCCAATGAGGCCCGGGAGCAGGTGGAGATCTCCGCCCATTACGATGGGTACATTCAAAAGCAGCGCCGCCAGGTGGAGGCCCTGCGGGAGCAGGAGGCCCGGCGCATACCCGAGGATGTGGATTACGCCTCACTTGAGGGGCTGCGCCTTGAGGCACGGCAGAAGCTATCGGCCATTCGTCCGGAAAACATTGGCCAGGCCAGCCGCATAAGCGGCGTATCCCCGGCAGACATTGGGGTGCTGCTCATACACCTGAAGCAACTGGAGGGAAGATAAGCCCATGGAATTTGATATGAAGGCATATTGCCTGGGAAATATACCCGGCATTACCCCGGAGCAGGCAGAGCAATTCCGCCTGTATTACGAAATGCTGGTGGATTGGAACACCCGCATGAACCTTACCGCCATAACCGACCCTGAGCAGGCTGCACAAAAGCACTTTATGGACAGCATCCTCCCGGCAGCCCTTATCCCCCAAAACGCCTCCCTCATAGACGTGGGCACAGGGGCAGGGTTTCCGGGGGTACCCCTTGCCATAATGCGGCCGGATATAAAGCTGACCCTGCTCGATTCCCTGAAAAAGCGCATTACCTTCCTTACCGAGCTTTGCTCTGCGCTGAATATCACCGCCGTGCTCATCCACGCCCGGGCAGAGGACGGTGGGCGGCACCCTGAGCTCAGGGAGCAGTTTGACGTGGCCACCTCGCGGGCCGTTGCCAATGTTTCCGCCCTTACCGAATACACCGTGCCCTTCCTCAAGGTGGGGGGAGTGTCCCTCATGTACAAGGGCCCCCAGGCCGCCGAGGAGCTGGCCACAGGCAAACGGGCAATAGAGCTGCTGTGCTGTGAGGCCCGGCTCCACTCCTTCCCTGCACCATGGGGAGAGAGGACTGTTCTGGCCCTTACCAAGCTGCGCCCCACCGCCGCTGCTTATCCCCGCAAGGCAGGCACTGCGGAAAAGAAGCCGCTGTAGGGGGACGGGAATGACATCTGCTTTTTCTTTTCAAACCGAAAAGAAACAAGAAAAGGCAGCAAAAAGAAAAGGTATGATTTCAGGGTAAAAATCATTGCCCGGCAGTACAGCAGCCCCAATGCTTCCCTTTCACGCCCCCACACAAAGGCGAGATAGGCTGACAGGAGTATGCAGTGTGCCGCAGACAGGTTAAGGTGCGGAGGAGGGGATTGAAAACGCTGGAATTGCACATACAGCTTATTTAATCCATCTGCACTATCTTCACCCTGTCATTGCGAGCCAGCCCAGAGGCTGGCGTGGCAATCCGTACCCCTTGCAGTTGTTAATAAGAACACAGGCAGGATTAAGCCTCTTTTTCTCCTGGCCTGAGTTTATCTTAACCCAGCCCACCACCCTTTAAAGTAGCTTTTGCCTACGGCAAAAGCGGGCCTCCTAACCAAATGCTTGTAGCAGTTTCCAGAGAAAACAAAAAGATGCTGAATTCCTCATTGCTTCTTTACAATCCCTCCGTCAATGAGCTGTCGCTCATTGCCACCTCCCTTTACACACTAGGCCCGCAGGCCTGTACATAGCGCCCCCTGCCGCAGGCAGGTCTAGGCGCGGAGGAAGGGAGGCTCGTATTGCTGCAACTTCCCCCCTGCAAGTGGGGGTTTGTTAAGGGGCTCAGCCCCTTAAAGTTCAATCCGCATTTGCTGACATCTTTCGCCCTGAGGGCGAAAGGGTACGGATTGCCACGCCAGTCTCTGGACTGGCTCGCAATGACACTTCTGAGTTAGTACGGATAGATTAAAGGAGCTGCATATGTTGTTGCAGCTTTTACAATCCCTCAGTCGGCTGCGCCGACAGCTCCCTTTACACACTAGGCCCACAGGCCTGTACATAGCGCCCCCTGCCGCAGGCAGGTCTAGGCGCGGAGGAAGGGAGCCTCGTGGTGCTGTAGCTTCCAACCCCCGCAGCGGGGTTGTTAAGGGGCTCAGCCCCTTAAAGTTCAATCCGCATTTGCTGACATGTGCGGCAAATGCGGAACCATCCCCGAAAGGGATGGATTCCCCTGTCCGATTCCCGCCCGGTGGCGGC
>CAYMPG010000037.1:0-12680 GCA_964392455.1 uncultured Clostridium sp. | reverse complement strand
GGGATAGGAAGTACAGGTCTCATGTGTAGATGTATAAGCAGCACGAGCCTCCCCTGTGTAAGGGGAGGTGGCAAATGACGTATGTCATTTGCCGGTGGGGTTGTAAGGGAACACATCTGAAATTCAGCATCTTTCTATGCTGCAAAGACAATCCCTCAGTCGGCTGCGCCGACAGCTCCCTTTGCACACTAGGCCCGCAGGCCTGTACATAGCGCCCCCTGCCGCAAGGCAGGTCTAGGCGCGGAGGAAGGGAGCCTCGTGGTTCGCTACCCTTACTCCGTGCCCATACCTGCCCACGGAAAGCCTTCGGTTAGAAGGCCCGCTTTTGCCTGTTCTCTTATTAACATCCACAATGTTACAGCGTACCCCCCCTTGCCCATCCCCAATGGAAATTGCGGCCCGCCACCGGCCGCTCTATTTAACGCACTTCTTTTAACGAAATAAGCCCTCAATACCTCCCCGCCGCCTTGTGCAGCAGGGCTGTGGAATGATATACTTTAATCAAATAAAAAACGGGGGGAATAGTGATAAATTATGGATAAGTGCAAAATGTCCTGCATAGACTGCGGAGTGATAAACTGCAACCTGCAGGATAAAAAGTATCCCGATTTCTGCCTTACCACCAATATGGATCAGCAGGTGCTGTCCCAGGCGATGGAGCTGTATGAGGAGGACGAAAACCGCCGCTCCATGATAGCCGCCGCCGAGATAGAGCACGACTATTACTGCCAGTATACCCGCATAGAGGAAATAATGGCCTACGCCCGCAAGATGGGCATGAAAAAGATAGGCATTGCCACCTGCGTTGGCCTCATCAGCGAAAGCAGAACCCTTGCCTCAATACTGCGGCACAATGGCTTTGAGGTATACGGCGTGGGCTGCAAGGCGGGGGTGCAGAAAAAGACCTCCGTGGGCATACCCGAAAGGTGCAACTCCATTGGCGAAAATATGTGCAACCCCATACTGCAGGCAAAGCTGCTCAATGAGGCCAATACCGACCTTAACGTGGTGGTTGGCCTGTGCGTGGGCCACGACAGCCTGTTTTATAAATATTCCAACGCCCTTGTCACCACCGCCGTCACCAAGGACAGAGTGACCGGCCACAATCCCGTTGCGGCGCTGTATGGGGCAAACTTTTACTTTAAGCGCAGGTTCTTCCCGGAAAAGCCGCAGGAGGAATAGCCCCGAAGGCAGTATTATGAATGACCCTGCCCCGAAAAAGCCGGGGCATGAAAAAAGGGCGCACATGAACGTGCGCCCTTTTGCCCTTATTCCCGGGGTTATTTGGCTGCCAGATAGGAGTTGATGGCCTCAACGAGGGCATCGGAATCTATGCCGTGAACGGCACAGGCCTGCTCCAGGTTTTCACCGTGAGCCATTACGCAGCCCAGGCAGTGCATACCTGCGCCGGTCAGTATCTCGGCGATGCCGATGTCTACCTGAAGAATCTGTTCGATGGTCATATCCTTGGTTACGGACATTGTATTTTCTCCTTTGCGGTGTTCTTTCATCAATAGTATACCACTTTGGTGGGAATTTTAAATACCTTTTTGGCGTATATGGCGGCTATATTTAAATATACCCATAAAAAATAACCTGCACCCAGGCTATATGGGCCGTTTTTCCCGAAATATGCTGCAAAAATTTACTCTGCCGCCGCCGTTTCTGATTTTTGACAGGTATATGTTTATGGTGTAAAATATAATAAAATGGAATAGTAATATAATAATCAAAGGATAAGGTTCAATAATGCAGAACGAACTCCGTCAGGAAGACCTCTACCTTTGGGGAGAGGGGACAAATTCATACGCATACCTTACTCTGGGCTGCCACAGGGTGATGCACCAGGGCTACGAAATGTACCGCTTTGCAGTATGGGCTCCCAATGCGGAAGCCGTAAGCGTAGTAGGCAACTTTAACCAGTGGAATATTGAAGCTGACCCCATGACTCCCTGCGGAGATATCGGGGTATGGCAATGCTTCATAGGCATAGTAAGCCCCGGGGAGATATACAAATTTGCCATCCGTACCAAATCCGGCGATATACTCTACAAGGCGGATCCCTTTGCCTTCCGCAGCCAGAAGCGGCCAAACACCGCCTCCGAAATATGGGACCTGGAGGATGGCTACAGGTGGCAGGATGCTGCCTACCTTAAAACCCTTTCCAAAAATGACTCCCACTCCTCCCCCATGAGCATATACGAGGTGCATCTCGGCAGCTGGGTGGAGGGGCTGGATTTCCCCGCCATGGCTGAAAGGCTGGTAAAATACGTATCCTCCATGGGGTACACCCATATTGAGCTGATGCCGGTATCCGAATACCCGCTGGATGACAGCTGGGGCTATCAGGTAACAGGCTACTATGCCATCACCTCCCGCTACGGCACGCCCACACAGTTTAAGGAATTTGTGGACAGCTGCCATAAGGCGGGCCTTGGTGTGATAGTGGACTGGGTGCCTGCTCATTTCACCCGGGATGCCCACGGCCTGCGCCGCTTTGACGGCACAGCCCTCTACGAGCATCCGGATCCCCGCAGGGGGGAGCAGCCTCAGTGGGGCACAATGCTTTTCAATTACGAAAAAAACGAAGTAAGGAGCTTCCTCATATCCAATGCCGTGTTCCTGATGAAGGAATTCCACATAGACGGCATAAGGGTGGATGCGGTAAGCTGCATGCTGTATCTTGACTATGGCAGGGATTCCGGCCAGTGGCTGCCCAATATTTACGGCGGCCGGGAAAACCTGGGGGCCATAGAGTTCTTCCGTGCCCTTTCCAGGGTAGTGCATAAGGAGTTTCCGGGGCGGCTGCTGTTTGCAGAGGAAAGCACTGCCTTTGCAGGCATCACCGCAGACCCTGAGCATGGGGGCCTGGGCTTCGATTACAAGTGGAACATGGGCTGGATGAATGACACCCTGGACTATATGTCCAGAGACAGCATATACCGCAAATATCATCACGACCAGATAACCTTCTCCATGTGCTACGCCTTCTCTGAGCATTACCTCCTCCCCCTTTCCCATGACGAGGTGGTACATGGCAAGAGGAGCCTTATAAACCGTATGCCCGGCGAGTATGTGGATAAATTCCGCCAGCTCAGGCTGCTGTATATGTATCAATACGCCCACCCCGGCAAAAAGCTCACCTTCATGGGCAATGAATTCGGCCAGTTTATCGAATGGAACTTCCGCCAGTCTCTGGACTGGCTGCTGCTGGAATACCCGGCCCATGGTGAAATGCAGGAATTCGTAGCCCAGCTCAACCGCTTCTACAAAAGCACCCCCGCCCTCTATCAGCAGGATGACAGCTGGGATGGCTTCCAGTGGATGCAGGTGAATGACGCTGCCCACAGCGTCCTTGCCTTTGTCCGCAGGGATAAAAAGGGCAGGGAGCTGCTGTGCGTATTCAACTTTACCCCCGTTGCCCATCTGCCCTATCGTATTCCCATGGCCAGGGAAACGGTGCTGGACCAGGTGCTCTCCAATGTGGACATGAGGGACATTAAGGGCATAGCCACAGAGCAAGCCGAGGATGACAGCTATTATGTGGATATAGAGCTGTTTCCATACGAGGCGGTATTTTACAGCATGAGCTGACCCCCTCAAAGCGACAAACCCACTTCATTCCCTGAAAAAATCAGCCGCCGGAGCGGGGACGCTCCCCGTTTTCCGGCGGAAAAAAGCACATCTTACCTGAAAAGATTTGCCGCAGTATGCGGAAATATAATACATATCATCATAAAAGCCTTTATTGACAGGGAGGTAACTTATGGTCAGAAAAAAAGTAGTAGCCATGCTGCTGGCAGGTGGACAGGGCAGCAGGCTCAGCGTTCTCACAAACCGGGTGGCAAAGCCGGCGGTACCCTTTGGCGGCAAGTACAGGATAATAGACTTTCCGCTGTCAAACTGCGTCAATTCGGATATTGACACCGTGGGCGTGCTTACCCAGTATGAGCCGCTGGAGCTTAATGCCTACATTGGCACCGGCCAGGCGTGGGATCTGGACAGAAACAGCGGCGGCGTATTCGTACTGCCCCCCTATCAGTCCAGCCAGGCGGGCAGATGGTATTCCGGCACTGCCGATGCCATCTATCAGAACATAGCCTTCATTGACAGATATAACCCCGAATATGTGCTCATACTGTCGGGCGATCATATCTACAAGATGGACTATGCCAAGATGCTCAAGGCCCACATGGATAAAAACGCTGACCTTACCATAGCCGTGCGCCATGTGCCCATGGAGGAGGCCCACCGCTTCGGCATCATGAATACCGACAGCGAGGAGCGCATCACAGAATTTGAAGAAAAGCCCAAGCAGCCCAAGAGCAACAAGGCCTCAATGGGTATATACATATTCTCCTGGCCGGTGCTGAGAAAATACCTGTGCCTGGATGAGGAAAACCCCGCCTCCTCAAATGACTTCGGCAAAAACGTTATCCCTGCCATACTGGATGACGGGCTGAATGTGTACGCCTATGCCTTTGATTCCTACTGGAAGGACGTGGGCACGGTGCAGAGCCTGTGGGAGGCCAACATGGACCTTATCTCAGACAGCCCTGCCATTCAGCTTGACGATCCCGATTGGCGCATATACAGCAAATCTCCCTGCATGCCCCCCCACTGCGTGGGCGAAAATGCCAGCATAGAGCGCAGCTCCATCACCGAGGGCTGCGAGGTGCTGGGCACGGTAAAGCACAGCGTGCTCTTTGCAGGCGTTACCGTTGAGGAAGGGGCCGAGGTGGTGGATTCCGTAATAATGCCCGGCGCTTCAATACTTCGCGGGGCAAAGGTACACCGGGCCATCGTGGGAGAAAACTCCGTGGTGGGTCAGGATTCCTTTGTGGGGGCAAAGCGGCTCCCTGAGGATGGGGATTACGATACCTCCCTTACCGATGATATTACCCTCATTGCCAGCGGCACGGAAATTTCGGCGGGCAGCAGGGTGCCTGTGGGCATGATAGTAAACACAGGCGTGTACGGCGCTATTGAGCACGAGGAGGAATAACCTATGAGAAACGACGTATTCGGCCTTATTTATACCGGCGAATCCAGCATGCAGCTCAGAGACCTTACCTACTCCCGCTCCGTGGCGGCGGTGCCCTTTGCGGGCAGATACCGCTGCATAGACTTTGTGCTGAGCAATCTTGTGAATACCGGCATATCCAATGTGGGCATAGTGGCCCAGAAAAACTATCACTCCCTTATGGACCACCTGGGCAGCGGCAAGGAGTGGGAGCTGCACAGAAAGCATGACGGCCTCTTTATACTGCCTCCCTTCGTTACAAGGGACAATACCGGCATATATCGTGGCACCATCGATGCATACCATTCCGTAATGGGCTACATCCGCCGCAGCTCTCAGAAGTACATCATACTGGTAGGCAGCCATACCATATACAATACCACCTATGATGCTATGATAAGGCAGCACATACAGTCCGGCGCCGCCATAACCCTCATGTACAATGAGGTGGGCAAGCATCATCCCGATGACCAGTTCAACGAGCTGCGCTTTGCCCTCAATGAGGATGGCCGCATAACGGATATTCAGCTCAACCCCAATAACCCCTCCACCTGCTATTCCTTCTGCGATACCGCTATTATGGAAAAGACCACCTTTGAATACCTTGTGGAGGAGGCCTACTCCCGGGGCGAAAGCGACTTTATCCGGGATGTGCTGCTGAAGCGGGTAAATGAGATACCCATGTACGGCTGGCGCTATGACGGCTACGTTGGCTGCCTGAGCTCCATCGCAAGCTACTTCAATCACAATATGAATGTGCTTAAGAAGGAGGTTCGCTCTGACCTGTTCAGCCCCGCCCATCCCATCTATACCAAGATAAAGGACGAGGTGCCCGCCAGGTACCTGGGGGACGCCCGGGTGAAAAACAGCCTTGTGGCAGACGGCTGCGTAATAGAGGGCGAGGTGGAAAACTGCGTGCTGTTCCGCGGCACCCATGTGGGCAGGGGCAGCAAGCTGAAAAACTGCGTGGTGCTGCAGGCCTGCCATATCGAGGAGGATTGCGATATGACCTACGCCATACTGGACAAGGGCTGCACCGTACACTCAGGCAGAACTCTTGCAGGATACGACAGCTTCCCCATTATCATACGCAAGGGCAGTGTGATATAATATGCATATCAGGGGGGACGGGAGCCATCCTTCCGTCCTCCGTTTTTTCACCAGCTATCCCAATTACTGCGAAATACACAAAAAAGGAAACCGACTTATGAGCACAGTAAAAAACCAGGATGCCACCAGGCCCCAGCCTGAAAAGGAAACCGTCACCATAGCTGCCACGGCCGCCCAGCCCCCGGTGGAGGAGGCCCCGGTGCCGCCTGAGGAAAAAGCAGAGCAGCCCACTGAGCAGCCTGAAGAAAAGGCCGAGCAGGCCACTGAGCAGCCCGAGGTAAAGGCCGAGCAGGCTGCCCCTGTACAGGCGCAGCCGCTGAAGGTGCTGTTTGTGGCATCCGAATGTGCCCCCTTTGTAAAGACGGGGGGCCTTGCGGATGTGGTGGGTGCGCTGCCCGCAGTGCTTAAAAAGAAGGGCGTGGACGTGAGGGTGATGCTGCCCCTGTATTCTGCCATCGGCCAGCAGTACCGCTCCCAGATGACCTATATTACCAACTTTTATGTACCCATGGGGTGGCGCAGCCAGTACTGCGGCATTATGACCATGGAAAAGGATGGAGTGATATACTACTTCCTTGATAATGAATATTACTTCGGCAGAAGCTATATATACGGCGAGTGCAATAACGAGGAGGGCGAGCGCTTTGCCTTCTTCGCCAAGGCTGCCCTTGATGCCCTGCGCCATGTGAACTTTTACCCGGATGTGCTCCATGCCCATGACTGGCAGGCCGCAATGACCATTGCCCTGCTCCGCATGCAGTACAGCCGCGTATGGGAATACCGGGATATCGCCACCATGTATACCATACACAATCTTAAGTATCAGGGCGTATTCGGCTGGGAGCATATGAATGACATACTCTCCATCGACAGGGCCAGCTTTAACCCGGATACCATAGAATACTACGACGATGTAAACTTTACCAAGGGCGCCCTCTCCTTTGCAGACGCCATAACCACCGTAAGCCCCACCTATGCCATGGAGATACAAACCCCCCAGTACGGGGAAAACCTTGACGGCCTTTTGAGAAAGCGCAGCCGGGATGTATACGGCATACTCAATGGCATAGATGAAGCCATATTTGACCCTGCTACGGATGCCAATATCCCCTTCAATTTCTCCCGGGAGGACCTTTCCGGCAAGGCAAAGTGCAAGGAAGCCCTCCGCACGGAATTCTGGCTGGATAAGGATGACTCTCCCCTTGTGGGCATAGTTACCCGCTTTACCGGGCAAAAGGGCCTGGATATAATCGAATACGCCATTGAGGCCCTTATGGAAAAGGGCATACAGCTTGCAGTGCTGGGCAGCGGCGATACCCGCTATGAGCATCTGTTCAGCTGGGCCTCCTGGCGCTACGGCGGAAGGATAGCCGCCCGCCTCACCTACAGCAATTCCATTGCAAACAGAATATACGCAGGCTCTGATATGTTCCTCATGCCCTCCCAGTTTGAGCCCTGCGGCCTTGCCCAGATGATAGCCCTCCGCTACGGCACTCTCCCCATAGTGCGGGAGACCGGCGGCCTTAAGGACAGCATCACCCCCTACAACAAGTTTACCGGGGAAGGGCTGGGCTTTACCTTTGCAAACTATAACCATATGGATATGCTGGGCGCAGTGGACAGGGCCATCGAGGCATACCGCCAGCCCGCCGCCTGGGCAAAGCTCATGCAGAACGCCATGTCCGCCCACTTTACCTGGGATATTTCCGCAGGGGATTATATAGAGCTTTACAACAGGATAAAGCGCAGATCCTGCTGACAATACGCCCTTCAGCCGGGAGGAGGATATGCCCTATCCCCTCCCGGCCTGTTTTTTTGTTGCCCGGAGGGCGCAAAAATATGGGAATATGGCCGGAAAAGTAAACTTTTCAGCAAAGCTATTCAATTATTTCCCTTATGATGATATAATTTACTTGCGTCTTAGTTTGACGCTAAATTAACGAGAAAAGCGAGGCGGGTAAATATGAAGAAAAGCGTATGTATATTTGGGGCGTCCTGCTCCAGCATTGACCCCGCCTATATAGATGCTGCCTACCGTACCGGCGCACTGCTTGCCGGGCGGGGTATTGGCATGGTATTTGGCGGCGGCGGCACCGGCCTTATGGGGGCGGCGGCCAGGGGCGTGCATGAAAACGGCGGCCGGCTTACCGGCGTTATTCCGGAAAAGCTCCACCAGCCCGGCATAGCCTATCCCCATTGCGATGAGCTGATTGTCACGCCGGATATGCATACCCGCAAGGCCACCATGGAGCGGCTCAGCCAGGGCTTTATCGCCCTCCCCGGCGGCTACGGCACCCTTGAGGAGCTGCTGGAGGTGCTCACCCTCAACCAGCTTGGCTACATTTCCTCCCCGGTGGTGATACTCAATACCATGGGCTATTACGATAAGCTCATCCAGCAGCTTAAATACTGCGTATCCGAGGGCTTTACCTCCACCGCCTGCCTTGATATTTTCGCCGTGGCAGACAGCCCGGAGCAGGCCGTGGAGCTGATAGACACCATGCAGCCCCCGGCACTTCCGGATAAGATAAAGGACGCTGTGCGCTCCGCCCAGGGAAAGGCTTGATGATAAAATGGCTGAATGGAATAACATAATGGTATGCGTCACAGGCCCCCGCACCTGCGATAAGCTTATCGCCCGGGGCCTTGAGCGGAAGGACAATGCGGATATTCACGTGGTTCACTGCGTGGAAACAGGGCGCAATTTCATGGGCACTCCCTTTGAGGGGGATGCGGTGGAATACCTTTTCACGGCGGCCCAGCTTGCCGGGGCAGAGCTTATACTGCTCCGCGCGGACGATGTGGAGGATGCCCTCGTACACTACGCCGAAACCAAGCATATCGATACCATCATAATGGGCGCAAGCCCCGCCAACAGCGATCATGATACCATGGAGGTGCGGCTGCAGCGCAGGCTCCCCCGGGTGGAATTCGACATAGTACGCTAAGCAGATCAGGGCCGCTTCACGGCCCTTTATTTTAAAAAAACATACAGCAAGGAGGAACCCTCACCATGGCCCTTGAGCTTAAGAGCAGGAAGGAAATGGATCCCGCCTTTATGTGGGATCTGAGCGATATATTCAGCACCCGGCAGGAATGGGAGCAGGCATACGCCGCCCTTATGGAGGAAATACCCCAGATGGGCCGCTTCTCAGGCACCCTTGATACCCCCGCCGGCGCAAAGGCCGCCCTGGATACCCTCTATGAGACCGCCCGCCGGGCCACCCTCATATACCTTTATACCGAGCTGCTCAAATCCGGCGACAATGGAGACCCCGAGTATCAGGCCATGAATCAGCAGGCCATGATACTGCTGGTGCAGCTTGATTCCGCCGTAAGCTACATTACCCCCGAGCTTGCAGCGCTCCCCACTGAGGTGTTGGAAGGCTATCTTAAGGAGGACTGCCTCAGCCAATACCGCCACCAGATAGGGGATATTATCCGGGGCCGCAAATACGTTCTCAGCCCCGAGCAGGAGAAGATGCTCTCCATGCTTGCAGACGTGGCTCAGACCCCTGACAACAGCTTCACCATGCTGGAAAGCGTGGATATGACCTTCCCCTCCATAGTGGATGAGAATGGTCAGGAGGTGCAGCTTTCCCACGGCAATTTCGGCGTATACCGTGAAAGCCCTGACAGGCGGGTGCGCCGGGAGTCCTTTGAAAAATACTTTGGCGAGTTTAAAAAATACCTCAATACCTTCGCAGCCCTTTATGGCGGCAGCGTAAAGTTTGATAATTACTTTTCCGACGTTCGCGGCCACGAAAGCGCCCTCTCCGGCGCACTGTTTGGCAATGCGGTGCCTGTAAGCGTGTATGATAGCCTTATTGAGGCGGTTCACGGCGCACTGCCCGCCATGGGCAGGTATATAGACCTCAGGAAAAGGGTGCTGGGCCTTGACGAGCTGCATATGTATGACCTGTACAATCCCATCGTGGAGGATGCAGGGGGCCAGTACACCTTCGAGCAGGCCAAGGCCATGGTAAAGGAAGCCCTTGCCCCCCTGGGGAAGGAATACGGCAGGCTGCTGGACAGGGCCTTTAATGAGGGCTGGGTGGACGTATACGAAAACAAAGGCAAGACCACCGGCGCATTCTCCTGCGGCGTATACGGGGTACACCCCTATGTGCTGCTCAATTACACCAATACTCTGGATGACGTATTCACCCTTGCCCATGAGCTGGGCCACGCCATGCACTCCTATTTTTCCGACAGGGCCCAGACCTATGCCAATCATGATTATTCCATAATGGCGGCGGAGGTGGCCTCCACGGTAAACGAGGTGCTGCTGCTCAAGCATCTTATGGCAAAGGAGAGCGACCCCAAAAAGACCGCATACCTGCTCAATCACTTTATTGAGGATTTCCGCACCACACTTTTCCGCCAGACCCTCTTTGCGGAATTTGAAAAGAACGCCCACGCCATGGCCCAGCAGGGCCAGCCCCTCACCGCAGAGAGCCTCAGCGCCCTCTACCGGGAGCTGAATGAGCTTTACTACAAGGGCGCGGTAATAGACCCCCTCCAGGATATCGAGTGGGCCAGGATACCCCATTTTTACCGGGCATTCTACGTTTACCAGTATGCCACCGGCTACTCCGGCGCAGTGACCATTGCCGAAAACATACTCAGCTCCGGCGATCCTGCCCCCTACCTTTCCTTCCTTACCACCGGCGGCAGCGATTATCCCATACCCGAGCTTCGCATTGCCGGCGTGGATTTTGAAAAGCCCCAGGTGGTGGCCCGTGCCCTGTCCGAATTTGAGGCCGCTGTGGACAGGCTCAGCGATTTACTTAAATAAACCATAAAAAGGAGATACCCCTATGCAGTACGATGTGGATATGAACGCAATGAAGGCCTATATAACCGATAAATTCAAGGCCGAGGGAGATTTTGATTTCCTTAAGGAGGGCATGCTGGAGGAGATGGTATCCGAAATGCTGTCGCTGGATCAGGCATACATGGCAAAGCTCACCGAGGATGATGAATATGATGACGATGCCGTCTACGACATCCTCTACGCCGCCATGCAGAAAAAGTATCCCGATTACAAGATGTTCGCCATGCGCCTGGCCGAGGATTACCTGGACTTTGCCGAGGAATACCTTGTCAGCATAGACGCCATCGAGTGGGATTGATGGTAGTTACTGTTCTTTCTTTAAAAGAAAGAACCAAAGAATCGTACTTTCCTTAAAGGAAAGAACCAAAGGATATAGTTTGAGAGGACAATATTAAATAAGCAGCTTTACTGTATTGTTCCAAAAAGGCCCATGACGGATGGGCCTTTTTGCATGGGCGGGGGCAGGATAAGGGCTACATTGGACACACGAGCCCCTATGATAGATGGACAGGAAGTACGAGCTTCTCCGGCAAATGGATAAGCCATACGAGCCTCCTATGCAGATGGGTAGAAAGGTACGAGCCTCCCTTGTGTAAAGGGAGGTGGCAATGAGCGATAGCTCATTGCCGGAGGGATTGTAAGAAAGCATCCCGGTAATCAGTATCCTTTCACGCTGCAAAGACAATCCCTCAGTCGGCTGCACCGACAGCTCCCTTTGCACAAGGGAGCCTTATAGTTCGCTGCCCTTACTCCGTGCCCATACCTGCCATAGCGCAGGGAGTAATTTCGGTGAGAAAATATCCGACGGCATAAGCATGGTAGATGGGAATTGCATTTCCCGGGAAAATGCCTTAAATATTTGGATAGGAGGCTCGCTTTTGCCGTAAGGCAAAAGCTACATACCAGCAAATCACCCCAAAAGGCCAATAGCGCCACCCCGGGCGCAGCGACTGCGCTTGCAAAGGAGCAGCCCGGGGCAAGCGAAGCCTTTTGGGGTAGAGGAGGAGCGACGGAGCGTGTGAGAAGTCATATCCATAGGATATGGCTGCGAACGGAGCGCAGTCCGCGACGACGAGGCGGGCGGGATTAGATTATCCCATGCCAAGCAAACAAAGGCGCTTATTCCTGCTTATTTTCTTATTGACAGCTGCAAAGGACACGGATTGCAACGCCAGTCGGCTACACTGCCACCTTCCCTTCCACACTGCCCCCTCTCCCGCTGCAAATATGGAATTCTCTGCAATTTTCTGCTATACTGTATTTCATCAAAAATGCGAAATGACCTGCTATATTAAGGAGGGGTATCATGCAAAATCCACAAATCGAAAAGGCCATAGCCTGGAATCCCTGGCATGGCTGCAAAAAGGCAAGCCCCGGCTGTAAGAACTGCTTTGTTTACAAAATGGATCAGCGCTACGGCAGGGATACCACCCTCATCACAAAGGGCAAGACCACCTACGAGCTCAAGGATAAGGACTGCCCGCCCAATTCCCTTGTGAAGCTGTGCTTTTCCTCGGATTTTTTCATTGAGGAGGCGGATCCCTGGCGGGAGGGCTGCTGGGACTTTATCCGCCGCAGAAATGACTGCATATTCGTTACCACCACCAAGCGGCCCGAAAGGATAAGGGCCTGCCTGCCCCCGGACTGGCAGGATGGCTGGGAGCATTTTCACCTGAGCATTTCCATTGAAAATCAGGAAATGGCGGACAG
>CAYMPG010000036.1:0-14538 GCA_964392455.1 uncultured Clostridium sp. | reverse complement strand
TTTATATTACCAGACCTTACCCGCTTTGTCAACGACTTTTTTAAAAGTTTTTTGAAGGAAATTTATTAAAAGCCGCCGTGATTGCTCCCGGCGGCTTTTTTACCTTGCTTTTATATGGCTGCCAGGCTACTTGAGAAGGCCCGATATATGCCCATCGGCATCTGCCATAAGAGCATTCAGCCGCTTCTCCAGGCCATCGGCGCTATCCGCCTTGCCGCCGATATACAGCTTGAGCTTGGGCTCGGTGCCTGAGGGGCGCACACAAAGCCAGCAATCCCCCTCCAGGAAGAACCTCAGCACATTGGATGCAGGCAGGCCTGCCTGTTCCACTCTCCCATCCTTGTGCTGCACGGTGCCCTTCTTCAAATCCTCAAAGGACAGCACATTTATGCCACCAACGGTATCCATTGGCGCACTACGCATGGCCTCCATGGCAGCGGCTATCTTTTCCAGCCCTTCCTTGCCCTTGAGGGTATAGGACTTTACCGCCTCCCCATAGTATCCATACAGGGCATACATTTCCTGAAGCACATCATAAAGGTTTTTGCCCTGCTCACCATACACCACGGCGGCCTCTGCCAGCAGCATGGCGGCGCATATGGCATCCTTATCCCGGGCAAAGCTGCCGCGCAGGAAGCCATAGCTCTCCTCAAAGCCGAATATGAATTCCCTGTCACCGGTGCGCTCGCAGTTTGCTATCTGCTCGGATATGAAGCGGAAGCCGGTAAGCACATGGCGTATCTCCACGCCGTAATGGGCGCAGATGGCATCTGCCATCATGGTGCTTACTATGGACTTTACCACTATTCCATTTTCCGGAAGCCTGCCCTGCTGCTTAAGGGTGGAAAGAATATAATGAATGAGTATGCTGCCTATCTGATTGCCGGTGAGTACGGCAAAGCGGCCGTCCTTTTTGCGGACTGCGGCGCCCAGCCTGTCAGAATCCGGGTCTGTGCCCAGTATAAGGTCTGCGCCCACCTTATTTGCAAGGTCATAGGCAAGGGTAAATGCATTCGGGTCCTCGGGGTTTGGAGCCTTTACAGTAGGGAAGCTGCCATCCGGCGCCTCCTGCTCTGCCACTACGCTTACGCTGCTCAGGCCAATGCGCCTGAGTATCTCCTTAACCGGCACGCAGCCCGATCCATGCAAAGGAGTGTATACCAGCTTGAGCTGCCCGCCCCTTTCTGCGGTAAGCTGCGGCGCAAGCCTCAGTGACATGGTGGCCTTATAGTATTCTTCATCCACCTCGGCCCCTATCAGCTTCAAAAGGCCGTTATCAAGGGCCGCCTGCTCCTCCATGGGCTGCACGGCGAAATAATCCGCCCGGCGGATGTATTTGAGTATTTCATCGGCCTGCTCCGGCCCCACCTGGCCGCCATGCTCCCAGTATACCTTATAGCCATTATACTCGGGAGGATTATGGCTGGCAGTGATGACCACGCCTGCTATGCAGCCAAGATGCAGCACAGTAAAGGAAAGCTGGGGTACAGAATGGAGGGTGCTGTAAAGGTAGGCCTTAATGCCGTTTTTTGCAAGGACCAGGGCAGTCTCTTTTGCAAATACATCGGACATATGCCGTGAATCATAGGCTATGGCCACGCCCCGCTCTGCGCCGCCGGGTATGGTATTGAGGTAATCTGCAAGGCCCTGGGTAGCCCTGCGTACCACGTGAACGTTTATCCTGTTGGTACCTGCGCCTATTATGCCCCTTATGCCCGCAGTGCCGAACTCCAGCTCGGTATAAAACCTTTCCTCCTGCTCCCGCTCGTCCTCCCTGATGGCCTCAAGCTGAGCCTTAAGGCTGCTTTCCAGCCCCGGGGCATTGAGCCACGCCAGATAGTTTTCCCTGTAATCCATGTTACTCCTCCTTCTCGGCGGCGGTGGCAAATCCCATATCCGCCCGGCCGTTAAGCCTGTGCATCTGCTGGGACATGCTGAACGCTTTGCCTCCGCCTACTATTATATGGTCATTGAGTACTATTCCTATAGGGGTTAGGGCCCCTATGATAAGGCTGGTGGTATTAAGATCCTCTCCGGAGGGAGTAAGATCGCCGGAGGGATGATTGTGGCAGAGCATTACGTTTTCCGCGCCACGGCGGATAGCCAGCTCCACCACCGTCCTTGGATACATGGTGACCTCGCCGGGCGTGCCGGTGCTCACCCTGTCCGCATGGATGACCCTGTGCGCCCTGTCCAGCGAAACAACGTACATACTTTCATTATTTCCGCTGAAGGCAAGGGACTTGCAGTATTCCATTGCAGCATGGGGCGTATTGAGCCGTATGCCCCGCACCTTTTCTGCGGCGGTGCGCCTGCCCATGCTGCCCACGAGAGACAGCAGCACTGCCGTGGCCTCGCCCACGCCCTCTATCTTCATCAGCTCGCTCACATCTGCGCCAAACAGCTCCTCAAATGAGCCGAAGCCCTCCCTGCTCAGCAGCCTGTGAGCCAGAGGGTTGGTATCCTGCCGGGGTATGGAATAGGTCAGCAGCAGCTCAAGGAGCTGATGATCCTGCATGGCCTCCGCACCGTGCTCGGTATATGTTTCTCTGAGGCGGCTCCTGTGCCCCGCATGGGCATCGGCTGAGCGCTGCCGTTTTGTTTCTTCCATAAAGCAAGCCTTTCCTGTATACATAATCATTATAGTCAACCCCGGTCAGGATGTACAGCCCAATCCTCCGCCAAATGAGTATAATTTACCATATAAAAAATATATGTTTTACAGGGCTTGTATACCGGACGGAAACAAGGCATAATAGGGGATAATAGAGTTTAGTCATGCGGGCAGGGCTGCTTCGCATTTCTCAATTATTTTAATTTTTACAAAAGGAGAAGGTTAAATGGAGCTTCTGAAAGAGCGCATCCGAAAGGAAGGCCGGTCTTTGCCCGGCGGCATCGTAAAGGTGGATGGTTTTCTCAATCACAGGGTGGATACCGACCTGCTTGCAAAGATGGCAGAGGAATTTGAAAAGCACTTCGATCTTTCCCAGGCCACAGTAATACTCACTGCCGAGGCCAGCGGCATTGCCCTCGCTACCATCTGCGCCAATCGCTACGGCCTGCCCCTTATCTACGCCAAAAAGGCCAAGAGCGACAATATCGAGGGCGGCCTCCTCAAGAGCGAGATATACTCCTACACCTACAAAAAGAAGGTCACCCTGCTGGTATCCGCCGAATGGCTCAAGCCCACCGACAAGGTGCTCATCATTGACGACTTCCTTGCAAACGGCGAAGCACTCCGAGGCCTTTGCGAAATCGTGGAAAACGCAGGCGCAGAGCTTATAGGCGTGGGCGTAGCAGTAGAGAAGGGCTTCCAGCCCGGCGGCGCAAAGCTCAGAGAAGCCGGAGTAAACCTTAAATCCCTCGCCATTATCGAAAAGGCCGATGAAAACGGCTTTGTGTTCCGGGATGAGTGATTCCCATCAGGCCAATTAGATAGTATTATAAGAAGAAACAAAAATGGCGCATTCACATGATGCGCCATTTTTATATGCAGATTATAGGAATAAGCCTCAGCCTACCAGGGCCTTCTGCCGCACACAAAGTGCTTTTTCCAGTAGCTGGTGGTGTAGGAGCGGCGCACAACCTTGCCGTTTGCGCTGGAGGCGTCTATCATCATGCCGCTGGATACCACTATGCCCACATGGCCCACCTTGGTAAAGCCATCATTGTAGAAGCAGATAAGGTCGCCCTTCTTCAGCTTATTGATGCTGGTAATCTTTTCCCAATCGTCCACCTGGGAGTAGCCTGCCGCAGTGAGCCTGCGCCGGTTGCTGCCCGCCTGCTTGAGGCAATAGTACACAAGGCCGGAGCAATCGAATGAATTCGGCCCGGTATTGCCCAGCACATACTTGCAGCCCAGCTTGCTCTTTGCCACCTCTATCATCTTGCTTATGTTTGCCTTGGTGCGGGCTGCCTGGGCCTTGGATTTGCTCTCCTTGGCATTGGGGGAGTAAAGCATTTCATAGGTCTTTTCTCCCGCAAGGCCGTCTGCGGAAAGGCCGTTCCTGCTCTGGAATTCCTTCATGGCGGCCTTTGTTTCATCGCCATAGTAGCCGGTGGTCTTGCTCATGTAGCCCATATCCACAAGCTGGAGCTGCATGGCAGATACGTCATCGCCGCTCATGCCCTCCTTTACGCAATAGCGTGGGGCATCATCGCTGTACAGCAGGTTAAGGGTCTGTTCACCTGCCCAACCATCCTCATCCAGCGTTACGCCAAGGGCCTCGGTAAAGTTTACCTGCCTCTGGAACAGCTCCACGCCGTGCTCTGTGGCGGGGCCGAAAAGGTTGGTGGTAACGTCGGTATCCATATAGCCCAGCTCCATAAGGCGGGCCTGCAGCTCATGATTGCGCTCGCTCTCCACGCCCCTGTGAAGTATCGGCTCAGGGGTGGGCGTGGGGGTGGGCTTCGGGGTGGGAGAGGGCGTTACTTCTATTGTAACAAGGCTGCTGCCCTTGCTGTCCACCTGGGCAGTACGCACATCCACCGGCTGCTCCTTTGAGCAGCTTCTGAACAGCAGCGAGCTCAGCAGTATCAGCACCGCCAGTATCAGGGCGGTGCCGCTTATAAGTATGGCCTTGGCCTTTGGTGTGGCAGCCTTAAGGCGGGCAAGGGTAGCATTCCTGCGGGAGGAGCCTGTTCTGCTTCTTCCTGCCAGAGTGCGGTTGGCCTGCTGCCTCAGCCGTTTTATAAATCTTTTAAATTGCCTGCGAAAATCGGACATACTGGTTTCCTTTTCGTTGGTTTATCAGGAATCATTTTATATGTTTTAGCTCAGTTTTTCAATGTTGAGCAGAGTATTGTCAGTAATTGTTTACAAAATCCCCGCCAGATTTATAGCTGTGCCGTATAATAAAAGCCATGCTTATAGCCTTCTAACCAACCTGTATTTCCCCTGACCGCTCCCCGGTGATATTATTATAATGAAAATGGACGTGCAGCGCCCATATTAAGAATAAAAACGGAGGCATTATCATAATGGCAACAGTATCCAGAGGCATCAAGGCGCCCATCATCCGCCAGGGCGACGACATAGTGGACATCGTTACCGGCTGCGTGCTCAGCGCCGCCAGGGAGGATGGCTTTGAGTTTCACGACAGGGACGTGGTAGCCGTTACCGAGGCCGTGGTGGCAAGGGCCGCAGGTAACTATGCCACCGTTGACAATATTGGCCAGGATGTACGGGCCAAGCTGGGCGGCGAGACCGTGGGCGTGGTATTTCCCATACTCAGCCGCAATCGCTTCGCCATATGCCTCAGGGGCATTGCAAAGGGCGCAAAGAAGGTAGTGGTGCAGCTCAGCTATCCCTCCGACGAGGTGGGCAACCATCTTGTAGACCTGGATGCCCTGGATGACAGCGGCGTGGATCCCTACAAGGACGTGTTGAGCGTGGAGGATTTCCGGGCTCATTTCGGCACTCCCCTCCATCCCTTTACCGGCGTGGATTACATCAGCTACTATGCCCAGCTCATAGAGGAGGAGGGCGCAGAGGCTCAGATAATCCTTGCAAACCGTCCCGAGGCCATACTTGCCTATACCGATAAGGTGCTCTGCTGCGATACCCACACCCGCTTCCGTACCCAGCGCCGCATAAAGGCCGCAGGGGCTTCCGTATGCCTTACCCTGTGCGATATACTTAACGCCCCCGTAGACGGCTCCGGCTTTAATGCGGAATACGGCCTCCTTGGCTCAAATAAATCCACCGAGGGCGTGGTAAAGCTCTTCCCCAATAACGCCCAGCAGGTGGCCGAGCAGCTCAGCGCCTCCCTTTCTGCCGCCACCGGCAAGCATATCGAGGCCATGGTGTATGGAGACGGCGCCTTCAAAGACCCCGTTGGCAAAATATGGGAGCTTGCAGACCCCGTGGTATCTCCCGGCTACACCGCCGGCCTTGAGGGCCTGCCCAATGAACTGAAGCTCAAGTACCTTGCGGATAATGACTTTGCAGACCTTAAGGGTGCAGAGCTTCGCTCCGCCATAGAGCAGGCCATCCGCACCAAGGATAAGGACCTGAAGGGCAGCATGGCCACCCAGGGCACCACCCCCCGCCGCCTGACAGACCTATTAGGCTCTCTGTGCGACCTTACCTCCGGCTCCGGCGACAAGGGCACCCCCATAGTGCTGGTGCAGGGCTACTTCACAAACTACGCAGACTAAGCTGCGCCATATGTAAAAAAGCGGCCACAGAGGCCGCTTTTTTGTGCATTCCCCGCTGCTGAATGTCTGTAATATAGCGGCGGATAACATTGTCGGTAACATCCTCAAAAGAATCGATTTCCATTTCCGTTTGACACCACTTTTCAAACATCCTCAATGTGCACTCATAACTGAGCATAGTTTCAGGCCGCAACTGCTTTGACTGACAATAAGCCATATACCACTCAATGTGTTGGTTGGCGGTCAGCCTCATAACTAAAATTCCTTCTGTTCATAGGTGTAATCTCGATCCAATAAACAGAAGGAGTTGGTCGGCTTGGAAAAGAATATTAGTCGGGTTTTTCCATCAATTTCGGTAGGAGTTTACTATGTTGGTCGGCATGAATGCCACCCGGCGCGAAGAGGAGCGTTCCTCATTTTTGCCTGATTATATCACATTCTGTATCTCCGCCTTGCCGTTCTTTTCCCGGGCGGATTCAAGTATGAGCTTGTCAGCAACCAGGGCGATAAATTCGCCATTGGTGGGCTTGTCGTTTTTGGAGTAGATGTTGTAGCCGAATATCTGGTTGATGTTCTCTATCTTGCCCCGGGTCCAGGCCACCTCGATGGCGTGGCGTATGGCCCGCTCCACCTTGGAGGCAGAGGTCTGGAAGCGCTTGGCAATGCCCGGGTACAGCTCCTTTGTGATGCGCCCGCAGAGGGCAGGCTCAAAGTATACCATCCGCACCGCCTCCCTCAGATAGTGGTAGCCCTTTATGTGGGCGGGTATGCCTATCATGAGGAATACGGAGGCTATCTTTTCATCCAGCGTCTTTGGCTTGGCGCTGAGGGCACGCACCTCCGAGCGCTGGGCGTAGCTGCTTTCCATCAGGTCCAGCACCCGCTTGTAAAGGGTGTCCGGGTCAATGGGCTTGAGCATATAGTATCTTGCTCCAAGGGTGCAGGCCTGCCGCACCATGTCCTCCTGCCTCAGGGCGCTGATGACTATGGCGGCGGGCGGGTCCTTTATCAGGCCGCCGTTGAGCCGCTCCAATAGCTCAAAGCCATCCACCCTGGGCATTATAAGATCGCAAAGGAGTATATCATAGCGGGAATTGGCAAGGGCATCCAGCGCCGCCTGTCCATCGGATACCACGTCTACCCGCTCTATGCCCTCCTGCGCCGCCAGGTAATCCCGGACGGTGGTTTGAAACTGGGTGCTGCTGTCTGCCAAAAGTATGCGGTATTTAGCCATTTACTGCCTCCGTAACAATGTGATTTTTAGGGTAATCTGCACTTATAGGCGTTTTCCTGTATGGGATGATTTTAGCACCGCTATTTTCGCAGCGGTAGGGAACAGAATTGGCTCCTTTTGTCGGCAGGTGGCACATAATTCAAAATAAATGGCACTTGCTGTTGAATGGCGCAAAAGCCCTGTATTTTCGGCAAAAATCCAATTCATAGCGGCGTAAATTGCCGGCTGCATATGGGCCCTTTGGCCTGAAAAAGCCCGCCATATTGATATTGCAAAAACCACGCCGCCATGCTTTAATAAATACAAAGGCCGGCAGGTAGCCGGCGAGCTGCTTCCCGAACTCCACGGGAATACATACGCCATGAAGGCCGCTCATCAAAATAAAGTGAGAGTGCTTTTTGGCGTTCTCGTGTTTTTGGGGAGGAATTTATGACAAACACAAAGCGAATGGTCACCGCAGGGCTGTGTGCGGCCCTTGGGGTCGCCCTGCCCATGGCAGTTCATTCCATACCAAATGCAGGCAGCATACTGCTGCCCATGCACATACCCGTGCTGCTGTGCGGCCTTATATGCGGCCCCTGGTATGGCCTGGCCTGCGGGCTCCTTGCCCCGCTGCTATCCAGCCTTATCACAGGCATGCCCTCAGGGGTATATCTGTTTTCCATGATGGCGGAGCTTATGGCATACGGCCTTATTGCAGGGGCGTGCATACGGCTCATTAGGCGGGGCGGAACCATGAAGCGGGTATACCTTGCCCTTATTGCAGCCATGCTCCTTGGCCGCATTGCCTACGGCCTTATGAATAGCCTCATATTCAAGGCAGGGGCCTATTCAATGGAGCTGTGGCTCAGCGGCGCCTTTATCACGGCGGCGCCGGGCATACTGGTGCAGCTCATAATAATACCCATAATAATTCTTGCGCTGGAGCGGGGAAGGGTGATAAACCTTGATAGATAAAATAGAGCAATTCCGCCCGATACTTATGGCCCACCTGAAAAGATACCCCCTTATGGGCCCTGAGGACTGCGCCAAGCTGATATACCAGAGCGAATTTGCCGCCGAGCATATGCTGCCCTCCCCTGAGCTTGCCCTCAGGGGCATAGAGCAGGAGCTGACTGAGGTTGCGCCCTGTGCCGGCGATTTATACGAGGCCATAGGCCCCGGCCTTGCCCGGCTGCATTTTGCCCCTGCAAAGGCCATGGGCATGGACGCCGCTGAGATATGCCGCATTTTCACATCGGGCGCTTCCCGCTGCGGCAGCCCCGAGGGCCAGCAGCAAAAGCTCAGCCTGTTGGAGCAGCTATGTCGTGATGGGCAAACGCCCTTTTCGCCCCCTGAGCTTTACGCCTTTCTAAAGGATTATCAGGCGGCAGGCTGCCCGCCCCTGCACCACAGCGCCAAATACCGCCAGGCGTACCAACCCCATTACCGGGTAGTACGGCGGGAGAGGTGAATTTATTTATATTGTTTTTTATTTATATTGTTCTTTCTTTAAAAGAAAGAACCAAAGGATCGTACTTTCCTTAATGGAAAGTACCAAAGGATAGGATTTTTGTTGGTTACAACTAAATAAGCAGCTTTACAGCACTTTCCAAAAAGGCCCATGACGGATGGGCCTTTTTGCGTGAGGGAAAATACGATAATGGTTTATGTGGACACACGACCCTCCCCAGCAGGCGGATACGCCGTATGAGCCTCCCCTCCTCTGCGCCTAGACCTGCCTACCGCAAACATTTGGACAGCAGGCCCGCTTTTGCCGCAGGCAAAAGCTACATACCAGCAAACCACCCCAAAAGGCCAATAGCGTTGCTCCCCGGGCGTGACTCATAATGCCACTTTCAGGCAAATGTTCACCCCCGCTTAGGATGTGGGTTGTTAAGGGGCTCAGCCCCTTAAAGCCCGATCCGCATTTGCTGACCTGTGCGGCAAATGCGGAACCATCCCTGAAGGGGGATAATCGCTCAAAATCCAAAGCGCAGCGACGATTTTGAGCGAAAGAGGATGAGTGACGGAGCGTGTGAGAAGTCATATCCATAGGATATGGCTGCGAACAGAGCGCAGTCCGCGACGACGAGGCGGGTGGGTATAGATAGTTTATTATTTTTCATCCCTCCTCCGCATACAAAAGGGAGAGCAGCGTTTCGCTGCTCTCCCTTATAATTTTGCATAATCCTGCTATCCCTTAGCGGTTATTTTCCATGTACTCCCGCTTCATCATATTGAATGCCCTTACGTTTTCCGTATCAAAGCCCTGCATCACTGTAGGCACCCGCCCTGCAATAAGCTCCTCCAGCATCTCCATATCGCCCTGATTTCGCAGGCCGACCTTTATCTTCATCTTGAGCCCGCTTGCAAAGCCTATCACAAGGCTCGTGAGCTTTATCACAAGGTATACCCTGTACACCTGCCTGTATACCCATACTATATCCTCAAAGGGCATGACCTTGCCGCCGTTTTGTACATATATGAAGTTATCGGAATACCGTATCGTATTCCCAAGCTCTGAGCTCGTTTCAAATTCGATTTCAGCATCCTCCAGCATTCCGGAATTTTCCAGCAGCCGCAGGCAGCGCTTGTATTCTCCCTTTTTGGGGGCATAGCAGGCTGCCACTATCACCCCGGCGATAAGCGCCATAAATGCCAGTATGTACCACCCGCCGCCGGTGGAAGGCTCATCCCCCACCTCAAGGAAGGTATCGCCAAAGTATCCCTCGTATTCCTCAGAGGTCAGCTCGTACATTTCCGCCAGCTTCTCCCTGTCATCAAGGGGTATTATCCTTGCCACGCCGTATACCCTTACAGGGTCAGGCGCCACAGCGTTTTCATCCTCGCTGTAGGTATAATCCATAATGTGCTGGAGCTGGGCCACTTCCTCATCCTCCAGCCGCACCACGTGCCATATCCCCTCAGGATCCATTGCCTCATAGTAGGTGTATTCCTCGTCCCCGGTTACGCTCAGCGTCCAGTCCGTAAGGGCCTGCACGTCGATATAGCAGTAATCCGTCACCTCCTGGCCTATCTCCATGGGCAGGGCCGCAGGTATTTCCTTTTCATCCTCTGCCGCTCCCATAACGCACAGCAGCACCGCAAGCAGTATCAGCCCTGCGCCTATTATCAGCAGCGTCTTTTTGGGCTTTATGTAGCTTCTCATATCCATATTTTTTACCCCCACTTTTTTCTCCCTGTGATTATAGCATAACCCCCTATCTGCAAAAAGTATATTTTTATATCAGCCCGTGTCACGTTT
Source organism: uncultured Clostridium sp. (assembly GCA_964392455.1). Taxonomy (GTDB): domain Bacteria; phylum Bacillota; class Clostridia; order Christensenellales; family CAG-138; genus SFEL01. The sequence continues at coordinate 3,898 of CAYMPG010000036.1, read as the reverse complement.
TGCGGGGCATACTGCCCTGCCGGTATGCCATGGGCCGGTTTTTCCCCGCCGCCCTTGACATTCCGAATATCCTCTGTATAATATGAGAGTAACTCTCATTTTTGAGAGTATTATTTTAAGTCATAAAAGGTGACCCGCCATGTATAAGACCTCCCAGCACGAAGCACTGCTGGATTTTTTCCGCTCCGGCTCAAAGGAGCAATATTCCTCAGAGGAGATAATCGCTGCCCTTTGCGCCGATGGCTCCCTTGGCAAAAGCACACTGTATCGCCAGCTCAGCCGTATGACTGAGGAAGGGGAGCTGCGCCGCTTTCACGAGGGCAAGCGGGTGCTGTATCAGTATGCCCACCAGCACAGCGGCTGCGATGAGCATTTCCATCTGAAATGCCAGGGCTGCGGCAGGCTCATCCATCTTTCCTGCAATCAGGTATCCGGCCTTGCCCAGCATATCGCCTCTGCCCATGGCTTCACCCTTGACCTTAAGCAGAGCGTGCTGTACGGCCTGTGCGAGGGCTGCCGGGGAAAGGATGCACGATGCTGAAGCGTATACTTCCCCTGCTGCTTGCCCTTGTGCTGCTGCTTTCCGGCTGCACTCCTGAGCAGGCCCCCCAGGGGCTCACCATAGTTACCACCATATTCCCTCCCTATGACTTTGCCCGGCAGATAGCCGGGGATGCCGCCAGCGTGCAGATGCTTCTCTCCCCCGGCGCAGAGGCCCATTCCTTTGAGCCCACCCCCCAGGATATCATCGCCATACAAAACTGCGATCTGTTTATTTACGCCGGCGGGGAAAACGAAGCCTGGGTAACGGATATGCTGACCTCCCTCAATATTGACAGCAGCAAGGTCATCTCCATGATGGATGTGGTATCCCCCCTCTGCGAGGAGGCTCTGCCCGGCCTTGAGTCCGGCCACGACCATCAGCATGACCATTCCTGCGCCCATGACCATCATGAGGATGCCGAAGAATATGACGAGCACGTGTGGACTTCCCCAAAGAACGCCGCCCTCATATCTGAGGCCATCTGCACCGGCCTCTGCGGTATAGACCCTGCCAATGCCGCCCGCTATTCAGAAAGCCTGTCTGATTACCTTCAGCAGCTTGCTGAGCTGGATGAGCGCTTCCGCTCCCTTGTGGAGGGGGCCGCCCGCCGCACCCTTGTTTTTGCTGATAGATTCCCCGCCAGGTATTTCACTGAGGAATACGGCCTTGAGTATTATGCGGCCTTCCCGGGCTGCTCTGCCGATACCGAGCCCTCCGCCGCCACCATAGCCTTCCTTATAGATACCGTTAAGGCCCAGGGTATTCCCGTGGTATTTTCCATAGAGCTTTCAAATGGCCGCCTTGCCGCAGCCATTGCCGAGGCCACCGGGGCAAAGGTGCTCACCTTTACCTCCTGCCATAATCTTACAAAGCAAGAGTTTCTCTCCGGCGCCACCTATATCTCCCTTATGGAGGGCAACCTTTTGAATCTACAGGAGGCACTGTACTGATATGTCCCTTTTGACCTGTGAAAACGCATCCCTTGCCTATGACGGCAGGGTAGTAATATCCGGGCTGGATTTCTCTGTGGAGCAGGGAGACCTGCTCTGCGTCACCGGAGAAAACGGCGCAGGCAAATCCACCCTCATCAAGGGGCTGCTGGGCCTGCTCAGGCCCAAAGCCGGCCGCATATACACAGGCGACGGCCTTAAGCATCGGGAGATAGGCTACCTGCCCCAGCAAAACCGGCTCCAGCGTGATTTTCCCGCAAGCATTGAGGAGGTGGTGCTGTCCGGCTGCCTCAATTCCATTGGCCACCGTCCCTTTTACTCGGCAGCGGAAAAGGCCCGCGCCCGTGATAATATGGAGCGCATGGGCATAGCCTCCATTTCAAAGGAGTGCTACGGCCTGCTTTCCGGCGGCCAGCAAAGGCGTGTACTGCTGGCCCGTGCCCTCTGCGCCACCCACCGGCTGCTGCTATTGGATGAGCCTGCTGCGGGCCTTGACCCCATAGCCACGGCCGAGCTTTATAATATGATATCCATTCTGAATCATCAGCACGGCATCACCATCATAATGGTATCCCATGATATTCCCTCTGCCGTTGCCATAGCAAAGCATATACTGCACCTTGGCAATGACGGCATATTCTACGGCACGCCGGAGGAATACCGTGCCACCTCCACCGGCTCCGCCTTTTTGGGAGGCAAGGCATGATACAGGCTCTGATAAATATGTTTTCATATTCCTTTATGGTGCGGGCGCTGATAGTGGGCGTGATGGTATCCGCATCCGCTGCGCTGCTTGGCGTGAGCCTCGTGCTCAAGCGCTACTCCATGATAGGCGATGGCCTTTCCCATGTGGGCTTTGGCGCCCTTGCCATAGCCGCAGTAACCGGGGCGGCCGAGCTTTCTGTGGCCATACCTGTGGTGGTAGCAGCGGCGGTGCTGCTCCTTCGCATCAGCGAAAGCTCACCCATCCGCGGGGATGGGGCCATAGCCCTTATCTCCACCGGCTCCCTTGCCCTTGGGGTAATGGTAATATCCATGACCACCGGCGTGAATACGGATATTATGAATTACCTTTTCGGCAGCATACTTGCCATGAGCGGCTCTGATGCAACGCTCAGCATAGTGCTTTCGGCGGCGGTGCTGGTATCCTTCCTGCTGTTTTATAACAGGATGTTTGCCGTCACCTTTGATGAGGGCTTTGCCCGTGCCACAGGCTCCCCTGCGGCAGGATACAATACCCTCCTTGCCTGCCTTACCGCCGTTACCATTGTGCTGGGCATGCGTATGATGGGGGCGCTGCTCATATCCAGCCTTATAATATTCCCGCCCCTTACCTCCATGCGCCTGTGCAGGACCTTCCGCAGCACCGTAATATGCTCCGGCGTGCTGTCCGCAGTCTGCTTTATCACAGGTATGTTTATCAGCTTTTTCTTCTCCACCCCCACCGGCGCAAGCGTGGTGGCGGTGAATATAGTGGCCTTCGCCCTTTTTTCCCTCATAGCAAGGGCACGGGCTGCAAGGTAGCATAAATACAAAAGGCATGGGCTGCTCCTTATGGGTGCAGCCCTTTCCATTGAAAATTTTTTGGGGCTTAATTGTTATAAATTTATCCTTCCTACTTTACTTTTTCGTTGTAATAATATAAGATTTTATTGTGTGGAGCAGCTGGCTTTGCCCTGCCCATAACCTTAAAACCGCTGCGGAGGAACAGATATGGCACAGGATATTAACCTGAGGCGTCTGGTCATTAAGTCATTCCACGTTGACTCCGTGGAATGGGGCGAGCATAATCAGGTCACCCCGGATGGTAAAATGACCGTGAGCCGTGAGCTGCTGGATCAGCTCATGGAAGAAACAAAGGACATAATCGAAAAGATCGACATCCAGATAATACAGCCGGATGATCACGACCGCTGGACTAACACCATAATGGACATTATTCCCGTGTCCACCAAGGTGCTCGGCATACTTGGCGAGGGCATCACCCACACCATCACCGGCGTTTACTTCATGATGACCGGCGTGGATGTGGACGGCGTGCAGACCTATGAGTTCGGCTCCTCTGAGGGCAACCTCAAAGAAAAGCTGTTCCTCGACAAGGCAGGCACCCCCGGCACCAATGACGTTATCATCAGCTTTGATTTCCTCTTTAAGTCCCATATGGGCCAGGAAAGAAGCGCCTGCACCCGTGCTCACGCTGCCTGCGATAAGTTCATCCAGACCTACCGCGATCAGCTCAAGAAATTCAAGGGAGACCTTTGCACCTCCCGCAATACCTACTACGATACCGTGCGCCCCGGCAAGAAGCGCGTGGTAATCATCAAGCAGGTAGCAGGCCAGGGCGCCATGTACGATACTCACCTCTTCGGCAAGGAGCCCAGCGGCACCGAGGGCAGCAAGAGCA
>CAYMPG010000035.1:0-15154 GCA_964392455.1 uncultured Clostridium sp. | reverse complement strand
TAAGGGATTTAATCGCACATGGGCAAAGCCCTTGTGCGCCCTCGCAGAAAAACCAAGGTTTTTCTGCGAAACCTCTACACAAAAGGCCCCCTGCAAGCAGGGGGCCTTTTTCGCTACGGATTTAAGCCGGGGATATTACAGAACGGGAGTCCAGGCCAGAGCCATGATCTCGTCTACGTTGTCCATGGACTCGATGAGGCCAAGGCGTACATAGCGCTCAGCAAAGTCCCTCAGAGTGGTCTCGGCGAATTCGTCAGACAGGCCGAACTGGAGGGAGTTGTTGATCATGATGTTCATCTCGTAGTTGCCGCCGTTCCAGCCCATGTCCATCAGAACCTGGGTGGCTTCCTCGCTGTTGTCACGCATCCAGCTGTGGGCCTTCTGTACAGCCTGGGCAACCTTCTTGGCGATGGTGGGGTTCTCACGAACGAACTTGCCGCTCATAGCCATTACGCAGCACATACGGTTTGCAAAGTCGGTATCCAGCTGGGAGCGGATGCACTTGAGGGTGCCATCCTTTACCATGCTGTAGGCAAAGGTATCGCTGAGCAGAGCTGCGGAGATCTCGCCGTTTTCCATGGCGGTCACGCAGGCATCGGAGGAAACCTGGATGAGCTCAACGTCAGTCTTGTAGTTGATGTTGTCGGCATCCAGAAGGAGGGCGGTGATGTTGTAGTCAGACTTGCCTACGCCGTTGGGAACGGAGATCTTGGTGCCCTTCAGGTCCTCGGTGGTGTTGTATTCGCTGTCAGCAAGAACGTAGATGGACTTGCAGCCAATGTGGGCGCCGCCGGTGAAGGTGATGTCCACGCCATTGGTGATGGGAACCAGCATCTTGGCCATCATACCGGTAGCAACGTCAACCTGGTTGGTGCCCAGGGCCTCAACGTCGCTGCTGCCCTTAACGCCCTCGGCGGTCAGGCCGGCTTCCTCATAGAAGCCAAGGTGATCTGCCATGGTGGGGCCGGAGGTGCAGCCGTCGGACATGAAGTAGTTGATGGGCCTGCCGTAAGCGGGCTCCTGCTTCATGGCTTCCAGCTCTTCAGCGGTGGGAGTCAGGTCAAAGTTTGCCATGTCGATTGCACGGCCTTCTACGTCAACGGGAACGAACAGAGCTTCCCAGTTGCCGGAAGCGGAGGCCTCGGCAGCATCCAGATGCTCGCTTGCCACGTTTACTTCAACATCCTCTACGGTACCGACCTCGATCTGACCGTCGTTGTTAAAGTCCTCGATAACGGTAGATGCAGCAGCACCTGCCTCTTCACCGGCATCCTCTACGCCGGCGCATGCACACAGGGACAGACCCATGACCAGAGCCAGTACCAGGGCCAAAAGCTTCTTTGCGTTCATTGAAGTTTCTCCTTAATTATATTGGTTTTTATCCGTAAAGCCGCATATGCGGCATACGAAACAGGGTTATTATGCCTGGCGGTTTCCGCCAAAGTGCAGCTTATTGAGTATATCGTTGCGGTATTCCACAAACCGGGCGGAGGAGCGATCCCTGGGATAGCTCTGATCGATGGTGATATCCGCTATCACCCGGCCCGGATTAACGTCCATTACTATCACGCGGGAGCCCATGTATATGGCCTCATCCACATCGTGGGTGACCATGAGGGCAAGCTGCCGCCTTTCGCTCCAGATGCTCAGTATCTCATCCTGCATATGCATACGGGTGAAGGCATCCAGTGCGCCGAGGGGCTCGTCCAGCAGCAGTATCTCAGGCTCGTTTATCAAGGAGCGTACCAGCGCAACGCGCTGTGCCATGCCGCCGGAAAGCTGAGCGGGGTAATCGTTTTTAAAGTTCTCAAGGCCGATGACCTTCAGCATACGCTGTACCTTGTCCTCGTTGCCCTTGAGCTTGCCCTGCATTTCCAGGCTGAAGGCGATGTTCTTTTCCACCGTAAGCCAGGGAAACAGGGTGGGCCGCTGAAATACCATGCCCCGGTTTGGGGAGGGGCCGGTCACCTCTGCGCCGTCTACCGTTACCTTGCCAAGGGTGGGAGGTATAAGCCCCGCCACCAGCCTCAGTATGGTGGACTTGCCGCAGCCGGAAGGCCCTACCAGCGAAATGAACTCGCCGCTGTGGGCAGTAAGGCTAACATCATGGAGGGCATGGGTAACGTCATCGCTTTCCACCTTGGCAAAGCTCTTGCTGACGTTTTCAAGAGACAGTGTAACAATATTTTCCGCCATTATTTCTCAACTCCATTCTGCCAGCGCAGCACATGGCGCTTTATGCGTTCCAGTCCCTTGGTGACGATAGTGAATATCAGGCATATTACAAACAGCGCAGCAAACATCTTATCGTAGCTGGCCCAGCCGGACTGCCAGGTCATATACCAGCCCAGGCCGGACTTTACGCCCAGCATCTCCGCTATCATAAGGGCCACGCAGGAGGAGCTCATAGCCTGGGTGCAGCCCTGAAGTATGGAGGGCATTGCATGAGGTATGGCCACCCGGAATACAAGCTGCCTTTCGCTGGCGCCCAGCGTCCTTGCTGCCTCAAAGAAATCGTTATCCACATTGGATATGCCGGTCATGGAGGCCACGGTCACTGCAAACCAGGAGCCCAGGGCTATTATGAACACTGCGCCCCCAAACAGGGAGCCCGCTATTACCATGGTAACAGGTACCCAGGTGGAGGTGGGGATAGGTCCGAGGAACTTGATGATGGGGTCTATCCAGTAGCGCACCTTTTTGGAATAGCCGCAGGTGATGCCGGTGATAAGGCCCAGGGATACGCCTATGCCATAGCCCAGGAACAGGAGCTTGAGGGTATTGATGGTGCAATCCAGCAGCATCAGATAATCCTTAAGGAAGGCATTTATGATGAAATTCATGCAGGGCACGAAGGGCTGAGTCAAAATGCCGGTCTTAAGGGTGAGATAATCGTAAAGGGCAAGGAAAAGGAACAACGCAGAATACAGGGGAGCCCTGTAATGCACCTTTTCGTAAACGGCGGAGTTGCCGCCCCGCTTCTTAACTATGCCTATCACCAGATACACCACATAGGCCAGTATAAATGCCCCCATTACATAAATGTAGGCAAAGGGGTTATAATTGCGGCTGTTGTTTGGCAGTATCAGGTATTCCAGTATTGCCACTATGCCGCATACTATGGGCAGGGCAAGAGTGATGGCCTCAAGGGTCTTCTGCCAGGCGGTCTTTTCTTTTGTTTCCAGCTTTTTAAGCTGGCTGCGGGTCAGATTGCCAAGCTGGGCTGCATCTACCTGCTGAGAGTTTGGCTGATTGTTTTCCGGCAGCATATGCATTTCCCTTCGTAAAAATTATGTTCACATAAATTGGAGACCGCCACCCCCTCGGGGCAGCGCTCCCTTCATAAGACAGCTTATTATAAATGTATTGTTAAGGTTATGTCGAATTGTTTGTATCAATATTAACAAACTTGTTATCGACATAATGAATAATAGCGCAAAAATATTGGATAAAATGATATAAATTACTTTTTTTCAGCCCATTATCCATCAATTATCCAGATAACGCACAAATATTATCACTTATTTGTATTTAACAGGCTTTTTTCTTTATGTTAGGCTGAAAATATCCAAATATAACTTATCTTATGGAGGAACGTATATGTCAGATTATGTACAGATGTGGAAAGATCTGGGTATGGATCTTGAGACCCATGACCTGCTGTGCCAGGTGCTGCCCACCGCCGTTGGCGATGTGTATCTGACTCAGGAAAATCGCCCCACCGCCATGGATTTCTGGGATCTGGTAATATCCGAAGTCCACGGCATACGCCCCGCTGAGCTCATAGCCGCCCAGAAGGAAGGACGCAAGGTATTCGGTACCTTCTGCGTATATGTTCCTGACGAAGTAGTAATAGCGGCAGACGGCATCGTCACCGGCCTCTGCGGCGGCAGCCAGTTCTGGGTACCGGATGGAGAAAAGGTACTGCCCAAGTCCACCTGCCCCCTGGTAAAGGCCTCTGTAGGCGCCCGCCTTGGCCGCACCTGCCCCTTCTTCCGGATTGCAGATATGTACGTGGGCGAGACCACCTGCGATGGCAAGAAGAAGGCCTACGAAATTCTCGGCGAGGACGTGCCCATGTACATCATGGACGTGCCCCAGATGAAGCGGGAAAAGGACATCCTCAAGTGGAAGGATGAGATTGCCCAGTTTGCAAAGACCGTTGAGGAATTCACCGGCAATAAGATCACCCCCGAAAAGCTGGCCGAGTCCATTCACATCATCAACGAAAAGCGCAAGGCCCTCCAGAGGGTATATGACTGCCGCAAGTCCGAATGTCTGCCCATCTCCGGCCGTGACGCCCTGCTGATGACCCAGATTTCCTTCTTTGATGACCCGGTACGCTGCGCCCAGATGTGCAACAGGCTGGCAGACGAGCTGGAGCAGCGCATAAAGGACGGCGTAAGCGTAGTACCCGCCGGCACCAAGCGCATACTGGTCACCGGCACTCCCCTTGCCGTGCCCAACTGGAAGCTGCATAACATAATTGAAACCAGCGGCGGCGCAGTGGTATGCGAGGAAATGTGCACCGGCACCCGCTACTTTGAGAACCTGGTGGATGAGAGCAAGACCACCCTGGATGAGCAGTTCATGGCCCTGTCCGAAAGGTACATGAAGACCAACTGCGCCTGCTTCACCCCCAACACCGGCCGCATTGACGACCTGCTGCGCCTGTGCAAGGAATACAAGGTGGATGGCGTTATCGATTGCAGCCTGAAGTTCTGCTGCCTGTATGATACCGAGAAGTACAGCGTATCCAGGGCCCTTAAGGAAGCCGGCATACCCGTGCTCAGCCTGGAGACCGACTATACCGATACCGATGCCGAGCAGCTCCGCACCCGCATAGGCGCATTCATTGAGATGATCAATGGATAACGGAGATATACGCTACTATATCCTCTTTGAAAACTATGAGCAGGGCCTGTCCCTTAAGGATATACTTACCGGGGATGGGGTGGTATGCCGCATAGCCCCTGCACCGAGGGCCATACAGGGGGAGCTGTCCTGCGGTATGTCACTGCTGCTGGAGCCAGATCAGCTTGAGGGGGCAAAGCGCAGCATTGCCGCCCACAATGCCCCCTGCTACGATATCGTTCCCCTGGCGGGGCAGATACGCTCCAGGCGGGATAAATACTGCTAAATCAAGGAGAACATAAAATCCCCCGGGCGGGGCGGCATAGCCGCCCCGCCTGTGATTTTACGCCAATCGATAACGGCGCAATCGTTATCGATTTTTTGAATATCGAAAAGTTGAGCGGAGTGCCATTTAAGCTGTATACTATACACAGAAATACACGGCCTCTGGATATGATAAAATTACAGAAACAGGAGATCTTATCAGTGGATATAAGCCTGGGACAACTTGAGGCATTCGTAAGCGTAGTGGAAAACCGCAGCTTTTCCAAGGCGGGCGAGGAGCTTTTTTTAAGCCAGTCCACCATCAGCAGCCATATCGCCAAGCTGGAACGGGCCCTGCAAACCACCCTCCTCCAGCGGCGGGAAAAGAAAAACGTGGAGCCCACCGAGGAGGGTATGCAGGCCTACAGATCCGCCGTGCAGATACTCAGCCAGGCCAAAGCCCTTGAGGCCATGTTCCGGCAGGAGGTAAAGGACCAGCCGGTCATTTCCATTGCCTCCTCCACAGTGCCCTCCAGCTACATATTGCCGGATATACTCAATGGCTACAATGCCTCAAAGCCAGAGTGCAGGTTCCTTGTGCTGGATGGAGACAGCTCCTTTGCGCTGGACAGGCTGCAGACAGGCGAGGCGGTATTTGCCTTTGTGGGCACCAGGAGCCGCAAGAGCATGATATGCTATCACACCGTTTGCCGGGACAGAATGGTGCTCATCACCCCAAAGACCGCCGAATATATGGAAAAGAAAAAGCAGGGCGTGCTGGGCCGCGAGCTGCTGGACAGGCCCATGATACTCAGGGAAAGCGGCTCAGGCACCCGCAGAGAAACGGATAACTACCTGCGCTCCATAGGCGTGGACCCGGCAGACCTTACCGTGGCCGCATATATGAACAATATCGAGGGCATAAAGAGCATGGTTGCAGGAGGCGGAGGCGTATCCATACTGTCCGAGCGGGCAGCCAGGGACGCCATACAGGCCAGCCGTGTGCTGCGCTTTGACCTTGAGGCAGATGGCCCATACCGGGATATTTCCATAGCATACCTTAAAAACCGCTGCTTTAACGGGGCGGAGCAGGCATTTCTCAATTACGTTAAAAAGCTGGATGCTTTCGAGGATTGATTTGCAAAAATACAATATAACAACATATTACTTTCAGGAGGAATCATCACCATGGCAAAGCTTACAGTAAACGCAGTGGGCGATCAGTGCCCCATCCCCGTAGTAAAGGCCACCAAGGCCCTTGCAGAGGTCACCGAGGCCGGCACCCTTGAGGTGCAGGTGGATAACGAGATCGCCATACAGAACCTTACCCGCCTTGCAGACAGCAAGGGCCTCAAGTCCCACTCCGAAAAGCTGGGAGATAAGCTGTTTTCCATCACCATGGAGGTAACAGGCCCCGTAAAGGCAGATGAGGAAGCCGTATGCTGCCCCGATACCAGAGGAGACCTGGTAGTGGCCATTGACAGCAACGTTATGGGCAAGGGCTCTGACGAGCTGGGCGCTACCCTTATGAAGGGCTTTATATATGCAGTATCCCAGCTTGAAAAGCTGCCCAAGACCATTCTCTTTTACAATGGCGGCGCCAAGCTGACTGTGGAAGGCTCCGTATCCGTTGAAGACCTTAAGAATATGGAAGCTCAGGGCGTGGAAATACTCACCTGCGGCACCTGCCTCAACTTCTACGGCCTTACAGATAAGCTGGCCGTGGGCGGCGTTACCAATATGTACACCATAGTTGAAAAGCTGGCCGGCGCACGGGTAATCAAGCCGTGATTTACCTGGACAATGCAGCCACTACCCTCCATAAGCCGGATGGCGTTACGGAGGCGGTAATAAAGGCCATGAACTCCATGGGCAACAGCTCCCGCGGCACCCATGAGGGTGCGCTGGATGCTGCCCGCACGGTATACCGCACCAGGGCAAAGCTTGGCCAGATGTTTGGCTGCCCCACAGAGCGGGTGATATTCACCTGCAATTCCACCGAGGCGCTGAATATTGCCATATCCGGCACCATAAACCGTGGAGACCACGTTATCACCACTGACCTTGAGCATAATTCCGTGCTGCGGCCCCTGTACAGGCTGGAGGCGGAGCGGAGCGTGGAGCTGAGCTTCGTGGAGGCGGACAGGCAGGGCAATGTGGATTATGAGGACTTTGAGCGGCTCATGCGGCCGGATACAAGGGCCATAGTCTGCACCCATGCATCAAACCTTACCGGCAACCACCTTGACCTGGAGCGCATCAGCGCCATTGCCCACAGAAACGGCGCTCTGCTCATAGTGGATGCTTCCCAGACTGCGGGCTGCTTCCCCATAAATATAAAGGAAATGGGCATAGACGTGCTGTGCTTCACCGGGCACAAGGGCCTTATGGGGCCCCAGGGCACCGGCGGAATGTGCATAGGCGAGGGTGTGGAGATCCGCCCCTTTAAGGTGGGCGGCTCAGGCGTACAGTCCTACAGCACCACCCAGCCCCAGCAGTACCCCACCCGCCTTGAGGCGGGCACGCTGAATGGCCACGGCATAGCCGGCCTTGGAGCTGCCCTGGACTTTATAGAGCAGGTGGGCATAGATGAAATATACAGGCGGGAGCATGAGCTTATGGCCCGCTTTTATGAGGGAGTGCGCTCCATAGAGGGCGTGACCGTGTATGGGGATTTTTCCCGAAAGCGCAGCCCGGTTGTGGCGCTGAATATACGGGATTACGATTCCTCTGCCGTATCGGATGAGCTATCCGAAAGCTACGGCATTGCTACCCGCCCCGGCGCACACTGCGCCCCCAGAATGCATATGGCACTGGGCACCCGGGAGCAGGGTGCGGTGCGCTTCAGCTTTGCCTACTTCAATACCGAGGCCGAGGTGGATGCCGCAATAAACGCCGTAAGGGAGATCGCCCAATGAGAGAAAAGCGGCTGTATCTTATAATCACCTTCCCCACCACCTCCGCCGCAATGGCAATGGAGGCCATGTGCATGGAAAAGGGGCTGCCCGGCAGGCTCATACCCGTGCCAAGGGAAATAACCGCAGGCTGCGGCATGGCCTTTCGTGCCGAGGTGGAGCAGGAGCAGAGCCTGCTGGATGCCGCCAGCGAAAGCGGGATAAAGGTGGATGGCACCTACAGGCTTTCCCTGTAGCAATGCAATAGCTCAAACTATAACCAAAAAGGCCCACAATGTGGGCTTTTTTATATGTTTCGCTCAAAATCGTCGCCTCGCTTTGGGTTTTGAGCGAGGGTCACGGAAAAGCTGTGGCTTTTCCGTGAGGACGCACAAATGCTTTGGGCATTTGTGCGATTTAATCCCTTGCGGGGGCTTTTACATGATTTGCCTATAAACCCTGCGGGGTTTACCGGGCGGCAAATGCCTTCGGCTTTCGCACAAAATCTTGTGGATTTTGTGCGAGTATCCCCTCCGGGGGGAGCCGATTCCCTATGGCGGCGCTATTGGCCTTTTGTGGTCAATCCACGGTATGGGGGTCTTTGAGTATTTAAGCACGAGGCTCCCTTGTGCAAAGGGAGCTGTCGGCGCAGCCGACTGAGGGATTGTCCTTGCAGAATAGAATTATGCTGAATTCTAAGGTGCTTCTTTACAACCCCATCGCCAATGAGCTATCTCTCATTTGCCACCTCCCCTTACACACTAGGCCCGCAGGCCTGTACATAGCGCCCCCTGCCGCAGGCAGGTCCAGGCGCGGAGGAGGGGAGGCTCGTGCTGCTTATACATCTACACATGAGACCTGTACTTCCTATCCCCCGCCGGGGAGGCTCGTGTGTTCCATACAGCTTTATTCGTATTCCCACCCACGCAAAAAGGCCCATCCGTCATGGGCCTTTTTGGAACAGTGCTGTAAAGCAGCTTATTTAGTATTAACTAACCAAACCCTATCCTTTGGTACTTTCCTTTAAGGAAAGTACGCTTCTTTTGGTTCTTTCTTTTAAAGAAAGAACAATAATAATACCTCCCTCCCTACCTGAGGGGCTGGGCGCAGGGGGTGTAGATGCCGTTATCGTACCAGAGTGGGTAGCAGCGGCCCTCCCGGAAGGCGGCAACGAAATCCTCCACGGTGCGTATGCCATCCGGCAGCCAGGTGGCGTAGCGGCCAATCTTATCGTATACATGGCAGTCGCTTGCGCCAATGGGCTGTATGCCAAGCCTCCGGCAGTAATCCAGCGCCATGGCATTGGCCTCGGGGAGGGTGCTGCCATTAAAGGCCTCAATGGCATCCAGCCCCTTTACAATGCCCAGCTTGTGCTCAAGGCCCCGATTATTATTGCGGAAGGGATGTGCAGCGGCGCAAACGCCGCCCTGAGCGTGCACAAGGTCTATAAAATCCTGAGCGGGTATGCGCTCTGAGGGAAAGGTATCTATGCCAAAGGCCGTAATATCCCCATCCAGCGAAAGGTATTCCACCCCCACTATAATGGGAAAATCCTGAGCCCTTGCGTATTCCTCGGCAAATTCCTTAAGGCCCATGGAATCATGGTCGGTTATACAGATGCCATCCAGCCCCATCTCCCGGGCGCGGGAAACTATCTCCTCAAGGGAAATAAAGCTGTCGGCAGAGCAGCGGCGCTCATGCATATGCAGATCCATCAGCATTGGCATATATCCTGCCTTTTCATAAGTATCTGCTCATGATTGTACCATTACCGGGGCAAATGCTGTAATTTATATTTTGGATATGTGCTTGCCCGTTATCTATGTAATAAATAATAAGTAAGGAGCGACAATGATCTGCCGCCCCTTAGTAGGCTATGCCTTTTTTATCACCTTGAGAAGGGACCCATCCTCCCCCCAGCGCAGGCTGTCTATGCCCATAAAGGAGGCAACGAAGGCCGTGGCGGGGCTTTGGAGTATCTCCATGGGGCTGCCAAGCTGTACCAGCCGCCCCTTGTCCATTATGGCTATCCTGTCGGCAAGGAGTATGGCCTCCTCCTGGTCGTGGGTGACGAATATCATGGTAATGCCCAGCTTTTGCTGGAGGCTCTTCAGCTCGCCCCGCATTTTCACCCGGAGCGCCGCATCAAGGTTGGAAAAGGGCTCATCCAGCAGGCACAGCTTGGGCTCCACTATGAGGGCCCTTGCAAGGGCGGTGCGCTGCTGCTGGCCGCCGCTTATCTCGTGGATGGATGCGCCGGCGTAGCTTTCCAGCCCCACAAGGCCAAGGTATTCCATGCCCTTTTCATTGGCCTGCTTTTTTGAATAGCCCCTGAATTTCAGCCCGTAGGTCACATTTTGCAGCACCGTCATATGTGGGAAAAGGCCGTAGGACTGAAATACGGTGGATACCGGCCGGCGCTCAGGGGGCAGGGAGGTAATATCCGCCCCGTCCAGCAGTATGCAGCCGGAATCCGGCGGCAAAAAGCCCCCTATCATATTGAGGGTGGTGGTCTTGCCGCAGCCGGATGCCCCAAGTATGCAGATAAGCTCCCCCTTATCAAGGGCAAGGTCAAGGCCCTTTACCACGGCCAGCCCGTCAAAGCTCTTATGCAGGTCTTTCAGCTGTAGATACACCTTTTTTCTTCTCCCTTCCGGTGGCCATAAAGACCAGCCCTTCTACTATGAGCACTATTACTATTATGAGCGAGGCAATGAGGGACGCAGAGGCGTATTCCCCGCTGTATACCGCATCAAAAAGCTGGAATACCGCCAGCTTTCTGCCCGGGTCTATAAGGAAGATTATGGCCCCGGCGGAGGTCATGCTGCTGGAAAAATGATAGGAAAAGCAGCTGAAAAAGGCGGAGCGCATATTCGGCAGTATAACATCCCTCAGCACTGCCCCCTGCCCTCCCCCCATATCCCGGGCAGCCCGCTCAAGGGAGTGGGGTATCTGGGTGAGGGCGGCGGAGCATATCCTGGTGGAGGTGGGGAGCTGCTTGAACATAAGGTTCAGCAGCACTATGGCGGCGGTGCCGGTCAGCTTCAGGGGGGCATGATTAAAGGCCAGTATGTAGCCTATGCCCCAGCAGGTGCCGGGCAGCATATAGGGAAAGGCCGCAAGGGCATCCAGCATATTGCGCCCCTTTACCTGCTTTCTGTCCATATAGTAGGCAAATAGCATGGCAAAGGCCGTGCCCACCAGCGCCACTATCACGGCATACACCACGCTGCGTATCATCATATCCCCATTTACCCTCAGCAGGGTATCAAGGTGGGCAAGGGTAAGCTGATAGCCCCCGTTTGCCCGCTTAAGGAAGCCTGTGGCGAATATGCACAGATATTGCAGTACCATCATTATGAAAAACAGCCCGCCGCATATCAGCGCCAGCCATCCTGCAAGGCCGCTATGGGGCAGCCTGAGCTCCGGGCAGGAGCGGGCTCCCCTGCCGCCGGAATCCCCTGAGGCCAGCGCCATCTGCCTGCGATAGTAAAAGAAGGCTATAAGTGCTGGCAGCAGCAGGAAGATATTCATGGCGGAGGCGCGCTCCAGGTTTGAATAGCCTATGAGCTGCAAATATATATCCGACGCAAGGGTGGAAAACCTGCCGCCGATTATGGTGGGGGTGCCAAAGTCCGCAAGGGAGCGGATGAAGGACAGCAGCAGCGATACCCATATGCCGGGCCTTATAAGGGGCAGCACCATGTCGGTAAGTATTGCCCGGGGAGAGGCTCCCATATCCCGGGCGGCCTTGAAGCTGTCCGCATCCAGCTTTGACAGCATACCCATGAGAAAGAGGGCATTTGTGGGCACAAAGGATATGGACTGCATGAGTATCACGCCCCAGCGATTATATGGATCCCAGCTAAGGCCCAGGAGCCGGTGGGTAATCCACCCCCGGCGGCCGTAAAGCTGAATATATGCAAGGGAGGAAACAAAGGGCGGGGATACCATGGCAAGGAGCACTACGCCCATTAGCAGGGTGCGCCGCCAGCCCCTGAGGGAGGCTATGCAGAGGGCTGCGGATATGGAAAACACCGTGCACAGCACCGCCGTAAACAGCCCTACGAATACGCTGTTTTTCAGGCTGGAGCCATAGCGCTCCCATACGGTGCGGTAGGCTTCAAGGGAGATGCCCGCCTCCCCCTGCAGGCTTTTAAACAGTATGCACACCAGCGGATACAGCACAAACAGCACCAGCCCCCCTATCAGCAGGGCCAGTATCACCACATCCAGCCAGCTTCCAAAGATACGAAAAGGGGCATCTTTCGATGCCCTTTTCAAGGGATTTTTTACAAACCCGCTCACTTATTTATTCTTCGGCGGCCTTGTCGCCCATCATGGGCTCAAAGCGGGCAAGGATATCCTCGCGCTGGGAGCCAAAGAGGGAAAGGTCAAGGTCCATCAGGATGCCGGTATCAAAGCCAACCTCTACGCCTTCCATGGCGGGCTTTACCAGCTTCACGCCGTCCTTCTGGTCGATCTCGGCCAGGGCGGTCAGGTTCTCATCGCTGCTGAACAGCCACTCTACAAAGTACTTGGCGGCCTCAACATTTTCAGAGTTCTTGAATACGGCTACTCCCTCGGGTACCCAGGGCATACCGTCGGTGGGGTATACGATGGAAACGGGGTTCTCAGCCACCAGAGCCTCAACGCCCCTGTCGATATAGGAGATGCCCACGGCGTATTCGCCGGCGATAACCTTATTGAGGGGGTCAGAGCCACGCCTGCCGTAGTAGGCGATGTTGTTGTTGAGGGATTCAAAGTAAGTCCAGCCGGCCTCCTCGCCCATGGTCTGGAGGATAGCGTTTACAACGGCATAGTTGGTGCCGGATACGGCGGGGTTGGACATTACGATCTCGCCGGCATACTGCTCATTGGTAAGGTCTGCCCAGCTTGCGGGAGCGGTAAGGTTCAGCTCGGCCAGCAGGTCGTCATTTACCAGGAAGCCAACGATGGTCATACCCTTGGAGAACCAGTAGTTATCAGCGTCCTTAAACTCGGGGGCCAGCTCTGCGGCAGCCTCAAAGTTTACCTGCTCCAGCAGGTCGTCTGCCTTGGCGCCCATGAAGGCATCAATGCCGCCGCCAAACCACAGGTCAGCAGAGGGAGTGCCGCCCTCGGCACGGAGCTTGGAAAGCACCTCGCCGGAGGACATGCTGAGCAGCTCTACCTTAACGCCGGTCTCAGCAGTGAACTTGTCAAACAGGGTAACGTAGCTTTCGCTGGTGGCAACCACCTTCATGGTGCCGGAAAGCTCCGGAGCGGCCTCGGCAGCTTCGGGGGTAGCTTCGGCAGCGGCTTCGGGAGCGGCCTCGGGGGCAGCTTCGGGAGCGGCTTCGGGCTGAGCGCAGGCCACCATGGACAGGGCCATGACCAGCGCAAGAGCGATAGCCAGTATCTTCTTCATAGATAGGTTCCTCCGTAAAATTATATTGTTCATGTTTGCACGGCAATGAGCGCAAACGCTGTGAATTATACCATCCCGGTGAAAGCCATTCAAGCAGTATCGATTTTTTGAATAATGGCTCCCCCGCCTCAGCGCTGCTCAAGGCTGCATACCCGCCGGTGCATCAGCCCTATCACCACCAGCAGCACCAGCAGAAACCCGGGCAGCAGCGCCACGGATATTCTTTCCGCCGCTACGCCAAAGGCCGCAGGCATAAGGCAGGTGCCAACGTATGCTCCTGCCATCTGCACCCCTATTATGGCCTGGGAGCGATGGGCGCCGAATATATGGGGTATGGAATGGATAACGCAGGGGTATATGGGGGCGCAGCCCAGCCCTATCAGGGCAAGGCCCAGTATGGCAAGGGTCTGCCCGGCAGACAGCAGCATTATTATCGCCCCGCAGCCTATCAGCCCCAGCCCCAGCCATATCATGGCGGCGTCCCGCACCTTCATGCTGACAAAGCCGCTTATGCCCCGGCCTATGGTTATGCCAAGGAAAAACATTCCCCCAAGGCTTGCCGCCGTATCCGGGGCAAAGCCCTTATGCATGGCAAGGTAGCTGGCAGCCCACAGGCCGGTGGTCTGCTCCAGAGCGCAGTAGCCCAAAAAGCACAGCATCAGCGCCTTTACCCCGGGTATGGCCACTATCTCCCGTAGGGTAAGGGCCCGGCCTGCCTGCCGCTGCTGCTCCTGCTCTCCCCGCCAGAGGGGGAGACTGACAACCAGCACAATTGTAAGCAGCACCTGTATCAGGGCAAGGCGGCGATAGCCTGCGCCCCAGCTGAAGCCCCCTGCAAGTGCCCTGCCTATTATGGCGGGGCCGGCGGTGGCTCCCACGCCCCACATACAGTGGAGCCAGCTCATATGCTGGCTTTTATAATTGGTTGCAACGTAGTTATTAAGGCAGGCATCCACGCTGCCCGCACCTATGCCATAGGGTATGCTCCAGAGGCAGAGCTGAAGGAAGCTGGTGGATACCGAAAACCCCAGCAATGCCACCGCCGTGCAGCCGGAGCTCAGGGCAGTTACCCGGCCTGTACCAAGGCGGCGGGTCAGCCTGTCGCTCAGAAGGCTGGATATTATGGTACACAGGGCAATGGTCATGGAAATGACCCCCGCACGGGATACCGGCACCCCCAGCTCAGGATACATGGAGGGCCATGCCGCCCCAAGGGCGGAATCCGGCAGGCCAAGGCTCACAAAGGCAAGGTATATTATTATCAGCAGCATATGTGTCATACAGGGCAGCCTTTCAGTATTTTTCAATGATGCTGATACATTATATCACATACCGGCCCCATAGGCTGCATATATCGAAGGCCGACTTACAAGCCGCTCCCTTTTTCAGCCGTTAATAAGAGAATAAGCAGGGATAAGCATCTTTATTCTCTTTGCATGAATTTATCTATACCCACCCGCCTCGTCGTCGCGGACTGCGCTCCGTTCGCAGTCATATCCTATGGATATGACTTCTCACACGCTCCGTCGCTCCTTTGCAAGCGCAGTCGCTGCGCCCGGGGTGGCGCTATTGGCCTTTTGGGGTGATTTGCTGGTATGTAGCTTTTGCCTGCGGCAAAAGCGGGCCTCCTAACCGAAGGTTTTCCGTGGGCAGGTATGGGCACGGAGTAAGGGCAGCGAACCACGAGGCTCCCTTGTGCAAAGGGAGCTGTCGGCGCAGCCGACTGAGGGAT
>CAYMPG010000034.1:6874-15454 GCA_964392455.1 uncultured Clostridium sp. | reverse complement strand
CGTTGTTCATGACCATGAACTCAAACCAGTAGTGGGGCACCTCAAACAGGGAGGCAGCAATGGGGGTGTAGCCGGCTTCCTTGATGGTTTCGCAGTCAGCCAGGAACTGATCCCAGGTATAGTCTGCGCCGGGCATTGCAACGCCGCAGGCATCCAGCACGGACTTGTTAACGAACATATTCTCCCAGAAGCCGGAGGAAGGTACGGCATAGTGCTGACCATCGGCGGCAACAGCCATCATGGAATCCTTCATGTTGGCGGCATATTCGGGATACTGAGCGCGGATTTCTTCAATGGAGACTACCTTGCCGGCGTTGATGATGGGATCGGCATCGGCATTGGTGAAGAAGAACAGAACATCAGGCTCGGAGCCGGTCTCAAAGTCGGTAAGGACTTTGGCCTTCCACTCCTCGTTGGAGGTGGCGGAGCCATCGTTTACGGTGTTGCCGGTGGATTCTTCATAGGCCTTTACTGCGGCCTCGAAGTTCTTGCGGTTGCCATCGTCGCCGCCGTAAGAGGTAACTACATTCAGAGTAACAGGTGCTGCAGCTTCTTCGGCCTGCTCAGGAGCGGCTTCAGGGGCATCGGTCTCAGCGGGGGCAGCGGTGCTGCAGGCAGCCAGACCCATGCACATAATAACAGCCAATAACAATGCGATGATCTTTTTCATGATGTACTCTCCTTTTATAGTTTTTGTTGACATTGTACTCATGCCAGTATTATTAGTATACAAAGCAAGGGCTGCCTGCTCAATTGTTCCCCTTGCCGTTTATTGTCCGTCCTTGTTGGGTTGCCATTTTGGGACGGTCACTGAGGGAAGCGTATGCGGGCAAGTATGGTGCCGGGGGAGACCTCGTCAATGGTAAGGCTTCCTGCATCCCCATAAAGGAGCCGCAGCCGCTGGTATACGTTTTTCAGCCCCACCTGCCCGCTGAGCCCCGGCTCGGGGGAGAGGAGCAGGGAGATGGTCTCTTTATCCGCAGGGCTCATGGTGCCATCATGCTCTACCTCCAGCACCAGGAAGCCATCCTGAGCGTAGGCACGAAGGATAAGGGAGCCGCCACGGTTTTCCACAATATCGTGCTCCACTGCGTTTTCCACTATGGGCTGCAGAATGAGCCTTGGGATAAGCTGCTGCTCCATGGAGCTATCCATCTGCCGGGAAACGGTCAGCTTGCCGCCCAGCCGCTCCCGGATAATATAGAGATAGGCGTCCACATACCCCAGCTCCTCGGAGAGGGGGATCTGCGTCCTGCCATCCCGGTCAAGGGCGGCGCCCAGCATGGTGGAAAGGGCCTCTATCATGGCGCTGATTCGGTCATTTCCCGCAAGCCGTGCCTCCCAGTTTATGATTTCCAGGCTGTTGTTGAGAAAATGCGGGTTGATTTGAGACTGAAGGGCCTTTATGCGGGCCTTCTGTGTGGCCTGCTGCTCCAGATAGGAGCGGTCAAATTGATTTTTCAGCTCCTCAGACATGGTGTTAAAGTGCCGATACAGCTTTTCAAACTCGGCATTCGGTGCGGTTTGGGATATACCATACCCCCGCTGGCCGGATTGCACCATGGTATTGGCCTCCACCAGTATTTCCATGGGGCGGGTGATGTGGCGATAAAACAGGCCAATCATAACAAGCAGCAGCGGCAGCACCAGCAGCGCAACGCTTAGCACAGACCACAGCAGCCAGGGGTTTTCCTCCCATATGTCATACTGGGCCAAACGGGCATCCGCCAGCAGGGCGTGCCCATCCACATCCACCCGGTAATCCATCTCCCAGCCGGTCTGGGGCTGGGGCTGGACCTGAACAGTGCCATCCTCCAGCAAAAAGGTGCTGGCATCAATGGATACCTGCATGGTATCCACGCGGTTTATGGCAGCAAGAGGGCGAAAAAGCACATCCCAGTCCAGCATCAGCACAACGGTAGCGTAGGGGGTGAAGCTGTTATCCACGAGGTTTCTTGCCATACACAGCCTGCCCCCCGGGGTGAGAAAGAGAATATCCGTATCTGCCGTTTCCATGGCGGAGAGAATATGGGGCACGTTTTCCCGGCACTGGTTCAGCAGATTGTAGCCGGAGGTACCGCTGCTGAAATAGTAGCTGTTTACATTCAGCTTGGTATCCCAGTAATGTATGGAAACTGCCTGATACTGGGTCTTTTGAAAAAAGCTCTGGCTCAGGTATTCATTGGTGCGCCGGTAAAGGCTTGCCCGGTCTCTGTCTCTGTGATAGGCCTGGTATGCATCCCGTATTTCCCCATCATAGGACACGGCCTTGGAATCTGAAATGGCGTTTTCAAGCTGCATCTGCACCTGCATGAGGGCGCTTTCCATGCTGGCGTCCATTTCGTTATGCACCCTTTGGCGGTAGCTCCTATCGAATAATATGCCGGAAAGGGTGACTACAATAAATATAGGCACCAGCCAGCATATTACGATGATGGAAAGCAATCCGGTTTTAAGAGAAATCCTTTGTTTCATGGTATCAGCCCTTTTTTCTTTCCCTTATACCATAGTTTTGCAAAAAATAGAAGCGCTTTCTTATATGGAAAGCGCTTCTGCGTTTTTTTTAAATTCCAAGCGTCCTGCGCCAAGTATCGATATACCCCTGCGCCTGCTCCTGGGTGCTGCCCTCTGCGGCAAAGCGGAGAAGGGGCTCGGTGCCTGAGAAGCGGCAAATGACCCAGCTCCCATCGGCAAAGTATACCTTGCACCCATCCTCATGGGAAATGCGCTGTATTTCCCCGCCAAAGCAGGGCATGGTAGCCTCCTCCATGACACGTTTTTGCAGCAGGGGCTTTTTCTCGGCGCTGGTGGCTATTGCTGCCTCCGCATAGCAAAGCTCGCCGTATTTTTCCATTATTTCCCGGTGGAGCTGGGCAACGGTCTTGCCGGTCACTGCCAGCATCTCCACAAGCAGGGCGGAGGCGTAAATACCATCCTTGCCCGCAATATGCCCCCGTACTGCCAGGCCGCCCGAGGACTCGCCGCCTATAATGGCGCCGCTCTCCGCCATCTTGGAGGAGATATGCTTAAACCCCACGGGGACTTCGAAACACTCTTCGCCAAAGGCTGCCGCCACCCTGTCCAGCAGATGGGTGGTGGAGTTATTGCGGACGCAGGGGCCATGCCAGCCCCTGTATTGGAGCAGATAGTAGTACAGCAGCACAAGCAGGGTATTTGGGTGGAGGTAATTCCCTTTTTCATCTACAACGCCCAGCCTGTCCGCATCGCCATCTGTGGCAATGCCAAGATCGCAGTGGTTTTCCACCACATACCCTGACAGCATCCGCAGCGCATCGGCACTGGGGGCAGGCATACGGCCGCCGAAAAGTGTATCATGCTGCTCGTGGATAACATCCACATCGCAGCGGCAGGTGAGCAGTATGGTACGCAGGCTGCTGTGGCTCACGCCGTACATGGGGTCAAGAGCTATACGCAGCCGTGAGCGCTGTATGGTCTTTACATCCACAAGGCTCAGCACGCTGTCTATATATTCATTGAAGGGATAGCCCTCCTCCACTATGCCCTGGGCAAGGGCTTCGGCATAGGGAATGCTTTTTACGTCCTCAGGCCGCAGGGTATCTATCTTTTCTTCTATTCGCTTGGTAACGGCCTGATCTGCATCACGGCCGCCATGGGTAAATACCTTGATGCCATTGTAAATGGCAGGATTGTGGCTGGCGGTGATTGCAAGGCCGTATGGGGTATCCATCCTCTTTACGGTGAACATGATGAGGGGAGTGGGGGCGGAGCGATTGATAACATATGGCCGGAAGCCATACCCTGCCAGCACCTCTGCCGCCCAGAACATGGCCTCCTTGGAAAGGAACCGCCTGTCGTATCCCAGGCATACCCGGCAGCCGCCGTAGCCCTCCTCCTCCATCAGCAGGCACAGCCCGCCGGTCAGCAGGCGGATGTTTTCCTTGGTAAACTCATCGGCAATTATGGCTCTCCAGCCGCCGGTTCCAAATCGAATCATAGCTAAATCCTCCTTAGCCCATAATGACCTTTATCTCGGCAGTGGTGCCGGGCTGCTGCACAGGAATGGCCTCCACTGCCGCTCCATTTAGCTGCAGCTCCTTTACGCCCTTTTCCACCCCTGCCGGGTTTATCACGTGTATGTGATACCATGCGCCCCGCCATTTGCGCTGCACGGAAAATTCCTTCCAGTCGGCAGGTATGCAGGGGTCTATCACCAGCCTGTCAAAGTCCGGCAGTATGCCAAGCAGATATTGAGTGGCAGCATAATAGGCCCAGCCGGAGGAGCCGGTCATAAAGGGATGATTGGCCCGGCCAAAGGCGGTATGATCCCGCCCGGCTATAAACTGACAGTAGCTGTAGGGCTCTGCCTGGCGTATTTCTATTTTGTCGTTTTGCAGGGCGGGGCAGAGGGCGTTATAAAACTTCATGGCCCGGCTGCCACGGCCCAGTATGGCCTCGGCGCACCATGCCCAGGGGTTTGGATGGCTGAAAATGGAGCCGTTTTCCTTAAGCCCCGGGTATACCCGGGTAACAAAGCCAATGCTGTCATCCACCGTATGGAAGCAGGGCGCATTGAGCATCAGACCGTATTCCGTATAGAGGTATTCATCCACGCTGTCCATGGCGGCTTTGCCACGCTCCGCATCTGCAACGCCGCTGAGCACTGCCCAGGTGTTGCTTTCCATGTGTACCCGCCCCTCGGTATCCTGCTGGGTGCCTATCTTCCGGCCATCGGCAGTGATGCCCCGGATGTACCACTTTCCATCCCACAGCACCCGCTCGCATATGGCCTTTATGTTTTCGCCCATGGCGCTGTAGCGGGCAGCATCCTCCTCCCGGCCCAGCCGTTTGGCAAGGGATACAAAATTGCCTATGGCCCAGTAGTGGAGGAAGCTTACCATGGCGCTTTCACCGCCGCCAAGATTAAGGCAGTCGTTCCAGTCTGCCCGGAGGCCCTTGCAGATGCCGCTTTGGCCCACTTCCCGGGCGGAAAAGTCCAGTATGGCCTTCATGTGGTCATACACCGTGCCCTCGCCGCCGTCTGCATAGGTGATCACTTCATTTACAAAATCAAGCTCGCCTGTTTCCTTTATATACTGAACTATGCTGCTTACCAGCCACAGGGCATCGTCTGCACAGGCATCCTTCAGCCCATGAACTATCTGGCTCTTATCCGGGGTGGGGATAACCGTGGGAGATTTGAAGGATTGCTGCTTTTCATCCTTTTCAAACCACCTGGGCTCAAACAGGTGCAGCCCGTAGCCCTGCCGTGTAAGGGCCCGCATAAGCTCCACCAGGCGGCTGCGGCACTTTTCAGGATTGGAGTGGGGCACCATCATGGCATCCTGAGCCGTATCCCGATAGCCAAGGCCGGTGCGGCCTCCTACCTCTATAAAGGAGGTGAACCGGGAAAACATTACGTTTATCTCGCTCTGATACAGGTTCCATATATTAAGCTCGGTGTTCATCCCCTCGTTTGGCGTGGAGACCTGCAGGCAGGCCAGCTTCTTATCCCAGAAATCCGCAAGCCTTGCAAAATCCGAATCCACCCTTTCGGCGGTATACTTTTGCCGCATGGCCTTGCCCTCTGCAACGCCACCCTCGCCCAGCAGGTATATGAGCCGCACTTCCTCTCCGGGCTGAAGCTCAATGAGCTTTTTCAGGCAGCCGCAGTGATTGCCGCCCTTCTGAAAGGAACCACTACATTCGCCTGTTTCCACCGTAAGCGGGTTGCGCTCTGTGCGGTATGGGCCAATAAAGCAATCCCTCAGGCAGTCAAATCCATCCGGGGCAAAGTTGGAGGTGAAAAACTGATAGCCGTCCTCCTCATAGTAAAGGTCATGCTCTATCACCCCATCCTCATACCGGCTGCCCGCAGCATAGAGGCTCATCTGGAAATTCCGGTTATCCATATCGATATGGTGGAAGCTGAATTCCACATAGGAGTAAACGGACAGCCTGCGGGGCCTGCCGGAATCATTGCAGAGCTTCACATCCCATATTTCCACAGGGTCATCCATGGCCACAAAGAGGGTTTGCCGGGCATTGATATTGCTGTAATCGCACTGATAGCTGCAATAGCTAAGCCCGTGGCGGCACTGGTAATGCTCCTTTGGCTTGCCAACAGGCTGCCAGGAAATGCTCCAGAAATCCCCCGTATCCTCATCCCTGAGATATACATAGTGGCCCGGGCCATCCATGGGCACCCCATTGGGGCGGAAGCGGGTTATGCGGTGATATTCCGGGGATTTATATAGCAGGTATCCTCCCGCAGTGTGGTTGAATACGCCGTACATATCCTTAAGACCTATATAGTTTGTCCAGGAAACAGGTACATCCACCCGGTCTATCACATATTCCCGGTGTTCATTGTCAAAATATCCATAGCGCATGGCAAGACCCTCCCAGTTTGGTCAGATTATGGTAGCTTCAGTATAGCGAAAATATCGCCCAAAGGGTAGGACGGTGGTTGCAGAATCTTGTCTGTGGTTGCCAGGATGCGGGCGCCCTGTATTAACGCAATTTTGCCATATATTTGCATTATGGAATGGTTGTATAATTGAAAAAGGAGGCTTATAATTATGGCATTATAAAGCTGTGCCCCGGGGAGGCCCCGGAGCGAATAAAAAGCAAGGGAGTACTCCCTTGCATGGGGATATTATCCCCATGCAATCCCCTTTCATAAAAAAATCTGCGCTTCCCGTGGGAGGGGAGGCGGCATGAGGAAAGCTGCACCATGAAGAAAAGACTTTTGCCCCTGCTGCTGACCATGGCCCTCGCTCTTACCCTGCTGCCCGCCGGGGCGTGGGCTGCCACGGGGGATATTGATTATATCGATGCAGACGGCAATACGCAAACCCTGACCAGCGGCAGCTATGATACACTGGAAGACACTATAGACGGCAATGTTCTTTGGAACGCTGCCGGTACAGAGACAGGTATAAAATATGTGGTTATCAAAGGGAACGCTACAATCAATGGTAGACTTTTTGCCGCCGATGATGGTGTATCGAAGATTCATCTTATTCTCTGTGACGGAGCTACGTTGACTGTAAGAGATTGCGTTTACATAGGAGGAGGCGGAGGTCGCCTAACCATATATGGCCAATCACAGGGCACCGGTAGGCTGGTAGTACAGAACGGCCATAAAGATGAGAGTTCTGAGTATGGCATACTAAACGTATTTGCCATTGAGGTTTGTCATAACGCAAGATTGACAATAAACGGCGGCAATGTTGTAGCAAACTGCCAGGCCTATACCAATACAGCATATTCAAATCCGACAAGCTACGGCATGCATACGATAACCGATTCTTCTGTAACCATAAATGGCGGCTCGCTTACGGTGAGCGGCGGCAATATCACATCCACCAAGGATGGCGCCACCGGCGAAAGCTGCGGCATAAAGTGCAACGGCGGTGCGATAAAGGTGAATGGCGGTACCCTTAAGGCCACAGGCGGCAGCGTGAGTATGAGCGGCAGCGGCGTTACCGGCAAAAGCTGCGGCATAAGCGGCAGCCTGGAGGTGGGCAGCCCGGCGAATAAGAATACTGCTGTTACCGCAGAGCGGGGCACAGTCACCATAACCGGCACCGGTAACAGGGAAGAATGGGATATCGATGGCAGTTTGAATATATCCGGCGGAGAGGTGAAGGGCAAGGATGCCCAGGGGGTGCTGATGAAGGGCGACCTTAATGCATCCGGCGGCACCCTAAAGCTCCGTGAGGGCAGCCTGCCCAAAGTACAATCCGGCACAACGATAGACCCGGCCAGCCTTCTGCCTGAGGGCTATGCCTACCACGATACGGATGGAAACCCTGTGCCCCTGGGCGATGTCAGGTCAATGGCCGGCCTTAGCGTAAAGCCCTGCGCCCATAAGAAACAGAATGGAACACTCCTCAGCATCAATGGAGTATGTCCTGCCTGCCGCCATGTATGCCCCCACCCGGATGGCTATACCGATGGCCTGTGCAGCATATGCGGTGCAGCCGCCCCGGTAACAGGCGGGAATACCACCCTCCGCTATACCGGCGGCAACAGCTTTGCCACATCACGGGCGCAGACTCCCCTTTCCGTGGAGATAGATGGTACGCCTGTGGCCTTTGTGGGAGATGGCAGCAGCTTTACCGTAAGCTGCCTTGATCCCGGCGCAAGGTGGGTGACCGTAAGGTGGCAGGGGGCCAGCGTTACCGCAAGCTTCACCCCCGATGCCAACGCACGCTGCACTGAGATAGCCATACCTAAAACCGGCGATATGCCTCTCTGGGCCGCTGTGGCAGAATGGCTGGGCCTGTAAACCGACATAAAAGCACAATATAAAGCATCCCTCCGCATATGCGGAGGGATGCTTGCTTACATAAAGGGAATCTTCCGGCCTATTCCACGGTGACGGATTTTGCAAGGTTTTTGGGCTTATCTATATCGCAACCCTTTTCCCTTGCAGTATAGTAGGCCAGTAGCTGCAGGGGAATGACCTCCACTATATTCTGGAAAAGGGGTTCCACCGGGGGTATGCTGATTATCTCATCTGCATGGGCGGCAATGGTGCGGTCTCCCTTTACGGTAAGGGCCAGCACCTGTGCCCCACGGGCCTTGACCTCC
>CAYMPG010000034.1:0-6864 GCA_964392455.1 uncultured Clostridium sp. | reverse complement strand
ACGATGTTGTTCATGGTCTTTTCGGCCACACGGCTGTTGCAGCACAGGGCTATTACAGGCTGCCCCTCGTCTATTAGGGCAATGGTGCCGTGCTTGAGCTCGCCTGCCGCATGGGCCTCTGCGTGGATATAGGATATTTCCTTCATCTTCAGCGCACCCTCAAGGGCGGCGGCATAATCCGTATTGCGGCCAATGAAGAAAACGGAATGAGCGCCGTGATGCTTTGCTGCAAGCTGGGGCAGGGCAGCGCCCATGTCCAGCGCCTGCTGTATCAGCATGGGCAGCTCCTCAAGCTTCTCTATAAGGCGGGCGTATTCATCGGCAGAAATGCGGCCCAATGTATTTGCCGCATATACTGCGAAAAGGTACAGCACTGCAAGCTGGGTGGTGTAGCCCTTGGTGGTGGCCACGGCTATCTCGGGGCCCGCCCAGGTATATAGGGTGTAGTCAGACAGCTTTGCAATGGTGCTGCCCACCACGTTTACTATGGAAATGGTCTTTGCGCCCAGCTTTTTACATTCCTTCAGTGCGGCAATGGTATCTGCCGTTTCGCCGGATTGGGAGAGGACTATCAGCAGGGTGTGGCTGTCTATCAGCGGCTCAGAGTAGCGCAGCTCGCTTGCAAGCTGCACGTCTACCGGTATGCCGCACAGGCGCTCGATGGTATGCTTTGCGGCGCAGCCCGCATAGTAAGCGGAGCCGCAGGCGGTGATGACTATCTTATTTATGCTGCCAAGCTCCCTGGCAGTAACCTCAAAGCCATCCAGGGCGATGCCGCCATTTTGTATTCTGGGGGTAAGGGCGGCCTTTACTGCGCGGGGCTGCTCCATTATCTCCTTGAGCATAAAGTGCTCATAGCCTCCCTTTTCGGCGGCCTCTATGCTCCAGGTTATGCGGCTTACCGGCTTATGGATGGGGGTGCCCGTGCAGTCATAAATGGTTATGCCGCCGGGGGTAAGCTCTGCAAATTCTCCATCATCCAGATACATTACGTTTCTCGTATGGGCCACAAGGGCGGTAACATCTGAGGAAAAGAAGTTTTCCCCAACGCCTATGCCAAGTATAAGGGGGCTGGATTCTCTTGCCACCATTATCCTGCCGGGGCAGTCTGCACACAGCACCGCCAGGGCGTAGGTACCCTCAAGGCGGGAGGTGGCCTTCATGACCGCCTGACGGAAATCTCCTGAGTAATACATTTCCACAAGGTGAACTATCACCTCCGTATCGGTTTCGCTGCTGAAAGAGTAGCCCGATGATATAAGCTCCTTACGGAGGGCCATGTAGTTTTCGATAATGCCGTTGTGAACCACGGAAAAGCGGCCATCGCAGCTCATGTGGGGGTGGGCATTGATATCGGTGGGTGCGCCATGGGTGGCCCAGCGGGTATGGCCTATGCCGGATACGCCGGGGAGGGTCTTTCCGTCCTTTGTTTTTTCGCACAGGTTGGCTATCCGTCCGCTGACCTTGGTAAGGGATATGGCGCCGTTGTTTTCCACGGCGATACCGGCTGAATCATAGCCGCGATATTCCAGCTTTTTAAGCCCCTCCAGAAGGATGGGCGCTGCACTCTGTTTACCTGTAAATCCAACTATTCCGCACATGTTAGCTCCTTTATAATGCTTGATATGTGAATCCCACCGGGGCGTGTGCTGCATATAAATGCAGCGCATACGGCTCCTGAAGGGAAGGGGATACCTGTGGCCCATTGCGTAGAATGGCTTAGGATAATGGCTAATAATACCAAATTTATTCTATCACATACCCGGTGGGTTGGCTTGTATATAGTTTTGATAGTTTTTCATGAACAAAGAATAAGTATACATTCTAAATGGAACAATCGAAATAGCTGAGCGGATGCCTTACGGGGAGAATATGCATTTTGTGCAGCGCAAAGGAGCGCTTTGCGCGACTTTTAGCGGCACCCTCTGTATCATGATGGTGACAAAACCAGAAAGGAACGGCAAAACATGAGCGAGATCGTATCAAAAAACATCAGAGCCCACCGCATCGCCTGCGGCATGACGCAGGATGAGCTGGCGGCAAGGATATTTACTACCCGGCAGACCATTTCAAATTATGAAACGGGCAGGTCACAGCCGGATTATGAAACCATAGGCAAGATAGCAGAGGCCCTTGGGGTGAGCGGGGAAGCGCTGCTGTATGATATTGGAGGCAGGCGAAAAAAGCTGAGGCTGTGGCTGGTGATGGGAATTGCAGTATTTGTTTTCCTGCTGATGAGCTCCCTCAGGCACTCGGCCCTTATAGTAAACAGGAGCACGGAAGGATACCTAGCCTATGGGCAGGGGTATATTACCATTGTGATTCCTGTGGTGTGCTGGGCGCTCGGGTGGGGGCTGGTGCGCTTTTATGAGCTGTATGTACACAAAAACGAGCTGCATATTGGCCGCTCAAGGGCACTGCTTGCAGCTCTGGCGATTATTATGGCAGGGTGGCTTTTGTGGGCTTTCACAGAGGTGGCGCAGATATATGGAGCCGCTGCCGATGTGGTGAAAAATGAGCATGGCGGCCCTATGATGCTGGGCCTGTATATAGAGAGCTTTTATTATAAATACATTTATACCCTGCTGTGGCAGCTTCCGGTGCTGAATAGCATATTTGTGCTTGCGGGCGGTGCTTTTGCAGTATCCCTGAACGGGGAAAGAAGCTGACGCCTAAGGGGTATTACAGCAGGCTGTTCAGAAATACAGACAGCTCCTTGAAGCCGCCGTGGGGGTATTGGGATATATCCTTATTCTCCCTGTTGACTATGTGGTCTGTAAGGAGAAATACGCCCATGCCAAGCTCTTTTGCTATCATATCCTCCCCCACGTCATTGCCTACCATTATGCACTCCTGGGCCTTAAGGCCCAGGGTGTCCATTATGTCGCAGTAATACTGGAGGTCAGGCTTGCAGTGGCGGGAGTTTTCATAGGTGGTATACAGCTCAAAGTCCTCCGGCTCAAGGCCCGCCCAGCGAATCCTGCTCCGGGTGGCAACGGCGGGGAAGAAGGGGTTGGTGGCAACCGCCAGCCTGAGGCCGCTCTGCTGCAGTGCCTTTATAAGCTCAGGCACCATGGGCTCAAAGCTGCATATATCCCTTATGCGCTGAAACTCCGTCAGGTAGTAATTATCAAAAAACGGTATATCCTTAAGGGCTGCGCTGCCGTATACCGAGGCAAAGTACTCCCAGAATACCTGCTCATTGGTTTTTTCGCCGGTGTTTTTTACCATTGCGGCGGTGCCTCCCCAGAGGACCTTTGCAAATTCCTCGGGAGAGTAGCCCAGGGTGGCTGCGCTGGCTGAAATGCTCTTGATATAGGTCATAGTGAATTCATCCTGCTCCAATGGGAGCAGAGTTCCGTCAAGGTCAAACAAAATGGCGGTAACAGTCATGGCATTCACCCTTCCTTTATATTTGGCTGATTTTTGCGGGTAGGCCAATATCATACCATAAACCCGGGCAAAAGGGTACACCCCCATATATTTCCCAGGCAATGGCCAATTTAAGCATACCCATAAGCTGCATGGATACTGCCATATTATCAATTGATGTATGGGAATATTGCGCCGGGAAAAAATGAAAGGTATAATAACATATAATCTCACGAAAAATGTGGAGGCAGACTGATGAACAATAATATCCGACCCCAGGAAATGCAGCGTATAAACACTAAAGCCCTGGCGGAGGCCTTTATCGCAGAGCAGGTGGAGGCCATACGCAGCCAGGTAGGCGACAAGAAGGTATTGCTGGCACTGTCCGGCGGAGTGGACAGCTCTGTGGTTGCAGCGCTCCTGATAAGGGCTATAGGCAAGCAGCTGGTCTGCGTGCATGTAAACCACGGTCTTATGAGAAAGGGCGAATCCGAGCAGGTAATAGAGGTATTCGGCAGAGAGCTGGGTGCAAACCTGATATATGTGGATGCAACTGACAGGTTCCTTGACCTTCTTGCAGGCGTAACAGAGCCTGAAAAGAAGCGCAAGATTATCGGCGGCGAGTTTATAAAGGTATTTGATGAGGAGGCCAGCAAGCTGGAGGGCATATCCTTCCTGGCTCAGGGCACCATCTATCCTGATATTCTGGAAAGCGACGGCGTAAAGGCCCATCACAACGTGGGCGGTCTGCCTGAGGATATGCAGTTTGAGCTGGTGGAGCCGGTAAAGCTGCTGTTTAAGGATGAGGTACGCATGGTGGGCTCCGCACTGGGCCTTCCCGATAGCATGGTATACCGTCAGCCCTTCCCGGGCCCCGGCCTCGGCGTAAGGTGCCTTGGTGCCATCACCCGCGACAGGCTGCACGCCCTGCGTGAGGCAGATGCCATCCTCCGCGAGGAATTTGACAAGGCCGGCCTTGCAGGCAAGGTATGGCAGTACTTCATCGCCGTGCCGGACACCCGCAGCGTAGGCGTAAAGGACGGCAAGCGCTACGAGGGCTGGCCCGCCATCATCCGTGCGGTCAACAGCCTAGATGCCATGTCCGCTACCATCGAGGAAATACCCTACCCGCTGCTCCATCGCATCACTGCCCGCATCACCTCCGAGGTGGGCGGCATCAACCGTGTCCTTTACGACCTTACCCCCAAGCCTGTGGGAACGATAGAGTGGGAGTAATCCCAAGCCACAACCCGGCGGGGAAAAGCGGCCCACCGCATATCTGGGTGTGCGGCCGATATAAAGAAACGCTTGTATAAACCGAAAAGCTGCCAAACGGCGGCTTTTCAAAAGGAAATGAGTTAGCTGCGGCTAACTGATATGAAGGAGATGTTGCATATGAAAAAAACATTTTGGGATCGCACGGCAAAAATTTATAACCGCTTTATGAAAAAAGACCATCAAGCCTATGAGCAGATGTATACCATGATTTATCCCGTGGTGCAGCACAGGCAGGTGCTGGAGCTGGCCACCGGCACGGGGCTGATTGCAAAAGCTGTTGCCTCTGCTGCTGAGCATATTGAAGCAACGGACGCATCGCCTGAGATGATTGAACAGGCAAAGCGGGGCGTCAGCACTGCAAAGATCGATTTTTCGGTGCAGGATATGTTCCATTTACCCTATGGTGACGGGTCTTTTGATGTGATTATCGTGTCCAACGCACTGCATATCATTCCGGAGCCTGAGAAGGCACTGGCAGAAATGCGGCGGGTGCTGAAGGATGACGGCGTGCTGATTGCGCCGACCTTTACCCACGCCGGTAATGACTTTTTCGGTAACGTCAAAGCGTTTTTCATGACGCTGGTGGGCTTTCGGCAGTACAGCAAATGGTCAAGTGAAAGCTATCTGGATTTCCTGCGGGAGCAGGGCTGGACGGTGCAAAAAAGCGAAGTATTAAAGGCAAGTTTTCCTCTGACTTATGTGGAATGTGTAAAGGGGTGATGGATGTGGGCCGAAAGGGAACCATTCAAAGCGCCTATAGGTTAACTGGGAGCAACAGCTTTTATGACGGCATGATCACCTGCTCCACGGTGGGCGGCAAGGCGGTTTGCCGTGCAGTCTGGGGAATGGACAAGGGGGAGTGCGATGAGTATTTGGCACGCGCCCTGTCCGGCATACCCACGGATTTCAGCGGAAAGCTGCTGGAAGTTCCGGTGGGCACAGGTGTATTGACCATGCCGCTGTATAAGACCCTGCCCAATGCTGACATCACCTGCTTGGATTACTCTCCGGATATGATGGGGCAGGCACAGGAAAAAGCGAAGCGGTTGGGACTTTCTAATGTCTGCTTTCAGCAGGGGGATGTGGGTGCGCTCACCTTTGCCGATGACACGTTTGATATCGTTCTGTCCCTGAATGGGTTTCATGCATTCCCAGACAAGGAGGCGGCCTACCGAGAAACCTTCCGTGTACTGAAACCCGGCGGCACATTTTGCGGCTGCTTTTATGTAAAAGACAGTTTTGGGCGAACGGATTGGTTTATCTGGCATATATACCAGCCAATGAGGTTCTTTATCCCACCCTATGAAACGGTGAAAAGCCTGAAAGTACGGCTGGAAGGAATGTACGATACTGTGGAAATTGGCAATGTGAAGGGCATTGCCTGGTTTATTTGCAGAAAAGGAGAAAAGCATGAGAGCGAATTATAAGAACTGGGTGCCGAAAATTTTGATCGCAGGCATGGCCGGAGCAACGATTCTGTCCCTTGGGGCGTTAATCGTATTTGGCTTTTGCGGGCTCTGGGTAACGGAAAGCTGGCGGGTTATACTGGGTGTACTGTTTGCCATTGTTGCTTTGGGCTGCGGGAAAACGCTGCAATGGAGTATTACGGCATATAACGCTTTTTCCTACGATGGAAAGCGGCAGCTTTCCCGCCAAATAGTAGAGGAAATTGCAGACTATGTTATCCTGCCGGAGGGCGGCAAGGGCCTTGATATAGGCTGCGGCAGCGGCGCTTTGACAATTGCCTGTGCCAAAGGAAATCCACAGGGGCACATGGTGGGTGTTGACCGCTGGGGGAAGGATTATGCTGAATTCAGCTTGTCTCTTTGCCAGCGCAATGCCGAGGCTGAGGGCGTAAGCAATACCGAGTTTCAAAAAGGCGATGCCATAAGTTTGCCATTCCCGGACGAGACCTTTGATGCCGTTACCAGCAACTACGTTTATCACAATATTACAGGCGCAGATAAGCAGGAGCTTTTGCTGGAAACCCTGCGTGTTCTGAAAAAAGGCGGAACCTTTGCCATTCACGATTTAATGGGCAAAAACCGCTATGGCGACATGGAGGCATTTTGCCGTAAGCTTCGGGAAATGGGCTATGGGGATGTGCAGATGATCGACACAACGGATGGAATGTTCATGACGAAGAAGGAAGCGGGGCACCTGATGCTGCAAGGCTCGACACTGCTGGTGGGTAGAAAGTGATGAAAGACGAGG
>CAYMPG010000033.1:0-16449 GCA_964392455.1 uncultured Clostridium sp. | reverse complement strand
ACGGTGAACGGCGACGTCGAAAACGATACTTACAATAACAGCGGCATGGGCGTATATGCCAAAGAATCGAGCGCTGTTACGGTCAATGGCGACGTTACCGGCGATCTCTATGGCGTTTATGCTACCGGCACAAGCTCCGTTACCGTCAACGGCGATGTGGCAGGCAAACAGTACGGCGTTGGCGCTGACAATAGCGCCCATGTCACGGTCGATGGGAACGTCACCGGCCTGGACGGCAACCAGAGCAAGGCCGATCTCAAAAACCCGTATAGTTATGCGGACGGCGGCGATGGAGTATATGCGAAGGGTAACAGCGTTGTCAGCGTGAGCGGCAATGTGACCGGCGGCAACAGCTACGGCACCTATGCGGACGGCGCCCATGCGGTAATTGCCGAGAATACGGCTGAGGTCAGCGTTGGCGGCAATGCGACCGGCGGCAGCATAATTGCGGATCCTTCTACCATGAAGCCATCGACAGCACACGTCAGTACCGGCGGTTCCGGCGTGAAAATGGATTATACCGCTGGGGTAACGGTCGGCGGCAATGCGACCGGCGGCAATAGCAACGCGAATCAGAGCGCAGGTGGCAACGGCGTACAGATCGATTTCGATACCGCCGGCAGCGCTAGTATCAATACCACGGAAGGTTCGCTGACGGTCAGCGGCAGCGCTACGGGCGGCAAGGTCAGCGCAGAAGCCGGCGGTACGGACGGCGACGGCGTCCTGCTGAACAATCCCGAACGCAAAAACATCGCGCAGAACCTGGGGACGATGCCTACCCTGTCCGTTGGCGCCTATGACAGCATCAAAAACAACGGCTTCAGCGACAGCGATACGGAAACGCTGCTCGATAAGTTTACGGTCACCGGGCTTCCTTCCGAGGCGGTGCAGGCGGGAGAGACCGACTTCTGGCAGGGAATTTACTGGAAGATAAGCAAGGCAAATAAGGGAGATAAAATCACGATAAAGGTCGGCAGCCGCACCGTGATTCCCGCATATATAATTGAGGCTGCCTGTGAATACGGAGTCACCCTCATAATCAGGTGGGATGGCGGCAATGACATTATTATCAATAAGCCCTGCAAAATCGCAGGCGGCCGCTCATTCCTTCTGCTCAGCGACCTTGCGGAGCTGTACAGCAAATAATAAAATCACTCACCACAGCTTATATAAAAAGCCCGGTTATATGTAACCGGGCTTTTTTGTATACAGAAAACCACGCGATGGTCGCGTGGTTCAGGAAAGCTTAGGAATTGCTGAAGGCCAAACGTGCAGGCTACAGCAGCTTATTTGTCTGCTTGTAAACGTCGCCTGAGCCCAGGGTGATAACGATGTCTCCCGGGGCGGCGTTTTCATCAAGCCAGGTGCGGATGTTTTCAAAGGTGGAAAGGTAAATGGCATTGCCGCCGCCTGCGTTTATGCCGCTTACCATATCACGGGCGTGAACTGAGCCATCGTCCTTTTCCCGGCCGGGGAAAATATCCGGCACCAGCACCGCATCGGCCTGATTAAAGCAGGACACGGAGCCGGTAAAGAGGGTCTTTGCCCGGGTGTAGCTGTTGCACTGGAAAACGCACCACAGCTTTCTGTGGGATACGCGGCTTGCAGCATCCAGCGCCGCGCGCACTTCGGCAGGGTGATGTGCATAGTCGTGATACACCCGTATGCCATCCCGCTCGCCATACAGCTCAAAGCGCCTGCGGGTATTGCGGAAGGCTGAGAGGGCATTGGATATGGTTTCAGGGTCGCCGCCAAGGTGCAGCGCCACCACTGCCGCCGCCATGGCGTCAATAACGCTGTGGCTGCCGGGAATATGCAGCTCTATATGGCAGATGGCATTGCCCCTGTGGCAAAGGTCAAAGGAGGGGCAGCCCTGCTCATCGTATACAAGGCCGGAGGGAGTATAATCCGCATCCGCCATGCCGTAGGATAGCTTATTTCCGGGGAAATTGTCGTATAGCGCCTTTACCCTGAAGTCATCCGTGCAGGCTATGAAGCAGCCGTTTTCGGGCAGGAGGCCGATGAATTTTTCAAAGGCCTTTACGATATTGTCAATGGTTTTATAGTAATCCAGATGGTCGTTGTCGATATTGTTGATGAGGGCCACCGTGGGGCGCAGGGTGAGGAAGCTCTCAACGTATTCGCAGGCCTCAGTGATAAAAAGGTCATGGGAGCCTATGCGGGTGCCACCCTGAAGAAACTCCACAAAGCCGCCTATATGCACCGTGGCATCCATGGCGCCCATGTGGGCGATGAGGGCAAGCATGGAGGTGATGGTGGTCTTGCCGTGGCAGCCTGCTATGCCTACCACGTCCTTATACCCCTCGGTGAGCTGTCCCAGCACCACGCTGCGCTCAAGCTCGGGTATGCCAAGGCGCTTTGCCTCGGCCCGCTCGGGGTTTTCGGGCTTTATTGCGGCAGAGTATATTACAAGATCCGCATCGCCTACATTTTCGGCCTTCTGGCCGATGGTAACAGGTATGCCCAGCTCCTCCAGCCTTTCAGTGAAGGGGGATACTGCGCTGTCGCTGCCCTTTACCTGGTAGCCGCGGGCTCTGAGTATCTGTGCAAGGCCGTTCATGGAGCAGCCGCCGATGCCTATAAGGTGTATTTTTTTATGTTCATCAATGTGGGTCATGGTTTCCTCCATATCATAGCTGCGGTCATGCCGCCGGCTCCATTATATCATAATGTATGGCAAACACAAGCAAATGGAAGCTCGGCCAGGGCAGAAGCTGCCTGCCTTGCCGCCTCCCTG
Source organism: uncultured Clostridium sp. (assembly GCA_964392455.1). Taxonomy (GTDB): domain Bacteria; phylum Bacillota; class Clostridia; order Christensenellales; family CAG-138; genus SFEL01. The sequence goes on along the minus strand of CAYMPG010000033.1, from coordinate 13,691 downwards.
TCAGAGAAAATGCCCGCAACTGCTGCGCCGCTGCCTGTCATAAAGGCGGATATGGCCCCCTGCTGCATAAGCATTGCCCTGTGGGCTGCTATTTCCGGCAGGGCCGCCGTGGCGGCAGGCTCCAGGGCATTTTCGCAAAGGCGTGCAAGGGCCAGGGTATCCCCTGAGTGTATGGCCTCAAGGGCTGCATCGGTATTTGGATGCTGCACCGGCAGCCTGAGCGAACCAAACAGCGCCCCTGTGCTTACCCCGCCATGGCCCTTTGCTATTACCAGCTCAAGGGGAGGGCAGGGAAGGGGAGTAAGCTGCTCGCCCACGCCCTCTGCAAGGGCACAGCCCCCCATAAGGCAGAAGGGCACATCCGCCCCCACCTTAAGGCCAAGCTGATACAGCCGCCTTTCATCAAGAAGGCCGCCATACATACTGTTCATGCCCCTGAGCACTGCGGCGGCGTCTGCGCTGGCGCCGCCCAGCCCGGCCTCGGAGGGAATATGCTTTTCAAGGCATATGCTTGCTCCCTTGCCTGTTTCCTCAAGGAACAGGCGGGCGGCTCTTACGGCAGTATTGTTTTTTGGCAGTGGTACATCGCAGGAGAAGCTTATTCCATCTGATGGCAGTATACTCACCCCGTCGTAAAGGGACAGGGTACACATTATGCTTTTTAGATCGTGATAACCATCGGAACGCTTGCCAAGAACATCGAGAGTGAGGTTTATTTTTGCGTATGCTTTTATATTCATGCTTATTATTATAACAAAATCTGAACAAAATGTATATGCGCCACAGCCGGGGGAGATAATTTTATAAGTATATTTTTTATTATATGGAGGAACAAAAGGTGAAAAAGCACGCTTATACGGCCCTTGTATGCGTAGTAAGCATTGGCGTGGCGCTAATGTGCAGGCCGGGAATATTTCGCATGCATGTAATAGCAAACAGCGACAGCCCTGTGGACCAGGCGGCGAAGCTGGCTGTGCGGGATGCCATACTGAGCTATGAGCGGGATATGTGGCAGGTGACCTCCGCCCGGGAGACAAAGGCCAGGCTTATGGCAGACGGGGCAGGGCTGAGCGAAACGATAGAAAATACCCTTGAGGAATGGGGAATGGATTACGGGGCGGAGCTGCACATAGGCTGCTATGACTTTCCGGATAGGGAGTACGGCGGGGTAGTGTACCCCGCAGGGGAATATCAGGCCCTGAGGGTGATACTGGGCGAGGGAAAAGGGAAAAACTGGTGGTGCGTAATGTTTCCGCCCCTGTGCATAGTGGAGCAGCCCGATGGGGAAATTGAAGATGGGGCTAAGTTTGACAGCCTTATACTCAAGCTCATAAGGGAGGCAAAGAAAGGTGAAAAACAGCCATAGGGCAGTTGCCCTGATAATGATAATGGCGCTGCTGGTCATGCTTGTGCCGGTGGAGGCAGATGCTGCTGCGCTGGGCCAGGGCTCCTCCGGTGAAAAGGTAAAGACCCTGCAAAGCAGGCTGAAAAAGTGGGGCTATTATGATGGGGCGGTGGATGGTGTATATGGAAACAGCACAAGGCGGGCGGTGGAGAAATTTCAGCGCAAAAACGGCCTTGCTGTGGATGGGGTAGTGGGCTCTGCCACGGCAAAGGCGCTGGGGATGTCCCTTGGGGGGGCCTCAGGCTCATCCGGCTCCTCCTCAGGCTCCTCGGGCAGCTCATCCAATAAAAACCTGTATCTGTTGGCCCAGCTTGTGCATGGGGAGGCAAGGGGAGAGCCCTATAAGGGCATGGTGGCCGTGGCGGCCGTGGTGCTGAACAGGGTGGAGAGCTCCTCCTTTCCAAACAGCATATCAGGCGTAATATACCAGAAGGGAGCTTTTTCCGTGGTGGACGATGGGCAGATAAACCTTGCGCCCAATGACCAATCCATAAAGGCTGCCCGGGATGCCATGAATGGCTGGGATCCAACGGGCGGCTGCCTGTATTATTATGCCCCTTCAAAGACCACCAATAAGTGGATGCTGTCCCACTCGGTAAAGGTCAGGATAGGGGACCATGCATTTTTTTAGCGGAGGCATATGATGAGCGAAAAAAGCAAAACAATACTGCAAAAATATATACTGCCCGGCGTGCTTTGCATTGCCCTGATAGGGGTGAGCCTGTGGGCAGCGGGGGAGCGGCGCAGGGCCGAGGCCTGCCGCATCGCCATGGAGGCCACATATGCCCAGGCATACGGCGAGCTGACGGATGACCTTTATCAGCTGGAAAACAGCCTCTCAAAGCTGCTGGCGGTAAGCTCCCCCTCCCAGTATGTGCTGCTGCTGGATGAGGTATGGCGGCTGTCCGGCTCGGCGGTGAGCAATATGTCCCACCTGCCGGTGTCACATGTGGATACGGCAGAGCTGAATCAGTTTATCGTGCGGCTGGGAGATTATGCCAATGCCCTTACCAAAAAGGCAGTGCGCGGCGGGGTGATAACCGGCGAGGATACCGCGACCCTTGCAAAGCTCAGGGATAGCTGCGCCCAGCTTGCGGTGGAGCATGAGCAGCGGCTCATGGCGGGGGAGCTGCCAAAGGGGGAGGAAAATGTATACTTCGTAAGCTCTGAGGAAAGCCAGTATAAGGACAATGAGGATATTGCCCGCTTCCCCACTCTTATTTACGATGGGCCCTTTTCTGAGAGCAGCGAAAAGCTGGAGCCGAGGGGCATATCAGGGGAGCAGGTGGAGGAGGCTGCCGCAGAGCTTACTGCGGAAGGCGTAGCAGGCACGGATATGACATTTACCGGCACTGCCGAGGGCCAGATACCCACCTATGACTTCAGCCGCTATGACGAGGATGGAAGCTGGGCCGAGGTATCCATCACAAAGCAGGGCGGTAAGCTCCTGTATTATATGGCCTCAGTTCAGGGCAGCGCCAGCGGAAAGCCCGATGAAGCCAGGGCGGAGCAATACCGCCGCGCGGCCCTTGAAAGGCTCAGCCAGCTGGGCTACGGCAGTATGCAGAGCACCTACGCCCAGTATTATGACGGGGTGGCGGTGATAAACTTTGCCGCCGTGCAGGATGGGGTGCTGCTCTACAGTGACCTTGTGAAGGTATGGGTGGATATGGAGGGGGGCAGCGTGTGCGGCATAGACGCCCGCAATTACCTTTTCAGCCACAGGGAGCGGCAGCTTGCGGCTCCTGCCGTATCCCGGGAGGAGGCGCAGAGCCTGCTTTCAGGTTCGCTGGAGGTCAGGAGCCACGCCATGGCCCTTATACCCGTTACCCCTGAAACTGAGGTGCTGTGCCATGAATTTAAATGCACTCTGGGGGAGGAAAGTTACATACTTTATGTAAACGCAGCCACAGGTGAGGAGGAGCAGATTTACAAGATAATCGACAGCGAAAACGGTCAGCTTGTGATATAGAAAAGAGAATCCTTCATAAATTTACGGATATTACAGGTAAACCGCCTTACATAAAGGCGGTTTTTGCAGGAAATAAATTGACAAACTTCATACAAACTTAACATCACCACCTTGACAACCGGCAAAAAAGGCCGTACTCTTATATATAATTATACTCATTTTGCAAAGGGGCCTTTGGTGATGAGCAGCGTGTATTCCCTTATCCGAGAGGAGCTGTGCAGGTTTGTTGCCGGGGCCTGGCAGGATATTACGCCGGACGCCTTCGATATGGATTGCCCGGGGGCAGAGGTATCCGCCCCGCTGGGCTTTCGTCCGGGGCCGGATGGGGCATGGTGGCTGCAAAGACTCAGCCGCATGGCCGACGAGGCTCCCCCTGTGATACTGGGCGCAAGGCTGCTGGCAGGCATATCCGAGGCAAATGGGCATCTGCTCTTTCATATTTCAGATGAGGCATATTCCGCTATAATATCCCATATAATAAAAAGCTATCCGGAGCCTGCGCTCCCGGAGGATACCGATGACGAGGCCGCCTATGCTGCCGCCCGCATGATAATGCTTTCCCGAAAGGGCGGGGAGGGCTGCCCACAGGTATTCAGGCGGGGGCTGTGGCTTGCCCTTGGCATAGAGGGCTTTTGCGGCAGGAAGGGCAGGGCCGTGAAAAAGCGGGCAGCCCGGGCGCTGCTTGGGGCAATGGATGGGCTCAATGACGGTGAGCGGAATATAATCAGAGAGCAGAGCGGCGGCTGCGCTGCGTGCGCTGCAAGGCTGCTGATGATAAATCCCCAATAGGAGGTAAATATAAGATTATGACTATAAAATGGCTTGGACATTCCTGCTTTCTGTTTACCAGCGAAAGCGGCGTAAGGATACTTACAGACCCCTGCAACCCGGAGATAGGATACGATATAGGCTCTGTGGAGGCGGATATCGTCACCTCCAGCCACGATCATTTCGATCATAATAACATTGCCGCCGCTGGAGAGAAGGCAGTGGTAATAGCCGAAGCAGGCAGGCACCAGGTAAAGGGCATAACCATAGAAGGCTTCCCTTCCTTCCATGATGATGCCTGCGGGGCGCTCAGGGGGCCAAATGTAATGTTCCTCTTTGAGATAGACGGCGTGCGGCTGCTCCATGCAGGAGACCTGGGCCAGCTTCCGGATGAGGCCACAGTAAAGGCCATAGGCAGGGTGGATGTGCTGCTTACGCCTGTGGGCGGCAATTATACCATTGATTATCAGGGCGCAAGAGACCTTGCCAATACCCTCAGGCCAAAGGTGGTCATCCCCATGCATTATTATACGGATGTGGTAAAGGCAGAGCTGGATGACGTAAATGAATTCCTTGACCACGCCAGCGGCTGCGCCATTCACCGTATGCGCCAGAGCGAGGCCTCCATTACCCCCGAGAGCCTTGGCAGCGACAGGATAATAGTGCTGGATTACAGGGCGTAAATATCATGCACATAAGAAAAGCGGCGGTGGAGGATATCCCCCGCATAATGGAAATATACGATACTGCCCGGGCTGCAATGCGAAACAGCGGTAATATGCAGCAATGGATAAACGGCTATCCTTCAGAGGAGCTGGTTCGGGAGGACATAAGCCGCGGGGTCAGCTATGTGGGCTGTGAGGGGGATGAGCTGTATTGCATATTCGCCTTCATACTGGGGGAGGATCCTACCTATGCTCATATCGAGGATGGAGCATGGCCTGATGACCGGCCCTATGGCACCATACACCGCATAGGCAGCGATGGGAGAAAGAGCGGCATATTTACCCTGTGCTACGATTTCTGCCGGGGAATAACCGAAAACATACGCATCGATACCCATGAGGATAATGCACCCATGCACCATGTGCTGAAAAAGCACGGCTTTACCCGCTGCGGCATAATATATGTGGCAGATGGCAGCAGGCGTGTGGCCTATTGCAACCAAACCTGAAGATATGCCCCTCAGTGGCAGAAAAATAAAAAGCCCCGGAAGGGGCTTTTTGCTGTATATGCTATTTTATCCGGGCAAGGGATGTGTTTTTGTAGGCCGGGTCAAGGGTGACCTCCTGTATTATATCCAGCCACTCCGGCAAGATAATCTCCTCATCCTCACTGGCAAGCTCCACCTCCGCAATGGCCTTATCCTGCCAGAAGGGGTATATGTCTATTTCAAACACATGGCCCATGTGGGGTATGCAGAGCCGTGTTTTTTCTATGGGGCGGAAGGCAGGGTCAGCTGAGGACAGGAGGGAAAGGTATTCCTGATGTGATATCTCCCGCTCGTTTTCTATACGGGTGAGCTCGGTTACCCTGTGCTTTTCGGTGTAGATGTATACGGTGCCCATAGGGCCACTGCTGCTGCGTATCCTTGCAGCGCCGCCCCGGAGGTATACCTGCACTATTTCAAGGGCAATGGCGCCGGGCAGCGTCATGAGGGCAGCCCTGTCGGGATAGGCTATGAGATACTTGCGCTCTGTTTCGTAGGGAACGCCGTCCTTTATTATGGCTGTCATGGGCGGGCTATTCCGTAATGATGTAGGGCAGCAGCAGATGCAGATCGTCAGGGTCGCTTATTGCAAGCTCTATGCCCTCTATGCGCTGATCCTCAAATACCTGAGTAAGGGCAATGTACTGGCACAGGCGGGATTTAAGATTGAGGCAATCGCCCTCCGTGCTGAGCAGCTCCACCCTGCCGGCGCAGCTGTTTACTGCCTCAAAAAACCGGGTGGGCTCGGATATATCCTTTATTTTCACTGTACTGCGCCTCCTTTGCTGTGAATGATTATATTATACAATATACCTGCCGCCATTTCCATGGCATTGTTTTTTAATTATGGGGCAGGGTATTCTTCACAATTCTTTCAAATTGGTATAATGATTGCGACACGGTGGCAATATATAATTAGCACTCGAAAGGTGAGAGTGCTAAAGGCCCGATGCAGGCCCGGCCCCACCATAATGACCATGGACCATACCTCAAAGAAGGAGGAAGCTATAATGAACATCAACAAGCTAACGCAAAAATCCGTAACCGCTGTGCAGGATGCTCAGAGCATCGCCACCAAAAACGGCAGCTCCCAGGTTGACCAGCAGCATCTTATGGCTGCGCTGATGGAGCAGGAGCTCATAAGCCAGCTCGTTACCCGCATGGGCAAGGACAGGGATGCTTTTTCCGCTGCCATAAACAGCGAAATAAGCAAGCTCCCCAGAATGAGCGGCAGCAGGGAAATGGATAAGGTTTACATAACCCCGGAGCTGGACAGGGCCCTTAATTCTGCCGAGCAGCAGGCGGAGCATATGAAGGATGAGTATATCTCGGTGGAGCATCTGTTCCTTGGCATACTGGAGGCACCCAATGCCGCCATGAAGGAGCTTTTCAAAAGCTTTGCCATTACCCGGGATGAATTCCTCAAGGCCCTGAACGACGTGAGAGGCGGCGCACGGGTAACTACCGACAGCCCCGAGGGCACCTACGATGCGCTGGGCAAATACGCTCAGGATCTTGTGGAGCTTGCAAGGAAGCAGAAGCTGGACCCCGTTATAGGCAGGGATGAGGAAGTACGAAACGTTATCCGCATACTTTCCCGTAAAAGCAAAAATAATCCCGTGCTCATAGGCGAGCCGGGCGTAGGCAAGACTGCCATAGCAGAGGGCCTTGCCCAGCGTATAGTCAGCGGAGATGTGCCTGCAAACCTTAAGGAGCGCAGGATATTCTCTCTGGATATGGGTGCGCTGATAGCAGGCGCAAAATTCAGAGGGGAATTTGAGGAGCGTCTCAAGGCCGTGCTTAATGAGGTAAAGCGCAGCGAGGGCGGCATAATACTGTTTATAGATGAGCTGCACAATATCGTGGGCGCAGGCCGCACAGAGGGCAGCATGGATGCCGGCAATCTGCTAAAGCCCATGCTTGCAAGGGGCGAGCTGCACTGCATAGGCGCCACCACTCTGGATGAATACCGCAAGTATATAGAAAAGGATGCAGCCCTTTCCCGCAGGTTCCAGCCGGTAATGGTGGATGAGCCCACTGTGGAGGATACCATCAGCATACTTCGTGGCCTGAAGGAAAGATACGAGGTATTCCACGGGGTAAAGATAAACGACAATGCCCTTATCGCTGCGGCCACATTGTCCCACAGGTATATCAGCGACAGGTTCCTGCCGGATAAGGCCATAGACCTTGTGGATGAGGCCTGCGCCCTGGTGCGTACCGAAATGGACAGTATGCCCACCGAGCTGGATGAAAAGCGCCGCCATATAATGCAGCTTGAAATAGAGGAGGCGGCCCTTACCAAGGAAAGCGATAAGCTGTCCATACAGCACCTTGAGGATATACGACGCCAGCTTGCCTCAGAGAGGGAGGAATTTGCCGGCCTTAAGGCAAAATGGGAAAACGAAAAGGATGCAATAAAAAAGGTGCAGTCCCTCCGCACAGAGATAGAGCAGCAGAATTCGGAAATGCAGCAGGCTGAGCGCAATTATGACCTTAACAGGGCGGCCGAAATCAAGTACGGCACTCTGCCGAAGCTCAGGGAGGAGCTGGAGCAGGCCGAGGCCGATATGGAAAAGGGCAAGGCGGCAGGCCTGCTGAGAGACCGCATCACCGAGGAGGAGATAGCCCGCATTGTGGGCCGCTGGACCGGCATACCCGTAAGCAAGCTGATGGAGGGAGAAAGGGAGAAGCTGCTGCATCTTGACAGCATACTTCACCGCCGCGTAATAGGCCAGGACGAGGCCGTACAGACCGTATGCGACGCTATCCTCCGCACCCGTGCCGGCCTTAAGGACCCGGATAAGCCCATTGGCTCCTTCCTGTTCCTTGGCCCCACAGGCGTGGGTAAGACAGAACTCGCAAAGGCCCTTGCAGAGGCCCTGTTTGACGATGAAGGCAACATGGTTCGTATCGATATGAGCGAATACATGGAAAAGCACTCTGTATCCCGCCTTATCGGTGCACCTCCGGGCTATGTGGGCTATGATGAGGGCGGCCAGCTTACCGAGGCCGTTCGCAGAAAGCCATACTGCGTGGTGCTGTTTGATGAAATAGAAAAGGCACATCCGGATGTATTCAATGTACTGCTGCAGGTGCTGGACGATGGCCGCATAACAGATTCCCAGGGGCGCACGGTGGACTTTAAGAATACCGTAATCGTCATGACCAGCAATCTGGGCTCAAGCTACATACTGGAGGGCATAGAGGATGGACGCATATCCGATCAGGCCCGCAGCCAGGTGGAGAAGCTGCTCAAGCAGAGCTTCCGTCCCGAGTTCCTTAACAGAATAGACGATACCGTATTTTATAAGCCTCTCACCCAGCAGGAGATATTCTCCATCACAGAGCTGCTCCTTGAGGATATCCGCAAGCGCCTGAAGGAGCGCCGCCTGGATGTTACCCTTACGGATGCTGCCAAGAAGTACATTGCGGATGCGGGCTACGATCCCCAGTACGGCGCAAGGCCACTCAAGCGGCTGCTCTCCAGCAAGCTGGAGACCCTCCTTGCCCGCCGCATAATAGAGACCGACCCCGCCCCGGATACCGTATTCTCCGTGGATTACGACGGGGAGAAGCTGGTGGTAAGGTAAAAATACATGAATACGCCCCGGATAATGCCGGGGCGTTTTTCATTTACTATACTTATTGCCTTTTTAAAAAAGGATGACTATAATGTGGGATATAGGCTCGGAGAATGCCGCAATGCAGCCGGCAGCAGGCGTGCTGCCCGTGCTGAACGGCAGGCATAGAATAAAAAAGAAAAATAAAAAGCCGGAAAACGCTTGACAGGGGCCAAATCATATGATATCATAAGCCTTGCGTTGACGGCGCGGGGTAGAGCAGTCGGTAGCTCGTCGGGCTCATAACCCGGAGGTCGGGGGTTCAAGTCCCTCCCCCGCAACCAATCGTGGCGGCGTAGCTCAGTTGGCTAGAGCATTCGGTTCATACCCGGAGTGTCATCCGTTCAAGTCGGATCGCCGCTACCAAATAAAAACCCAGACTTTTGTCTGGGTTTTTTGCTGCAAAAAAACATGATTTTACGGATAAGTTGTAATCGGCACAAAAACATGATAAATTGAATAAAAATGCGGTTCACCAAAGGGCAAAATAACTGAATGGAGACAGGATATGAAAACGGTATACGATTTCGACAGCATCCATGACAGAAGGAACACGGCCTGCTGCAAGTGGGACGGAATGAAGGAAAAATACCCGGACAACCCTCAGGCGCTGCCTTTTTGGATAGCGGATATGGATTTTGAGTGCCCCAGGCCCATAGTGGAGGCAATACGCAAAAGGGCAGAGCATCCCATATATGGATACAGCATGTTTGGCGATGAATTTGGCAGGCTGGTATCCTCCTGGGAGGAAAGACGCAATGGCTGGAAGGGCATAGAGCCCCACTGGGCAGTTTATTCAAATGGCATTGTGCCTGCGCTGAATGGGGCGGTCAGGGCGTATACTGAGGTGGGGGAGGGCGTTATCATACAGCCACCTGTTTACTATCCCTTCCGCAATGCCATAACGAATAACGGGAGAAAGGTGGCCGAAAACAACCTTATATACAGGGATGGCCACTGGACTATAAACTTTGATGAGCTGGAAGCCCTTACGGCAAGGCCGGAAAACCGGCTGCTGCTGCTGTGCAATCCCCATAATCCCCTGTCAAGGGCATTTACAGGGGCAGAGCTTGAAAGGGTGGGGGAAATATGCCTCAGGCACAATGTGGTGCTGATGAGCGATGAGATACATTCGGATATACTGTATCCGGGCAGCAGCCATACGCCGGTGGCTTCCATCAGCGATGCCATTGGGGATATCTGCATAACTGCCATTGCCCCATCAAAGACATTTAATATTGCAGGGCTGCAGGCATCGGCCATAATCATAAAGAATGACGCCCTGCGGGATAAGTTTAAAGAGCAGATGAGCAGGCAGGCCTGTGAGCCCAATGTGTTTGCAATAACGGCCTTTAAGGCGGCCTATGGGGATGGAGAATGTGAAGAATACCTTGAGCAGCTCAAGGCATACCTTTGGGATAATTATCTGTTCTTAGATGACTACCTTAAGCAGCATATGCCAAAGATAAAGTGCCAGAGGCCTGAGGCCACATATCTATTGTGGCTGGATTGCCGGGGCCTTGGAATGACGCAGCGGGAGATGGAGGATTTTATCCTGAAGGAAGGCGGAATGGCCTGCGATATCGGCACCTGGTTTGGCGGGGATTCTGAGGGATATATGCGGCTCAATATTGGCTGCCCCAGAGCCATGCTCAGGGAAGGGCTGGATGGGCTTCATAAGGCATACCTGAAGCGAAATCTTTAATAGAAATAATCTGTATACGGCGCTCCTTTGCAGCCATGCAAGGGAGCGTATTTTTATTTGGCTTTCTTCCGATAGGATGCTGCATAACAGGCAAGCTTTGAGCGGCCTGCTGATAATGGCAGACCGGATAGCCAGCAAGGATGAGTATTTTCCGCTGATAAGGCTGAAGGATACAGGCGATGAGCGCCGATACCCGGGCAGGGCAGAGCTTGCCAGAATGCGGCAGGGCATAGGCAAGCGGCCGGGAGATATTCCCGAGCTTTGGGGAATGTTATTTGCGGATGTGCCGGAGGAAATGGAGGGAAAGTGGAATGAGCCCGCAGGCGTGGAATGGGCAGTATATACGGCGTTGACGCTGTATGTGCTGCATCAGCAGGGCAGGGATATACGCAGCGAGTGCATGAATGGGCCGTGGCAAGGCCTACGGAATGGGCCTGCTTACAGTGGTAAAGCCATAAGGAGGCCCCCGTGACTCAACCTCCCGGAATAATACGCCCGGATGTGCAGCCGCCTTGCCGTGGGTGTGATGCAGATTGTATCTTTCCCCGCACATGCGGGGGTGATCCTACGGATATCGAATATGAAATGCCATAGGCGAATGTTTTTAGCGTATTAGCGGCAGAGTCCGGCCCTGCTTCAAAGCAAATGCGCCGTGAGGATTGTTCTGTTTTGCTTCCGATATTGCGGTATAAAAAGAGGACGGGTCAGTTGCCGTCCTTAATTCGATAGGTGTTGCGCCCTGCTGTCGGATAATGTCCTTTACAGGGCTTCCAATCCCTCTATAATCCGTTCGTCCGTCCAATTTGGAAATCCCTTGCGGCAATTTCGAATCAGATTCTGCGACAGCCTGTCCTGATACTCCGGCATTTCCTCCGGCTTCAAATTTTGCTGCTTCTGCTGCTCCATTTATATCACCTCTTAATTTATTATAATCTGCTTCAGTTGCCGCTGCAATATCGCCGTGGGCTTTATTGATAAAGTTTTCAGCCGTGTTTGCGCCCTCATTGGTATTCGTGTTCATGTCCACGTCAGAAACGCTTACAGGGGCTTCTACGGCGTTCTGCAAGTTGGTGACATACTTTGCCGTGTGATAGGCTGCGGCCCTGGACTGTGCAGCGTCGGCTTTCCCCGCATGGCGGGGGTGATTCGTACTGTGCAGCAGGCACGCTGAGGGAAAAGGATTTTTTCTGAATATGCATTTTAAACGAGGCCAATGAAAGCCCCAGAGAGTATCTGGGGCTTTTGGCGTTTAAAAGGAAGAAACCGAATGTAATTGGGGCAGAATGGCATATAGGCCTGATGCCGAATTGAACCTGTTAAGATTGAAAAAGTAGATTATATATCGATGATAGTTTAATTCAATATGTTCTTGACTGAATTTTCATACACTATTATAATGTATGAAACATGATGCATCGTACATCATACACAATGCATATGAGAAGCATGGCCCAAAGCTAATGCACACCAAGTCATATTAGAGGACGCACATTTTGTTTATTCGGTGCTAACTGCACAAGCTGCAGCAAAAAATAAAAAGGAGGATGATGATAAATCATGGATGCTATCGAAAAAAGAATCCTTGAGATCATCGATGAAAGGGCGGATGAAATAATAGCCTTTGGCGAGGACATCTGGTATCACGCAGAGGTGGGATTTCAGGAGTTCCGCACGGCAGAGAAATTTGCCGACAAGATGCGCGAGTTTGGCATGGAGCCAAGGACCGGCCTTGCCATAACAGGCGTAAAATCCTATCTGAAGCCCCATGAGGAGGGCGAAGTAAACGTTTGCCTGATGGGCGAGCTGGATGCGCTGCCCATGCCAAACCATCCGGATGCATGGAGCGAGACCGGCGCTGCCCATGCCTGCGGCCACAATGCACAGATCACAGGCGTTATGGGCGCAGCGATGGCTTTATCTGACCCGGAGGTACGTAAAGCTCTGGGCGGCAATGTGACCTTCTTCGGCGTTCCCTGCGAGGAGGCATCGGCCGCAGGAGAGGTACGTGAAAAACTGCTGGAAACCGGAAAGCTGCACTTTGGCAGCGGCAAGCAGGAGCTGATTTATCTGCGTGAAATGGATGACCTTTCCATAGTTGTAGGTCACCATATAATGCCCGGCCAGTTTGCAAGCGGCAATTCCACTTCCAGCGGCTTTATACAGAAGGATGTGCGCTACATAGGCAAGGCTGGGCATACCGCCAGCGAAGATGCCAGGGCCTTTGCAGATGCACAGTCTGCCGCTTCCATTGCCTTCCACAACATCGATGCACAGCGTGAATTCCTTAAGGAAGGACAGTGGATGCGTATTCATGGAAGAATGACCAATGTTCCCAGCGCATCCAACATCTTTGCCGATGATATCCGCATGGAGTTTACCAATCGAGGCAAGACGCTGGAGGATATGAAGGACTGCGCCTACAGGGTACACCGTGCGCTGAAGGCTGCTGCCATAGCCACGGGCTGCGGCGCCGAGATTATCACTACGCCGGGCTATCTGCCTGTAATACCGCTGGATGACGATACCATTGCCGATGAAGTATTTGGGCTGATTGACCCCAGCATTCCCGTAAAGCACTGGCCCCCGGAAGAAAATGGCGGCACCTGCGACTTTGGCGACGTTTCCTGCATTATGCCTGTATATCAGCTCTATACGAACGGCTCTGAGGGCGATGGACACTCTATAGATTATCGCGTGGCGGACAAGCAGATGTATTACATAAACACTGCAAAGATGTTTGCACTGATGGCCTATAAGCTCCTTAAGGATAATGCCGCAAAGGCAAAGGATGTAATTGAAAAGAATAAGCCGTTGCTTACGGTGGAGGAATATCTCAAGTTCCAGGAGAGCTGCAAGGAAGTGGAAGTGATAGAGCGGACACCTGTGCCGGACTTCTCCGAATATAACCTCGTGAAGGCGAAGTAAATAAGCAGAGCGATGTTAAAAAACAAGAAATCCTAAAGATTTAAGGGAGAAATAAAAATGAATAAAAGTGGTTTACTCGGCAA
>CAYMPG010000032.1:0-19323 GCA_964392455.1 uncultured Clostridium sp. | reverse complement strand
TTCCCTTGACTCCACCCTTGGCTCCTCATGTTACCGATGTTTGACGCCCGTACACTTTCCCCTGATAAAAATACAAAAAACTGTGGCGTAATGCGGAAGTTTATGATACAATTAACAGTGGCTTTATGCCTAAATGACCGTTTGAGAGGGATAGACTGTGACAGAACGGGCTGAAAAACTGTTAAGCGCAATGCATCTGGACGAGCATGCTGGCGTGCTGGTGTACAACCCCAGCAACATGTTCTACCTGTCCGGATACAAGGGCGAGGGCCTTGTGCTGGTGGCCCATGGCCTGAAGGCCATCGTGACCGATTTCCGCTATACGGAGCAGGCCGAAAAGGAAGCCCCCGGCTTTCAGGTGTGCATGATCGGCGGCGGCAAGACCCACGAATCCGTTGCGGGTGAGCTTTGCCGGGAGCACAAGCTGGATACCCTGTATTATGAGGATGACTTTGTAACCGTGCGCACCCATGAGGATATGCGCAAGGCCATCCCCGGTGTGGAATGGCGCAGCGTTGCAGGCGCTATCGAAAAGCTGCGGGAGATCAAGGACGAGGGCGAGCTGGCCCTGCTGGCCGAGGCCTGCCGCCTGACCGGCGACGCATTCCAGCGCATCCTGCCCTTCATCAAGGAAGGCGTAACCGAAAAGGAAATCGCCCTCCGTCTGGACTTTGATATGATGAGCCACGGCGCAAGCGCGCCCAGCTTTTCCACCATTGTGGCCGCGGGGGCCCACGGCTCCCTGCCTCATGCCGTGCCCGGCGATTACAAAATCCAAAAGGGCGATATGATTACCATGGATTTTGGTGCCCGCTTTGGCAACTACTGCGCGGATATGACCCGCACGGTGGCTTTGGGCCAGCCCAGCGATGAAATGCGCCGGGTGTATCAGGTGGTGCTGGATGCGCAGAAGATGGCGCAGGACGCTGTAATGGCCGGTAAGGTGTGCAACCAGATCGACGCCATTGCGCGGGATTACATTTACAGTCACGGCTATGAAGGCCGTTTCGGCCATGGCTTGGGCCATTCCGTGGGTATCGACATTCACGAGAATCCCCGCTTCAACCAAAGCTGCACCGACGTGCTTCAGGCAGGTCAGGTGATGACTGTAGAACCGGGCGTCTATCTGCCCGGCGTGGGCGGCGTCAGGATTGAGAACTCCGTCGTGGTGCTGGAGGACGGCTGCAAGCCCCTTACCACCCCTGACCGGGAACTCATCATTCTCTAAACCATCCATACTGAATGATTATCACAAGGAGGAAACAAAACAATGATTACTGCTGGCGATTTCAGAAAAGGCGTTACCATCGAGTGGGACGGCGGCGTGTGGAACATCGTGGACTTCCAGCACGTGAAGCCCGGCAAGGGCGCTGCCTTCGTGCGCACCAAGATCAAGAACATCATGACCGGCGCTGTGGTTGAGCGCAGCTTCAACCCCACCGACAAGATGCCCCGCGCCATCGTGGAAACCAAGGAAATGCAGTACGTGTACAACGACGGCGGCCTGTACTACTTTATGGATATGGACACCTACGAGCAGATTCCCCTGAACAGCGATCAGGTGGAAGACGCCATCCCCTTCGTGAAGGAAGGCACTAACGTAACCGTTAAGTTCTTCAAGGGCAGCGCTTTCAGCGTGTCCGCTCCCAACTTTGTGGAGCTGGAAGTAACCGATACCGAGCCCGGCTTCAAGGGCGATACCGCCAGCAACACCTATAAGCCCGCTCAGCTGGAAACCGGCTACAGCATTCAGGTGCCCCTGTTCATCAACACCGGCGATCACATCCGCGTGGATACCCGCACCGGCGAGTACATGGAGCGCTGCTAAGCGTTAAAGCGTAAGGAGTAAAGCATGAAAAGTTTGACGGAACGCGCTGCCTATCTGCGCGGCCTGGCCGACGGCATGGGCATTGACCGTGAAAAGAACGAAAACCGGCTGATGCTGGAAATGCTGGATCTGATGGACGAAATGGCCCAGAAGATCAACGAGATGGACGCTGACATCGGCGAGCTGGAAGAATACGTGGAAGATCTGGATTCCGATCTGGCCGACGTGGAAGAAGCCCTCTTCGAGGATGAAGACGGCTGCGATTGCTGCGACGACGATGATTGTGATTGCTGCTGCGGCGATGACGACGACGAGGAGCTTTCCTTCGATTGCCCCCACTGCGGCAAGAACGTGATGGTGAAGGCTTCCGATATCGATTACGATGAAAGCCCCGTTTGCCAGTACTGCGGCCAGCCCTTCTTTACCGACATGGACGAAGAAGACGGCGAGGACGACTAATCCTTTCAATCCCCAAGGGCAGACCCGTATGATTGGGTCTGCCTTTTCTTTTTTTCATCCCATGAACCCGCAGGCGCGGCTGTGCGTTAGTAGAGTGTAAAGCCTGTTGCAACGGCAAGCAAAAGAAGGTGAGCAAATGGTGGACGAACAGACCTTCCTACGGGAGGTATCGGAGATGGAACGGATGCTTTACCGGGTTAGCCGCAGCCTGCTGTCATCCCCCTACGACTGCTCGGACGCGGTGCAGGAGGCGCTGGCCAAGGCATGGGCCAAGCGGGAGAAGGCACAACCGGAGTGGTTTCGCCCGTGGCTGATGCGCATCCTGATTAACCAGTGTCACGATCAGCAGCGACGGAGAAAGCGGGTGGTTCTCCTTGGCGAAATGCAGGAGACCGCGCCCCGGGAATCAGCCCCCAACGAGCGGCTACGGCAGGCGTTGGAGGCGCTTCCGGAGCAAAGCAGGCTGCTGCTGACGCTGCACTATCTGGAGGGCTTCTCCATCGCCGAGCTGGCAAGCATCACCCACGCTGCGGAGGGCACGGTGAAATCCCGTCTGTATAAAGCCCGGGCGCAGCTGAAAGCGGAATGGGAGGCGGATGAATGATGAAATGGGACGATCAACTGTTGGAACAGCTGGATGAAGCCTTTGAGCCAACGCCGAAGGCATTTCATCAGTCTTTTCAAAAAAAGGTAACGGAACTGGCGACGGAGCGGCCCAAGAGTATGCGCCGGGGCCTTCGGCTGGCGCTGGCAGCAGCGCTGTGCATCGTGCTGCTTTGCGGAGCGGCGCTGGCCCTGAACCGGCTGGGCGTGGTGTATTTCCTGACGGAACGGGTTTACAACGGCCCGGAAGCCGCTCAGGTGGAAACCGGCGCCTTGCAGGCCCTATCCCAAAGCTGTGATAGCGCATTGGTGCAGGCGGATGTTCGGGATTTGTGGATGCAGGGAGACCGGCTGGCCATCTGCTTCCATCTGTCCCCCAAGGAGCCGGAACGGTATCGCCTGCTGTCCGAAACGGATATCGGCACGGATGGGGAACACTTCGATCGCATTTGGTGGCAGGGGGAAACCTACACCTTTGACCAGTGGCTTCCCGAAGGGAAACAAATGTTAGTGATATCCCCCAAGTACATGGAGATCGGCGGGCAGCAGCTGCCCATCAGCACGGACTGGCTGCCGGAGGAGGAGGGAGAGACCTTCCTGATGGAAACCGATTTGTCCCGAATTGATGGATGGAATGCGGACGAAACGTTTGCCGTGCAGGCGGTTCTCAAAGCTCGCGTCTACGGCAGCGATGTGCAGGAGACAGTGGTGCTGTCCGCCACGGTACAGGGAGCGGAAATGGGAAAGGAGGAACAGCCATGAAGCGTTTACTGGCGATTGTTTTGGCCCTGTTGATGAGCCTTACCGCCCTGCCTGCGTTGGCGGAGCTGTATGACGAAAACGGGGATCTGATCTGGTGCACCCCGGATGAGGTGGATTTGTCTCGGGTACGGGAGGAGAACGGACGGCTGGTGGGGGAGATCCTTATCCCGGAAAGGGATGGTCAGCCCCATGTGCTCAAAATCGATTGCCCTGTTCCTGCGGATTTTACGGAGGAACAGCAGGCCAAGCTGCATGTATCCTACCGCAACATCACCAAAAAGGAACTGGCTGCCGCCATGAAGGAGGTGGGGCAGAAAGCTGCATCGGATGAGATGGGTCAGTATCGAAGCGGCTGGGCCACCCGTTGCCTGTGGTATCGGGCCGGTGGCGGAGAACGAAACGGGGACGGTTTCAGCTATCCCATAGTCATGCCCGGGTATCAGAATGCGGATCATCCTACGGAAGTTGCGCAGGCCATGGAATGGCTGAATACGCTGGCGGAAAAGCTGAATCTGCCGCTGGATGGGCCGTCCATCAGCGCCGCCCGCTATGTGCCGGAAGATTTTCTTCGCTTCTACAGCCCGTCGCAATACAGCAGCGACTGGTATGAGAACCAGTATCAACGGCTGACGGATTTGCTGGACAGGGAGGATATCACCCTGCTGGAAGCAGGCTATCAGCTGTACGGACTGCCGGTTGTGCGCCAGTTTGCGTGGAAGGAGAAGAATGAAGTATACGGGGAAACCTCCGCCATGGAATGCATCTTTCGGGATGACGGAACCCTGCTGGATCTGAGCATTTACAGTGTGCCGGATGTGGAGAGCGTCGAAGCCATCACCCTGCCGGATACGGACTGGCAGGAGCTGCTCAGGCAGTTGGTATCCCAGTGCTATTGGCCCAACCAGACGGCGGTGGATGTGCTGAATACGGATTCCCTTCACCCAGAGCCCTATACCGTATTTGCCGGATACGATGTCATCACATCCATTCAGCCCTGTTGGATCGGGCAGGAAAAGCAAACGCTGGAACCGGGCTGGAATATGACCTATATACGTTACATCATGAAGGATGACAGCATCAGCGGCTTTTGTCAGAAAAGCATGACAGCAGCCGAGCTGAAAAAAGCCTACTAAAAATCCGAGCCTTTTTGAGCCATGGGCCGTCTAAGAAGTGAAAACCAACAGAGGAGGTGAGGCAAGATGGACGGAAAGGAGGAACGTCTGCGCCAGATGATGGAGCAATACGGCGATGGCATTCTGCGCATGTGCGCCATGTATCTAAGAGATGCGGCATTAGCGCAGGATGTGGCCCAGGAAACCTTTCTGAAAGCGTATCGGTACATGGATACCTTTCGCGGCGAAAGCAGCGAAAAAACCTGGCTGATGCGCATCGCCATCAACCTCTGCAAGGACGAGCTTAGACGGCCATGGCGCAGACATGTGGATGGAACCCAGCCGGTGGAGGCGGTGCTTTTGGCATCGCCCGAAGGCCCCAGCCCGGAGGATGATACAGTCCTCCGGGCCGTGATGGCCCTGCGGCCCAAGGAGAGGGAAGTGATCCTGCTTCGGTATTACCAGCACCTGAAATTGGAGGAAATAGCAAAAGTGCTGAACGTACCCAAGGGAACCGTTACCTCCCGACTGAACCGTGCCAAAACAACCCTGCGCAAACGCTTGGAAAGGTGGTATTTTGATGACTGATTTTCGGAAAATGGCGGATCGACGGCTGGATGGACTACGCTTTCAGCCGTTGCTGGAGGACACGCTGCGTGCTGCCCGTCAGCAGGAAAGACCCCGACTGCGGTGCAGAATTCGTCCGGCGCTGGCCTTTGCTCTTGTGCTGCTGGCAGTTTTGCTGGCAGCTACGGCACTGGCGGCAGGGCTTCGCTGGTCGGCCCAGATGAACGCGGTCAACACGGCACAAAAGGCCCTGCAAGAGCAATACGGTTTGACGGCGGATGTGCTGGGTCTGTTTACAAGGCAGGTAGAGAAGACGGAGGACGGCTGGCAAATCACCTACCGTATCCGGGAAAATTTGGCGGACAAGGCCGGAAGCTACACTGTTGCCGTTGCCAAAAACGGAACTGCTCAGGCCCGATGGAACCATGGGGGAGTGAAGCCTGCGGAAAGCTGGAACGCCGAACAGCTGGCCCAGTGGAAGCAGCAGCAGGACGAAGCCTTCCGCGCCATCAAGGATGGGGAGTACAATCCAAAAGCGCTCCCCAATCAGGCAGATGGGGTAGAGCTGGCAGAGGGAACAACGGCTCAGCCGGTATTGATTGCCAATCAGGCCCTGCGGGATGTCTATGGCCTGACCAATGAAACGCTGGCTCTGTTTACTGCGTCAGCACCTCAGGATGAAAACGGCGGAGACTGGATTGTGCTTTATCAGCCCAAGGCACAGCTGCTGTGGGGCGATGACCTGACCCATTGGGTGGAATGCGCAGAAAAGATGGGGCAGTATCAGGTGCACCTCAGCCCGGACATGCAAACAGTCAACAGCTGCATGTGGTCGTTGGATGGGGTGGATGACGGCGAATACCCGCTGGACAGCTATGGTCAGGCGATGGCTTTTTCGCAGAATGAGTTGGAATACCTGCTGCAAACCATTCAGCGCCGGGCAGAGATCATCAGCCGGTACATGAAGCAAAACCAGCAGGGGTGGCTGGTGCCGGCGGACACCGAACCCATCAGCGTGGAGGATAGCGCCGCTTTGGATGCAATTTTGCTGGAAGCAGGCTTCACCGGCAACCTGAACCATGTGCTGCCCAGGGAAGGTGACGTGACCATGGAGCAGGCCAAGGAGATCTTCTATCAGGCGGTGCATCAGCAGTATGGAACCACCCGGGAGATATTCGAAGGCAGTGTGTACGCCTATGTTGATCTGACTCAGGAGGACAGCGGACGGCAGTGGTTCTTCTGGCTGCAAAGCCAGCAGGAGCTTTGCACGTGGAGCGTGCATATTGACGCCGCCACCGGCGAAATCCTTCAGCTGAACTACGACGTAAATGCAGCAGGAAACGGCTGATGCATACTTTTCCACCTTTGGGGAAGCCTGTATCCCGGAGGTGAAACCCATGAGTCCCAAAGAACTGTTGTACATCGAGGACGCGCTGGATCACGAAACCTTTCTGAAATCCCAATGCCGTCAGGCGGCACAGGCCCTGCAAAACCCGGAGCTGAAAAACTACGTCGCCCAGCTGGAAGCCCGGCATGAGCAGCTGTTCCAAAAGCTGTATCAGCTGGTGTAACAAGGGAGGGGAAAGGCATGAACGATCAGGAAATCATGGAGAATCTGCTATTGACGGCCAAGGGCGTGTGCGACCTGTACATGCACGGCGCGATTGAATCCGCCACGGAGACGGTGCACAGCGTTTTTGATCAGGCTCTGAACGAAAGCCTGTGCATGCAGGATGAAATCTACCAGCACATGGCCGCTCAGGGCTGGTATCCCACCGAACAGGCCCCGCAGCAGCAGATTGAAAAAGTACGCGGTAAATTTGCCAACGCATAAACCACATACAAAAAAGAACCCTTCGCTTTTGCGAAGGGTTCTTTGTGATGGTGCAAATTACTTCTGGGCTTCTTCCACAGCCACGGCCACGGCTACGGTAGCGCCGACCATGGGGTTGTTGCCCATGCCGATCAGGCCCATCATTTCCACGTGAGCGGGAACGGAGGAGCTGCCAGCAAACTGAGCATCGCTGTGCATACGGCCCATGGTGTCGGTCATGCCGTAGGAGGCGGGGCCGGCGGCCATGTTGTCGGGATGCAGGGTACGGCCAGTGCCGCCGCCGGAAGCCACGGAGAAGTACTTCTTGCCGTTCTCGTTGGCCCACTTCTTATAGGTGCCGGCAACAGGGTGCTGGAAGCGGGTGGGGTTGGTGGAGTTGCCGGTGATGGACACGTCCACGTCCTCCAGACGCATGATGGCAACGCCTTCGGTCACGTCGTCGCAGCCGTAGCAGCGAACCTTGGCCTTTTCGCCATCGGAGTAAGCAGTTTCCTTCACCACGTGCACTTCGCCAGTCTGGTAATCCATCTGGGTCTGCACATAGGTGAAGCCGTTGATGCGGCTGATGATGAAGGCAGCGTCCTTGCCAAGGCCGTTCAGGATAACGCGCAGGGGCTCCTTGCGAACCTTGTTGGCGGTGCGGGCGATACCGATAGCGCCCTCAGCAGCGGCAAAGCTCTCGTGGCCAGCCAGGAAGGCGAAGCACTTGGTCTCGTCGCTCAGCAGCATAGCGCCCAGATTGCCGTGGCCCAGACCAACCTTGCGCTGGTCGGCAACGGAACCGGGGATGCAGAAAGCCTGCAGGCCTTCGCCGATGGCCTTGGAGGCCTCGGCAGCGCTCTTGCAGCCCTTCTTCAGGGCGATGGCAGCGCCCAGGGTGTAGGCCCAAACGGCGTTCTCAAAGGCGATGGGCTGTACGCCGCGAACGATGCCGTCCACGTCCACGCCCTGATCCTTGACATACTGCGCCATCTGATCCAGATCGGTGAAGCCGTACTCTTTCAGTACAACGTTGATCTTATCAATTCTTCTTTCGTATCCTTCAAAAGTAGCCATTTCTACTCACCTCTTATCAAAATCGGATTACTGATGACGCGGGTCGATGTATTCCACAGCCTCGGCGAAGCGGCCATAGGTGCCAACGTTCTTTTCGTAGGCTTCCTTGGGATCCATGCCCTTCTTGATGGCTTCCATCATCTTGCCCAGGTGCACAAACTGGTAGCCGATCACTTCGTGGTCAGCGTCCAGACCCAGCTTCAGCACGTAGCCCTCGGCCATTTCCAGATAGCGGACGCCCTTCTTGAGGGTGCCGTACATGGTGCCAACCTGGCTGCGCAGGCCCTTGCCCAGATCCTCAAGGCCGGCGCCGATGGCCAGGCCGTCCTCGGAGAAGGCGCTCTGGCTGCGGCCGTATACTATCTGGAGGAACAGCTCTCTCATGGCGGTGTTTATGGCATCGCACACCAGGTCAGTGTTCAGAGCCTCCAGTATGGTCTTGCCGGGAAGTATCTCGGCGGCCATGGCGGCGCTGTGGGTCATGCCGGAGCAGCCCAGAGTCTCCACCAGTGCTTCCTGAATGATGCCTTCCTTGATATTAAGGGACAGCTTGCAGGCGCCCTGCTGGGGAGCGCACCAGCCTACACCGTGAGTAAAGCCGCTGATGTCCTTTATTTCCCTGGCTTTTACCCATTTGCCCTCCTCGGGTATGGGGGCGGGATCATGCTTTGCGCCCTTTGCAACGCAATACATTTCTTCCACTTCTCGTGAATACTGCATGAAAATTCCTCCTTGAATATTCTCTGCCCCGTAGGCTTTGCCCCGAGGCCGTGTTTTCCTGAATACATTTTACCATCACTACCCGCCGGAATACAAGCGGACTGTGAAATTTACATCATATGGGAAAAGGGGCCATACAGCCCCTTCGATAACCTTTGTTAATGGCGGGCGCTACATTATATAGCACAGCCCTATGATTATGAACACCGCCGGCACATAATTCATTATCTTTATCTTTGTAACGCCCAGCATATTCAGCCCCATGCCTATTATAAGCAGGCTGCCAACGCAGGTCATTTCGGCTATCACAGCATCCGTAAGTATGGGAGCTATGGCCTGGGCCAGCAGGGTTATCAGCCCCTGATACAGCAGCAGCGTCACAGCGGACAGTATCACCCCCACGCCAAGGCTGGCGCAGAGCACTATGGATGAGATAAAGTCCAGCATGGACTTTGTATAGAGCATGGTATGGTCTCCCGTAAGGCCGCTCTGCAGGCTGCCAACTATGCCCATTGCCCCCACGCAAAAGAGCAGGCTGGCAGTAACAAAGCCTGTGGCGATGCTGCCCTGCCCGCCGGGGGCCAGCTTGCCCTCCACGGATTCGCCAAGCCGATTCAGCCTGCCGTCAAGATCCAGCGCAGTGCCTATTACGGCTCCCAGAGCCATGGATACTATGAGGGCCAGAGTCTTGCTGCCCTCAAGGGCGCCGGATATGCCCATATATATAACGCACAGGGCTATGCCCTGCATCACGGCATCTGTAATTCTCTGGGGAATACCCCTTTTCAGCAGCAGCCCTATGAGGCCGCCCGCCGCCACTGCGGCTGTGTTTACCAAAGTTCCAAGCATGGTATTTCTCCTTGAATATGTAAAATTTATATAAAATATACTTAAATCACCATCATTGCATTATAGCACTTATCCGGAAAAATAAAAGGCTTTTTTGCCCTTTTAAGCCCCATACCGGAGCTGGGCCGCAGATATCATATTGCCTGCTGTCCATTGATATGGCGGACTTCCCCATGCTATAATTAGCTACACGGGAATATACATTTAACAGCTACATCCCAAAGGAGGCACCATGGCAAGACGCCGCTTTAAAAGAGCAAAACACAGGCGCAGAAGGCGCAGCCTCAGCGCATCAAACTGGGGTCCCATTATCAAGCTGGCCGCTGTGATACTGGGCTTTTTGGCGCTACTGTATCTTGTGCTTTATGTGGCGGTGCCCAAGGTTGCAGACATTATAGGCATAGACTACCGGGCGCCCTTTACCCCGGAGGCCACGCCTTCCCCGACCCCCGTGCCCTCGCCTACCCCTCATCCCATGAAAACCTACGACCTGGGCGCAAACACTCAGGAGCTGGTGTTTGACGGCTCCTCCAGCTATAAATGGTTTACCGACCCCTACTTTTACGAGGGCCGCATGATAATATCCGCAGGGAAGCTGGCTGAGGATGGAAAGAACGTTACCTTCAGCGATATGTTTTTCTTTAATCCTGAGGACCGTTCAGCAGAAAGGCTGCCCCTTTCCCCGCAGAATTTCCACTTTATGTATCCCAAGTTCAATGGCAGGTGGCTGGTATATCTGGATGCGAATATGACTGAGGGCGGTGCCATAATGGCAGTAGACCTTACTGCCTCCACCATGAAGCCGGTAAAGGTAAAGGATATTTATTCCGGCCAGCCTGAGCCCTTCCTTTCGGATAACTACGTTGCCTTTATTGACAGAACCGGCACCACAAAGGACAAGCTCTTTGTATACGACCTTACCACCATGGAATCCACAGTGGTAGCCATGTTTACAAACTCGGTATACGGCCAGAGCAAGCCCTTCATCAATGGCAATACCCTCATCTGGGCAGATTCTGCCACCTCACAGGGCAGCTCTGATACCAGCCTGCTGAACTACATATACATAAACTCCTCCACGGTGAAAACCATAAACCCCGGCACCTTTGTGCACGATCCCGAGTGCAATTCAAAATATGTGGCCTGGCTCAGCGAGGTACACAGCCGGGATACTCAGCTATACGGCATGAGCGGCTTTAGCGGTACCCCCCTGCTTATTGACAATGGCGTGGTGGGATTTGGCCTTGGGTCAAACTTTGTGGCCTATTCCCGAGATGAGGGAATATACGTTTACATGTTTGAAAACCGCAACATATACCGGCTCACCCAGGAGTATGAGCAGGCCATGTTCCTTGGGGTATCCGATGACTACGTAATGTGGATGGACGTTACCTCCCGGGAGCGGGATATAGTAAAATTCCTGAAGATTCCCTGATGAAAGGATAAGCATATGGCAAAGGGCCCAAAAACGGTATTCTTCTGCGGCGAATGTGGCTATGAAAGCGGCAAATGGCTGGGCAAATGCCCCGGCTGCGGAAGCTGGAATACCATGATAGAGGAAAAGCGGGCGGCGGTAAGCTCCCCCGTTTCCTCAGGCGCATCCGCCATCCCCCTCTCCCACGTGGCAACAGCCTCCACCGGCAGGGTATCCTCCGGCATAGGCGAGCTGGACAGGGTGCTGGGCGGCGGCATAGTACCGGGCAGCGTGATACTCCTTGGCGGAGACCCCGGCATAGGCAAATCCACCCTGCTGATGCAGACTGCGGCCCAGCTTGCAGACAGAGGCAAGGTACTCTACGTTACCGGCGAAGAATCCGCAGCACAGCTCAAGCTCAGGGCTGTTCGCCTGGGTGTGGGCGGAGATATGCTCATACTTGCAGAAAATGACCTTTCCGCCGTGGAAAGCGAAGCAGACCGCACAAAGCCCGACTATATCATGATAGACTCAATACAGACCATGTATTCCCCGGAATGTTCCGGTGCCACCGGCAGCATATCCCAGGTAAGGGAGGCCACCGCCCTCCTTACCCGCATGGCAAAGCGCACCGGCGCCGCCATATTCATAGTGGGCCACGTTACAAAGGATGGGGCCATAGCAGGCCCTCGGCTGCTTGAGCATATGGTGGATACGGTGCTGTATTTTGAAGGGGACAGGCAGGATGCCTTCCGGCTGCTCCGCTCGGTAAAAAACCGCTTTGGCAGCACGGATGAAATAGGCGTATTTGAAATGCGCTCCTCCGGCATGGCAGAAATATCAGACCCCTCCACCCTCTTTATAACCGGCACCGACCTTGCGGGCTGCGCCGTTACCTGCGCCATGGAGGGCACCCGCCCCATGCTGGTAGAGGTGCAGGCCCTGCTCTCCCCCTCCCCCTTTTCAAACCCACGGCGCATGGCCGCAGGCATTGACAACAGCCGCCTCGTGCTGCTGCTGGCGGTGCTGGAAAAGAAAGCGGGGCTGCGCCTGTGCGACAAGGACGTGTATACAAACGTTGTGGGCGGTATGCGATTGGCGGAGCGGGCGGGAGACCTGGCCGTTGCCATGGCAATAGCCTCCGCCATGAATGAAGCTCCCCTGCCGGATCATTCTGCAATACTTGGAGAAATATCCCTTACAGGCGAAATACGCCCCGTTAACCGGCTGGATAAGCGCATACAGGAATGTGCCCGGCTGGGCTATACCCGGCTGATAGTGCCCCATTCTGACACCCTGCCCAACATTCCCTCGGTAAAATACCTTAAGGTGAAAAATGTGGCGGAAAGCCTTGCTTTGCTGGGGATTTAGCATCAGGGGTTGAATTTGGCCGGGAAAAATGCTATCATATCCCGGTAGGCGCCCGTAGCTCACTCGGATAGAGCGTATGCCTCCGGAGCATAAGGCAGTGCGTTCGAATCGCACCGGGCGCGCCATGTGCCGCTGCAAGCTGTATTCAGCCTGCGGCGGTTTTTATATGCAGCCGGCCCAATGTGAATAAAAAATGTCACTTGGCCTTCATTATGGCAATAAATACCCGGGTACTGTATAATTTATATAAATAGGTACAATATTCGCCTTTCCTCTGGCCCTCATGCGCTCCCGGCCACTTTTCTAAAGCAGCGCAAATCCACCCTTGAGGAGCAATGATTATATGCCCGGTCCATCCCGCTTAGGCCCTCGCGGCTTTCTCACGGAGGAGGAGAAGCTCTCCATGCCCTCTGTCACCCCTGCCCTGCTAAAGCGCATAGGCAGCTACCTTAAGCCCTACTGGCTGCAATTTCTGCTGGTATTCGTAGCCATCGCCGCCTCCAGCGTGGTAGGCCTGTTTCCCAGCATAATCACCGGGCGCATAGTGGATGAGGCCCTGGTGGGCACGGATATGGGGCTGCTGATAAAGCTCATATGCCTTGCCTTTATTACCCTTGCAGCCTCTCAGGTGATAGGCGTGCTGGAAAGCTACATCAGCGCCTGGATAAGCCAGCAGATAATCTACGACATGCGTAACGAAATGTACCGGCACCTCCAGTACATGGCCCACAGCTTCTTCACCACCGAAAAGCAGGGCGATATAATCACCCGCATGAATAGCGATATATCCGGCGTATCCTCCGTAGTAAGCGGCACCCTTACCAGCATAGTAAGCAATATCCTTACCGTAGCCACCACACTTGTGGCCCTGTTCAGCATGAGCTGGCAGCTTGCAGTGGTAGGCATATGCATAATTCCCCTGCTGATACTCCCCACCCGCAGCGCCGGCCGCACCCGCTATGAGCTCGCCACCCAGTCCCAGGAAAAGAGCGACGAAATGAACGAGCTGGTAAATGAGACCCTGTCCGTATCCGGCTCCCTTCTCATAAAGCTCTTTACCCGGGAAAAGGCGGAATACGCCCGCTTTGAAAAGGTAAACGGGGAGGTATCCCGCCTCTCCCTCAAGGAGCAGCGCAGCGGTAAATGGTTCAGGGTGATAATGGGCATGTTTACCCAGATAGGCCCCCTGCTCATATACTTTGCAGGCGGCTACCTTATCATCTCCCGGGGAGATACCAGCCTTACCGTAGGCGCGATCACCGCCACAGTATCCCTTATAAACAGGCTGTACCGGCCTGTGGAGAGCCTGCTGAACGTACAGGTGGACTTTACCCGCTCCCTGGCCCTTTTCTCCCGCATATTCGATTACCTGGACAAGGAGCGTGGCATTGCCAACTGCAAGAGCCCGGTCCGCTCCAAGATGGCCTTTATGGATATTGCCTTTAAGGACGTTGGCTTTTCCTACACCCCCGGCGTGCCAGTGCTGAAAGACCTTTCCTTCACTGTGCCCGGCGGCAAAATGTACGCCATAGTGGGCCCCTCAGGCTCAGGCAAATCCACCATAATAAACCTTATACCAAGGCTGTATGACGTGGATGAGGGCAGGGTGAGCATCGGCGGCGTGGATGTGCGATACATCGAGCTTTCCTATTTACGCAGCCAGATAGGCGTTGTTACCCAGGAAGCATACCTGTTTAACGGCACCATAAAGGACAACCTGCGCTTTGCAAAGGAGGACGCCACAGATGAGGATATAATCACCGCCTGCAAGGCCGCCAATATACACGATGTCATAATGTCCTTCCCGGAGGGCTATGACACAGTGGTGGGCAACAGGGGCCTTAAGCTCTCCGGCGGCGAAAAGCAGCGGGTAAGCCTTGCAAGGGTAATACTCAAGGATCCCTGCATACTCATACTGGATGAAGCCACAAGCGCCCTGGATTCCATCAGCGAAAGCTCCATACAGTCCGCCATGGAGTCCCTTATGCAGGGCCGCACCAGCATAGTTATCGCACACCGGCTTTCCACCATACTTAAGGCGGATGGCATACTGGTGGTGGACAAGGGCCGCATAGTGGAGCAGGGCACCCATAAGCAGCTTCTGGAGCAGGATGGCCTGTACAGGCAGCTTTATGAAACCCAGTTCCACGTGGATACCGATGAATAGCGGCTCTGCCGGTTCATATAAAAAAGTGGCTCTCAGCCACTTTTTTTGCTGCTATTCCTTTGGTATCTCCATGCCGGCCAGCTCCTGATAGGCCTCCAGCTCTCCCTCATCCCGGGGCAGGGTCGGCATAAGGCCGGTGGTATCCGTGCTGGGTACGGTGGAGGTAATATCAGGGAAGCTGTGGTTTTTCTCTTTCATAATATGCTCCTTTTTTATCTTAGCATGGCGCATATTGCGGCAGCCTATTCCACTGAGCCCGGTATGTATTTATCTGAACAGATATGCTATAATACTGCCGTAACATAACCTTGATTTTTAGGAGGAGCATATATATGGGTTTCTTTAAAAAGCTTTTTGGCATAGGCGCAGTGGCCGGCACTACCGTAGCCGCAATGAAGGTATCAGAAAAATATCAGGCAAATAACCCAAATGGCGTAGGCGATGTAAATGGAGACGGCAAGGTGGATGCGCTGGATGTTATGACTGAGGTAGCCAAGGCCGCCACAGAGGTGTACACCGAGGTGGCAGACGTGGTAAAGGAAAAGGCACCCCAGGTCATAGAAACGGTAAAGAACACCGCTGAGGATATACTGTAAGCATTTATGGGAGGGCACAGGCTGCCTTCCCTTTTTATTGCACATAAAAAGGGCCGTGTGCTGCATTGCAGCGCACGGCCCTTTGCCATCATATCAATCTATGGGCTTTATGGTGAATATGTCGTAGGGTGTGGCCTGATATACATAGTAGTTCAGCCAGTTTTGGTACAGCAGGCTTGCATGGCCCCGCCAGTTTACTACAGGGTCCTGAGTATCGTCGTCATTGGGGAAGTAGTTTTCCGGCATCTTGGGATTAAGCCCTGCCTCCTTATCCCTGAGATACTCCCGCTTAAGGGTATCCCTGTCATACTCTGAGTGGCCTGTAATGAATATCTGGCGGCCTCCATCTGTAGCCATTGCATACACGCCGGCCTTATCTGAGGTGGCAAGTATCCTGAGCTTCGAGCAGGCCTCCACATCCTCAAGGCGAACGGTGGTATTGCGGGAATGGGGCACCCAGAAGGCATCGTCAAAGCCCCTCAGCAGCATGGAGCTGCGGCGGTCTACCCTGTGAAGGTATACGCCGGACAGCTTTTCCGGCAGCTCCACCTTGGGAATGCCATAGTGATAATACAGCGCCGCCTGGGCTCCCCAGCATATATGCAGGGTGCTGTGAACGTGGGTCTTGCTCCACTCCATTATGCTGCACAGCTCCTCCCAGTACTGCACCTGCTCAAAGTCCATCTTCTCCACAGGCGCACCGGTTATCACCATGCCGTCAAAGTAGCGCTCCTTCACCTTATCAAAGGTGGTGTAGAACTTTATCATATGATCGGCAGAGGTATGCTGGGGCACATAGCTGCTGGTCTGCATCAGCTCCAGCTCCACCTGCAGAGGCGTATTGCCCAGCATCCTTGCAAGCTGAGTTTCAGTCTCGATCTTGGTGGGCATAAGGTTCAGCACAAGTATCTGCAGCGGGCGAATATCCTGGGTTATGGCCCTGGTTTCGGTCATAACGAAGATGTTTTCATTGGTAAGCACCTGGGTAGCCGGGAGCTGATTGGGTATCTTGATAGGCACGGGTCTCGTCCTCCGATGATGTAATTGGTTTAGTCGTTAAGGGCCTGCTCTATATCGGCGATAAGGTCCGCCGCATCCTCCAGACCACAGGAGTAGCGCACAAGGTCAGGGGAAACGCCGGCAGCCTTAAGCTCTGCATCGTTCATCTGGCGATGGGTGGAGCTGGCGGGATGCAGGCAGCAGGTGCGGGCATCTGCCACATGGGTCTCTATGGCGGCTATCCTGAGCTTGCCCATGAACCTTTCGGCGGCTTCACGTCCGCCCTTTACGCCAAAGCTCACCACGCCGCAGGAGCCGTTCGGCAGGTACTTGCGGCCCAGCTCGTAGTACTTATCTCCCTCAAGGCCGCAGTACTGCACCCAGGCAACCTTTGGGCTGCTCTTAAGGTACTCCGCCACTGCCTGAGCGTTTTCACAATGGCGCTTCATCCTTACATGGAGGCTCTCAAGGCCCAGATTAAGGATGAATGCATTCTGGGGGGACTGTATGGAGCCAAAGTCTCTCATAAGCTGAGCGGTGGCCTTGGTGATGTATGCGCCCTCCAGGCCAAAACGCTCGGTGTAGGTAACGCCATGGTAGCTGTCATCAGGAGTGCAGAGGCCGGGGAACTTATCGGCGTGCTTAGTCCAGTCAAACTTGCCGGAATCCACTATGCAGCCGCCCACGCCTGCGCCGTGGCCATCCATGTACTTGGTGGTGGAGTGGGTAACTATATCTGCACCCCACTCGAAGGGACGGCAGTTAACGGGAGTAGCAAAGGTATTGTCTATAATAAGGGGAACGCCGTGGGCATGGGCTGCTTTTGCAAAGCGCTCTATATCAAGCACGGTAAGGGCGGGGTTTGCAATAGTCTCGCCGAATACGGCCTTGGTATTGGGGCGGAATGCAGCATTAAGCTCCTCATCGGTGCAATCGGGAGAAACAAAGGTGAACTCCACGCCCATGCGCTTCATGGTAACTGAGAAAAGGTTGAAGCTGCCGCCGTAAATGCTGGAGGAGCTTACCACATGGTCTCCGCAGGATGCAATATTAAATATGGCATAGAAGTTTGCCGCCTGGCCGGAGGAGGTGAGCATTGCGGCGGTGCCGCCCTCAAGGGCCGCTATCTTTGCCGCCACGGCGTCATTGGTGGGATTCTGCAGGCGGGTATAAAAGTAGCCGCTGGCCTCAAGGTCAAAGAGCTTGCCCATTTCTGCGCTGCTTTCATACTTGAAGGTGGTGCTCTGGATTATGGGTATCTGGCGGGGTTCGCCGTTGCCGGGGGTGTAGCCGCCCTGTACGCATTTGGTGCCGATGTTGTGTTCTGACATTTTTCATTCCTCCTGTATGGTATAAATTATTATTCTGCAACAAAAAAGCGGCCATTGGTGCTGCGCCAATAACCGCCTTGAATCACGCTCCTGCTGAGGTCAGCTCCGGTGCGCTTTATCAAAGGCGGTGCGTCGCATCATCATAGCAAACATGTTCATCATATGAAACTGTACCTCCTTTGAAAATTACCGGGCTTTTACCCCATTGCATTGAATGATAGCAGTAAATCCGCCGCTTGTCAATACCGTAGTTTTTTCCTCCCCTCCCCCCCGCCATTGTGGCGGGCTGCCCGGTCTGATATAATACTTGCACAGATACCAAAGGAGCATTTATCCCATGAAGATATCCTGCATACAGATGGACATGGCGCTGGGCCGCCCTGATGAAAACTTTAAGAGCGCAGAGGCTCTCATAGAAAAGGCCATGGACGACTCTCCTGATGTAATACTGTTGCCTGAAACATGGAATACCGGGTTTTACCCGGCCTCCGGCCTTATGGCCATGGCAGAGGACGCAGAGGAGCGTACCTGCAATGAGCTGGGCGCCATTGCCGCAAAATACAGCGTAAATATCATAGGCGGCAGCGTATCCGCCATGCAGGGTGGCAGGCTGTACAATACCGCCCTTGTATTTGATAAATCAGGCCGCTGCATCGCCAAATATAACAAAACTCATCTTTTTTCTCCCATGGGCGAGGGCAGCCTGTATACCCCGGGAAGCAGCCTGTGCTCCTTTTCACTGGATGGCGCAGCCGCAGGGCTTATGATATGCTATGATATACGCTTTCCGGAGCTTGCACGCTCCCTTGCACTCAGGGGCATGGATATACTGTTTGTGGTATCACAATGGCCCGCCACCCGGATATCTCAGCTTCACACACTGGCGGCCGCCCGGGCAATAGAAAATCAGGCCTATGTGGCCTGCTGCAATTCCTGCGGCAGCACCCCCACCGTGCAATATGGCGGCGGCTCCATACTGATAGGCCCCACGGGGGAGACGATCGCAAAGGCAGGAGCAGCCCAGGAGATACTTACCGCCGATCTTGACCTTGCCCTACTGCCCTCCATCCGCTCTGCCATACCCGTATTCAGGGACAGACGGCCGGAGGTTTATTCCCTGTCCTGACACCATACAAAAATAAACCCGCCCTTAAATAAAATATCCACGGCAGAAGACCTCTGCCGTGGATATTGCTGTATTGCGCTTTAAGTTACTCAGCCTTGGGGCCTGCGGGTACCAGAGCCTTGCCTGCTTCGTTGCCGGTGTACTTGACAAAGTTCTTGGCAAAGCGGGAAGCCAGATCCTTGGCCTTGTTTTCCCACTCGGTAACGTCTGCATAGGTATTGCGGGGATCCAGAATGTTGGTATCCACGCCGGGCAGGGAGGTGGGCACTTCAAGGTTGAAGTAAGGAATGGTCTTGGTTTCGGCGTTGAGTATATCCCCATTGAGGATGGCATCGATAATGCCACGGGTATCCTTTATGGAGATACGCTTGCCGGTGCCGTTCCAGCCGGTATTTACAAGGTAAGCCTTTGCGCCGCTCTGCTCCATGCGCTTTACCAGCTCCTCAGCATACTTGGTGGGATGCACCTCCCGGACGGCCTGGCCAAAGCATGCGGAGTAGGTGGGGGTGGGCTCGGTAATGCCGCGCTC
>CAYMPG010000031.1:0-19973 GCA_964392455.1 uncultured Clostridium sp. | reverse complement strand
AGCCGGCGGATCACGGCGCTGCGCTGGGACATTTTGGTCACGCCGATGGACAGCACCACGGTAACCACAGTGGCCAGACCCTCCGGGATGGCGGCAACGGCCAGGGAAACGGCAACCATGAAGGTCTCCAGGATCACGGTCAGGGTATGGCCGGCCACAGCCAGCTCGCTCCGGGCCATAAAGAGGTTGAAGGCGAAAATAAATACGCAGATACCCAGCACCATTTTGGAAAGAAGGGTGCCCAGCTCGTCCAGCTTGCGCTGCAGAGGAGTCTGATCTTCCTGGGTGGCGGCCAGCGCACCGGCGATCTTGCCCATCTCGGTGTCCATGCCGGTGGCGGTGATGACTGCCTTGCCGCGGCCATAGACCACGGTGGAGCCCATGTAGCACATATTTTTCCGGTCGCCCAGGGGAATCTCCTCCTGGCCTTCCGCCAGACCCAGGGTATCCAGAATCTTGTTGACGGGAACAGATTCGCCGGTTAAGGCGGCTTCTTCAATTTTCAGGGAGGCGTTTTCGATGATCCGGCCATCAGCGGGGACGGAGTCGCCGGCTTCCAGCAGCACCACGTCACCGGGAACCAGCTCATCGGAGTGGAGCACCGTCAGTTTGCCGTCCCGCAGTACCTTGCAGGTGGCGGCGGTCATGGTTTGCAGGGCCTCAATGGCGGCCTCTGCCTTGCTTTCCTGTATTACGCCAAGGATAGCATTGAGCAGCACCACGGCCAGTATTATTATCACCTCTGCCCATTCGCTTTCGCCGGCAAGCATGCCTGTAAGGGCGCTTACGCCTGCGGCGATGATGAGGATGATGAGCATGGGGTCTTTAAGCTGGGCAATAAAGCGCTGCAGCAGGCTGGGCTTTTCAGCCTCCTTGAGCCTGTTTGGGCCGTATTTTGCCAGCCGCTCATTGGCCTGCTGGGTGGTAAGGCCGGTAGCACCGGTATCCAGCTCATGCAGAATAGCGTCTGCCGATCTGGTGTATTCCTGTTTCATAGAAAAAACTCCTTTGCACGATAATAGATAATAAAAAACCCATGTACCCCCGCTTTACGGTTGGCACATGAGTCTCATTCTTTATAAGTGTCCCGGGCACAAAGGCCGTCCTGACGGGGCAGCTTCGCATGGGATGCGGAATTACTCCCTCAATGATTTCCAGTTATGATATCATATTGTGCTGCGAAAAGCAATGTTTTCCAATCATTCTTTTCCCGGCAACGTAAGATTCAGCCTGATAATGCGCGATAAATCAGGTATTTTTAATGATGACCTGCTCTATAACATCTGCGGCGTGCTCACACAGATCGCAGCAGTGCTCAAGGCCCTCATATATGGATTTTGCGCCAAGCAGCGCCTTTACATCCGAAGCGGAGCCAAAGAGCTCATGTATGGCATCGGTATAGATAGCATCGGCCTCTATCTCGATATCGTTTACCTTTACCAGCAGCGCACGAAGGGCAGAGGGACGCTTGAAGTTTTTCAGCTCCCCAGCGGCCTCATGCAGGGCCTTTACGCAGCGGTTTACCACCTGGGAAAGGGAGGTGGTCTTTTCAGGTATCACGTGGATGTGGTACATATATACGTCCATGATGACCTCATCCAGCGCATCAGTTATGTCGTCGATTATCTGCACCAGGCGGAGTATGTCCTCCTGATCTATGGGAGTGATAAACTCGGTGGAGAGCTTATTGAGGATATCGTGATGGACGCTGTCTGCGGTGTGCTCGATATCGTGCATCTGGGTGCGGTATGCGTCGATATTTGCGGCATTGAAGGTGCAGAGAATATCCTCCAGCAGGTTTGATGCCTCCACGCAGTAGGAGGTCTGCTTCTGTATCAGCTCAAAGTAATCGTTATTCTTTTTAGCCATTGTTTTATCTCCTTATGCAAATATGGTTAAAAACAGCTTTGCCATGCAAAAGCCCAGCAGTCCGCAGCCCGGGAAGGTGAACACCCATGTGAGCACCAGCTCCTTTACCACGGCCCAGTTAACATTGCTCATTCTTCTTGCAGCGCCAACGCCCATTATGGCGGTGGTCTTTGTATGGGTGGTGCTTACAGGTATGCCCGTAAGGGAGGACAGCAGCAGGCACAGCGTGGCGGAAAGGTCAGCCGCAAAGCCCTGATAGGGCTTGAGCTTTACCATATCCATGCCTACGGATTTGATTATCCTGTAGCCGCCGATGGAGGTGCCAAGGCCCATTACGGCGGAGCACAGCACCATCAGCCACATGGGCACCACGAAGCTGGATACATTTGCCTCGCCCCCTGAGAAGGCGGCTCCCAGCAGGAATATTGCCATAAACTTCTGGCCATCCTGGGCCCCGTGCATGAATGCCATGGCGGCGCCGCCGGCCACCTGCGCGCCGGAGAAAAACCGCTCCGACTTGAGGCGGTTCTGATTGCGGAAGCAGAAGGCCGTCAGCTTGGCCGAGGCAAAGCCCAGGAAGAAGCCAAGTATGGTGGAGAGGAATATGCCGTATATCACTTTTATCCACTCGGCTCCGTTTATGCCTGAAAAGCTGTTCTGTATGGCCACGGCTGCGCCGGAAAGGCCGGCGATAAGGGCGTGGCTCTCGCTGGTGGGGATGCCGAAATACCATGCGGCTGTGGCCCATATGACTATTGCAGCCATTGCAGCGCACAGGGCAATGAGGGATATGCGGGCATCGCCGCCAAAGTCCACCATGTTATATATGGTCATGGCCACAGAGGCATTTATGGAGGTCATGACCAGCACTCCGAGGAAATTGAACACCGCCGCCATTATGATGGCCTTGCGTACTCCTATGGCTCTTGTGGATACGCAGGTGGCGATGGCATTAGGGGCGTCTGTCCAGCCGTTCACCAGTATTACCCCCAGGGTAAGTACGGTGGATACCATAAGCATGGGGCTGTCCAGCATCTGTTGGATAAATTCCAGCATACTCATGTTTTGCGTTCATACCTTCTTTCGTATGATATAGTTTTTTCCGATGTTCGCTGTATTTATGAAAAAGGTATGGGCACCGCCTGGGCAAGGCGCACAGCTTGAAGAGCCGTGCTCCCGTGCATGAAGCACATTGGCCGTATGCCGCATATGCCTGAGGTTTTCGGTGGTGGGTGAGCTTCACCATACAAAGCCAAATTACCACAAATACATTATACAGAATAGTTCGCTAAAATAAAGTATAATTTTCGGAAATGGCATAAATATATAGTTTAGCCTGCCAATATCAAAAAATCCTGCCCCATATTAAGGACAGGATTTTTTTAATTTTGTGTGATGTGCTTTTATATTCGCTCCGTTGGGCCTATGCGGCGGCAGTGGCCACCACGCTGTAGTCAATAAGCTCTATGCGGGAGGAAAGGGCGCTATCTGAAAGCACGGGAGGTGCAGCAAGTACGGTAGTAAGGTATTTCTTATTGTCATCGGGGAATACCGTGGCGGTAACGCCGCCCGCTGCGGCCTGGCGGGTCACAGCGCCCAGGAAGTTTGCCCCGGAGGACAGGCCGACCCCAAGGCCGAGCTGATTGGCAAGCTTTGCTGCCATGGCTGCCGCATCCATGTCGTTTACTGTGGTGACACCATCCAGCAGGGAAGCATCCACCACCTGAGGAATAAAGTCATCCCCTATGCCCTCTATAATATGGGAGCCGCACTTTTCTCCCCCTGAAAGGAGGGGCACTGCATCCGGCTCAATGGCAATGACGGCTACGCTGCGCTGCTCCTTAAGGCGGCGGCCTACGCCCATTATGGTGCCGCCGGAGCCCACGCCTGCTGTAAAGGCGGTTATATCCGGCAGGGCTCTGAGCAGCTCAACGCCTGTGGTAAGGTAATGGGCCATGGGATTCTGGGCGTTGTTGAACTGGGAGGGGCGGAATGCATCCAGCTCCTTTGCGGCGGCCTCCGCAAGCTCCAGCGCTCCCTCAAAGCCCCCCTCCTCGGCGGATACCGTATGGAGCTGCGCCCCATACATGGAGAGCAGGCCCTTGCGCTCATCGCTTACCCAGTCCGGCATGAATATGTGGACAGGGTGCTTGGTAAGGGCGCCCAGGGCTGCAAAGGCAATGCCAGTATTGCCGCTGGTCACCTCCACTATGGGCTGGCCGGGCCGCAGCAGCCGCTGCTGGGCGGAGGTGGTAAGTATGTGGGCCGCCATGCGGTCTTTGATGCTGCCGCTGAGATTGTAGCTTTCCAGCTTGGTGTATATTGTGCCCTCCTTACCATCCAGCCTGTAGCGAATGGCTATGAGGGGAGTGTTGCCTATAATACCTTCAAAAGTACGCATGATGTGAAAATCTCCTTTATATTTTAAAATATTCCCGGCAAGCCGGGTTTGTTTACAGGGAAACAAAAAAGCCATGTGCCCATGAGCACATAGCTTTTATACTTTTGGTAATTTTAAAAGTAAGCCATTATGCGTGACACAGGCACAGCGCTAATCAGAGCCGCCTGTGAACGCATTTTTATGCAGACCTACAAGCGCCCCCGTGTCATACAACAACAGGTTTCAAACGCATAATTAAACATGGACTTAATATAGCACGGCTCTGCGGCCCTGTCAACAGAAAAATGTATATATATACTACCAGGCAATGAGCCCGCCGGATTTATCCCGGGCAAGGCGGTAAAGCTGGCCGGGCTCAATAAGCCCCTCCTTTATGGCCCGCACAAGCTCATCGTATTCTCCGGGCATAAGCTGGAAGCCCGGCTCCCCGAAGAAATTGCGATCCTGCACCTTTATTACGGTATAGTTAAAGTCATAATCCTTAAACTGCTGCTTTATGGCCTGCATGGATTTAAGAAATGGCTGGGGTATCTCCTCATCCGGCACAGGGAGGGGAGCTTTGCCGTTTACATACCTGCAAAAGGGCTCTGCCTTTGCTATGCTCTCCATGAGCCCCTCAGGGGTGGCGTAGGAGAAGCGGCGCAGTATGGTTTTAAGGCTGTGGAGAAGGTCATCTGAAAAGTCGTACTCCACCTCGGGCAGGGTGTACCATTTGCCCTCCAGCGCCTGCAGAAACACACGGCCGCCGCCTGCATAAAACCCGCCCGGTATGGCCTCGCCCTGACCGTTTGCCATAAGGAACAGCCGGGCCATCGTCATGACACCATCCATGAGCTGCTGGGCCTGGTGGGTCTTAAGGTTTGAAAACTCGGGATTGTTTTTGTATAGCCATGCGGCTATTTCGATAGTTTTATCCATTGCGTCAGCCCTCCATGATGTTCATTATATGGTCCATTATGGCCCCTGCCACGTCCACGCCCGTGCAGCGCTCTATGCCGTGAAAGTGAGCGTTGGAATTCACCTCGCATATAAGCGGCCCGTCCTTGCTCTGAAGTATATCCACCCCGGCAAAATCCAGCCCCAGCAGCTCTGCCGCATCCACTGCAAGCCGGGCCTCCCGGTGGGTGGGGGAGTAGGGGGCGGAGCTGCCGCCGTTTGCTATATTGGCCCTGAAGTCGGCCGGATTTGTGCGCTCCATGCCGGCGATCACCCTGCCTCCAACCACATACAGCCGTATATCCCTGCCAAAGCTCTCAGTAACGGCCTTCTGCATAAGCATGGGGGTGGCCTCATGGGCGGCTATTATATCCCGGGCCTCAGTAAGGGTATTTGCAAGGTATACCTGCTTGCCGAAGGAGCCGCGACATTCCTTTATTATCATGGGCAGGCCAAGGTATTGGGCTGCATGGGTGAGAAAGGCCATGTCCCCATAGCCCACGTATTTGTAGGTGGTGGGCAGGATTATGGTGGGGGGCATGGGGAGCTTTCCTGCAAGGGCAATATGGGTAAGGGACTTATCATCGCAGCGCTCTATGGCGGCGGGAGGATTGAACACCCTGAGCCCCATGGCCTCGAGCTGATACCCGAGGCGCACGTCCTTATCCCAGAGTATGGCAAAGCTGATGCCGGAATTATCCCACAATGGGGCCCCTGAGGAGGCGTCAAAGAGCAGCCTGTCATGGGATACGGGCTCAAGGCTCATATTGCGGCGCCTGCCTGCGCCAAGGAGGGAATCCCAGAGCCTGAGGAAGCTATCCTCTCCCACAAAGCCGTTTGTAATAAGCAATCCCTTTTTCATATATGTATGCCGCTCCTGCTGCTAAGTAAAAAGCCGCACCGAAGCGTGCGGCTTTAAGCTGTCTTTAGGTAGATTACTCCTCGTCCTCGCCGGCGGATTCGCCAATGTCAAGGAACTTTATCTCATTGCCGCAATCTCTTACGAAGCGGATAAGGTCAGCGCGATGCATAGCAACTGAGGCGTCGCTGGTGAGGGGGTGGCAGCATACCATCTCGTCACGGAGAATGTCCTTATCCACTACCAGCAGGGTCTTGTGCTCCTTGTCATTCATAAGGGCAAGGGGGGTAACTGCGCCGGAAATAACGCCAAGGTTGTTTTCCAGCATTTCATCGGTGCAGAAGCTCAGGCGGGAAACGCCCAGCTTTTTGCTGACCTCGGAGGTCTTGAACTTTTTATCCGCGCGGATAATGATGATGAAGAAATCAGTCTCGCTGCGATCGCAGGCGTAGATGTTTTTAAAGTGCTTTGCGCCCACGTCTGCGCCTATACCTTCGCAGTCTTCCATGGTCTTTGCCAGTGGGTGCTCATAGTAATAATATTTAATGCCCAGCTTGTCCAGCTTATTGATGGCAGGAATTGCAGCTTCTCTCATGGTGGTGTCTCCTTTCAGCGATTGACACGGTTTTGACTATTTTAGCATATGGTAGCCCCATTTGCAACGGATAAAGGCAGCGTTTTCATCTTTGCCGCTGCCTTTGGGTGCAAAGGGACAGGTCAGCTTTGGCGTATGCGGTTGAGTACCTCAGGCGGGTCTATGCCCTCCTCAAGGAAGCGCCTGTTGCAGGCAAGGCGTGCAGCCCTTATCATGCCCCATTGCTTTACAGCGGAGCAGTGCAGTATCACCCGCAGGGTAATGGAGCTGCCGGACATGGAGGCTATGCCAATGCGCTCAGGCGGCTTTTTGGCAGGGTCATCAGAGACCTGGTATACGCGCTGAGCTTCCTCCAGCATTATATCCAGCGCCCTGTCCACATCTGCCCTGCGGGATACCTCCATATCAAAATAGGCCACATAGTCGCTGCGGGAAAAGTTGGTCACTTCTTTTATCTGACCGTTTGGTATTATGTGATGCTCTCCGTTAAAGCCCTGTATGGTGACGGTGCGGAGGGAAACATCTGCCACATATCCCTCCACTCCTGCAAGTATGACGTAATCGCCAACGGCTATCTGGTCTTCGAATATTATGAACAGCCCCGCTGCCACATCTCCGATTATGCTCTGGGCGCCAAGGCCCACAGCCAGGGTACCTATGCCGGCCGCAGCAAGCATGCTGGCCATGGCGCTGCCAAGGCCCAGCTCGCCCACCGCAAGGGCTATGGCGATAAAGTAGAATACATACTTTGCAAGGCCATTTATCAGGGTGAGGGCGGTTTCCGTCCGGCGGAAGGCATGGTCGTCATCGCCAAGGCGCTTTTTGTAGCGGGCGGAAATGCCGCGAAGGAGCTTGCCCGTAAGGGAAACGCACAGCCGGGCGATGATGAATATGAGCAGTATGTCTATTGCACTGACGCACCAGCTCAGCCCAAGCTCAGCGAGCTTTTCATCTACCGGGGCTATAAATAGGCAGAGGTTCATTTGCTTATCTCCATAATAAAGGCATCGGTCA
The DNA here is from genome assembly GCA_964392455.1 of uncultured Clostridium sp. Taxonomy (GTDB): domain Bacteria; phylum Bacillota; class Clostridia; order Christensenellales; family CAG-138; genus SFEL01. Next base: position 12,299 of record CAYMPG010000031.1, on the reverse strand, counting down.
TCAGTATTCTTCCCTGCCGGAATTATCCATATCCGCAAACTTTGCCACTTCTCCGAGCCATGCAAGCTTTACTGTGGCGGTGGGGCCATTGCGGTGCTTTGCCACTATTACCTCGGTGGTATTATCATCGCTCTGGTCGTATACCGCCGGCCGGTACAGCAGCATGATAACATCCGCATCCTGCTCTATGGCGCCGGATTCACGCAGGTCTGCCATAACGGGGCGGTGGTCGGTACGCTGCTCAGGCCCACGGGAAAGCTGGCTCAGCAGCACCACCGGCACATTCAGCTCACGGGCCATTATCTTCAGCTTGCGGGTGGTTTCGGATATTTCCAGCACACGGTTATCGTGCTTGCCGGAGGTCTGCATGAGCTGCAAATAGTCTATGACTATCATATCAAGCCCTGCACGGGATTTCAGCCTGCGGCACTTGCTGCGTATCTCAGCCACGCTGCAGCCGGGGGAATCATCGATATAAATGTCAGCCTTTGCAAGGGGGTCCAGGGAGGTGGCTATCTTCACAAGGTCCATATCGGATATGGTGCCTGTGCGGACAGATTGCATATTTACCCCGCTGTCAGAGCAGAGCATACGCTGCACCAGCTGCTCCCGGCTCATCTCAAGGCTGACAAGGCACACGGTCTTTTTGCCCTTTGTTGCAGCATTCTGTGCAAGGTTAAGGGCGAAGGCGGTCTTACCCATGGAGGGGCGGCCGGCGATTATCACAAGGTCGCTGGGCTGAAGGCCGGAGGTAAGCTCATCCAGGTCTCTGAAGCCGGTGGTGACCCCTGTGAGGGCGCCCTTGAGCTTCATTAGCTCGCCCACCCTGCTGTAGCAGGCCATGAGGGTCTCACGGATATGCACCATGGTATCCGAGGTCTTTTTCATGGATATGTTGAATATGGCCCGCTCTGCATCATCCAGCATCTGCTCCAGGGATTTTTCTCCGGAGAAGGCATCTGTAGCTATGGCGGTGCCTGCCTGGATAAGCTGGCGCATAACGCTGCGCTCCTCCACTATGCGGATATAGTGGGCGGCGTTTGCAGCGCTGGGCACAAACAGGGAAAGCTCGGTAATATACATTACTCCCCCTGATGGGGCAAGCTTACCGGCCCTGTCCAGGGCGTCTATAACGGTAACGCTGTCCACAGCCTCCCCCCGCTCATAGAGGGAGCGTATGGTATCGAATATATCCTGATGGCGGGCAAGGTAAAAGTCCTCCCCGTGGAGGGTCTCCATGGCCTGCTCCACCGCAGTGCGGGACAGCAGCATGCTGCCCAGTATGGATTTTTCCGCCTCTATGCTGTGTGGCGGGGTATTTGGGGTGCGGACTTCTTCCATTGCCTGACGCTGCCTTTCGGGTAAAAGTTAAATTATGGCTGTAGGGTTATTTGCTTTCCAGGGGCAGTATTTCCACCTTGAAGCGGGTATCCGTCTGCTCATACAGGTGAGCGGATACCTCGGTAATGCCAAGGCTCTTGATGGGCTCATCCAGCCGTATGCGCTTCTTATCCACATCGATGCCGTACTGCTCCTTAAGGGCCTCGGCTATCTCCGCAACGCCTATGGAGCCAAACAGCTTGCCGCTGCCTGCCTTTGCGTATACCTTTACGGTAAGGCCCTTCATTTCATCTGCAAGGGCCTTTGCGTTTTGGCGGGCCACCTCCTTGCGGTGGGCGTCAGCGCTCTTTTTCACAGTGGCAGCGTGTATGTTGTTGGCATCGGCGGCCACGGCCAGCCCCTGTGGAATAAGAAAATTGCGTGCGTATCCATCGCTGGCGTTGATTATTTCGCCGGCCTTGCCCTTGCCCTTAACGTCCTTGGTAAGTAATACTTTCATTATTCTTTTGCCTCCTTAAGGTAGGTATTTATACTGTCGGTCAGGCGGTTTATTGCCTGATCCATATTGACCTCGTGAAGCTGAGCCCCGGCGATGGACTGATGGCCGCCGCCTCCCAGCTTTTCAAGTATGAGCTGAACGCTTATTTCGCCCAGGCTCCTGCCGCTGATGTAGATAACGTCTCCATGCTCTGCAAGCACAAAGGCTGCCTCTATACCCTTTATGGATACCAGCTCATCTGCTGCCTGTGCGGCTATCAGGGTGCAGAATTCGGTGCTGGAGGGGCAAACGGATATTGCAATGCCCTGCTCCATGATTATGGCGGATTCCACCACCTTGGCCCTGTCCCGATAGGTCTGCATATCGTCCTGGAACATCATCTTTACCGTGGTGCTGTCTGCACCATTGCGCCTGAGGTAGCTTGCCGCCTCAAAGGTGCGTGCGCCGGTATTTGAGGAAAAGTGCTTTGTATCCATGGTGATGCCTGCAAGCAGTGCGCCGCACTCAAAGGCGGTGGGCCGGAGGGAATCATCAAAGTACTGTATCACCTCGGTCATCATCTCGCAGGTGGAGGAGGAGCCGGCCTCAAGGAAATTGAGGGTGGGGTTCTGTATGGAATCCACTGCCCTGCGGTGATGGTCTACCACCACCACCCTGCTGGCCTTGTCAAGGAGGGCAGGAGCCAGCATGGAGCTTATCCGCTGGGTATCCACCACCACCAGTATTGAGGCTGCCCTCAGCATGAGGGCGGCCTGCTCCGGGGTGCGGAAGCAATCCCTGTAAAGGGCATTTGCCTTCATGGTATCGAGGGCATTTTCTATGGTGGGGTTGGGCTCATCCAGCACAAAGTAGGCGGGACGATTGAGAAACTTGGCGCAGCGTATCACGCCCAGGGCTGCGCCCACGCAATCCATATCCGGCATGGAGTGGCCCACTATGAATACGCTGTCCGAGGTTTCCATGAGCTGCCTGAGGGCCTCTGCAAAGAGCCTGGCCTTTACTCTGGAATTTCGGGTGGTCACCTGGCGCTTGCCGCCAAAGAAGGAGTAGCCGCCGCCGCGCTTTATCACGGCCTGATCGCCGCCACGGCCCAGGGCAAGCTGCATGGCATTGCGGGCAGCCTCATCTGAAGCGGAAACGTGATCAGCAACACCTATGGATATGGAGAGGGTGACCGCCTGACCGGTGCCCGTATCTATCTCACGGACGGAATCCAGCAGGGAAAACCTGTGCTGCTCGATCTCCGCTATGTGCTTTGCCTCAAATACGAAGAAAAACTTGCTGTTGTCATAGCGGCGGTATACGCCGTCTATTGAGGAAACAAAGTTGCTTATCTTGCTTTCCACCTCTGAAAGCACGGTGTTTCTGTGAAACTGCCGGTCTGTCATAAGGTCGTCGTAATTATCCACCTGCACAAGGCCTATGGTGGGCATCTGCTCCTCGTAAAGGCGGGAGTAATGGAGGGCCTCGGTTCTATCCAGCCAGTACTGGAAGGTGAGCCGCTTTTCGCTCTTTATGCGCTGCACGGGCATGCTGATGAGCTGGAAGGAGCGGCCGTTATAGTCGATGGACTGGGCCTGATTTGGGAAGCGGGGATCCATATTTGGAATAAGGCGGCAGATGTCATTGCCGGAATACAGCTCTGAAAATGCATCGTTTGTCCATACGATGCGGCCGTTTCCATCGAAAAGCAGGCAGGGTATGGCGATATTGGTAATGATATTGCCGGCGGTGGTGTCATTTTCCCTGAAAATATCGTTCATGGAGGCCTCTATGGCCCGCCTGTAGGAAAGAAACCGTATTACGCCTGAGGAGAATGAGGCTATGCATACTATTGCTATGAGCGTAAGCAGCCACTTGGGCTGAAAATCATTCAGCGCCAGCAGACCGCAGGCTATGAGGCTTGCGGCAAACAGCGGCACAAAGGCAAGATGTGGCTTTTTGTCCATAAAATCTCTCCCGGGAAATGAACTATGCTTAAGGCTTGGCCCTGGTGATGGCTCTGCGTATGCCAAAGAGCCTGTCCGCCAGCCCCAGCATGCACAGCCCATACAGGCTGAAGGGCAGCAATATTACCATCATCACAAGGCATACTATCATAAACCCACGGCCCTTTCGCCGCATTTTAACTGAGAATACCATCAGGCACAGCCCCATAAGGGCATAGGGGCCTATGGCTACCATGCTCAGGGCTATCATGATGGCGGAGGCGTTTTTTAGGCTGGTAAAGGATATTATCAGCGCACCCAGCACAAGTATGAGTGAGCCCTGACAGAAGGAGCGGGAAAGCTGCCATTTGTGCATTGGTGCCATTGCCTTGGTGGATACCTTGAAGCGCTTGCACAGCTTTTTTGCCATTGTCACATTGAAAAGCGCCGCAAGCATGGAGCTTCCTGCCATGCTCAGCATCGCCATATCCGGGGCGCTGCGCTTCATAAGAGCGGTAATGTAGCTGAGCTGCTCCATGGCGGCCGGCTCAAGGCCAAGCTCCGCCGAGCTCTGGGCGGCAGCCTCAGCAAAGTATGCTGCATACTGGGTATAGTAGGCAAAGGGATCCCCCAGCTCTATGAGGGGGATAAGGCAGGTGGCACAATACTGGCAGAGGGCCGCCGCAATTGCACAGCCTACCACGGCGCTGCGGTATGCCCTGCGGGTTTTGAATGCCCAGGCAATGATAAAGCTCTGGCTCAGCAGCATTGCAGCATAGCCTGAGCAGGCGGCTATGGTGAGGGTGGAGGTCTGGCCGAATATTATTCCGCAGGCTGCGGCGCAGGCGATGCCCAGCGCACCGTAGCCCCAGGCGGCGCCTATAAAGCCCAGCAGTGCGGGGAATATCATCAGAAGCAGGGGGAATATGCCGGTAACGACTCCTGCCGCAGCGCCTGCGGCGAGGGAGATGAGCCCCTGTTTTCCGGTAAATCTTTTCAAGTAAATGAGCCTCCTTGGCGGGTGTATATTCCTATAGATAGTTTATTATACAACCAAATCCTCTTTTTAACAATAAAAAAGCCGCCCGCATGGGCGGCTATGCTGTAGCATGGGGTTTTATTCTGCGGGCATATGGTATACGCCCAGGAAAAGGGGCAGGCCGGTCTGGGTATCCAGCACGGCGTAGAGGAAGGGCCTGTCAAAGCACAGCTCCAGCGGGTCAATAATGGCCGCCCCGCTTCCTACGGCTGCCTCTGTTACGGCGGCGGCCTTTGTGCCCTCCTCGTTTACCTGTATCCTTACCTTTTGAAATACTGAGGAAAGGTACAGCTTGCCGGACTGGCTGCTGCCCATGGGGGTAAGGTCTGCCCGGTCAGGGTCAAATGCCTCAGCAAGGCCAAGGGCGCTCAGGTCATCCGTCATAAGCCGGTCGTAGGAAAAATCAAACTTTGGCAGCTTCAAAAATGCATACTCGAGCTGGGAGTTCAGCACTGCCTTATGGAGCTCCTCCTGGGTGAGGGAGGAAGCAAGCCCTGCAATATCCCCATCCTCAGGCAACAGGGCGGCAAAGGCCAGCCTGCCATCGGTATAGGGCAGCAGCACGCCGTATGCCCCATCCGTATGGATATACTGGGTGTCCCCGGTCATGCTCATAAAATCGGTGGGGGTCTCATTGCCGTCGGCATCTGTAAAGGTGCTCTCAAAGGTGCTGTATCCCATGAAGGGCCGCTCCCACTTTGCATCCATATAGAGGGCGTTCAGCAGCACCAGCATGGTAATATCCGGATAGGGCTCCTCCCTGAGGGAGGGTATAAGGCCATTTGTCTTGCCGTTTACCCAGGAGTTTATATCCTTTATGGCCTGGGCTGAGGAAAGGTCTGCCTGAAATACCTCAGAGCCCATGTTTGCCGCAATGGCCTGAAGGTATTCTTCGGTTATCATGGCGGCATCGTCCACCCAGGCAGAGCAGGCCAGGGACAGGGCCGTATCCTCCTTTAATCCGGCGAGGATGCTTGCGGCGGTGCGGCAGATAAGGTTTGCATATTGGGTATCCGCCCCCATTACCTGCTCAAAGGCGGCCAGAGTATCCCCCGCCGTACCGTTCATTACCATGGCAAGGCATATATAGGCGGACAGGGGAGATATGACGGGGTTTTTATCCTCTGCGGCAATGGCACTTTCCAGCAGCTCAAGGCCAAGCGTGCCCACAGGGGAAAGGTCATCTGCAATTTTATCGGTCACATCCGGGGCAGTTACGGCGGCTGTAAGGTCGCTTGCCTGTATGGCGGTATTGGCGCAGCCTGTGAAAAGCAATGCAAGGCTCAATAGCATTGCGGCAAAGGAAATAACTGGCTTCATGCGGGCAAATGCCTCCTTAAAGGTAAAAATCATGTATCCTCTTTATATTATAACGCAGCATGGGGGCAAAGGGTTGCGTAAGCAAAAATATGAATATATATTTTGCCTGTTCAAGGCAGGGATGTAATGGTACAATAGGACAAATGTGTATGTATTTCCATAGGAAAGGAGCATATACCCGCATGAAGATAGTAGTACTGGACGGATATACGGAAAACCCGGGGGACCTTTCATGGGCCCCGCTTGAGGAGCTGGGGGAGCTTACCGTGTATGACCGCACACCTGCGGACATGGCGGCAGAGCGCATAGGAGATGCGGAGATAGTGTACACCAACAAAACTCCCATCACCCGCCAGGTGCTGGAGGCCTGTCCCAATATAAGGCTGATAAGCGTGCTGGCCACCGGCTACAATATAGTGGACTGCGCCGCAGCAAGGGAGCGGGGCATACCTGTATGCAACGTACCCGCCTATGGCACCGCATCAGTGGCCCAGTTTGCCATTGCGCTGCTGCTTGAGGTATGCCACCACGCAGCGGCCCACGACAGGGCGGTGCATGAGGGCAAATGGGAAAGCTGCCCGGATTGGTGCTTCTGGGAATATCCCCTTATAGAGCTTGCAGGCAAGACCATGGGCATAATAGGCCTGGGCCGCATAGGCAGGGCCACTGCCCGCATAGCGGGAGCCATGGGCATGAATGTGATAGCTGTGGATGGGGCAAGGTGCCCTGAGGGCCAGCAGGTGGCAAGGTATGTGGAGCTGGATGAGCTGCTTGCAGCCTCCGATGTGATAGCCCTGCACTGCCCGCTGTTTCCGGATACTGAGGGCATAATAAACAAAAACACCATCGCTAAAATGAAGGATGGCGTGATAATCATAAACAACAGCCGGGGTCAGCTTGTGGTGGAGCAGGACCTTGCAGATGCCCTTAACAGCGGCAAGGTATATGCCGCCGGGCTGGATGTGGTATCCACTGAGCCCATTCGGGGGGATAACCCTCTGCTCAGGGCAAAAAACTGCATTATTACTCCCCATATAAGCTGGGCGCCAAGGGAGAGCCGTATGCGTATAATGGATGCATCGGTGGAAAACCTCAGGGCCTTTCTGGCAGGCGCACCTGTAAACGTGGTAAATCAATAGGGCAGGGAGGATACAGCATTATGAGCATAAGACAGGATGCGGATACCATAATAAACCGTGCCATAGCCTCCGCCATGCCGGATGCTGCCGTAAGAAAAGCGCTCAGCCGAGTGGAGCTGCCGGAAAAGGTGTACCTTGTGGCCATAGGCAAGGCAGCGGCCCAGATGTCACGGGCGGCATATGAGCTGCTGGGCAGCAGGATACAGCAGGGCGTGGCCATAACCAAATACGGCCATTCAAACGGAAATATCGGCCCAATAGATGTGCTGGAGGCAGGGCACCCCGTGCTGGACGAAAGCTCCATCAGGGCTACAGACAGGGCCCTCACCATGGTAAGGAGCCTTGGGGAGGGGGATACGGTGATATTCCTGGTGTCCGGCGGCGGCTCAGCCCTCTTTGAAAGCCCCCTTGTGAGCCTTGGGGAGCTTCAGGATATAAATAAGCAGCTGCTTGCCTGCGGGGCGGATATAGTGGAGATGAATACCATACGCAAGCGGCTTTCCGCCGTAAAGGGCGGAAGGTTTGCCCTTGCCTGCGCCCCTGCAAGGATAGTATCCGTGGTGCTTTCGGATATAATAGGCGACCCGCTGGATATGATAGCCTCAGGCCCGGCCTGCCCGGATGGCTCCACCTGTGAGGAGGCGCTGTCAATCGTGGAAAAGTACGAGCTGGATCTATCCGTAAGGGCGCTGGAGCTGCTATCCGAGGAAACGCCAAAGGTGCTTACAAACGTGGAAACCTATATTACCGGCAGCGTAAGGCAGCTCTGCGGGGCGGCGGCAGAGGCCGCAGAGGAGCTGGGCTATAAGCCCCAGGTGCTTACCGCAAGCCTTTGCTGTGAGGCGAGGGAGGCAGGCAGCTTTATTGCATCCATTGCAAGGTATCATCAGGATTCAAAGGAGCCTCTTGCCTTTATTGCAGGGGGAGAGACTGTGGTGCATCTTACCGGGGAGGGCCTTGGCGGGCGCAATCAGGAGCTTGCCCTGGCCGCAGCGGAGGGTATATCCGGCCTGAAGGATACGGCGGTATTTTCCGTGGGCTCAGATGGCACGGATGGCCCCACAGAGGCCGCAGGCGGCTATGTGGATGGAAATACGGCGGAGGCCCTGAGGGGCCTTGGGGTATCCATACCGGCAGTACTCAAGGCAAATGATTCATACTATGCCCTGAGAAACGTGGATGGCCTTATCGTTACCGGCCCCACAGGCACCAATGTAAACGACCTGTGCTGCCTGCTGATAAAAAGGTAAGCATAAAATAAGCATACAAAAGGCGAGCGGAGTATGTGCCGCCCGCCTTTTTCAGTGGGAATAAAAATATACAAACTTTACCATCCTTTTCAGTGCATATCCCATTAAGGTATGCTATAATGTAATAGCAAACGGCAAAGGTATTTCTCTTACTTATAAAACCTTTAAAAAATCAAATCATATCACGGAGGAGTTTATGGCTACGGACATACGCTATCTTAACCTGCTGTCAAGAGAGTTCCCGTCGGTGGATTCTGCAAGCGCCGAGATAATCAAGCTGCAGGCCATTCGCAGCCTTCCCAAGGGCACAGAGCACTTTATGAGCGATATACACGGGGAGCATGAGGCCTTTCTGCACATACTGGGCAATGCCTCCGGCGCCATCTATGAAAAGATAGACGAGCTCTTTGAGCACGCCCTCACCCATGAGGAGCGGCGCAGCCTTGCAGTGCTCATATATTACCCCGCAGAAACCCTCCATGAGATAAAGAACAATACAAATACCGGCCTTTCTGACTGGTATCGGGTGACCATACACAGGCTTATCGAGATGGCCAGGTATACCGCCTCCAAGTATTCCCGCTCAAGGGTACGCAAGGCCATGCCCGAGGAGTATGCCTACATTATGGAGGAGCTGCTCAAATCTCAGGATCAGCGCAACAGGCAGCATTACCACGATAACATAATCCGCTCCATAATAGATACAGGCGTGGCGGATACCTTTATTACCGCATTTTGCAGCTTTATCAAGCGCATGGCGGTGGATACGCTGCACATAGTGGGAGACATATTCGACAGGGGCCCCCATGCAGACGTTATACTGGATCACCTTATGGAGCATCACAGCGTGGATATACAGTGGGGCAATCACGATGTGCTGTGGATGGGCGCAGCGGCGGGAAGCGCCGCATGCGTGGCGGTGGCGGTAAAGAACTGCCTCCAGTATGATAACCTTGATATGCTGGAAAATGCCTACGGCATAAACCTGCTGCACCTTGCCATATTCAGCGACAGGGTGTATGGGGATGCTGAGGTATTTCATCCCCGCAATATGCCGGATGGCCACAGGCTCCCCCAGGATGAGGTGCTGTTTTCCAGGATGCACAAGGCCATGTGCGTAATACAGTTTAAGCTGGAGGGTCAGCTCATAAAGCGGCGGCCGGAGTATAATATGGATGACCGGGATATGATGTCCCGGGTGGATTTTAAGACCGGCAGCATAAATATAGACGGGGTGGAGTATCCCCTCAGGGATACCCATTTCCCCACCGTAGACCCTGATGACCCCACGAAGCTCACCAAGGAGGAGCAGGACGTTATAGACCAGATGGTATCCAGCTTCCTCCGCAGCGAAAAGCTGCAGGCTCATGCCCGCTTCCTCTACTCGGTGGGCGCCATATACCGCTGCCACAATGGCAATCTGCTGTATCATGGCTGCATACCCTGCACTGAGGATGGAGAGTTTCAGGAATTCTCCTTCTATACCGATACCCCCCTCAAGGGCAAGGAATATCTTGACTGGGCAGATCGCCTTGCCCGTCAGGGCTATTTTGCCCCGGAGGGCAGCATGGAGCGGGAGAGGGGCAAGGACTTTCTCTGGTTCCTGTGGTGCGGGCGCAATTCCCCAATATTCGGCCGCAGCCATATCGCCACCTTTGAGCGCACCCTCATTGAGGATAAAAATACCTGGACAGAGCCCAAAAATCCCTACTATAAATTTTATGGCGATGAGGAATTCTGCCGCCGCATACTGGATGACTTTGGCCTGAGCAAGCCCTGGAGCCGCATAATAAACGGCCATATCCCCGTAAAGGTAAGGGAGGGTGAGGACCCCCGCAAGGCGGGCGGCCGGCTGGTGGTGATAGACGGCGGCTTCTGCAAGGCATATCAGAAGCAGACCGGCATAGCGGGCTATACCATGTTTTTCAGCTCCCACGGTATGCGTATCGCCTCCCATGAGCCCTTTACCACCCGGCAGGATGCCATATACGGCAAAAAGGATATTACCTCCCATACCTTCATTGTGGAGAACCTGCCCCGCAGGCTCCTGATAGCGGATACGGACTTTGGCGAGGAGCTGGCCCAACGCATATCAGATTTGAGGGAGCTGCTGGAGGCATACCGCTCAGGCCGCATAAGGACTGACGCCACAGGCCCCGTAATATGATGGAGAATATAAAATAAGGAGTACAGCGCCATGAAGGATATAGCCTCATTTCCCAGGGTATCCCTGGGCATACTGCCCACCCCAATGTACCGGCTGCCAAATATAAGCCGCACCCTGGGCAAAAATATATACATCAAGCGGGATGATATGACAGGCGTTGCCCTTGGGGGCAACAAGGTACGCAAGCTGGAGTTTCTCATTGCGGATGCAATGGAGCGGGGCTGTGACTATATGCTTACCACAGGCGGCGCCCAGAGCAACCATGCCATGCTTACGGCGGCCTGCTGCAGCAGGCTGGGCATGGGCTGCATACTGGTGCTGCAAAAGCGGGGCGTATGGCAGAAGCTGGGCAACCAGATACTGAATAGCCTTATAGGCGTGGATGTGCGCTTTGTGGATACCGGAGACTACAGCGATATATATGCGGAAATGGATAATATCTGCCGGCAGCTCAGGGCTGAGGGACATAACCCCTGCTGCGTGCCGGTGGGCGGGTCTGTTCCCCTTGGGTCGGTAGGATATGTAAACGCCGCACGGGAGGCCATAGAGCAGGGCCGGAATATGGGCGTAGTATTTGACGACATAGTATGCTGCACAGGCAGCGGCGGCACCCATGCCGGCATGGACCTTGGGGCAAGGATATATTCGCCCGCCACCCGGGTGACCGGCATAGACGTGAGCAATGACGATTTTCAGCCCATAGTTGCAGGGCTGGTAAACGGCGCGGCAGAGCTATTGGAGGCGGGCATTACCGTTGGCCCGCAGGATATAAATGTATACCGCTGCTTTGGCGCAGGCTATGCCATACCCTCTGAGGCGGGAGTGGCGGCCATGAAGCTGATGGCAAGGCAGGAGGGCATAATACTTGACCCCGTGTATACCGGTAAGACCTTCGCAGGGCTCTTGCAGCTTGCAGAGCAGGGCTACTTTGAGGGCAGGGACAATATCCTTTTCCTTCACAGCGGCGGCGCAGGAGGCCTGTTTGCAATAGACCTTGAGCATACGCAGGGATAATACAAATACAGCATCACAAAAAGTGGCCGGGGGGCAACTTTTTGTGTATTGCGTTTTTTACTTTGCATAAAGGACTACCCGACAGGAAAAAACAGCTTGAAAACACATATTTATGCATATATAATCTATATATGCAAGTAAATGTGCAAATTATATACATATCCGCGTGATATAATGTAATATAAATGTATATTTCTGAAAGGAGAATCATGATATGCGTAAGGCAAAAAGAACCTTAGCCGCAGCGGCGGCTCTGGTGATGACGCTGACATTTTCGGCAGGCGCACTTGCGGCATCCTATGATGCAGGGAGCTGGAGCGATTTGGAGACTGCGTTCAGCGACAGCAGCGGGGAGGATGTGAGCGTAAACCTGACTGCGGATGTTAACTGCAACGAAAACACTCTCAGCACTTCCAGCGGCAAAAGCTACACCATCAACACGTCTAACGGCAGCAAGCTGAGCAAAGTGGGTTTCGAAGGCTCCGGCAGCGTGAAGATTAACGCGGATATTACCGGCGGGCTGGAGACCGAGGGCAGCGTCTCCGTTACGGTGAACGGCGACGTCGAAAACGATACTTACAATAACAGCGGCATGGGCGTAT
>CAYMPG010000030.1:0-20087 GCA_964392455.1 uncultured Clostridium sp. | reverse complement strand
GCTGCCACATTGGCGCAGAGCTTCTGCTGGCTGGTGCTGCCCTGAATGAGGATATCGCTGTTCATCTGGCTGTGGCGGAAGCCGGCAAATTGCAGGGGGATAATATCCGTGCCCTGATGGAGGAGCTGATAGAAGGAGTGCTGGCCGTTTGTGCCGGGCTCGCCGAATATTACGGGGCCGGTGGGGTAATCCACAGGCTGGCCGAAGCGGTTAACGGACTTGCCGTTTGATTCCATATCAAGCTGCTGCAGGTGTGCAGGGAAGCGGCTGAGTGCCTGAGAATAGGGCAGGAACGCCGTTACCGGGAGATTCAGCACATTGCGCTCATATACGCCTATCATGGCATCCAGCATGGCGGGGTTGTGCAAAATATCCTCATTGCAGGCAAGCCTATCGGCCTCCGCAGCGCCCTCAAGGAAGCTCTGGAACACCTCAGGCCCAAAGGCAAGGGACAGCACCGCACCGCCCACAGGGGAGGTGGAGGAGTATCTGCCGCCAATGTAGTCATCCATAAAGAAGGCCGCAAGGTAATCAGGGCTCTTTGCAAGGGGGGAGGTCTCGCTGGTAACGGCTATCATATGGCGGGATACCTCAAGCCCAGCCTTTGTAAGGGCATCCCGCACAAGGGATTCATTGGTGAGGGTCTCAAGGGTAACGCCGGATTTGGATACCAGTATGAAAAGGCTGCGGGATACATCTATGCGGCTGAGCACTGCCGCCGCATCGTCGGGATCCACATTGCTGATGAATTCCGCCTTCATTTTAAGGCAGCCATTGGCCTTTGCCCAGCCCTCAAGGGCAAGGTATATGGCACGGGGGCCAAGGTCGCTGCCGCCAATGCCTATCTGTACAACAGTGGTGAAGGGCTGGCCCTTTGCGTTGGTTATAAGGCCGGAATGTACCCTGTGGGCAAGGTCGCTTATTTTCTGCTGCTGGTCAAGGTAAAAGCTGCGCTTGTTTACCCCGTTTACTATAACGTCATCCCCAAGCTGGCCGCGGGTGAGATGATGGAGCACAAGGCGATTTTCCCCGGTATTGATAACGGCGCCGTTGTACAGGGCGCGGAATTTTTCCGAAAGCTGGGCTTCAGAGGCAAGGTCTGAAAGGGCGGAGAGTATGCTGTCATCCACCGGCCTTGCGGCATAGTTGAAGCTGAGCCCCATGCCCATGGGAAGGGTGTAGCGGGCTACACGCTCTGCGCCTGCTTCGCCGGACATGGCAGAGGCAAGGTCTATGGGTGTGGTGTTCTTCAGGCAGGAATAGGCTTTGAGCTGGGTAAGGTTTTTCCAGTTTATCATGGCAGTATCCTTTCTGGGAGTGTGATGTATGGCGGGGGTATCAGGGCTGCTGGTCATTCATGCGCTCCAGCACCAGCTTATAGCCATCTGCCCCATAGGTAAGGCAGCGGCTCACGCGGGATATGGTGGCGGTGGATGCGCCGGTGCGCTGGGCTATTTCAGCGTATTTCAGCCCCTGAGAAAGCAGCCTTGCCACCTGCAGCCGCTGGGCCATGGCCTGCACCTCGCCTATGGTGGCCACATCCTCAAAGAACCGGCAGCATTCCTCCGGGTTTTTAAGGGTAAGTATGGCGTTGAAAAAGGCCAGGGTATCCTCGCTCATCAGCTTGCTCTGGTACATATGCTGCCTCCGTGTTTATTTATACTGGAATTATATCACGATACTTTACCGGTTTAAAGTAACAGAAAACAAAAAAAGCCCCCTGCAAGGGCGGGGCAAAAAAGGGGCCCGGCAGGCAAAAGATTCATTGACCTTGGCAGGTTAAAGTTATATCATATAATAAAGAACTATTTGCCAGCCAAAAAGTTTTTTGGCATATCCATATTCAGCACAGCAGTTTGGTTTTAAATAAATACCCCTGACAACATCCCACAATACTTACAAAAAAACGGAGGCTGTTTCATGACAAAGTATGCTAATTCCATAGGCGTTAAGGTGCCTGAGCTGCTGCTCCCCAATAAGAGCGTGGACATGACCAAGTGGGCCGTGGTGGCCTGCGACCAGTATACCTCTCAGCCGGATTACTGGAATGAGACCGAGGCCATAGTGGGCAGCGCCCCATCCACCCTGCGTATAATGCTGCCCGAGCTGTATCTTGATAAGCCGGATGAGGCAGAGCGCATCGCCTCCATCAATGCCCATATGAAGCAGTACGTTGAGACCGGCGTGCTGGAAAACAAGGGCGAGGGCTTTGCCTATGTGCTGCGTACCGTTGAGGGGCGCACCCGCAAGGGCCTTATAGTTGCCCTTGACCTGGAAAATTACGACTATACCAAGGGCTCCACCACCCTTATCCGTGCCACCGAGGGCACCATTGTGGAGCGCATACCTCCCCGCCTGCGTATCCGCAAGGACGCTCCCCTGGAAATGCCCCACATACTGGTGCTCATAGATGACCCTGAGCGCACCGTTATCGAGCCCATAGGGGAGGCCCTGGGCAGCACCGAAAAGCTCTATGACTTTGACCTTATGCAGAAGGGCGGCCACATAGAGGGCTACCTTGTAAAGGACGAGGCTCAGGTAAAGGGCGTTATCTCCGCACTTGAGGCCCTCATTGAAAAGAACGCCTACGCCGCCAAGTACGGCACGGATCAGGCACCCCTGCTCTTTGCCATGGGCGACGGCAATCATTCCTTTGCCACTGCCAAGGCAAACTGGGAGCGGGTAAAGGCCGAGCAGGGCCTTACCGCCGCAGATGAGCATCCTGCAAGGTACTGCCTTGTGGAGCTGGAAAACGTTCACGATGAGGGCATAGTATTCGAGCCTATCCACAGGGTGATATTCAACGTGGGCGATAAGGCCCTCTGCTGGATAAAGGATAAGCTCACCGAGCAGAACGGAAGCTGCCAGGCCCTCAGGTTCTCCTCCATGGATGAGCTCAATGGGGCAATGGCAGGCAAGGCCGGCCATGTTATCCCCTTCGTAGATAAGGAGGGCGTGGGCTGTCTGTATGTTGAAAAGCCCGTGGCCCAGCTTGAGGTGGGCACCCTGCAAAACGCTCTGGATATCCTCATCAAGGAGACCCCCGGCGCAACCATCGACTATATCCACGGCGCAGATGTTGTAAACGACCTTGGCAGCCGTGAGGGCAATATGGGCTTCCTGCTGCCCGCAATGGATAAATCCGCCTTTTTCCGCACCGTTATATTTGACGGCGCTCTCCCCCGCAAGACCTTCTCCATGGGCGAGGCCCATGAAAAGAGGTACTATCTGGAGTGCAGGAGCATTACCAAATAGCCTGAATTAAAAAACGCCCCTCCCTTAGCGGAGCGGCCAGTAACACAGCTACAGTGGCCCCGGCTCATTTACGATGCCGGGGCCTGTTTTTTTGCATTATCTGAGCTTTACCGGGCCGCCGGGGAGGCTATTCAGCACCTCCCGTATGGCGGCGCACTTTTCCCCGTCGCCAAGGGCGGCGTTATCCAGAATGGCTCTTATTTTATCCAGCATTTCCCTGTGATGCGGCTCCTGCATAAGACTGTGGGAGCCGTATTCATTATCCTTGCATTTTCCGGCCATAATATCACCTCACACAGGGATTTTAACCTGAAACAGGTTAACAATCAATAACCTGATTCAGGTTGGCGTATATTGCGGGGGTGAGGTGAGCGAATATGTACAGGCGGATAAGAGAGCTGCGGGAGGACAGGGACATGACCCAGGCCCAGGTGGCCAGGTATCTCAATATGTCGCAAACGGGCTACTCAAAGTACGAAACCGGGGAAAACGACATCCCCACAAGGGTGCTTATCGCCCTTGCAGACCTTTATGATACATCGGTGGATTACCTCCTGGGCCGCGGAGAGCGCCGGCGGTAGGGGGAGGGATGATTTTTCCCCGCAGGGGGCCAGCCCCCTGCACCCCTTTCTTTCTTTCTTTCTTGTACTTTTCTTTAAAAGAAAAGTACCAAAAAAAGCGTACTTTCCTTAAAGGAAAGTACCAAAGGATAGGGGTTTGGATGGTTATAACTAAATAAGCTGCTTTACAGCACTTTCCAAAAAGGCCCATAGTGGATGGGCCTTTTTGCGTGGTTGGAAATAAGATAAAGGCTTGGGTGGACACACGACCCTTTCCGGACAACCCCACCGTCAATGAGCTATCGCTCATTGCCACCTCCCCTTACACAGGGGAGGCTCGTGGTGCTGTGCTTCCAACTCCTGCAAAGGGGGATTGTTAAGGGGCTCAGCCCCTTAAAGTTCAATCCGCATTTGCTGACCTGTGCGGCAAATGCGGAACCATTCCCGAAAGGGGATGGGTTCCCCTGTCCGATTCCCGCCCGGTGGTGGCCGCAGCCGCCATAGGGAATCGGCTCCCCCCCGAAGGGGATAATCGCTCAAAATCCAAAGCGAAGCGACGATTTTGAGCGAAAGCCGAAGGCATTTGCCGCCCGGTAAACCCCGCAGGGTTTATAGGCAAATCATGTAAAAACCCCCGTAAGGGATTTAATCGCACATGGACAAAGCCCTTGTGCGTCCTCACGGAAAAGCTACAGCTTTTCCGTGACCCTCGCTCAAAATCCATAAGATTTTGAGCGAAAGCCGTAAGGCTTTTAATCGCCGCCTTGCGTAAGCAATGCGGCGCATATCGCACAAATGCCATAAGCATTTGTGCGACTTATTGCTCCATCCTTTCTATCTCCACTCCCGTATAGTAGTGGGAGAGTATCTCCCGGTAATCCGCTCCCTCCAGAGCCATGGCACGGGCGCCGTATTGGCTCATGCCCACGCCGTGGCCGTAGCCCGTGGTGCGGATGAGTACGGAATCATCTATGGTGATGGTGAAATTTGCGCTGTTAAGGTCAAGAAGCTTTCTGAGGTCCTTGCCGGATACGGTAATGCCGTTTAGCTTAAGCTCCTCCACCTGGCCGCTTGGGTAGCGGGAAAGTATCTCCACCTGGGCGGCGAGCTTTTTTCTGCTGAGCTTTGCGCCGGGCCATTTTTTGTTTATAAGGGAGGCAAATTCCCTCAGGGAGTATTCCTTTTCCCCGTGGTATCTGCTGCCCTCCTCACCCGGACTGTCTACCCCAATAAGATAGGGCAGGGCAGAGGAAAAAACATTCTGTGCATCCTCTGTATGCCCTCCCGCCGAGGAGTGATACAGGGCCTCTATGGGCTTGCCAGCGTAGAGTATCACCTCCCCGTCGGTGGAGGATACCGCCTGGGTCAGCTTATCCATATACAGGCGGCCGTTGCTGCCGAAGCTCTTCTTCAGCTCAGCAGGCGGGGTGTAGGCCTGACAGCAGCCGCTGTCTGTGCAGATATCCGCCCCGCCCCTGCCGCAGCCCTCCCCGGAGTAGCAGGCCATTCGCCTTACCGCATAGGTGCGGGCTGCCACCACCTGGGCCTTCAGGGCCTCAAGGGGAAAGGAGGCGGGCATCTCTGCCCCCACCACACCTATAAGGTATTCATTCAGCGGCATAAGGTATACCTGCCCCTCATGGTATACGGAAATAGCCTCAGCCGAGGCCGTGGCTTCAGGCTGATGCCGGGAAATGACCCAGCCCCTTATGCAGGCCGCGAGCAGGCACAGAAAAAGCGCCAATGCCGGCAGCCTGATGCACTGATCAAAGACAGGTTTGCGCTTCATGGGGTATGTATATGCGCCGGGGCGCAGCAAAATACATTGCGGTAAGGGCAGGGGGTGGATTATAATAATATTGTGGTATATTGTCACATCGGAGGAATATTATGGCGTCAGATAAAATGGAACTGAGGGAAATACTGGAAAGCAACATAGGCCAGGTGTATAAAAGCGCCCTTGAGGCCCTTAATGACCAGGCCGCCGCAAAGGACGTGACCCGGCGTGTAATGGCCCTGCTCAAGCGCACATACGATGCGGGCCTTTCAGTTACCCCGGAAACCGTAAAGCGGCTCACTGAGGATTGCTGCGCCGAGCAGGCAAGCTACAGCAGCAAGCGGGCCTCCTTCCGGGATGGGGTGATAGCGGATATGCCGGATTTTGATACGGCCCTCGCTTCCATAGAGGAGGCTGCAAAGCCTGCCCCTTCAAAGGCCACAGGGTCGCTGAAAACTGCGGGCGTGGCAAAGAGGGGATTCTTCGCCAAAAACGGGAAGGAATACGATGATGACGATGATGAATACGACGAGGACGATGAGCTCGACGATGACGAATATGACGAGTACGACGATGATGACGAGTACGATGACGATGATGAGGAATATGAGCCCCTCTTTGAGAAAAAGCCACGGCAGCCCCTGCTGCCGCTGATAGGGCTGTGGGCGCTGGTAATATTGCTGGGGGCGGCGGCCTTCTGCCTCGCGGTGATGCTCATGAAGCGCAATGTGCTGCCCGGCGGCTCCAGCAGGTTTGTGGAGGGCTTTACCGCCTGGTTTAACAGCAGTCTGTTTCCGCTGTTTTAACACTTTGTACATATTTTGACAAGCCGCATATGGTATTATAAAAGCAGGACACCTTAAGAGCATATCCATTATAACAGTATTCGAGGTGATATTATGGACCCTGTGATGCAATACATACTGGGCTGGAACCTGCCGGCCTTCATATGCCTGGTGGTGGGCATGCTGCTCATGATAACAGAAATGTTTACCCCCGGCTTTGGCGTGCCCGGCACACTGGGCGGCATTGCCCTGCTGGCTGCGGTGGTACTCAGAGCGGATAACCTGGCCACCGGCCTTATCACTCTTGTGCTGATAGTGGTGCCGCTGCTGATAGGGGCGGGGATCACCATACATTCCTTTTCAAAGGGCGTGCTGAACCGGTCTCCGGTGGTGCTCAGGGAAAAGATAGAAGGCAGCTCCAGCTCCCTTTCCGGGGCGGATATGCAGGCCCTTGTGGGGGCAGAGGGTGTGGCCCTTACAGCCCTCAGGCCCGCAGGCACGGGCAGCTTTGATGGAAAAAGGCTGGATGTAATGAGCAGCGGCGGCTTTATCCCGAAGGATGCAGCCATAAGGATAACCGCTGTGGAAGGGCTGAGGATAACGGTGGAGCAGCTATGAGCCTGAAATTCTGTAAGACCTGCGGCACTCTCTACGACGATGCCCAGGTGGATTGTCCCAAGTGCACCGCCAAGGCATTGGAAAAGGACTGCGAGGCACTGGCCTACGATTTGAATATGGATAAGGAGCAGGCCGACAGGCTGCGTAAAAAAAGCTGGATACAGCTCATAATAGGAGTACCGGCCTTTATAGGGCTATTGTATCTTGCGGGATACCTTATAAAGATGTTTGTAAACAAATAGTGCGCTTTAATTTGAAAGGAGAAGGAAATGGAGTTTGTTATTGTAATATTCCTCATTGTGGCGATTATAATATTCCTTGCGCTGTTTTTCAGCTTTGTGCCCATCGGGTTGTGGATATCCGCCACGGCCTCCGGCCTCAGGGTGGGGCTGTTTCAGCTTGTGGCAATGCGTATCCGCAAGGTGGTGCCAAGCCGCATAATCAATCCTGCCATCAAGGCCACCAAGGCCGGCATGGAGGTGCCTCTCAATAAGCTGGAGGCCCATTACCTGGCGGGCGGCAATGTGGACAGGGTGGTAAATGCCCTTATCGCCGCACAGCGTGCAGGCATACCCCTGGATTTTGAGCGGGCCTGCGCCATAGACCTGGCCGGCCGTGACGTATTGCAGGCCGTGCAGATGAGCGTTAACCCCAAGGTAATAGAGACTCCCGTTATCGCCGCTATTGCAAAGGATGGCATTGAGCTTCGTGCCAAGGCAAGGGTCACAGTTCGCGCCAATATAGACCGCCTGGTGGGCGGCGCCGGTGAGGAGACCATCATCGCCCGTATAGGCGAGGGCATAGTTACCACCGTGGGCTCCTCCACCAGCCACAAGGACGTGCTGGAGAACCCTGACCTTATCTCCCAGACCGTGCTGAACAAGGGTCTGGATGCAGGCACCGCCTTTGAGATACTCTCCATAGATATTGCAGATGTGGACGTGGGCCGCAATGTGGGCGCACAGCTCCAGATAGACCAGGCCGAGGCAGATAAGCGCATCGCCCAGGCAAAGGCCGAGGAGCGCCGTGCAATGGCAGTGGCTCAGGAGCAGGAAAATAAGGCAGAGGTGCAGGGCATGCGTGCTAAGGTCATAGCTGCCGAGGCAGAGGTGCCCCAGGCCATAGCAGCCGCCTTCAGAGAGGGTAAGCTGGGGGTAATGGATTACTACAATATGCAGAATGTCATATCCGATACCCGCATGAGGGATTCCATTGCAGGCGAGGGCAAGAATTCCTGATGAGCCCGGCTATTTTCCGGGAAAGGAGGTAACGCCGTGGGCGATCTGATATTCCTTATAATAATCATCTGCGTGGTGAACTGGATAAAAAAGCAATCCGGCGCCTCAAAAAAGACCGGCGCCCGGCGACAGACCACCGGCAATTACCGGCCTGCACAGCCTGCCCGGCCCACAGGCGGCAGGGCCTCCCGCCAGGGAGCCCAGCTCTCCCTTGAGGACATGATGGCCCAGGCCCGCAGCAGCCTATCTGCCGCAATGGACAGGGCTGCAAAGCCCGAGAAGCCCGCTGCGCCGGCGAAGAAAAAACCGCCTGTAAGCGGCAGCCTTGACTATGATTCACACGAGGGGCTGGGCACCGCAGGAGAGGGGCAGGGGCTAAGGGAGCTTGTATCCCACGCTGACGACCATGTGGTAAAGCCCTTTACAGAGAGCAGCCACATTCACACCGAAAGCACCATAATGGGCGAAGAAGCCTGTGAGCCGGATAAAAAGCCCCGTGAGGAGGCACAAAGGCAGCCTGCCGGGGATATGCCGGATATTCGAAAGGCCATTATATGGAGCGAGATAATCGGCAAGCCAAAGGCCCTGAGAAGATAGGCTAAGATAACAGTAAATAACATCCAGGGAAACGCCCAAACGGAAAATGTTCGGGCGTTTCCTGCGTAGATGGCAGAATTTATCCGTTTTAGGGATGAAAAACCGGTATTTACAGGTATGAAGCATATGAAAAGGATAATGGTGATAGGCTGCCCCGGAAGCGGCAAAAGCACATTTTCCAGAGCCCTGCATCAATTGACGGGTATTCCCATTTTTCATTTGGATATGATGTATTGGAATCCGGATAGAACCACTGTGGATAAGGCCGTCTTTCTGGAGCGGCTGCAAAATACGATTCAAAAGGACAGGTGGATAATTGACGGCAATTACGGCTCCACAATAGAGCTGAGATTAAAGGCGTGCGATACAGTGATCATGCTGGATTATCCGCTGAATGTCTGCCTTGATGGCATTGGGGAAAGAAGGGGCAAAGCACGGCCGGATATGCCATGGATAGAAAATGAGGAGGATGCCGGGTTTATTGAGCTTATAAAGAGCTTCAATTCCCAAAGCAGACCTGAAATAATCGATTTGTTGGATAAATATTCCGACAGGGATGTGTACATTTTCAAAAACCGAAACGAAGCCGACGAATTTCTGAACCAAATACAGCACCAGCTCTGAATTATGCAAAGAAAAAGCATAAAATAATCCGGCCTGTAGCAGCAGGCCGGATTAACTGTTTTACGAATACCCCGCACGTGGGGTTTTTATTTAATAAAGGGGCTACCGGGCTTTATCAGTACACCGGGTACCCGGTAACAAACAGCCACAGGTATGCAAGCATACTTACCATCAGCAGCAGGGCGGCGGCGAAGCGGAGGGGCTTTTTGCCCTGGGTGAGCTGGGCCAGGCCAAAGGCCAGCGGGAAGCATACCGCAAGGTAGCGTGGGCCGCTAAGCAACCAGGTGCAGCCAATGGATACGGCGAAATACACAAGGGCGTAGCCGCTGTAGGAGGGGCGCAGCTTTTTCATTGAGGGCAGCAGCAGGCCAAGGGCGCCAAAGGCGCAGATAAGGTTTGGCAGAAACAGGCCGAATACCAGCTTTATATCCCCCGAGGAGGCATTGGTGATGAGCAAATCAAGCTGATATGCCGCAGTGCTGAAAAAGGGCCCCAGCTGCTGGCTCCAGTGCAGCCGCTGATAGGCAAGGAAGGTGAAGGGAGAGCCTGTTACAAGGTAGTTTATCAGCAGATACCCGGCGGTGCCCAGGGGAATGAGCAGCACGGCAAGTATTGGCCGGGCCAGCTCCTTTGCTGAGGCGGGCCTTGAGCGAAGGCAGTCCCCCAGGGCCTCGATGAATACGGGCAGCACCAGCAGCAGCCCTACAGACCGGGTAAAGGCGGCAAGGGCGCCAAGAAGCCCTGCGGGTATATATTGCCTTTTGCGGACTGCCAGTATGCAGCATACCGACAGCAGCAGGAAAAGGCTCTCTGTCATGGGGGCGGCAAGGAATATGCTGCCGGGAAATACCGAAAGCACCGTGGCTGTAAAGAGGGCATCACTGCGCTGCATATCCAGTGCCGCCAGCTCATATATGGCTATGGCAGAGGCCACGGCGCACAGGGTGCTCAGGAGCATTGCCCCGGCAAAGTAGCTTCCACCTATGGAAAACAGTCTTGTGAGCAGCGGATACAGCGGGAAGAAAACGATATGCAGCCGGGAGTCTCCCTGGGTAACATACCAGTTTTTCGCAATGCCCTGATAATGGGGGGCATCGGATCTGTTCCAGAGCTGGGCCAGGGTATCCATAAGGCCGCCGGTGTAGCCGTTTTTTGCAAGGTCAAAGCAGTATGCGGCGGCGTAAAGCAGGGCGTGGAGCAGCAGCACCCTGAGGGCGATGGCTGCCCAGGGATGCCGCCTGTCTCTGCGGGAGGCCCTTACCCCTGCCTCGGGAAGGGGAGCATCCCCTTCCAGCAGCCATTTATGCAGGCTCTGGGGAAACTTCAGCAGGCACAGCCCGAAAAGCAGGGCAGAGGCCATTGCGGCCAGCAGCCCCACAAGGGAACGGCCGGAGCCTATGGCCCACAGCCCGTACCATATGGCCAGCAGCTCCACAAGGGCGGGGCCGAGATACTTTTGCAGGATAACTTCAAGCTTTTTCATACCCTGATTATAGCACGACCATAGCCTTAAAGGAACAGCGGGAAAGGGGAAAGGGCAGCTTATCCGGCAGTAAATATGCGGTTTTATGTGAAAAATCAGGCAATGTTAAAAAACATCCAGTACAAATTGTCATGGATACTATTAATGCACTGGAATTTGTATCCCGGGGAGGGAAAAAACCCCAATATATTGAAATGAGCTTAAATCTAAAGGTTTTTTCGTCACAGCGGCAGAGAAAAAAGGAGAAAATTGTATTCTTCTCAGGCTGGATGAAATATTGACAAGCGTTCACAATGTTGTTACAATATTAACACTGAACCAATTGGCAAGCTGCCCTGTCATCGTAAGGGGAATACGAAATGGCAGCGGAAAAGCTGCTCAAAAAGGTTCGTGCACTTCAAAATTTATATTATTGGAGGATCTTTTTAATGGTACTGGCACTTCAGATTGTACTGGCTGTTTGCTTCGTAGGCATCGCTGGCCTGCTGATCGTGGACATCAACAAGAATCACAAGGGCGAGCTCAAGGCCGCCGGCGGCAAGAAGTGGGCACAGGGCATGTTCGTAGGCTGCCTGGCAAACTTCCTTGATACCCTGGGCTGCGGTTCTTTCGCTCCCTCCACCTTCATGTACAAGACTTTCAAGAACGTCGAAGACATCAACATCCCCGGCACCCTGAACGTCGGCGATACCTTCCCCGTTATCTTCGAGGCTATCATCTTCACCACCAGCGTTGACTGCGAACCCATCTTCCTGGTAAGCATGTGCGTAGCCGCCATGATCGGCGCTTATGCATTCGCTGAGATCATCACCAAGTGGGACATCAACAAGATTCGTCTCTGGCTGGGCTGCGCTATGCTGGCTACCGCCGTCATCATGCTCTGCAAGAACAACGGCTGGGGCCCCTTCGGCGTAATCGGCGAGGGCGCTGGCTTCACCGTAGGTCAGTGGCAGTTCTGGGTAGCTGTTATCCTGAACGTACTCTGGGGCGCTCTGATGGACGTTGGTTTCGGCCTGTATGCTCCCTGCATGGCTACCTGCCTGCTGCTGGGCTGCTCCGCTGGCACCTGCTTCCCCGTATTCATGGGCTCCTGCGCTCTGCTGATGCCTGCTAACTCCCTGGTATTCATCAAGAAGGGTCGTTATGACGCCGTTGCCACTCTGGGCAACTTCATCGGCGGCTGCGTTGGCGTATTCATCGCCTGGAAGATCATCACCAGCCTGCCCATGTACTGGCTCATCACTCTGGTTTGCGTAGTGCTGGTATGGACCTCTTACACCATCCTCAGCGCCCGCTCCAAGGAGCTCAAGGCCAAGAAGGCTGAGGCCTAATATCCCTTAGGCTGAAAAGCGAATCCCCAAAGGGCCGTTCCGAAAGGAACGGCCCTTTTCATTGATAAAAAGCACCCGGTGAAAACCGCTTTACTCCGTATGCAGCATATAGGAGAAAATAATAGACTGATGACGATAAATATGTTATTATAATAGCAATATCCCATATTGCGATTTTGGAGGAAGCATAATGTTTGAAAATCAGTATACCATGGACATAAAGCGCTATCGCCGCTGGACTGCCCCCATATTTTACAAGGTAAAGAGCTTCTGGCCCTGGATGGTCATACTGGCCATTGGCCTTGTGGGAGCAATTTTCTTCCGCAATGAGGATACCAAGTTTAATTGGGAATCCCTGGGCTATATGCTGGTGCTGGTAAGCGTATACAGGGCGGTGCTTTTCCGCTATATGCTGGCAGGCAAGCAGTTTAAAATGATGCGCGTGCAGAATGGCATGAAGGAATGGGAGTGCAGGGTATGCGTTGGCAACACCATACGCCTCTTTACCAATGGGGAAATGAACAACGAGGTGTTCTGGAAGCAGGTGGAAAAATTCGTGGAGGCCAAGAGCTACTTTGACCTCAAGGTGGATAATGACTTCGTCCGTCTGGATAAAAACTGCTTCACCAAGGGCGATGCCGAAAGCTTCAAGGCCTGGATGCAGGCCGAGCATGGGGATATACCCTATGAGTGGGAGCTTAAGGAGTTTGACAGATAACGAATACAGCGGCCTTTGGGTCAAGCAGGGCAATATACAGCATCGTATTAAAAAGCTCCACACGGCGTGTGGAGCTTTTTGCATGGGGAGGAATATGATAATGGGTATCGGCAGCCTGCTCTTACTTCGGCCAATGCATGGCTTAAGGGAATATATGCAAGATTCATCCCCCGTGGAAAAGCCTTCTTGCGTGACATATCCGGCGGAGTTTGCTACACTCAGGGCGAGGTGAACAGCATGCGTGATATTGGGAAAAACATTCGTGATTTAAGGCTCAGGTGCGGCCTGAGCCAGGAGCAGCTTGCGGAGCGGCTTTTTGTTACCCGGCAGACCATTTCAAATTATGAAAACAGCCGCACCCGGCCTGACGTGGAGCAGATACTGCGCCTTGCGGAGGCCTTCGGTACGGATGCCAATTCCGTGCTTTACGGCCCTCCCCAGGATGCGGAAAAAAGGAACGCCATTATTACCACGGCCCTGTCCATGTGCCTTACTGCTGCCCTGTGGCTGGGCTATGTACTGCTGAGCCGCCGGGCATACCTTATTCAGACCAATAGCTATAATGTTCTGCCGCGGTTTGCAGTGGAACACTGCTGGCTGCCCATTGCCCTTGCGGTAAGCGGGTGGGCGCTGGTGCAGCTTGTATCATTGGCCGTTACCATAAGGCCGGCAAAATCGGCGGCTGTGCGGTGGGCGGGGTATGCCCTTATGGGCTGCGTGCTGCTGCCTGTGGCAGCGTGCGGGCTGCTTGCAATAGCCGCCCATTGGATGGATACAGCCCCATTGGGGCAGCTCCTTACATGGGCATATATGCCCCGGCTTTCATATGCTTTTTCCACTGCGGGCGCAGCAATGCGGCTGCTGGGCTTTCCGGGGATCGTTCTAAGGGGACACAGTTCGGTGAATTGACTATACCTGCTGAGGTTTATACCCATGCAAAAAGCTCCACACGCTGTGTGGAGCTTTTTAAATAGAGAGCTGTGTTTTAAGGTAAGAACAGGAAGCAAATCAATAGAAGGTAGCAACTTCCTTTTCGGGCTTTTCGGCGGGCTCTACGCTCAGCACTGTGAGCACCGGCCCACGGCCGCCGTATATGCGATTGAACCGCACCTCGATGGAGGCTGTTACGATTACCCACTGGCGCTGGGAGAGGGTGCTGGCCTTGTCCCATTTGCACACCAGGCCGCTGTATTCGATATCCTCCACGCAGCAGGTCATAATATGTCGGCCGGCGATAAATATGCCATCGGGCAGCTTGCTGTTGCGGGCAACTATGCCCTTGAAGCGGACTGTCTTGCCGGAGTATTTTTTGAGCTCCTCGGACATATCCCTGTACCATATGGCATAGTCGTCATCGGCTATGTCGATTATGGGCGCATCAATATCAAAGGGCAGGGGGTCCTGAATTTCGTCATATTCCACATGGCCGTCAGGATATTCGTAGGCGATATTGCAGCGGCGGGATATGCCGCGGATTACCCTGTGAATCTCCTCCTTGTCCAGGGAATCGTCAGCCCTGTTCAGCACCACAAGCTCCGCCGTCAGCAGCTTATCCACCATCAGCGCCCGCATATTTGCATTATAGGGCAGGAAGGTTTTGGCATCCACAAACATGAATTCCTGATACACCACCCATCCCTCGGGCAGCACCCGGGCAAGATCGCTCAGCATCCACATACCATTGTACTCGATGAGCACCCGCTCCGCCTGATGCTTCTTTGCCATGGCGGCAAGGGCCTCGGTGGTGAGCTGCTCCTGATCATCAATGGTTTCTATAAAGACGGATTTGCTGGGGAATTTTGAGGGCTCAAGCTCCTCAATGCCCTCCTCGCACATGATTACAAGGGTGCGCTCCCCGTCATTAAAGCGCTTATCGCACAGGGTCTCCTGCATGAAGCGGGTCTTGCCCCCCTCAAGGAACCCTGTGAACATATATACCGGAATCTGCTTCATGGCTTATACTCCGAAAAGCTCCATGAGGGCCGCTTCGTTGAGCTTTGCGCCTATTACGCAGAGCCTGCCGGTAACGCCGGCGCTGCCTTCACGCACATTCACCTCGCCCGGCACATAGTCAAAGTGTATCCAGGCATTTTCGCCCTTGAGTATGCCCTTTGCCCTGAGCACGGCGCCGTATTTCTCCTCCTGGCCAAGGGCGGCAAGGGCCGCAGAAATGGCATCGGGAGAGAAGGTCTTTGCGGTCTCCACACCCCAGCTTGTGAATACCTCGTCCGCATGGTGGTGATGATGATGTCCGCAACCGCACTCGTGGTCGTCATCATCGTGGTGGTGATGATGGTGCTCGCAACCGCACTCGTGGTCGTCATCATCGTGGTGGTGATGATGGTGCTCGCAGCCGCACTCATGGTCATCATCGTCGTCATGGTGGTGGTGATGATGCTCGCAGCCGCACTCATGCTCATCATCGTCATCATGGTGGTGGTGATGATGATGCTCGCAGCCGCACTCATGGTCGTCATCATCGTGGTGATGGTGATGATGCTCGCAGCCGCACTCGTGGTCATCATCATGGTGATGATGATGCTCGCTTTCCTCCTTAAGGAGGGCAAGCTCCTCATCCAGCGTATCGCGGCGCTCCATGGCGGTAAGTATCTGCTGGCCGGTCAGCTCATCCCAGGGGGTGGTGATAAGGGTGGCGGAGGGGTTGTGCTCCCTTATGAGGGCCACGGCAGCGGTGAGCTTATCCTCGGCCATGCCGCCAGTGCGGGAGAGCACTATGGAATTGGCGTGCTCTATCTGGTCATTGAAAAACTCGCCAAAGTTTTTCATATACATTTTGCACTTGTTGGCATCCACAATGGCGGTGAAGCTATTGAGCTGAAGGTCATCTGAGCCCACATCCTGCACTGCCCGGATAACATCGCTGAGCTTGCCCACGCCGGAGGGCTCTATGAGTATGCGGTCGGGAGCGTACTGCTCCAGCACCTTCTTGAGGGCACGGCCAAAGTCGCCCACCAGGCTGCAGCAGATGCAGCCGGAGTTCATCTCGGTCACCTCGATGCCGGCGTCCTCCAGGAAGCCGCCGTCAATGCCGATTTCGCCAAATTCATTTTCTATAAGCACCAGCTTTTCCCCGGCAAATGCCTCGGGGATGAGCTTTTTGATGAGGGTGGTCTTGCCTGCGCCAAGGAATCCGGAAAAAATATCTACCTTTGTCATGATGAAATATCCATCTCTTTTCGTTGTATTTTGCGGCGAAAGGAGCCGGGCGGCCCATTCCTCCACAATTGTATTATAGTCAGCCGGGGCGGGATATACAAGGGCAAAGGGGCTTTTTTTGCAGCCTGTTCACCTGGGCGTGCGGATTTTTGCAGCAAAAAAAAGCAGCATCATCGACCCTTCCGATAATGCTGCTTTTCCCGCTGTTTCCGGGCGCTATCCCTTCGCCCGGACTATATCCTTGGATTAAGGAGGTTTCTTTATGTACTGCCCTGCCACAGGCAGTAATGGTACTATGTCTTGAGATAATACTACCATATTCCCATGGGTTTGTTAAATACATTTCCCTGATAGAATAATTCTATTATCTAAAAAATCGATAACGGATTTTTCCCGTTATCGATTCATGGTCAGAATAGGGCTATTTGCCGGTCTCCAGGCCTGCCGCGGGGGCATTGGTGCCATCGGCGGCGGGGGAGGGAGAGGCGGCAGTGGCCTTGGCAGGTATTATCTGGCCGTCGGCGGTAACGTATACCTCCTGGGTAGCCTCATCCTTGCCCTGCTGAATGACCACCTTATAGGTTTGCTTGTTTTCATAGGTGGCATAGGAGGCGCTCTTTATGGCAGCGTCTGCATATTCCTTTTTAATGGCCGCCGTGACCTTTTCAGGGAGCTTTGCAACCTCCACCACGCTGCCCTCAACGAAGCCCTCTATTGCTTCCCCGGGGGTAAGGCCGGTGGTGGGCTCCACCTCTACGATGGGGGTCTCCACCATGGGGCTGGGGCTGAGCTTTGTTTCGGGGGATGGGCTGGGAACGGGAGCGGGGGTGCTGTCTGCACATGCTGCCGCCATCAGCATAGCGGTAACGATAAGCATGGCCAACAGGGCCAAATGAACTCTTTTCTTCATGCTGTGGATATTTCCTCCTTGATATTTCCGCATGAGCGGTGTTTGAGGTTTATTATTCCCAGCGTGGCGGCGTTTATACAGGCGGGACATGGCAGTAGCTGTAATATGCGGCATTTTATTCCATAAAAAAGCCCCGGGGATATGCTCCCACGGGGCTAAGCAAAAGGTATGCCTAATCAATGGTCAGGGTAAGGCCCTGAAGGTTTTCGCCGCAATAATATCCGGGCTCAGCTTCGGTAAGGTCGCAGGAAAGGCCTTCCCCAAGGATAACGCTGTATGATGCGGGCAGGGTGTAGCCTGCATCCTCAGGGGCGGCGTCGGTAAGCCAGCCGTTTTCATACACTGCCACGGCGGGCAGGGCATAGGGAAGGCTGTGGCCCTCTCTGTGATCGCCTGAAATATCCAGCCTGAGCTCCATGAATATTACGCAATCCTCTCCCGGGGCCAGCTCAACCACGAGGGGCACATTGAGCAGCCCATCCTGATAAGTAAAGAATGCCTCCCGGCCGTCAAGGGCAAGGCGGGTGATGGTGAGGGCATCGGCGCTTTGCGTGTTTGGATACAGGTGGAAGGGCACGGCGAATATGGTGGCATCCCCGGTATTTATATAGTGAACACGCAGGCTGCCGGATATGAGCTCATCCTCAAGGGAAAGCCTTGCCGTATAAAGGCATACCTCCGGCCTTGGGATAACAGGCTCCGGCTCGGGGGTGGGGGCAGGCTCCTGGGTGGGCTCAGGAGATATGGCCAGGGGGGAGGTCTCCAGCGGCTCATCGCCGCCCAGCAGCTCCACTCCGTATGGGCCAAACCAGAGATACACACCGACACATATAATAAGCCCTGATAGAATAAGCCACAGCCACAGGCTCCGGCCTTTCTTTCTGCGCTTTATTTCTTTTCTTTCCCGCTTTTCCATGGCTGTATTATACCCTTACCCGATAGGCCCGCACAAGCCCCAAAGGATACATTTGCTGTCCCCCCGCAAGGCGGTGGCTTTTGGGGGAAATAAGGGGTATAATGTTGTATCGAAATAATACAGAGGGGAAAAATGCCCCGCTGAAAGGATAAAGCAATGGCAAATATATTCGATATTCTGGGCCCGGTGATGGTTGGCCCCTCCAGCTCACATACGGCGGGGGCGGTGCGTATAGGCAGCATGGCCCACACCCTCCTTGGGGAAAGGGTGGTAAGGGCAAACATACTGCTCCATGGCTCCTTTGCTGAAACGGGCCATGGCCACGGCACAG
Source organism: uncultured Clostridium sp. (assembly GCA_964392455.1). Lineage (GTDB taxonomy): Bacteria > Bacillota > Clostridia > Christensenellales > CAG-138 > SFEL01. The sequence goes on along the minus strand of CAYMPG010000030.1, from coordinate 1,767 downwards.
ACAGGGCGCTGCTTGCAGGGCTATTGGGCATGGGCCCTGCGGATCTTCGCATACCCAATGCCTTTGAGGAGGCGGAAAAGGCCGGCCTTGAATACAGCTTTGGCGAGGTGGAGCTTATCGATGCCCACCCAAACTCCGTTGTGATGGATATTGAGGGGGAGAGCGGGCGCAGGCTCAGCATAAGGGCCTCCTCCATAGGCGGCGGCCGCATAATGGTAAATGAGCTGGATGGCATAGAGGTGACCTTTGACGGCAGCCTGAATACGCTGGTGATACACCATGTGGATGAATTCGGCGCAATAGCGGAGGTATCAAGACTGCTGTCCAATTACCGGATAAATATAGCAAATATGCGCCTTTCCCGCCATCGCAGGGGAGGGGATGCCCTCATGATAATTGAAACGGACCAGACCGTGGAGCAGAAGATAATAGACTGGATAAGCGAATTCCACGGCATTGAAAAGGTGACCTATTACGATAAAAACAGGGAGGCAGCCTATGAGGATTGATTCCATGGAGGCCATATGTGCCGCAGCTAAGGGGGCAGGGCAGGAATTCTGGGAGGCGGTGCTCAGCTACGATATGGATGAGCGTCAGTGTACCCGTGAGGATTCCATGGCAGAGATACTCAGGGTATGGATGGCCATGGTGGAGGCTTCGGACAGCTATACCGGCGAGCGCCGCTCCGTAAGCGGGCTGGTGGGAGGCGATGGCCTTAAGATGCGTATGTATAACCGGCGGGGCGAGGGGCTCTGCGGGGAGTATGTGGGCCGGGTGATAGCAGAGGCCCTTTCCATGGCGGAATCAAATGCCTGTATGCGCCGCATAGTTGCAGCTCCCACGGCAGGTGCCTGCGGGGTGCTGCCGGCAGTGCTCATCCCCCTGTGGAATGAGGACAGGCTCACCCAGCGCCAGGTGATAGAGGCGCTGTATACCGCCAGCGGCATAGGCATGGTAATAGCGGCAAAGGCAGGCATATCCGGCGCTGCGGGCGGCTGCCAGGCGGAGATAGGCTCTGCCGCAGCAATGGCGGCAGGTGCGCTGACCCATATTCAGGGCGGCGATATGGATATGATATGCAGCGCAGTGGCCATGGCGCTGAAAAACCTCATGGGCCTTGTGTGCGACCCGGTGGCGGGCCTTGTGGAGGTGCCCTGCGTTAAGCGCAATGTGGCAGGGGCCATGATAGCGGTAAGCGCAGCGGATATGGCCCTTGCGGGCATAACCAGCCGGGTGCCTGTGGATCAGGTGATACAGGCCATGGGCGAGGTGGGGCGGCATATGCCGCTGGAATTCCGGGAGACCGCCCTGGGCGGCCTTGCGGCTACCCCCTTTGGCAAGGAAATAAAGGAAAACCAGAAGGACAGGGAATGACCCTGTGATGGAGGGGAGGGGCATTGCTCCTCCCCATGGCTTTAAAGTGAGCGGATATTGGGCAAAATACCTGCCGGGCGTAAAATTCTCCCGCAAAATCCCGCAGAAAATGCTTGCATTTTGCCTGCTGGTGTTGTATCATATTAAAGTCCGCAAAGCGGCTGAAAAGAATAAGCTGAATTAACGACGACCGTGGAGAGATGGCTGAGCTGGTCGCCGCATGACTGGAAGGTATTCCAGTCGAAAAGTATCAGCAAAAAAATAATATTCATACTAATGTAGACCATGGAGAGATGGCTGAGCTGGTCGAAGGCGCACGACTGGAAATCGTGTAGTGCAGGAATGTACTCAAGGGTTCGAATCCCTTTCTCTCCGCCAAACAAAAGGCACCCT
>CAYMPG010000029.1:0-21774 GCA_964392455.1 uncultured Clostridium sp. | reverse complement strand
CCCTTACACACTAGGCCCGCAGGCCTGTACATAGCGCCCCCTGCCGCAGGCAGGTTCAGGCGCGGAGGAGGGGAGGCTCGTGTGGCTTAACTACCTGCTGGAAAATGTCGTGCGTCCTATGTGGCCTTTTTCTTATCCCCGCCCAACGCAAAAAGCTCCATCCGTTGTGGAGCTTTTTGGAAAGTGCTGTAAAGCAGCTTATTTAATATTGACTATCCAAAACCCTATCCTTTGGTTCTTGTGGAAAATCCTTGGATTTTCCACATGATTTCAAGGAGCTATGTCAATGCTTCGCATTGACTAATCTATCTTTTAAAGAAAAGAACATGGGGGTGCAGGGGGCTGGCCCCCTGCAAGGGAAAGTCGGGGCAGCGCACCATGTCACTCCCCTACCCCTCCATTGCCTCCTTAAGGAGCCGGGCAAGCTGATCGCTGCAGGAGGTGGAATTGGGGCCGCAGGTAATGCCGGAGAGGCGGCGGATGACCTCATTTGCATCCATGCCCTCGCACAGTGCGCCCAGGGCCTTAAGGTTGCCATTGCAGCCGCCGGTGTAGGTAAGATTATGTATCCTGTTATCTATAAGATCCAGCTCGATGCGGGAGGAGCATACTCCCTTGGGAAACAGTGTGTAATGCATTATGCTATCTCCTTGTGATGGTTTTTTTATTATATTGAGCCGCGGAAGCTAAGCTCCGCAGGGCCGGCCATGAAAATATGCCCATCCTCCGCCCACTCTATGCTAAGCTCGCCCAGTGCAAGGCGTATGGTGGCACTGCGGCCGGTATAGCCCGCAAGGGCTGCCGCCACAAGGCAGGCACAGGAGCCTGTGCCGCAGGCAAGGGTGCGGCCGCAGCCACGCTCCCAGGTGCGGACAGATATGCTGCCATCTGGCAGGAGCTGGGCAAAGTTTACATTTATCCCGGCGGGGAAAAGGGGATGCCGCTCAAGTATGGGGCCGTAGTGGCACACCTGCTGCTCGGTGAACCCATTTTCAAATACCACAAGGTGGGGTACGCCGGTATTGAGGGCAGTGCAGGTAAGGTCATGGCCCTCTATGGGTATGGTAATGAGCTGACAGCTTCCCTCCCCCGTCATTGGCACATCCCGGCGGGCAAGGAGGGGCGCCCCCATGTCTATCCGCACGGCGGTCACATTGTCTGCATGGTCAATGGTGAGCCGGGCTTCCTTTATGCCGGCAGGGGTGGCTATGCGGAGCAGGGGCTTTTTGGCAATGCCCGTGTGATACAGATACTTTGCAAAGCACCGTATGCCGTTGCCGCACATTTCTGCCACCGACCCATCGCTATTGTACAGGTGCATGTATGCATCTGCATCGGCTGCGGGCCGGGCAAGCATGAGCCCATCGGCTCCAATGCCGGTGCGGCGGCTGCAAAGGCGCACCGCATCCCGGGGGGAAATATCCAGAGCATTGTCCATATCGGACAGTATTATAAAATCGTTGCCCAGGCCGTGGGCCTTGATAAAATCCATAGTGCTTTGCCCTTTCCAAGATAAAGGGGCAGCGCTGCTTTAGTTATTAGAAAAAGCATGACACTGAAAATCTCTTTTCAGCGAATGGAAGGGTGCGCTGCCCACAGCACAATTATACGATATTCTTTGTAAAATATCAATGAAAACAGGGGCGAATTTACCTTGACAGGGTATTAACATTATGTGCATAATAAAAGTAATCAAATATGTTTCCGAGCCGTGGAATCTAAGGCCTGTGGCTATGATTTGCGGACGGCCCCCTGTGGCGGGGCATAAGAGTTGTGCGGGAAACGGCACAGCTTTCCGTGTTTGAGAAGGAGACAGCTTTTTTAATGGGCGAGCCATGGGGGTGGCCCGTTATTTGCAGTATAATCAATGCAAACTGTCTTGTTTTCAGGGCAGTTTGTTTTTATATAAAAAGAAACGGCCAGGCTGCACCCTGACCGCTTCCCATAAATGGAGAATACCGTTACCGACATCCTGCAAGGCCATGATAGCGGGTTTCTCCATAAAAAGCAATATAAAGGAGAAAAACACAATGACCATCAAAAAGACCCTTGCGCTGATAATGGCGCTGATCATGACCATGGCGCTGTGCGCCTGTGCAGCCCAGTCTGCCCCCGAAGCGGAAGCCCCCGCAGAGCCTGTGGAGGCAGCCCAGGGCGAAGTGGAAAAGACGGAGCTTATAGTATTTGCCGCCGCCTCCATGCAGGAGACCCTTACCGAGCTTGGCAATGCCTACATGGCAGAGAATGAGGGCATATCCATAGTATTTAACTTTGATTCCTCCGGCACCCTTAAGACCCAGATACAGGAGGGCGCAGATGTGGATATATTCATCTCCGCCGGGCAGAAGCAGATGAACCAGCTGGATATTACCGCCTCCGCCGAGGTGAATACCGAGGGGCTGGACTATGTGCTTTCAGATACCCGCTTTAATATTCTGGAAAACAAGGTGGCCCTTGCGGTTCCCGAGGGAAACCCCGCAGCCATCAGCTCCTATGATGACCTGGTGGCGGGCCTTGAGGGCGGCAGCATAATGCTTGCCATGGGCAACAGCGATGTGCCCGTGGGCCAGTACACCCAGAAGATACTTGCCTTCTACGGCCTCTCTGAGGAGGAGCTTGCCGCTGCCGGCTCCATTACCTACGGCGGAAATGTGAAGGAGGTCACCACACAGGTGAGCGAGGCCACTGTGGATTGCGGCATTATCTACCAGACCGACGCCTTCTCCGCCGGCCTTGCCGTGGTGGATACTGCCACCGCCGAAATGTGCGGCCAGGTAATATACCCTGCGGCGGTAATGAATGTATCAAAAAATGCGGAGGCTGCAAGGGCATTTTTGAATTACCTTACCACCGATGCTGCGGATGCCGTATTTGAGGCAGTGGGCTTTACCCCTGTGGCATAAGGGAGGCTTATTAAGGTGAGCAAAGGGGTGGGGCCTGCTGCCCCACCCATAATATCAGCGAAAAGGGCGTGATGAAAATAGACTGGTTTCCTCTGATAAATTCCCTGCGTATTGCAGGCATAAGCACAGCTATCATATTCTTTGCGGGCATATTTGCCGCCTATTATATCGCCAGAGCCCCCCGCGTGATAAAGGGCATACTGGATGTTATACTTACCCTGCCCCTTGTGCTGCCGCCAACGGTGGTGGGCTACCTGCTGCTGCGGGTGCTGGGGCCAAAGCGCATTATAGGCGCATGGTTTCTGGATGTATTTGGTTTAAAGCTGACTATGACCTGGTGGTCTGCAATATTTGCCACCACCGTTGTAATATTCCCCCTGATGTATCGTACAGCCAGGGGCGCATTTGAGTCCTTCGATGAAACGCTGGCCTACTCGGCCCAGAGCCTTGGCCTTTCAAACAGCTATATCTTCTGGCGCATACGCCTGCCCTATTGCAGGCAGGGCATACTTGCAGGCACGGTATTGGCCTTTGCCCGGGCGCTGGGGGAATACGGCGCCACCAGCATGATAGCAGGCTATACGCCGGGCCGCACCGCCACCATATCCACCACAGTTTATCAGCTATGGCGCACAAATGACGATGCACTGGCCTTTAAATGGGTGCTGGTGAATATGGCCATATCCTTCGTGGTGCTGCTGGCGGTAAATATGCTGGAAAAGCGAAACCGGCCTGCAAAGGGAGGGCTGTAGCATGAGCATATTTGTGGATATTGAAAAAAAGCTGGGCAGCTTTCACCTGAAGGTATGCCTGGAGGCGGAAAATGAGACCCTTGCCCTCCTTGGCCCATCCGGCTGCGGCAAGAGCATGACCCTTAAGTGCATTGCGGGCATTGAAAGGCCGGACAGGGGCCGCATAGTGGTGGATGGAGAGACGCTGTTTGATTCAGAGCGGCATATTGACCTTACCCCACAGGAAAGGCACGTGGGGCTGCTGTTTCAAAACTATGCCCTCTTTCCCAATATGACGGTTACAAAAAACATTCAGGCCGGCGCAAGGCGGGAAAAGGATAAAAGCGCCCGTGACAGGGCGGTAAGGGCCATAATGGAGAGCTTTGGCCTCAGCGGCCTTGGGGAGCATTATCCCCATCAGCTTTCCGGAGGGCAGCAGCAGCGGGCCGCCCTTGCAAGGATACTGGTATCCGCCCCCCGGGTGCTGCTGCTGGATGAGCCCTTTTCTGCGCTGGATAGCCACCTGCGCTTTCGTTTGGAGCAGGAGGTGCGCTCGGTTATCCGCTCCTTTGGCCGCACGGTGCTGCTGGTGAGCCACGACCGGAGCGAGGTCTATCGCATGGCGGATTCCATCGCCGTGATGAGCGGCGGCAAAATAGAGGTGCTTGGGGATAAAAAGACAGTCTTTGCCATGCCTAAGACCCGGGAAGGGGCAGTGCTTACAGGCTGCAAGAATATTTCCGCCGCCCGGTGGAGGAATGGCCGGCTGTATGCGGAGGATTGGGGCATGGAGCTTGATACCCCTGCCGGGAGCGCTGCGCCCTATGTAGGCATACGTATGCACGACCTGCGCCCCGGCGAGGGAGAAAATGCCTTCCGGTGCAGGGTGGTGGAGGAAATAGAAAACCCCTTCTCATATACCGTTATGCTGCGGCCTGTGGAAAGGCCGGAGGCCACGCCCATAGGCATGGAGCTGGATAAGGCTGCCTGGAAGGCCATGGCCGGAGAGGAAGTAACAGTGCATCTTCCAAAGGAAGCACTGCTGATGCTGGAGGAATAAAGCAAATGAAAGAAAAGCCGGGCCTCTATGAGGCACGAAGCCTGCTGCTGGACAGGGTGACTCCTGTGGATACCGAGAATGTACCCCTTGAGCGGGCTTACGGGCGGATAATGGCCGGGGAGCTGAGGGCAATGGAGCCTGTTCCCCCCTTTGACCGCTCTGCATACGATGGATACGCACTGAGGGCCGAGGATACCCTGAAGGCCCCCGTTACACTGAGCATACTGGAGGAGATACCCGCAGGGGCCTCCCCCACCATGGCCGTAACACCCGGCACCGCCGCAAAGATACTTACCGGCGCACCAATTCCCCCGGGGGCGGATTGCGTGGTGATGTACGAAAAGACCCGCTTTACAGACTGCACCGTTACCCTGCTGAGCCCTGTAGCAAGGGGGGCGGATATAATACGCACCGGCGAGGATATTCAAAAGGGAGAGCTGCTGGCCCCCGATGGCATCTGTATAGGCCCCGGCCTTGCAGGGTCTCTTGCGGCCCAGGGCATAATGGAGCCCAGGGTATACCGAAGGCCCAGGGTGGCGGTAATATCCACAGGCAGCGAGCTTGAGGAAATGGGCGGGCCGGGCCCCGGAAAGATACGCAATTCAAATCGCTATATGCTGGAGGCCGCCCTGCTGAGGCAGGGCTGCGAGCCTGTGTATATGGGCACGGCGGGAGACTCCACAGCGGAAATTGCCGCCCTCATGGAGGAGGGCCTTGCCTGCTGCGATGGCGTTATTTCCACCGGCGGAGTAAGCGCCGGGGATTATGACCTTACACCTGACGCCATGCTCCGATCGGGGGTGGATATACTGTTTCACGGGGTGGGGTTCAAGCCGGGAATGGCCTGCGCCTATGGCTTCCGGGAGAAAAAGCCTGTATGCGCCCTCAGCGGCAACCCGGCCGCCTCCATGACAAACTTCTGCGCCCTTACCCTGCCCCTTATAAAAAAACTGACCGGCCGCCGGGATTATATTCCCCGGGAGACCCAGCTTGTGCTTACTGACGGGTTTCCTAAAAAAAGCCGCTGCACAAGGCTCCTGCGGGGCAGGCTGGAGCTCAGGGAGGGAAGGGCATACATGGTGCTGCCAGAGAATCAGGCCAATGGGGCCCTGTCCTCCACGATAAACTGCGACGTGATGGCCATTGTGCCTGCGGGCAGCGATGCTGTGCCCTGCGGGGCTGTGCTGAAAGGATTTTTGCTATGAAGAAAATAAATGTAGAGGATGCCGTGGGCATGGAGCTTTGCCATGACGTTACAGCCATGTACGATGGCTTTAAGGGGGCGGCCTTCAGGCGGGGGCATATCATCCGGCAGGAGGATATACCGAAGCTGCTGGATTACGGCAAGCGCACCGTGTTCGTATGGGAGCCGGGGGCTGGAGAAATACACGAGGAGGATGCTGCAATACGCCTTGCAGCGCTGGCCGCCGGGCCATACACCCACTGCACTGACCCCAGCGAGGGGAAAATACTGCTGATGGCCCGGGAGCGGGGTATGCTCCGGGTGAACAGGCAGCTCCTTGAGAGGATAAATTCCATAGAGGATATTACCATCTCCTCCCTGCCCGACCACTATCCTGTGGAAAAGGGGGCAAGGCTTGCCTCCATGCGTATAGTGCCCCTGGTGACAAAGGAAGCGAATATAATACGGGCGGAGCAGCTTTGCAGTGGCAGCCGCCTGTTTGACCTGCGCCCCTATCAGCATAAAAGCATAGGGGTGATAATCACCGGCAGCGAGGTATACACCGGCCGCATACAGGATAAATTTGAGCCGGTGGTGCGAAAAAAGATGCAGGCCTACCCTGCGGATATACTTGGCGTGACCATATGCGATGATGACCTTGATATGATAGTGGGCGCGGCCCGGGCCCACCTTGCAGCCGGGGCGGATTTTCTCATATTTACAGGGGGAATGTCCGTGGATCCCGATGACCTTACCCCCGCCGCCATACGGGCGCTGGGCGCTGATACAGTTACCCACGGGGTGCCCTCCCAGCCCGGCAATATGACCCTTGTGGCGTACCTTGGGGATATACCCATACTTGGGGTGCCGGGGGCTGCCATAAGCCTGCCCACCACCATATTTGATGTGCTGCTGCCCCAGATATTTGCAGGGGACAGGCTTACCCTGCAGGAGCTTACCAACCTTGGGGCGGGAGGCCTCTGCCAGCTCTGCGCCGCCTGCCACTGGCCAAACTGTACCTTTGGAAGATACTGATATGACGGATACATTCGGAAGAAATATAACATACCTGCGCCTTTCCGTAACAGACCGGTGCAATCTCCGCTGCCGCTACTGTATGCCGGAGGAGGGCGTATGCAAGAAAAGCCACCTTGATATGCTCACCGAGGATGAGATGATAGCCGCCGTGGAGGCGGCAGCCTCCCTTGGCATACACAAGCTGCGCCTTACAGGGGGAGAGCCCCTTGTGAAGAAGAACATACTATCCATCTGCCGGCGCAGTGCAGCGGTGCCCGGCATAAGCGAGGTGTGCCTTACCACCAATGGCATACTGCTGCCCCGGCTTGCAGGGGAGCTTCGCAGTGCGGGGGTGCACCGGCTGAATATCAGCCTGGATACCCTCAATGAGCGGAAGTACGCCCATATCACCCGCACAGGCTCTCTTGGGCAGGCCATTGCCGGCATAGACAGCGCCCTTGAGGCGGGCTTTGAGCAGATAAAGATAAATTCCGTGCTCATTGGCGGCTTTAATGATGACGAGATAGCAGACCTTGCGGCCCTTACCTGCCGCTATCCTGTGGATGTGCGCTTCATAGAGCTTATGCCCATGACCCATACCGATGAATTTGGCCCCGGGGCATATCTCAGGGGGGATGCAGTGCTGAAGGCCCTCCCCTCCCTTGAGCCGGACAGGCAGGATGATGGCGTGGCAAGGCTGTACCGTCTGCCGGGCGGCAGGGGGCGCATAGGCATAATAAGCGCCGTAAGCGATCACTTCTGTGCCGCCTGCAATCGTATCCGGCTGACTGCGGATGGCAAGGTAAAGCCCTGCCTCCACTCTGAGCAGGAGTTTCCCATAAAGGGGCTGGATATGGAGGGCATACGCCTTGCCATGCAGCAGGCGATACTTGCAAAGCCCGCCTGCCACGGCCCCCTTTCCGCCCTGGAGCGGAGCCGCGCCGGGCGGGATATGAACCAGATAGGAGGATAGACCCATGGCAGGTATTCCTGTAATATCCTTTGCGGGCTACTCAGGCTCGGGAAAGACCACCCTCATAGAAAGGCTCATCCCTGTTCTAAGGGAGCGGGGGCTGCGGGTGGCCGTGATAAAGCACGACGGCCATGGCTTTGATATTGACCATGAGGGCAGGGATTCCTGGCGCTTTACCAATGCGGGGGCCCAGCTCAGCGTGGTGACCTCGGAGGAAAAGACCGCCGCCGTGCAGCAGGGGGGCGTGCCCCTTGAGGGGCTGCTTGCTGCCATAAAAAACGTTGACCTTATTATCGTGGAGGGGTACAAGGGCTCCTCCCTGCCCCAGATAGGCGTAGCAAGGCGGGCCTGCGGCAAGGGCTTTACGGCGGATATGGGCCGGTTTATGGCGGTGGTAACGGATATGGATGTGGAAAAGGGCCTGCCCATACGGCGGTTTGGCCTGGAGGATATAGAAGGGATAGCGGAGTTTATCATGGAAAAGACAATGAAGGCCAGCGGGGATTTTACCCACTTTAATGATGAAGGGCGGGCAAAGATGGTGAACGTTGGGGAAAAGCTCCCCTCCTGCCGCACTGCCCTTGCAGCGGGCCGTGTGCTGGTAAATAGGGATACCTACAGCCTCATAAGCTCCGGCGGCGTAAAGAAGGGGGATGTGCTCACCGTGGCCCAGATAGCGGGCATTATGGGGGCAAAGCGCACCCCGGATATAATTCCCATGTGCCACCCGGTAATTATAGACGGCATAGACCTTTCCCTGAGCCTTAATGAGGAGCTGTGCGCCGTGGAGATACAGGCGGAGGTGGCCTGCACCGGGCGCACGGGGGTGGAGATGGAGGCGCTTATGGCAGTAGCCACCGCCGCCCTCACCGTGTACGATATGTGCAAGGCGGTGCAGAAGGATATTGTGATAACGGATATAAGGCTAATCAGCAAAACGGGCGGCGTTCATGGAGATTTTAACAGGGAGGAAGGTATATGAGCTATACTGCGGCAGTGATAACCATCAGCGACATGGGCGCCAGAGGGGAGCGGACGGATACCAGCGGCCCCGCCATATGCGCCATGCTTGAAAGCAGCGGCTTTCAGGTAAAATACAGGGCCATCGTGCCGGATGAGCCGGAGGAAATAAAGGCCCAGCTCATAAGCTGCGCCGATAGCCTGAAGATAGACCTTATACTTACCACCGGCGGCACGGGCTTTTCTCCCCGGGATATTACCCCCGAGGCTACCCTTGCGGTGGTGGAGCGGGAAACCAGGGGCATACCTGAGGCCATGCGGGCAAAGAGCATGGAGATAACCCCCCGGGGCTGCCTTTCCCGCAGCGCAGCAGGCATACGGGGCAGGAGCCTTATAGTAAACCTGCCCGGCAGCGAAAGGGCCGCCCGGGAAAACCTTGGGGCGGTGCTGGGGCCAATAAATCACGGGCTGCAAATGCTGCTGGGAAGCGGCTCTGCAAACTGCGCCGAGGCCCACCACGGCCATGCTGAAAAAAAGCCCTCCCTGGATGAATGGCTCAGGGAGGCCAAGTTAGACCCCTCCGCACAAAACGTGGGAATGTACCTTACCCACAATGGCGTGGTGCGCTCTACCCCCCGGGCAAAGGTGCGGGAGGGGCTGGATACCACCAAGAAGGTGGTGGGTATGCGCTTTTCCTACGATGAGGAAAAATTGCAGGATGCCGTATGGGATACCTACGACATGGAGGGCATATATTACATACGCACCTGGCTCAATGAGGGAGAATTGCAGGTGGGCGAGGATATAATGTATGTGCTGATAGGCGGGGACATACGCACCCATGTGACAGAGGCCCTTCAGCACCTTGTGGGCCGGATAAAGAGGGAATGTGTGAGCGAGGAAGAAATATATCAGGAATAGGCCTGATAAAAGGCGGCATTGGGGCCGCCTTTTTGAATATTCTGGGGGCTGTTCCCTGACGGCAGGGGCAGGCCCTCCTTTTCTCCGCAATATTAAAAATTATTCCACCCTTCGCCACTTCCAACCGGGGGCAGATTGTGCTATCATATAAGTTGGCAAAATGCAGTAAAGAGAATACTTTCAGGAGGTAAGCTATGCAGATATACAATACCATGACCCGCAAAAAGGAAGAGCTGGTCACCCTGGTGCCGGGCCAGGTGAGCATGTACGTATGCGGCCCCACCGTGTACAACTTTTTCCATATCGGCAATGCCCGCCCCTTCGTGGTATTCGATACCCTCCGCAGGTATCTTGAATACAGGGGCTACAAGGTAAAATTCATCCAGAATTTTACCGATATAGACGATAAGCTCATCCGCAAGGCCAATGAGGAGGGCATAACCGTGGCCGAGGTGGCGGAGCGCTACATTAAGGAATATTATACCGATGCAGACGCCCTCTCTGTGGAGCGGGCCACCTGCAACCCCAGGGCCACCGAGCACATTCCCCAGATAATCGCCCTGGTGGAGACCCTCATAGAAAAGGGCCATGCCTACCCTGCGGATAATGGAGACGTTTACTTCTCAGTGCGCTCCTTCCCCGGCTATGGCAAGCTCAGCGGCCAGTCCATTGAGGACCTGGAGAGCGGCGCCCGCATAGACCCCACCGAGCATAAAAAGGACCCCCTGGACTTTGCCCTCTGGAAGGGCGCAAAGCCCGGCGAGCCCGCATGGGATTGCCCCTGGGGCAAAGGCCGCCCCGGCTGGCATATTGAGTGCAGCGCCATGAGCATGGAGCTATTGGGCCCCACCTTCGATATTCATGCAGGCGGGCAGGATCTGGTATTCCCCCATCATGAAAACGAGATAGCCCAGAGCGAGGCTGCCACCGGCAAGCCCTTTGCAAGATACTGGATGCACAATGGCTACATAAACGTGAACAACCAGAAAATGTCCAAATCACTGGGCAATTTCCTGCTGGTAAGGGATATTGGCAAGGAGTTTGACCTGGAGGCCGTAAGGCTGTTCCTGCTGGGGGCACATTACCGCAATCCCGTAAACTTCTCCCGTGACCTGGTGGAGCAGTCCAATACCGGCCTCATCCGCATACGCACCGCCCGTGAGCGCCTTGCTGAGGCCAAGGAGGGCCCTGCCACAGATGCAGATGCCGCCTTTATCGCCTCCCTTGAGGAATACCGCAGCAAGTTCTGCGATGCCATGGATGATGACCTTAATACCGCAGATGCCATCGGCGTATTGTTTGACTACGCAAGGGCGGTGAATACCTTCGTATCCGAGCCCCGCAGCAGGGAGGCCCTGGATAAGGCCGCCGAGCTCTTTGACAGCATCACAGGGGTGCTTGGCATATTGCAGCACAAAAAGGCGGAGGAATTCCCCGCCGAGGCCCTTGCTCTCCTTGAGGAGCGCACCGCCGTCCGCAAGGCAAAGGACTGGGCCCGTGCAGACGCCATCCGCGAGGAGCTGAAGGCCATGGGCTACGCCGTGGAGGACAGCAAGGACGGGGCAAAGCTTAAGAAGCTCTAATCCCCCCTCTCCCCTGCCGGGCGGCAGGGAAAAAATACCGTGTTTTTCCCCAAGGATTGAACAATCCATGAACAACGCACCCCATGCCTTGAACAAAGGCATGGGTATTGATAAAATCAGGAGGTAGAAATGGAATCATTTGGCCTGATGACGCTTTTTGAAGTGTGCATAGGGGTATATCTCATCTACGCCGCCATAAAGGGCGACGGTAAGCTCTACGAAAACGAGTACCTTAATTGCTCCCGTGAGGAGTACGTCAGCGTTATGCGAAAGCTGGCCGTAGTAACCGGCCTGCTGATGCTCATTTCCAGCGGCCTTGAGCTTATGGGCCTTGTGGAGACAGGCTCTGTGCTGAGCTGGGTGCTGTGGGCAGTGACACTGGGCAGCATAGTGGTAATGATGGTATACTCCAGCAAAAAGACAGATAAGCAGGCCGCAAGGGCAGGCAAGCCCACCCAGGCCGCCCCGGATAAGCCCCATGACCCCCTCCGTGCCGCCTTTGTCTTTGACGAGGAGGATGAAAACGGGGAGCAGGGAGAATAATACAGCTAATTATCAATATTCCACTTACAGAAAGGAATCTCTCATGAAAAAGACTGTTGTCCGCATCGTGGCCCTTGTGCTGCTGGCAGTGATGGTATTCAGCGTAATGCCCGCCTTTGCAAACAGCATCATCGGCACCATCACCAACAACACCGATATGTATCAGAAGGCCAATACCTCCTCCAAGGTAGTGGCCACCGTAAAGGGCACTGTAAACGTGCTCTATCAGAACAACGAGGGCACCATGTATCAGGTCTCCCTGACCCATAACGGCCAGACCTATACCGGCTGGGTACCTGCCAGCGCCGTATCCAATATCGGCCGCAGCTCCAGCAGCTCCTCCTCCGGCTCCGTAAGCACCGGCACCGTGGGCTCCACCGGCTCCACCACCACCTCCTCCACCGGCACCTACAGCGGCAACCTTGCAAACGTTACCACCGTATACGGCGCAAATAACAAATCCGCCGGCACCGTAAAGGGCAGCGTTACCGTAAACTACCGCAATGCCGATGGCACTCAAATCTACATCACCGCCACCGATGGTGTCAACAGCGTATCCGGCTGGGTACCTGCCAGCGCAGTTTCCGGCCTCTATAAGAAGGGCTCCGGCTCCATCAATGTGAGCGCACTGCCCACCAGCGGCACCGCAGGCTCCACTGCCACCGGCAGCTACACCGCCTACCCCACCGCCCGTGTTGGCGTATCCACCGACAGCACCATCTACATCCGTCCCAATGCCTCCAGCTCCACCTCCGGCGCAACCAAAATTCGCAGCGCCAAGGGCCTGAGCTTCAGCATACTGGGCGAGAGCGGCGATTATTACTATGTAAATTACAACGGCACCACCGGCTTCGTTCGCAAGCGTGACTTTACCGTAAGCAACACCACCGGCACTACCACTGGTACCACCACCGGCACTACTACCGGCACTACCACCGGCACCACCACCAGTACCCCCTCCACCACCTACCAGAAGCCCAAGAGCGGCGTATCCAATGACCGCACCATCTATATGCGTGTGAACCCGGATAAGTCCACCGCCACAAATAACGTTGTGGTAAAGGTCACCAGCGCCAGGGGCGCTACCTTCTCCCTGCTGGGCGAGAGCGGCGACTGGTACTATGCCGAATACACCAAGAACGGCCAGAGCTATAAGGGCTATGTCCGTAAGAGCGACTTTACCGTGATGGATACCACCCCCGTGCAGGGCGCAGTATCCGGCTCCACCTCCACCTCAGGCGCCACCAGCGTAGGCTCCGGCTCCTCCAGCGAAAAGTGGGGCAGCTTCACCGTACCCGGTGCCTCCACCTATACCATTTACGGCAACTATACCAATAAGGCAGGCACCCTCTATTACTACGATCATTCCAATATCGGCAGCTACAAGTACCTGCACACCACCACCGCCAAGGGCTCCCAGGTGCACGTAATAATGGGCCACAATATGCGTACCTCCAAGACCATGTTCCATAACCTGCACCATATCCAGAATGGCATACTGGGCGTAAGCAAGTGCGAAAGCTGCGGCGCTTCCTGCAGCAGCTACAACAATACCAGCATCTCCGCCAGCCTGGATGGCTACAGCAAGTGGGATGTAATGTGCTTCTACGAGATCCCCAAGGGCGCCAGCACCTCCATACTTGAGTTCAATGCACGCCCCTGGAATACCAGCACCCAGAGCTACATCCAGTATCAGCTCAATTACGCCAAGACCAGCGGCTACAAGGGCTGGGTAAATCCCTCCGTGCAGTACTCTGCAAATGGCAAGTACATGCTGCTCATCACCTGCGGCGATAAGTACGACTCCAGCTCCAATTCCACCGCCAAGCTGTACATGCTGCTCAAGGCCAGAAGCTGATAAGGGCACAGGTCAATACAAAACAGGCTGCTTTGCAGCGCTTTACAAAAAGCTCCACATCCGTGGAGCTTTTTGCATTGGGGGGATATGAAAACAGTGTTCAATAAAAGGCTCGCTTTTGCCGTAAGGCAAAAGCGGGCATCCTATACGAATGTTTGCGGCATTTTCGCAGAAAATGCAATTCGTATCTGCTGTGCTGATGTCGCAGATATATTTTTTTCTCCGCAATCACCTCCTGTGCTTCGGCAGGACGCTGCTTTTTCCCGCAGGGAAAAAGTACCTGAAAAGGGTGGCGGGTGAGATTAGATAATCTCATGCCAAGCGAACAAAGACGCTTATCTCTGCTTATTTTCTTATTGACAACTGTAATAGAAACGGATTGCCACACCATCCTGCGGGATGGTTCGCAATGACAGAACTAAGTTGATGCAGGTGGATAAAAGAAGTCGTATATGCAGTCCCAGCTTTTACAATTCCTCAGTCGGCTGTGCCGACAGCTCCCTCGTCGTCGCGGACTACGCTCCTCCTCTTCCGCTCAAAATCTTATGGATTTTGAGCGATTATCCCCTTCGGGGGGGAGCCGATTCCCTATGGCGGCTGCGGCCGCCACCGGGCGGGAATCGGACAGGGGAATCCATCCCTTTCGGGGATGGTTCCACATTTGCCGCACATGTCAGCAAATGCGGATTGGAGCTTAAGAGGCTGTGCCCCTTAACAACCCGCAGCCTAAGCGGGTACAATGATAATTCCAATTTGGTTAAATTCTTATTTCCACCCACGCAAAAAGCTCCACCCATCGTGGAGCTTTTTGGAACAGTGCTGCAAAACTGCTTATTTAGTATTAACTATCCAAACCCCTATTCTTTGGTTCTTGTGGAAAATCCTTGGATTTTCCACATGATTTCAAGGAGCTATGTCAATGCTCCGCATTGACTAATCTGTCTTTTAAAGAAAGAACGCTTCTTTTGGTACTTTGTGGAAAACCCTTGGATTTTCCACATGATTTCAAGGAGCTATGTCAATGCTCCGCATTGACTAATCTATCCTTTAAGGAAAGAACAGGGGGTGCAGGGGGCTTGCCCCCTGCAAGGGAACTAACTACACATTAAATCGGAACAGCACGATGTCGCCGTCCTGCATAACGTAGTCCTTGCCCTCGCTGCGGATAAGGCCCTTTTCCTTGCAGGCGGCCATGGAGCCATGCTCCATAAGTGTATCATAATTGACTATCTCCGCCCGGATAAAGCCCTTTTCAAAATCGGTATGTATCTTACCGGCGGCCTGGGGCGCCTTGGTGCCCCGGGTAATAGTCCAGGCACGAACCTCCTTTGGCCCGGCGGTAAGGTAGCTGATGAGGCCAAGGAGAGAGTAGCATTCCTTTACCAGCTTATCAAGGCCGCTTTCGCCAATGCCCATCTCGGTGAGGAAATCCTGCTTTTCCTCGGGGGAGAGCTGGGATATTTCCTCCTCTATGCGGGCGCATATGGTGAGGGCGCCGGCATTTTCGGCGGCAGCCGCATCGTACAGGGCCTTTACCTGGGGCAGGTCCTTGCCAATGTCGTCCTCAGCAATATTTGCAACGTATATGACGGGCTTATCCGTCAGCAGGAACAGGGAGTGAACGTATTCCCTCTCCTCCTCGCTAAGCTCCATTGAGCGAACGGGCTTGCCGGCCTCCAGGTGCGCCTTTATGCTGCGGAGGAACTGGGCCTCTGCAAGGAGCTTCTTGTCGCCGGATTTGGAGTTTTTCTCCGCCCGCTCGATGCGCCTGTCCATGGTGTCCATGTCGGCAAATATCAGCTCAAGGTTAATGGTCTCCATATCCCGCACAGGGTCTACAGAGCCATCCACGTGCACGATGTTTTCATCCTCAAAGCAGCGCACCACGTGAACTATGGCGTCCACCTCCCGAATGTGGGAAAGGAACTTATTGCCAAGGCCCTCTCCCTTGTATGCGCCCCGCACCAGCCCCGCAATATCCACAAACTCGATGGTGGTAGGGGTGTATTTTTCCGGGTGATGCATTTCAGACAGCACGTCAAGACGGCTGTCCGGCACCGCCACCACGCCCACATTGGGCTCAATGGTGCAGAAGGGATAATTTGCCGCCTGAGCGCCCGCCTGGGTTATGGCGTTAAAAAGGGTGGATTTGCCCACATTGGGCAGACCGACTACGCCGAGTTTCATATATATCTCCTCTATTCAAAATAAAATAAATGATTTTCTCCGCTTACATTATAAGTTCATACAGGCGTCTTGTCAAAGCCGCATGGGGGTGGGTATAATTTTTACATAGCATTTTGACAATTGGAAACTTCCCAAGCTCTTTGCGATTACTGATTGAAATACCTTCGGAATTTTTTGACAAACAGGTTGATTTTATTCGTGCTTCCGATTATGGCATATTGTGTAGCATTGTATATGCCAGCAGACTTGAAAGGTTCGGTAGACTTTGTTGAAGTATTTATCTGTCACCCAAACCGCCGAGAAATGGGCAAACGGGATTTGTTACGGCTTACCTAAAATTGTCAGTGTTGCGATGATAGCAGAATAAATAACTTAATATAATTTTTTCTCAAATGACAACAGGATGCATTAAATCAATTAGTTTATTATCCATTTTACAGACCGCATACAAGAAGGCACGGAATATTTACCATGCCTTCTTTAATTAGTCTATTCCAATGTTAAAATAAAGTCCATTGCCAGTTTCCCACTTTTTATTGTTTGCTTTGGGTATACAGGATAATTGGGGAACATCTCAAGTGTGACATAGTCATCATATCCAACATCATGTAAGGCCCGCATAACTGCCTTGTAATCAACATCGCCTTCCAGCAGATCACAGAAGCTTGTTAAGGTGCCACCTCCCCTTTTGAAATCACAAAAATGTATCTTCTTAATACGGCTACCGAGCGTGCGAATCCAGTCATCAGGGTACCCAATGTACAGAATGTTTCCGGTATCAAAATACGCACCAAGGAAAGGTGAGTTGATTTCGTCGATAAAACGTCGCATTTCCAGTGGAGATAAGAGAAATTTGTTCCACACATTCTCAATCGCAATGGACACCTTACAGTCCTTTGCATACGGAACAATGGAAGAAAGAACCTTCTGCGAGTTTTCGTATGCACGTTCATACGGAATCTCTTGTCCTGGGGCAAAGTCACTTCCAACTACGCCAGGAATAACAAGCGTGGAATCTGCACCCAAAAGGGCTGCTGTTGTAAGCTGTTTTTCAACAATCTCTATGGATTTTTGCCGAATAATTGGATTATCAGATGCAATATTGTAATTCCAAATAATGGAGGCGCCGACAGAAACAACCTCTAAACCGAAGTCATCGACCATTCGCTTGATTGCCAGAATATCCTTTTCCGAACTGTCCATTGTCAAAGCGCCGCAATCGTTGATAACAAGCTCAACACCATCATATCCGGCTTCACTGCATTCTGCCAAATGCTCCCTTATATCGATGTCACCCCTGAAAGAAAAGAAACTATATCCTTTTTTCATAGTAGCTCCAAATCCATTTTACAGAAGTTCCTGTTTTTGTATGCCGTCGGCGTTTTTGATATAAGCTTAAACAATACTATCTTTTACGAAGATGTTCGATATTGCTGATTATCACAGCTGCAACTATAACAATACCGGAAATAACCGTCTGCACGAAGCTGTCAATGGCAAGAACGTTCATGGCATTTGAAAGAACGCCCATGAAAAATGCCCCCAAGAAGGCTCCCGAGATAGTGCCACGTCCGCCATCAAATGTAATCCCGCCTATGATTGCACCTGTCAGCGCGGAGGTTTCGTAGCCCACGCCGCTGGTTGCACTGATTGCATCCAGGCGAGATGCATAGATGATCGCTGCTATTGCACAGTACAAACCGCTTATTGTAAAGGTGATTATCTTGCAACGATCCACCTTGATGCCGCATAATCTGGCATTTTCTTCGTTACCACCTAAAGCTACAACACGCCGTCCGAACTTTGTCCTGTTAATAAGGAAAAATGTAATTACGACCAATATCAAAAATGCAACCAAAGTAATAGGAACCAAATCACCAATTCTCAGCTGCCGAATTGGCTCAAAATGCCTTGTGAAAGACATTACACGGCCCTGTGTAATAATCAGGGAAAGGCCATTATATACACTGCTAAGTCCCAGCGTGATGACAAGCGATACGCACTTGGATTTTGCAACTAAAAAACCATTTATCACGCCGCAGATTATACCGGTTGCGAGTCCGGCGGCGACTGCAGCGCCTACCCCGATGCCATCAATTCCAGCGCTGGGGTTACCCTCGATTAGCTTTGCCATAACACAACCGGATAGAACCATTATGTTACCGATAGAAAGATCCACATTACCTGCCAGCATTAGGACAGACATCGCCATAGTCAGCACACCTACAATAGATATCTGTTGGAAAATCAGCACAATATTACTAACAGTCAAAAACCGTGGATTAATTATTGTAACAATCACCGAAAATGCGATTAAAACAAAGATTAACACGATTCGTTGATCTTTAATCAGCTTTGATAAAAAAGATTTGGATGAATCCCACGCAATATTACCTGTGAGTTTATTCATCGATATGGCCCTCCAATGCATAACGTATTATTTTATCTTCTGTTATTTGATTCCCCTCTAGTGTTTTTACCACTCTGCCTTTCGACACTACCATTACTCTATCGGCAATGGAAATAAGTTCCGGCATATCGGATGATATCATCAGAATGGTTTTGCCCTGTTTCGCCAAACCAGTAATGATCTTATAAAATTCGGATTTGGCGTTAACATCAATACCTCGGGTCGGTTCATCAAAAATATAAACTCCACAGTCTACAAACAGCCACTTACCCAGTACGACCTTCTGCTGATTTCCACCGGATAAATTGCGAACCTCTTGCAATGGGGATGCCATCTTAATTTTTAGGCCATCGACTACTCCTTTTGTGACGGGAATATAATTCTTAATTTTTATGAAAAAGTTTTTGATCTTCGTCTGTAGACCAACTTCAATCAGGTTTTCAATGATTGGGGCATATAAATTCAACCCGAGTTTTTGGCGATCCTCAGTTATGTAGGCAATGCCGTTCCTAACACTATCGTGGGGATTTTTGATTTTGATTTCTTTACCTTGATAGTAAATCTCTCCGCCATACTTCGGAGAAGCACCGACAATGGCATTTGCAATTTCCGTTCTTCCAGAACCAACCATGCCAGCTACACCCAGGATTTCTCCCTGACGTACAAAGAAGCTAACAGGTTCAGAGTTTGGAGCAACCTGTAAATCCTTGACTTCAAACGCAATGCTGCTTCCAATTTCATATTTTTCTTTTTCATAAAACAGCGATGCATCGCGTCCGACCATATCACTGACCAATCTATCAAGATTGATATTGCGATCCTGGTTTTCATATGTACATATAGATGAACCGTCCCGAATCACAGTGATCCGGTCCGCAATTTCTCTAATCTCCTTTAAAAAATGTGAAATGTAAATCACACTTACACCCTGTTCAGCGATTCGCCTGACCAGGTTTAGCACCTTGCCTGCATCTTCTGTGTTGAACATTGAAGTTGGTTCATCCATGATGAGTATCTTCGGGTTAGTACTAACAGCCTTTAATATTTTTACATATTGTTGTTCTGAAACAGAAAGATCTGCAACGATTCTATTTAAATCCAGTTCTATGCCGAGATTATCGCAAAGATCCTTGGCATAAGCATATTGCGACTGAAAGTCCATTAACCCGTAATGCGAATGCTCTTGCCCCACAAAGATATTCTCAGTTATGGACATATACGGTGCCAGGACATTCTCCTGATAGATGATGCTGATTCCCAATTGGCGAGAAAGGCGAGCATTAAGGCAATCGAAACTTTGACCTTCCACGATGATTTCACCAGAATCCGGGCGATGCGCTCCTGAAAGAACCTTGACCAGAGTTGACTTTCCCGCTCCGTTCTCACCTACAAGACAGTGAACCTCTCCCTGATATAAATCAAAGCTCATCCCATTCAAGGCCCGGACTCCCTCGAATGATTTGTAGATGTTTTTCATTTCAATAACGGGGTTATGCCTCATTTGACCTCCATTTTATAAAAGACACGAGTATCTCTGGGACGATGTACGCCCCAGAGATTTGGTTGGTTAGAATGATCTTCAGTTAGATTAAGGCATGTAGGGACCTATGGCTTCAGAGACATAGGCATAGCCGCCTTCCATGTCATCCCAGAACAACCACTCGTCAAAGTTGTTGGCATCGATGGGGATAACGGGCAGGGATACCTTTTCGCCGCCCCATTCTTCTCCGTTCAGATGTGCCCAGAGCATACCAAACTGAATCAGACCCTGAAGATGTGCAGGAGCAGTCATGTTTGCCGCGGTTTCACCGACTTCCAGAGAAAGATAACCGTCAGAAGAACCACCGGTGGAGATTACAGCACAGTCAAGGCCTGCATCGCCCAATGCCTGGTATACGCCCTTGGCTATAGCGTCATCCTGAGCAAATACTACGTTAAATTCGCCGCCACCCTGAATGAAACTGGAGGTTACATTGAAAGCATCCTCGATAGTCCACTCTTCAATGACCAGCTGATCTACCAATTCTACACCAAACTCTTCAATGGCTTCATATACGCCAACTTCATAGATTTCGGTTACGCCCTGGCCATATGCGCCGGATACATAGAGGAACTTTGTATCGGGAATGTTCTCGGCTGCCCACTTTACTGCAGCATAACCAATTTCGTTATACTGGCAAGCGACCTGTCCTACAAATTCACCAACAGAATCCTCAAGGAAGGAGTTCTCAACGGAAACAGGGATTCCGGCTTCATTGCACATACGCACGATGGTTGCACCGGACTCTACGGAAACAGGGTAAAGTGCTATGGCATCAACGCCGCGATTAATCAGCTCCTCGGCCTGGATCAGCTGCTGCTGTGCATCGGTTGCTGCGTCCATTTTAACGACTTCGCAGTTCTTCATGTCTGCGCCGTACTGCAGTCCGTTAAAGGTTGCGATATTCCAGGCATGTCCAAGATTCCAACCCAGATAACCGATGGTGAATCCCTCACCGTCATCAGCTACTTCTGCGTCTGCTGCTGCTGCTTCAGGAGCGGCAGCTTCTGCAACGCTTCCCTCCTCGCTGGGAGCGGGAGCACATGCAGCCATAAGTCCGGCCAGCATGAATACCGTTAAAAATACAGCGACAATCCTCTTCATTTCTTTTCTCCTTTTCTTTTTTTATGCTAAAGAAAAACCACTTTAGCAAATCTTTTTTGATAAATTAATCCATTTTATAAGCGTAATTGCAGAAAAGCCTTTGATAGACTATAATGTGGACAATCGGCTTATGCGAACATTAGCAATCAATTAGTATAAAAGGACGGAAAAAGTATGTTCGAAAAAACTGAGCTTTATGATGTAGTGACCATTGACAGCGTGTTCACTATCCATTACTTTGACTATACTCCGACGTTTAATTTTCCCGGTGAGTCCCATGATTTCTGGGAGATGGTATTTGTCGATAATGGAGAAGTAATTGTAGAGGGCGATGGTATCCCACATCTTTTAAAATCGGGAGAGGCATTTCTTCACCCACCCGGAGAATGGCACAGCATTCGCGCAAATAATACCTATGCCTGTGTTGTTATTATTACATTTGAAACGCAGAGCCGCTGCGTGGAATATCTGGCTGGCCGAAATGTATTGGGTGAAACGGAAAAAAGTATTATTTCCGAAATCATAAAGGATGCAATCCATACATTTGCACAGCCACTGGATATCGTGCACCAAACCGCAATGATTAAGCGGGCTGATGCACCCTTTGGCTCAGAACAGCTTATTAAGCTCCATGTTGAGCAGCTGTTGATCCACCTGGTTCAAAATAAACTCCCCCCCCCCCCCGCGTGGGCGCCGCCTTGCCCCCCCCCCCTGCGGGGGGGGGGCGGGGGGGGGGGACGCTTTTATGCTCCTGCGCTTGCTGTTGCCGCCTTCGGCTCTTGGTAGACCTCAGCCTTAGCG
>CAYMPG010000028.1:0-22314 GCA_964392455.1 uncultured Clostridium sp. | reverse complement strand
TGCGGGAGTAGCTCATTTGGTAGAGCGCCGCCTTGCCAAGGCGGAGGTGGCGGGTTCGAGCCCCGTCTCCCGCTCCATTTTTTATGGCACCATAGCCAAGCGGTAAGGCAGAGGTCTGCAAAACCTTCATCCCCGGTTCGATTCCGGGTGGTGCCTCCACTGAAATGAAAAAGCACCTGAAGGGTGCTTTTTCATTTCAGTGGAGGGGTCAATACCGCACGGAGGGCGAAGCCCGTCCGGCTGCAGCCCGCAGGCTGCGTGCAGGCGCGTGCCCCGCACCTGCGTGGTGCCTCCGATCGTAATAATGAGCACCTGAAGGGTGCTTTTTTGCTTCAGAAAAGTAATTATGCATTAGAAAATGGCATATATATGATAAACGGGAAAAATCGTGAAAAAAACAGCGCCGCCAGGGCGCTTTATTTAATGTGTGGATGGAGGGAAAAACGACAAAAGTACACAAAAAAACGCCGATGGTACACATGTATACCGGTATAATCCGGTGTTTGCCATTGACATGACAATGTATTTGTGATAAAAATAATAACGTAAAATTTGGACTGCTCTGTTATAATTGCGCTAAAGATAAAAGACACAATCTACTTTCCTGGCTGTATGCCGCATTTCACCTGAGTTAGCAGCATCTTAGGCATTTCCACACAGGATAGGCCAAAGCTGTTAAAATAAAAATGGAGGAAAAAAACATGAAAAAGTTCCTTGCACTGGTTCTTTGCCTGATTATGGCTCTGAGCGTAGTAGCCTGCGCTGCCCCTGCTGCAGAAGAAGCTCCCGTTGAGGAAGCTCCCGCTGAGGAAGCTCCCGCCGAAGAAGCTGCCGAGGTTGTTACCTACAAAATCGGTATTGCTATCTATCAGTTCGACGATAACTTCATGACTCTCTACCGCAACGAGCTGGAGTCCTACTTCAAGACTCTGGAGACCGATACCGTAAAGTATGAAGTCACCATCGTTGACGGCAAGAACGACATGGCCACCCAGACCGAGCAGATCCGCACCTTCGTAACCCAGGGTGTTGACCTGATCATCTGCAACCCCGTTCAGACCTCCTCTGCGGAAGTTCTCATCAACGAGGCTGTAAACGCTGACATCCCCATGGTTCTTATCAACCGTGAGCCTCTGGCCTATGACGCCGAGGGCAACGCCATCGACGAGGCCTATGAAGGCATCGTAAACAACCCCAAGGTTTGCTACGTTGGTGCTGACGCCCGTCAGTCCGGTACCTACCAGGGCGAAATCGTGCTGGCTCTTGACAACCAGGGCGACATCAATGGCGATGGCAAGATCTCCTACATCATGGTAATCGGCGACCCCGAGAACCCCGATGCACAGTATCGTACCGAGTACTCCATCAAGGCCCTGACCGACGCTGGTAAGGAAGTAGAGTGCCTGGTAGAGAACGTTGGTAACTGGGCAACTGACCAGGGTCAGACCATTACCGCTAACGCTCTTGCACAGCACGGCGATGCCATCGAAGTAGTATTCTGCAACAACGATGGTATGGCTCTGGGCGCCTATGCCGCCATCCAGGCTGCTGGCCGCACCGTTGGTGAGGACATTTACCTCCTTGGCGTTGACGCTCTGCAGGAGTGCCAGGATATGGTAAAGGCCGGCACCATGACCGGTACCGTTCTGAATGACCACATCGGTCAGTCTCACACCGCTGCCGACGTAGCCGTAGAGCTGCTCAATGGCAACGAGATCGAGAACTACTACTGGGTAAACTATGTGAAGGTTGACGCCAACTACTTCGCATAAAGCTTGCATCAGTATAGCCTAATAAGCTAACAAAACTTACACAAAATGGGTGGGCCCAAGGCTCACTCATTTTGTGGATTATTCCGGCGAACTGCTGACAAAACGGAAAAGCCCAGCCTGTCTGCCCCGCTTTGTCAGTATTTCGCCACACATTGAGAAACAGGAGGCATACAGAATGTCCGAATTTCGCTTGGAAATGCGGGGCGTGTGCAAATCCTTCCCCGGCGTAAAGGCGCTGGATAACGTTCAGCTCAGTCTCCGTCCGGGCACCGTTCATGCTCTCATGGGAGAAAACGGCGCCGGCAAGTCCACATTGATGAAGTGTATGTTTGGCATATACAAAATGGACGAGGGCGAGATATTCTTTGAAGGCGAGAAGGTAAGCATAAACGACCCACTGGAAGCCCTGCACATGGGCATAGCCATGGTGCATCAGGAGCTGCAGCCCATTCCTGCCCGTACAGTGGGCGAGAACATATTCCTGGGCCGCTACCCCATGAAGAAGGTACTGGGCTTTATCCCCTGTGTGGACCACAAAAAGATGTATGACGATACCGCTGCGCTGCTGAAAAAGGTTCGCATGGACTTTGACCCCGAGCAGCCGCTGGGCGAGCTGAGCGTATCCCAGATGCAGTCGGTGGAGATAGCCAAGGCAGTTTCTGCAAACTGCAAGGTGCTGATACTGGATGAGCCCACATCTTCACTTACCCAGAACGAGGTTGAGGCCCTGTTCCGCATAGTGGAGGATCTGAAAAAAGAGGGCGTTGCCATAGTGTATATTTCCCATAAGATGGATGAGATACTCCGCATAAGCGATGAGGTCACCATCATGCGGGATGGCAAGTACATTGGCACATGGCCTGCAAATGAGCTCACCACCGACAGCATAATCACCAAAATGGTGGGCCGCGAGCTTACCAACCTCTATCCTCCCAGGGAAAACCAGCCCGGCGAGGTAATATTCGAGGTGGAGGATTTTACCTCCATCAACCCCAAGAGCTTCCGCAACGTCAGCTTCCAGCTGCGCCGGGGCGAGATACTGGGCGTGGGCGGCCTGGTGGGCGCCCAGCGTACCGAGCTTATGGAGGGCCTCTTTGGAATGCGCTCCCACAGCGCAGGAAAAATAACCTATCAGGGCAGGGAGCTTAAGATAGAAAGGCCCAAGGATGCCATTGATCAGAGCATAGCCATGCTCACAGAGGACAGGCGAGCCACCGGCATTATGGGCGTTCTTTCCGTGGCAGACAATATATCGGTGGCCTCACTGAAAAAGTACCTTGATTTCGGCTTCTGCCTGAATAGCGGCAAGATAGAGCAGCTTGTTCAGGATAACGTGGCCAAGATGAACATCAAGACCCCTTCCAGCAAAACCCTGATACAATCCCTGTCCGGCGGCAATCAGCAGAAGGTGCTGGTAGGGCGCTGGCTTGCAAATAACCCTGACGTGCTGATACTGGACGAGCCCACCCGAGGCATAGACGTGGGCGCCAAGTATGAGATATACTGCATCATTGCGGAGCTTGCCAAGCAGGGCAAGAGCATAATCATGATTTCCAGCGAGATGTCCGAGCTCATAGGTATGTCAGACAGGATAATGGTAATGTGCGATGGGCGTGTCACGGGCTTTGTAGACGGCAAGGACGCTACCCAGGAAAAAATTATGGAACTGGCAACCCAGTTTGAGTAAGCCAGAGGAGGATACGCAAATATGAATAAAAAAGCGTTTAAGTACATAAAGGAAAACCCCATAGTCGTCATGGTAATGCTGGTATGCATAATCATGAGCTTTACCGTGGAAAACTTCTTCTCCTGGGGCAATTTTAACAACCTGGTAAGCAATACCTGCGTGCGCTTCCTGATAGCGCTGGGCGTATCCGGCTGCCTTATCACCAAGGGTACTGACCTTTCCGCAGGCCGTGCGGTTGGCCTTTGCGGCTGCCTTGCAGGCACTCTGCTTCAGCGCCCGGATTATAACGGCCGTATGTATCAGATACCGGAATTCAGCATCGTGGGCGCGCTGCTGGTAGTGCTGCTGCTGGGCGCACTCATAGGCTTTATAAACGGCAGCATAATCACCAAATTGAATGTGCCTCCCTTCATTGCCACCCTGGGCACCCAGACCATCATCTACGGCACTGCCCTGGTATTCACCAACGCTCAGCCTGTTGGCGGCTTTAAGGAAAGCTACATCAAGGCCATTACCGGCACCTGGTTCAAGAGCTCGGTAAAGGGCGGCTTCCCCGGCATACCCTATCTGCTGGCTGTGGCAGTGGTATTCGGACTGCTGTTCTGGTTTGTGTACAACAAGACCACCCACGGCAAGTATCTTTACGCCATCGGCGGCAACGAGAATGCCGCAGAGGTATCCGGCGTAAATACCGGCCGTACCAAGACCATCATATACGTTACCGCAGGCGTTATGTACGCACTGGCTGGCTTCCTCCTTGCAGCCAAGTCCGGCGGCGCACAGAGCGGCCTGGGTAGCGGCTATGAGCTGGAGGCCATAGCGGGCTGCACCATAGGCGGCGTATCCACCACCGGCGGTATAGGTACCGTAAGCGGCGTGCTGGTGGGCGTGCTGGTATTTGAACTATTGAAGATAGTGCTGCAGTTCCTGGGCGTAAACCCCTACTACAACTATATCGTTCAGGGCCTGGTAATAGTAACAGCCGTTGCTCTGGATATACGCAAGTACATCGCCAAGAAGTAATGGAAGAAAAAAGGGACAGCATCCGCCCGGAGGAGCAGGCTCCCCGGAAGCCTGCCTGGCAGCAGACGAAGGAAAGCTGGTATGACCGCCTGAATGTTACCGTAGGGCAGTTGAATGTGATCATTCGCCTGTGCTATATTGGTCTGGCGGTGGTAGCCATACTTATTGTGCTGGATGCAGCGGGCGTCATGTAGATAAAAATACTGAGGCTTTAGAGCGGGGCTGTCGGTTGACAGCCCCGTTTTATACCCGGGAAGGGAATGAGCCTTAAAGCCATTATTTGTTATGAGGTGAGCAATTATGTACTCATGCAGTGAATTACTTAAAACACTGGCTGACGGTGCCCATGATGAGGCGCTGGGAAGGCTATATGCCATGGATAATGACCCTCGGGAGCTGGATAGCGCAAGGGAGCGTGCAATAAAGCTCACAGAAAGGCTGCTCAGGGAATATCCCAGGGATGAAAGCCTGCCCGCAGCCCTGTTCAGCGGCCCGGGCAGAACCGAGCTTGGCGGCAACCATACAGACCATCAGCACGGGAATGTGCTGTGCGGCAGCGTGGATATGGATATGCTGGCCTGCGCCTCGCTGAATGGGCTGAATGTGATTCGGATAAAATCCGAGGGCTTTCCGGAGCTTTGCATAGATATTGACAGCCTCCAGTGCCGCCGGGAGGAGATAAATACCTCCGCTGCGCTGGTGCGGGGCGTGGCTGCAAGGATAAGGGAGCTGGGGTATGCCATAAAGGGGCTGGATGCCTGCATAACCTCAAATGTACCGCCGGGATCCGGCCTGTCCTCATCGGCAGCATATGAGGTGCTGATTGGGAATATACTCAATTATTTCTGCTGCGGCTCCGCCCTTACCCCTGTGGAGATAGCAAAGATAGGCCAGTACGCTGAAAATGTATACTTTGGCAAGCCCTCCGGCCTTATGGATCAGATGGGCTCTGCCGTGGGCGGCGCAGTGGCCATAGATTTCAGAGACCCTCAGGAGCCTGTGGTACGCAGGGCAGGGTATGATTTTGCAGAGTCCGGCCATGCGCTGTGCATAGTGGATACCTGCTCCTGCCATGCGGATCTGTCCGGCGACTATGCGGATATAACTGCCGAAATGGGAGCAATAGCCGGGCAATTCGGCAAAAAGGTGCTGAGGGATGTGCCGGAGGAGGAATTCAGGGCCGCCATACCGGGGCTGCGTGCAGCCTGCGGGGACAGGGCGGTGCTGAGGGCCATGCACTTTTTTGATGATGACCGTCGGGCGGTGGAGGAGGCAAAGGCGCTGATGGAGGGAGACTTTGCAAGGTTCCTTTCCATAGCAAATCAGTCCGGCCTGTCCTCTGCGCTGCATTTGCAGAACACCTGGGCCATATCAGACCCCGGGCAGCAGGCCATACCTGTGGCGCTGGCCGTGGGCTCAAGGCTGCTGGAGGGCACCGGAGCAATAAGGGTGCATGGCGGCGGCTTTGCCGGCACCATACAGGCCTTTGTGCCAAATGACAGGGTGGCGGCCTTTAAGGCAGGCATGGAAGAGCTGCTGGGTGAGGGCAAATGCCACATACTGCACATCCGGCCCATAGGCGGCTGCGTGGTGGCAGGCTAAATAAAGGGGCGTATGCCCTAAAATACATTCGCAAAAAAAGGAGAACACCCCCCTATGGTAAACGATGCCATTTCAATGCTTGTGACCTACGCCCTGCGTACCGGCCTTATAGAGCAAAGCGAAAGGATATGGGCCATAAACACAATACTGGATACCCTCAAGCTGGATAGCTTTACTGACCCCTGCAGGGAATGGGGGGAGATAGACCTGCCCGCCGTGCTGGATACGCTATTGGATGATGCCTATGAGCGGGGCGTGCTGGAGGAAAACTCCATAGTGTACCGTGACCTGTTTGATACCGAGATAATGGGGCGGCTCACTCCACGGCCCGCACAGGTGGTGGAGCGGTTTGAAGCCCTCTGCCGGGAGGACAGGATAAAGGCTACAGACTGGTATTATAAATTCAGCCAGGATACCAACTATATCCGCCGCGACAGAATAGCAAGGGATGTTCAATGGAAAACAGACACGGAGTACGGCCAGCTTGATATTACCATAAACCTGTCCAAGCCGGAAAAGGACCCAAAGGCCATCGCTGCCGCAAGGAATCTGCCTGCATCTGCATATCCCCGGTGTATGCTCTGCGCGGAAAATGAGGGATATGCCGGCCGGGTGAATCACCCTGCACGGCAAAATCACCGGGTGGTGCCCATAACCATAAACGGCTCGCCCTGGTATTTGCAGTATTCCCCCTATGTTTATTACAATGAGCACTGCATCTGCTTTAACAGAGACCATACCCCCATGAAGATAGACAGGGCGTGCTTTGCAAAGCTGCTGGATTTTGTGGGCCAGTTTCCCCATTATTTCGTGGGCTCCAATGCTGATCTGCCCATAGTGGGGGGCTCCATACTTGCCCATGACCATTTTCAGGGAGGGCGATATACCTTTGCCATGGAAAGGGCGGAGGTGGAGCAGGGCTTTGTATTCCCGGGCTATGAGGATATTGAGGCGGGCATAGTAAAGTGGCCAATGTCTGTAATAAGGCTGAGGGGCAGCAATGCAGAGCGCCTGACAGACCTTGCGGACAGGATACTGACCTCATGGAGGGGATATACCGATGCAGCAGCCACCATATACGCCGTTACAGAGGGAGAGCCCCACAATACCATCACCCCGATTGCAAGAATGAGGGATGGAAAATACGAGCTGGATCTGGTGCTGAGGAATAACCTTACCACAGAGGAGCATCCCATGGGGCTGTATCATCCCCACAGCGAGCTTCATCACATCAAGAAGGAGAATATCGGCCTTATAGAGGTGATGGGCCTTGCGGTGCTGCCTGCACGGCTTAAGACGGAGCTGGCAGCCGTGGCGGAGGCGCTGGTAAGCGGCGAAGATATGGCGGCAAGTGAGCTTACCGCAAAGCACGCTGAATGGGCAGAGGGCTTTAAGGATAAATACTCCATCACGGCAGAAAATGCCTGGGAGATAGTGCAGCGGGAGACGGGCCTGGTATTCTCCAAAGTGCTGGAGCACGCAGGGGTATACGCCCGCACTGCTGAGGGCAGGGAGGCATTTTTGCGCTTCCTTGAGCAGGTATGATATAATACACAAAAAAGCATGGGAGGATATATCCCATGCTTTTTTAATGTAATGCTGTAAAAAAGGGGCCGGCTCTGGTATAATTGCTTCAATAATTGAAAGGAAGTGTGCCTATGAGACGGCAGGATGGAATATTTGAAAAAACTCAGGATATAACCTTCTCCCTGTGCGATTTTACAGGCAGGCTAAAGCCCTCGGCGCTGCTTTGCCTAACCTCAGACCTGGCGGGGGAGGATTACGTCAGCAGGGGCTTGCCCCATGATAAGCTGATGGAGGAGGGGTATGTGTTTCTGGTATCCCGTGCCCGCTTCAGCCTGATAAAAAGCATACGGGCGGAGGAGCAGGTAAGGATGATGACCTATGAAAGGCGCACCTCGGGGCCATTTTGCATAAGGGATTATATTATAGAAAACAGCAGGGGCGAGCTTGCCATAGCAGGGCGATCCGCATGGATAATATGCGAGCCTGCATCAAGGCGCATAGTAAGGCCGGGCAGCTTTCCCCATGCCATAGATAACCATGAGGATATGGTGCTGCCGGTGGGGGAGCCTGATAAGCTGCGTATTCCAAAGACCATGGAGCAGCTTGGCCAGCGGCGGGTTGTGTATTCAGATCTTGATGGAAACGGCCATGTGAATAATTCCGTATACGGAGATATGGCCTGCGATGTGCTGCCAATGGAGCTGTTTAATGGGCGAATAAAGGAATTTCAGATATGCTTTGTAAAGGAAGCAAAGGCCGGGGATACCATTACCCTTTACGGAACGGAGGAAAACCGCAGCCACATCGTGGCAGGCTGTGTAGGGGATGCCACCTGCTTTGAATGTGTGCTGAGCTTTGAATAGGGCTGTGAGTTTTTCGGCTGTTCAGCAGGGGGAATTTATGGTATCATCAGTTACGACCCATTCCCGCATAAAATGAAGGAGCAAGGCCCGGGGTACAGGGCCCTGCGGAAAGGACAGTATATGCATATTACCGCGGAACAGGTGAAAAACAGCCCTGTGATACGCACATATATACAAAAGGCCGATGAATCCCTTACTGCCCTGGGCTATACGGAGCACAGCTTTGCCCACGTTACCAAGGTGGCAGTGGAGGCAAAGCGCATACTCAAGGCCCTGGGCCGGAGCGAGCGGGAGCAGGAGCTTGCCGAGATAGCAGGCTATATGCACGACATAGGCAACGTGGTAAACAGAGCAGACCATGCCCAGAGCGGGGCGGTAATGGCCTTTCGTATACTTGACCATATGGGCATGGACCCTGAGGACATTGCAGACGTGGTGACTGCCATAGGCAATCACGATGAGCATACGGCAAGGCCGGTAAGCGATATTGCTGCCGCAATAATCCTTGCGGATAAGGGGGACGTGCGCTATACCCGGGTACGCAACAGGAAAAAAGAGGATTTTGATATACACGACCGGGTGAATTATTCCGTTAAAAAGAGCGAGATGCACATTGACCCGGATATCGGCACTATCACCCTTGAGCTTACTATCGATACGGATTTTTGCGCCGTGATGGATTATTTTGAAATATTCATGGAGCGTATGCTGCTCTGCCGCAAGGCTGCGGAAAGGCTGGGAATGAAATTCAGCATAGTGATAAACGGGCAGGTAATACTCTAAACCTCGGCAATATCCGAAATAAGTCCCCCTTCAAGGCGAAACTCATACAGACGTGCGCTGCTTACCCTGTATCCATCTGAGGATATGAGGCCAAGCAGCGCACCGCTTTTATCCGAAAGGGGCGGGCGGCAGGTTTGAAAATTTCCCAGGAAATCCCTCATTTCGTCAAAGGAAAAATCCCGGCGCAGGTCAGGCGCAAGGTAGCTGAGGGCCTCCTCCCTGAAGCCCTCCCTTATGGCCTCTGCAAAGGCGCGGGAAATGAGACCGGGGCCGGGGAATGAGTATTCCCGGGTGAAGAAGCCTGTTTCGGGGGACAGGGGAGAAAACTCACCGGCCGAGTATACGAATTTTCTCAGGCGCTGATGGCCCATGACAGTGCCAAGGTCATCCACCGCCGCTATGCAGTCCGGCTCCAGGGATATATGTGAGGCGGATATTTCCAGGGCAGCCTGCGTGTTTGGGTCCAGCATCAGCAGGTGCGCCGTATCCCCCTCGTGGGTGGTCACTGCAGCAAACTGCCTGCCGGCGGCAGTGTACAGGGCAAGGGAGCCGTAATCCCCAGGGCCAAGGGATATGCAGGAGGAGCGGCCCTCCTCCTCAATCAGCAGCCTTAGCCCGCCCTCATGGTAGAGGGTAAGGGTGCGGCGGAGCCTGCCGCAGGAAAAGCTGAGCTGATCCAGCTGCCTGGGAAAATCAGCCGGGCGTGCGGAGCGCTCTGCCGGGGGAAAGCTGACCTCATATACCCCGCCGGGCCAGTGGCACAGCTCCAGCCCCTCTCCCTCAGGAGGAAGGGCTGAGCCCTGCTGCAGGATGAGCTTTCGCATGGTGGGCCAGCCTGCCCCCTCAAGGGGAATGGCGCAGATGTAATATTCCCCCGTATCCCCCACGGGCATGGCCACATGGGAGCCGGGGCGGCATTCACCAAGTATCTGCCCGTTTACCTCTATGAGGGAATGGGCAGTGGTGCGTATTGCAATAAGGGGTACGGGAGAGTGATACATATTGCCTCCATAGGTGCAGGGTTATTATTTTTATGCATGGAGGGGGCGGAAATATCCCATTTGCCTTGCAAAATAGTCACGGCGGCATTATAATGACAAATGATGTTTTTTTAATATGGAGGTTTCTCATGATAAGACTGTGTGAACTAATGAAGGACCCCGCAAAGTATGCGGGCGAGGTGGAGATAGCCGGCTGGGTACGCACTGTGCGTGACAGCAAGAATATCGGCTTTATCGAGCTTGCAGACGGCTCCTGCTTCAGGAACGTTCAGGTGGTCTATGAGAATAATATACCGGAGGAGACCCTCCGCTGCATAAATACCGGCTGCGCCATAAGGGTGCAGGGCACCCTGGTGCTTACTCCCGATGCAAAGCAGCCCTTTGAGGTAAAGGCCAGGGAAATCACCATCGAGGGCCTTTGCGATAGCAGCTACCCCATGCAGAAAAAGCGCCACAGCCTTGAGTATCTGCGTACCATGCAGCACCTGAGGCCCCGTACCAATACCTTCCAGGCCACCTTCAGGGTACGCAACGTGGTGGCTCAGGCCATTCATCGCTTCTTTGATGACAATGGCTTCCTCTATGTGCATACCCCCATCATTACCGCAAGCGACTGCGAGGGCGCAGGCGAAATGTTCCGGGTGACCACTATGGATATGGAAAACCTGCCCCGCACAGAGGATGGTGCGGTGGATTATTCCAGGGACTTTTTCGGCACCAGCGCAAACCTTACCGTAAGCGGCCAGCTTTATGGCGAGGCATATGCCCTTGCATTCCGTGATATATACACCTTTGGCCCCACCTTCAGGGCAGAGCAGAGCTATACCGCCCGCCACGCTGCGGAGTTCTGGATGGTAGAGCCTGAAATGGCCTTCTGCGACCTTAAGGGCTATCTTGATGTGGCTGAGGCCATGGTAAAGTACATCATCCGCACGGTGATGGAGCGCTGCCCCGATGAGCTGGAGTTTTTCAACAGCTTCGTGGATAAGGGCCTGCTGGAGCGGCTCAATAACGTGGCAAACAGCGACTTTGCCCGCACAACCTATACCGAGGCCGTGGATATACTGAAAAAGAGCGGCGCCAAGTTTGAATACCCCGTGGAATGGGGCGCAGATCTGCAGACCGAGCATGAGCGCTACCTTACCGAGCAGGTATATAAGCGCCCCGTGTTTGTAACGGATTATCCCAAGGACATAAAGGCATTCTATATGCGCCTTAATGACGACGGAAAGACCGTTGCCGCAGCCGACCTGCTGGTGCCCGGAGTGGGCGAGATAATAGGCGGCAGCCAGCGTGAGGAGCGCCTTGAGGTGCTGAGGCAGAGGATGAAGGAGCTGGGGCTCAATGAGGCCGATTATGACTGGTATCTTGACCTTCGCAAGTACGGCGGAGTAAAGCACGCCGGATACGGCCTGGGCTTTGAGAGAATGGTAATGTACGTTACCGGCATGGCAAACATAAGGGACGTGCTGCCCTTCCCCCGCACCACCGGCAGCCTGGAAATGTAAGAAAAAGAGAGTATTTCGTCCGGGATACAGCGTATCCCGGACGATTTTTTCATATGGCGGATATTTGTGATGGATATAATAAAAGGCAGAAATATGCTAATATTACTGCCGCCCTCTGCATAAGATTTAACCTACCAAAGCTGAAGCATAGCCGTGCTTTGGCTTTTGTTTTAAAGGGGGCATACGGGGCTCATATACAGGGCCTGTGTATGCATGGAGAAAAAATGGGAAATAATAGCAGCACAAATACAACCTGGAGGAACTGGTATGAAAAGATCACAGCGAGGCCGTGCCGGCTGGACACAGCAGGAGGAGGAGCTCCTCTTTAACGAGATAGAAAGCAGTGAAGGCGCAGGCAGGCCCTTAAAGCAGGTATTTGACGCAGTGGCGGAAAAGACCGGCCGCAAGCCAAACAGCATCAGAAACTATTACTATGCCCGCATAAAGGAAAAGGATTTGAGCACCACCGCCCTTCATGCGGGGGCATTTGTGCCCTTTACCGATGAGGAGATACGCAGCCTTCTCAGGACTGTACTCAGCGCCCAGGCAAACGGCATATCCGTAAGGGCCTGCACCATGAGCATGGGCGGCGGGGATAACAAGGCCATGCTGAGGTATCAGAATAAATACAGAGCCCTGATGAAAAACCGTCCCAGGCTGGTGGAGCAGGTGGTGAATGAGCTGAGGCTGGAGGGGGTGGACTTTGACCCCTATGCAAGAAGGAGCCTGAGAAGGGAAAAGGCAGCCGGCCGGCTGAATGCCATAGCCGGCATGGATGGCAGCTCCTTTATGGAGGGGCTGGAAAGGCTCATAGGCATTGCCGCTGAGGCAGATAAGCGGGAGGCGGCAGCAAGGGAGCTGATAGGGGAGCTGAGGGAGAGGATACAGCGGCAGGAAAGGGAGCTTATGGAGCAGCAGAGCCGCTTTCATGAGCTGCTGCTGATGTACAGGCGGCTTGCAGGGGCAGGCAGGGAGTATCAGCAGAATACGGAGGATGCTGCGGAATACAACGGGTAGAATTGGGATGCCACTTCGTGCTATAATTTTAATATGGGGCGGGATGTAATATGCCCTGCCCCATAAAAGCTATAGCATAGAGAAAGGGTATCCATATGGATATGGATCTGTTTACCCAGGCCGCTGCCAGGCGGGCGCCCCTTGCGGACAGGATGCGCCCAAGGACGCTTGAGGAGTTTTACGGACAAAAGCATATCGTAGGCAAGGGGAAGCTGTTGAGGAGGGCCATAGAAACCGATACCCTCCAATCCAGCATATTCTTTGGCCCTCCCGGCTGCGGAAAGACCACCCTGGCCGCCATAATCGCCAATACCACCGGCTCCGCCTTTGAGAAGCTCAATGCAGTTACCTCGGGGGTAAAGGAGGTGCGGGAGGTGATAGCCCGGGCTGAGGAAAACCTTAAGCTCTATGGCAGGGGCACATATCTTCTGCTGGATGAGTGCCACCGCTGGAGCAAGGCCCAGAGCGACAGCATACTTCCCGCCCTTGAGGGAGGCATAATAAAATTCATTGGCTCCACCACGGAAAACCCAATGGTATCCATGACGGGGGCTATAGTGTCAAGATGCAGGGCCTTTCAGTTTTACCCGCTGACGGTGGAGGATGTGAAGGAATGTATCCTCCACGGGGTAAATGATGAGGAGCGGGGCATGGGCAGATACAATGCCATAGTGGACGAGGAAGCCCTGGAGCATATTGCCCGTACTGCCAATGGTGACGTGCGCTGCGCCCTGAATGCCATTGAGCTTGCAATACTCACCACTCCTCCCGATGAGGATGGCCGGGTGCATATAAACCGGGAAATCGCCGCAGAAAGCATACAGCAAAAGGTGATAAACTGCGACGATCAGCAGTTTTACGATATGCTGTCTGCCTTCTGCAAAAGCCTTAGAGGCGGGGACAGCGATGCGGCCATAGCCTGGTTTGCCCGGCTCATATACGCAGGGGTAGATCCCCGCATAATATGCCGCAGGCTCATTGCCCATGCTTCGGAGGATGTGGGCTTAGCCAATCCCCAGGCAATGGTGCAGGCAGTGGCGGCGGCTCAGGCGCTGGAGTTTATAGGCATGCCTGAGGCGGGGCTGTCCATCACGCAGGCAATAATATTCATCTGCGAGAGCCCCAAGTCAAACTCGGTGGTCATGGCCAGGGATGCGGCCTTTGCGGAGGCAAAGAAAATACCGGATCAGCCGGTGCCCATTCATCTGAGGGATACCAGCTTTTACGGGGCGGACAAGCTGGGCCATGGCAAGGGCTATAAATATCCCCATGATTATCCCGGCCACGTTGTGGCCCAGGAATATATGCCCCCCAGCGTAAGGGGACATAAATATTACATACCCGGCTCCCTCGGCAATGAGGGCAAGATACGGCAGAATCATATCAATCAGGGAAAGCTGGAGGACAGTGAATGATAAGCAGGAGCAATGCGGAAGCGGTATTGGCAGAGGCCCTTAAAACAGGCGGGGACTTTGCCGAGCTTTATATGGAGGATACGGAGAGCCACAGCATAGCCATGCTGCAGGGCGTGGTGGAAAACGCCATGTACAGCAGGCGCAGGGGTGCCGGGGTGCGGGTATTGAGCGGCACCCGGTCGGCCTATGCGTATACTGTGGATACCTCCCTTGAGGCGCTGCTGGATACTGCGCGCCGTGCCTCGGCCATAATCTCGGGGCAGGGGGCAGAGATACGCCACCTTACGGATATACGCAGGGGCAGCCGTGGAGGGGCCATACCCTTTTCCACCATAGACAACGCAAGGCGCATAGCCCTGCTGAAGGAGGGCACCGATGCGGCAATGGCCGTATCCAATGAGATAAACAGGGTGAGCGCCAGGTATTTTGATACGGATAAGCGGGTGCTGGTATGCAATTCTGAGGGCGTATGGGCGGAGGACAGGCGGCCCCGCACCCGGCTGAACTTTGACGCAGTGGCCACCGACGGCAAGGAATACCAGACCGGCGGCGAGCGGCCTGCCTATGGAATGGGCTTTGAAGCGTATGAGCTGATTGACCCGGCGGAGGCGGGAAGCACTGCCGCAAAAACGGCCGTCACCATGCTCCATGCGCCGGAGTGCCCGGGCGGATATGTGCCTGTTACCATAGACGGAGGCTTTGGCGGGGTAATACTTCACGAGGCCTGCGTACATTCCCTGGAGGCTACATCCGTGGGCAGGGGCAATTCCGAGTTTTGCGGCAAGCTGGGCCAGAAAATAGCCAGCGATAGGGTCACCGCCATAGATGACGGCACCCTCCCCGGAGAATGGGGCAGCATAGGCTGCGACGATGAGGGCAATCCCTCCCAGCGAAATGTGCTGATAGAAAAGGGCATACTTAAAAGCTACCTTGTGGACAGGCTGGGCAGCCGCCTGATGGATCACCCCGTGACGGGCAGCGCCAGGCGGGAAAGCTACGAATACGCCCCCACCTCCCGCATGACAAATACCTTTATCGCCCCGGGAGAGGACGATGAGGAGGAAATGATACGCACCATGGGTGAGGGCCTCTTTGCGGCCCGCATGGGCGGCGGCTCGGTAAACCCCCTTACCGGGGAATTCAATTTCTCGGTGCTGGAGGGATACTGGGTAAAGGATGGAAAGATATACAGCCCCGTAAGGGGAGCGGCCCTCATAGGCAGGGGAGCAGATGTGCTGCTGAAGATAGACCGGGTGGGCCGGGATATGTGGATGGGCCACGGAATGTGCGGCTCAAAGAGCGGCAGCGTGCCCACCAACGTGGGCCAGCCCAGAATAAGGGTGACCGGCATGACTGTAGGCGGAAAGGGAGGCAGCCTGTGAAGGATATAAAGGGATTTGCGGAAAAGCTGCTTAGCGCAGCAATGGAAAAGGGCTGCGACGGGGCAGAGGTATGCGTAAACAGCAGCCGTGACTTTGGCGCAGGCGTGCTTGATGGGCAGGTGGAGGATTACAGCGTGAGCTCTACCTTTGCCCTGGGGCTCAGGGTGCAGCTCAATGGTAAAAACGGCTATGCCTATACAGAGGCCCCGGAGGATGGAGACAGCCTGCTGGAGGAAGCTATGGACAGCGCAGCAAGCGTGGGCAGCGAGGATGAGCATCCCATGGCCCTCCCCGGGGAATACCCGGAGGTGCCTTCAAAGGCGGATGCCTTCTCCAGCATGGAGGAGGTGGACAGGATAGAGCTTTGCAAGGCGCTGGAAAGGGAAGCCCTTTCCATAGACCCCCGGGTGAAGCGGGCGGCGGCGTGCAAGGTATTTTCCGGCGAAGGAAGCTTTTCCATATATAATACCAATGGGCTTAGGGCAGAGCGGTGGGAAAGAATATCCGGCTGCTATATAGAGCCTGTGGTGGAGCAGGATGGAGAGGTACGGGATGGCTTTGCCTTCCGGGTGGATGGCGAGGCTGCAAATATAGCGGACTGCGCCCGGGAGGCGGTGGATGAGGCGGTGGCCCAGCTTGGGGCGGCGCCTGTGGCTCCCGGCGAATACTCCGTGATACTGCGTAACGATGGGGCTGCAAGTCTGCTGGGTGCCTTTGCGGGGATATTCTCGGCAGATGCGGTGCAGAAGGGGCTTTCTCCCCTTGCAGGCATGGAGGGGCAGAGGATAGGCTCGGAGCTTGTCAGCATTACGGATGACCCGCTGAACCCTGTGAACCCTCTGCCCTTTGATGATGAGGGCGTGCCCTCGGTAAGGACGGAGGTAGTGAAAAAGGGGCAGCTCACTTCATTTTTGCATAACCTTAAGACCGCAAAAAAGGCAGGGGTGGCCTCCACCTCAAATGGCGGCAGGGGCAGCGCAGGCTCTCCCGTGGGAGTGCGCCCCAGCAATTTCTTCATAGAGCCGGGAGAGGGCAGCCTTGAAGACCTTATGAAGAAAATGGGAGACGGGCTGCTGATAACGGATTTTTCCGGCCTCCATGCGGGGGTGAACCCGGTAAGCGGCAGGTTTTCCCTGCTGTGCAAGGGAAGGCTAATACAGGGCGGCAGGGATATACGCGCGGTAAATGAAATAACCCTCAGCGGGGACTTTATTGCCCTTATGGACAGGGTAAAGGCTGTGGGCGGAGATTTGCGCTTTTCCATGCCGGGCGGAAGCTGCGTGGGCAGCCCCTCGCTGCTGATAGAGGGGGCCGCCATATCCGGCAGAGGATAGGAAAAACCGAGAGGCACACACCTGTAAACATATGGAAAATCAGCTATATCAGGGGGTTTTTCATTGACATCGGGTTTTTAAAAGGGTATATTTAATATATAGCAGCAAAGGAGATATAGTCCCGCCACCGACCAAAGAACAGGAGGCTACCGTGTTCCAGATAGGTGAAAGCGTCTGCTACCCCATGCATGGCGTGGGCGTGGTGGAAGGCATAGAGGAAAAGAACGTACTGGGGGAGACCACCCAGTATTATGTACTGCGTTTCTTTGCCTCAAGGCTGACGGCCATGGTGCCGGTGGAAGGGGCCCAGGGTGTGGGCCTGAGGCGGGTGATAGACGCCCAGCAGTGCGAAAGAGTGCTGCAATATATGCATGACGAGCCCTGCGAGGAGAGCGATAACTGGAATCAGCGCTACAGGGACAATCTGGCGAAGCTCAAGGGCGGCGATATTTTCGACGTTGCAGACGTTGTAAAGTGCCTTAAAAAGAGAGATATGCAAAAGGGCCTTTCGGCGGGCGACAGAAAGATGCTTATTACCGCAAGACAGGTGCTGGTGGCAGAGCTAAGCGCCGCAAGCGGCAGGGATATTGACGAACTGCGTGAAGTTATAGGATAATAGTATATTCCCACATGGAACTGCAATGGTGTAAGAACTGCAAAAGGCAGGCTCTTGCATCTTTTGCGTTTCTCTAAATTTTAAAAGCGAAAGGAAGTGCAGAAAGTATTGGGCAAAAAAATAGCAAGGGCGCTGTTTACCATAGCCGGAGCAGCGGCCGGAGCGGGGCTCGTGGTGTGGGCAAATCACATTATTGTATCCCTGGGGTACCTTAGCCTGTACGATACCATGTACACATGGGGGCTTGCTATCATATTTGCAGCGGCGGGGATTATATTTGCAATCATTTTTTATATTCTTTCTCCCCGGCTGATAAATGGCATAGTGTCCTTCATAAAAAGGCTGGAGGCCCACCTTTCGGAAATGGCCACGGATGACGTGATATACTGCGTGCTGGGGCTTATAGCGGGGCTTATAGTAGCCTTCCTTGCCAGCACCCTTACCTCCGCGGTGAAGCCTGCATGGCTGGGCTTTATTCTGGATGCGGCCATGTATGTGCTGTTTGGATACCTTGGCTGGTCTGTAATGAGCAAGCGCAGGGGCAATATCAGCAGCATAGCCCCATCCAGGGGCAGGGCAAAGGCGGGAGCCGCAAGGCCAAAGCTGCTGGATACCTCCGTGATAATAGACGGGCGCATTGCGGATATATGCGCCACAGGCATAGTGGAGGGCACGCTCATAGTGCCGGCCTTTGTGCTGCAGGAGCTTCAGCATATAGCCGACAGCTCGGATGCCCTTAAGCGCAACAGGGGCAGGCGTGGCCTGGATATTCTAAAGGAAATGCAGGAGCGGGGCACGGTGCCCATAAGCCTTGTGAGCACGGATTATGAGGATATTCCGGAGGTGGATTCAAAGCTCATTCGCCTTGCTGCGGAGATGAACGGCGTGGTGGTCACCAACGACTACAATCTCAATAAGGTGGCCGCCGTAAGAAAGGTGCCGGTACTGAATATAAATGAGCTGGCAAATGCCGTAAAGCCCGTGGCGCTGCCGGGCGAGGAAATGACCATACAGATAGTAAAGGAGGGCAAGGAGCCGGGCCAGGGCATAGGCTACCTTGACGACGGCACCATGATAGTGGTGGAGGGCGGCAGAAAGCTGCTGGGTGAAACGGTGGATATAGCCGTTACCACCGTATTGCAGACCGCCGCCGGTCGCATGATATTTGCAAGGCTCAGGTAGAAAAGGGCGGTTTTGGCAAAAGCCACCCGGATAAGACAAAATTAAATATAAAAGATTTTGAGAAAGGCATTTATGTCTGTTGACAACCTTGACATGCAGTGATACAATAATATACTGCGTTAGCATGGTATGTTGCGGCAAAATGCCTTTTTACAGTGGCAAAAAAGCTGCGATAAACATGCTGGGTATTTTATACCCATAATATGGAAAACATCATCCCCAGTGATGGGTGGATGACATAAGCCGCACTTATACTAACAATAATCAGCAGTAAGGAGTGAACACGATGGTGCATGAGGTGTACATGGGCAAAAAGAAGCGCATGAGCTTCTCCCGGATCAACGAAGTCCTCGATATGCCCGACCTGATAGAGGTTCAGAAGAATTCCTATCAGCGGTTCGTTGAGGAGGATCTCAGAGAGGTTCTGGACGATATTTCGCCCATAACGGACTATTCAGAAAAGCTCGTCCTTGAATTTGTAGACTACTCCATCGACTTTGAGCACCCCAAGTACTCCGTGGAGGAGTGCAAGGAAAGGGACGTAAACTACTGCGCCCCCCTCAAGGTCATCGTTCGCCTTATAAATAAAGAAACCGGCGAGGTGAAGGAGCAGCCTGTATTCATGGGAGATTTCCCCCTGATGACGGAGCAGGGCACCTTCATCATAAACGGAGCGGAGAGAGTAATAGTCTCTCAGCTGGTCCGTTCCCCCGGCGTATACTATTCCGAGACCATCGACAAGGTGGGCAAGCATCTGTTTGCCTCCCAGGTCATCCCCAACAGGGGCGCATGGCTGGAATATGAGACCGACAGCAACGAGGTCATATACGTTAAAATAGACCGCCAGCGCAAGGTATTCATCACCGCCCTGCTCAGAGCTCTGGGCTATGGCTCGGATGGGCAGATACTTGAGCTGCTGGGCGAGGATGAGCGCCTGAAGGCCACTCTGGAAAAGGACACCACCAAGTCCACAGAGGATGGCCTTATCGAGATATACAAGCGTCAGCGCCCCGGCGAGCCTCCCACAGAGGAATCCGCCCGCAGCCTGCTCAATGCGCTGTTCTTTGATAAGCGCTATGACCTGGCCCGGGTAGGCCGCTATAAGTTCAACAAAAAGCTCTCCATCGCCGCCCGTATTGCAGGCCTTACCGCCGCTGAGACCGTTATAGCCCCCGCCACAGGCGAGGTGCTGGTGGGCGAAGGTGAGGTTATCAGCCGTGAAGCCGCCCTTCAGATAGAAAACGCCGGCGTGCATGGCATATACGTTATTGCCCCTGATGGAGTAAAGGTAAAGGTG
The DNA here is from genome assembly GCA_964392455.1 of uncultured Clostridium sp. GTDB lineage: Bacteria > Bacillota > Clostridia > Christensenellales > CAG-138 > SFEL01. The sequence continues at coordinate 2,305 of CAYMPG010000028.1, read as the reverse complement.
CTGGGCAACCTGTTTGTGGATGCCTCCTGCTATCTGGACTTTGACCCCGAGGAAGCGGGCCTTAACGAAAAGGTGCATTATCCCACCCTGGCTGCCCTTCTTAAGGAAGGCAAGGATATGGACGAGGCTGGCCTCAAGGCCCTGCTCAAGGCCCATGTATACGACCTGATACCCCGCCATATCATTACGGACGATATCACCTGCTCCATCAGCTATCTGCTGGGCATGAGCCACGGTATCGGCCGCACTGACGATATAGACCATCTGGGCAATCGCCGCATAAGAAGCGTGGGCGAGCTGCTGCAAAACCAGATCCGCGTAGGCATGACCCGCCTTGAAAGGGTGGTGCGTGAGCGTATGTCCATACAGGACACCGAGACCGCCATGCCTTCAAACCTTATAAACATCCGTCCTGTGACTGCTGCCATTAAGGAGTTCTTCGGCTCCTCCCAGCTGTCTCAGTTCATGGATCAGACCAACCCCCTTGCAGAGCTGACCCACAAGCGCAGGCTGTCCGCTCTGGGCCCTGGCGGCCTTAACAGAGAAAGGGCCACATTCGATGTGCGAGACGTTCACTTCTCCCACTATGGACGTATGTGCCCTATTGAGACCCCTGAAGGCCCCAACATCGGCCTTATAAACTCCCTTTCCACCTATGCCCGCATAAACCGCTATGGCTTTATCGAGGCGCCCTACCGCAAGGTGGATGGCAAGAATAAGACCATCAGCAGCGATATAGTTTACCTTACCGCCGACGAGGAGGACGATTTCATCGTCGCTCAGGCCAATGAGGCCACCGTTGAGACAGACGGCAGGGTATGGTTCGCAAAGGACCGTGTGGTTGCAAGGCGGCTGGATGAAATAATCGAAGTAAAGTCCACCGATGTGGACTATATGGACGTATCTCCCAAGCAGCTGGTATCCGTGGCCACCGCCATGATACCCTTCCTGGAAAACGACGACGCACACCGCGCCCTGATGGGCTCCAACATGCAGCGTCAGGCTGTGCCTCTGCTCAAGCCCGAGGCCCCCGTGGTGGGCACCGGTATGGAATACAAGGCCGCCCATGACTCAGGCGTGGTGGTGCTTGCCCGCCAGCACGGCGTAGTAAAGCACGTGGACGCCAGCCGCATCGTAATAGAGGGAGATGACGGCAACAGCTATACCTACAAGATAATCAAGTTCACCCGCTCCAATCAGGGCACCTGCATCAATCAGCGGCCCATCGTGGAAAAGGGCGAGCGTGTAATACCCGGCCAGGTGATTGCAGATGGTGCTTCCACCGATCAGGGCGAAATTGCCCTTGGCCGCAATATCCTCATCGGCTTCATGACCTGGGAGGGCTACAACTACGAGGACGCCGTACTTATCAGCGAAAAGCTGGTCAAGGAGGACGTTTACACCTCCATCCATATTGAGGAGCATGAGACCGAGGCCCGTGATACCAAGCTGGGCGAGGAGGAAATAACCAGAGATATACCCAACGTTGGCGAGGATGCCCTGGCAGACCTGGATGAGAGGGGCATTATCCGCATAGGCGCAGAGGTACGCAGCGGCGACATACTGGTCGGCAAGGTGACCCCCAAGGGCGAGACAGAGCTTACCGCCGAGGAGCGGCTGCTCCGGGCCATATTCGGCGAGAAGGCCCGTGAGGTCAGGGATACCTCCCTGCGTGTGCCCCACGGCGAGGGCGGCGTCATAGTAGACGTTAAGGTATTCACAAGAGAAAATAAAGACGAGCTGCCTCCGGGAGTAAACGAGCTGGTGCGCGTATACATCGCCCAGAAGCGCAAGATCTCCGTAGGCGACAAGATGGCAGGCCGTCACGGCAACAAGGGCGTTGTGTCCCGCATACTGCCTGAGGAGGATATGCCCTTCCTGCCGGATGGCACTCCCCTGCAGATAGTGCTGAACCCCCTGGGCGTACCTTCCCGAATGAACATCGGTCAGGTGCTGGAGCTGCATCTTGGCATGGCTGCCAAGAGCCTGGGCTGGAATATAGCCACCCCCGTATTTGACGGCGCCACCGAGGAGGATATCAAATCCATGCTGGTAAAGGCCGGCAAGGATTGGGATGGCAAGACCGTGCTCTACGATGGACGTACCGGCGAGCCCTTTGAAAACCGCATCTCCGTTGGCTACATGTATTACCTTAAGCTCCATCATCTGGTGGATGACAAGATACATGCCCGCTCCACCGGCCCCTACAGCCTGGTCACTCAGCAGCCTCTGGGCGGCAAGGCCCAGTTTGGCGGCCAGCGCTTCGGCGAGATGGAAGTGTGGGCGCTGGAAGCCTACGGCGCAG
>CAYMPG010000027.1:0-24921 GCA_964392455.1 uncultured Clostridium sp. | reverse complement strand
TAAATACCCCCGTAAGGGATTTAATCGCACATGGGCAAAGCCCTTGTGCGCCCTCACGGAAAAGCCACAGCTTTTCCGTGACCCTCGCTCAAAATCTATAAGATTTTGAGCGAAAGAGGAGGAGCGACGGAGCGTGTGAGAAGTCATATCCAAAGGATATGGCTGCGAACAGAGTGCAGTCCGCGATGACGAGGTGGCCAAAGCCGCCATAGGGAATCGGCTCCCCACGTAGGGGATAATCGCTCAAATGCCATAGGCATTTGAGCGAAGTGGCTATGCCACCAGTGACAGCAGGAAATTCAGCCTGTAAAACAGCCCCGCCATGGCGGAATCATCCACCATATTGGTGATAAGGTCAAACTGGCCCAGCGCCGTAAGCACCATGGGCACCAGCATGAATATCAGAAACATTGCAAGCATGCCCCGCACAAGGCCAAGGGCGCTGCCCAGCAGCCCATCATGGGCACGGAGCACCGGGAAGGGGTCTGCATAATCCGCCCCGTTTATCACAAGGCCCAGTATCAGCCGCACTATGGCAAAGGCCACAAGAAACACCAGTATGTTTATAAACACGCATACGATGGTTTGATTGAAATAATCCCCAAGGGTCACTATGCCCTGATCTGCAAAGGCCTCCCGGGCGATATTCTTGGCTATCTCCCGGCCCATGGGGTAAGGGAGCCTGGCGGATTCGATTATATTGTTTATATCGGCGGTGGACAGGGCGGATATCTCCATGCGTACAAATTCTGGGTCTGCTATGAATTCGCTGCCCTCGGTATAGTACAGCATCATGTTAAACAGCCGCTTGTGCCCCATTATAAAGGCTGCGCCGGGCCCTTTGAGTATAAAGCCGAATACTACGGATATAAGATACGCCCCTATGCTGAGCAGCGTGGATAAAAACCCCTTATAAAGCCCGCTCAGCACAAACAATGCTATCATTACTATGGCAAACAGGTCTATCAGATTCATTTCGTTCCTCCTTTTTGCCCGCTATTTTACGCTTACCAGCAGAGTATCCCCCTTGTGCAGCAGCACATGGCTGTCAGAGAGCTTTTCTGCCCCGGTAATGGTCATGCCTATATCCTCGGTGGAGATTAGCTGCCCCTTGGCAGAGTAGGTATAAAGCTTGGTGGGGGTATATACGCACAGCCTGCCCTTCATGAGGAAGGCCCCCACATAGCCTGTGGGCGGATGCACGGCGGCTATCTGGGCAGAGCCCACCGTGCCCTCGGAAAGGGTATACAGCTTGAGGGTGCTCTGAGCCTCCACCCCCCGCTGGCCATACAGCAGCACCGGCCCGGAATCCTGTATGGAATAATCCATCAGCTTCCAGCCGTATATGGTGATGCGATATGCCTCTGAGGTGCCTGCCAGGTCTCCCCTTATAAGGCTGGAGGTGGCAGAAAGGAACAGGCTGCTGGGGGTGAAAAGCACATCCTCCACAAGCTGCCCCTGCACCGTCATTACGCCGGTGGTATGGCGGGTGGTAAGATTGTAGGTGGTAAGGGTGGATACCGGGGTGGGTGTGGAATAATCCACCTCCAGCGTCCACATGGTTTCATCGCTGGTATTTGAGAAGCCGAAGCCAATAAGGTCGGTGGCGTCAAAATCCATTTGATCCACCTGGGTGCCGGTTTTGTCGTATATTACGATGGCGGTGCCGCCGGCGCTGTCCTCCCTGAGGACGGCCACGTGCTCATTGCCGCAGCGCACCCCCAGCACCTTGCCGGAAAACACCAGGGAATCCCCTGCCCCCACTATCTGCAGCGCAGTATCGTGATACAGCACGGATATGCCGGTGGAGGCGGCTATCTTAAGCTCCTCGGTATTTACCTTGTAGGAGGTATCCTTTGAGCCATCAGAAATATCGTCATAGTACAGCCTGCCGTTATCAAAGTAAAGGAAGCCTGCCCCGGTATAGGTATAGTTTGCCCCGGCGCTGAAGGGCAGCTCGTTTAAGCCCCTGTTTTTGCCGAAGGCTGCGCCTATTAGCTTTACTATGCCGAATATCAGCCCTATAAGTATCACAAGGGCGCCAACCAGCACAAGTATGCGGCTGACGGCCCTTCCTCTGTTATTTACTCTGTAGCGTCTTTTACGCATGATGCTGTTCCTTGTGGGGCAGCAGCAGCCTTAATGCCCCGGGCAGTATTTTAAAGGTGACGGGAGTGGAGGAGCCCAGCTCGCCATCCAGATCCAGCACCGTATCCTTATCCGATTCAAGGCGTATTTCCGCCGCCTTAAAGTAGCGCACATGGGGAGAATCCAGATGCCTGCCCATTACCACCTTTGGCAGCTCCCGAAGCACCCCGAGCCTGTTCAGCCTTTTAACCAGGCATACATCCAGCAGCCCGTCATTTTGCAGGGCCACGGGGGCGGCCTTTATGCCCCCTGCAAGGCGGGTGCCATTGCAGGCATCTATGAGGATGCCCTCCTCCCGGAAGGTCTCTCCGTTTGCGGTGATGGTAAAGCGGTATTGCTTAAGGTGCAGTATGCTCTGGATTATGCCCAGCATATAGGGGAGCATACCGTTAAAGCGGCGCTTGAATTTTTCCGTGTTTCTTATCACGTCCACGTCAAAGCCGGTGCCTGCGGCGTTGATAAAGAGCTTATCGTTTGCCATGGCGGCGTCAATAGAGGTAGGCCGGGCACAAAGCAGATCCTCCACGGCCCCTATGGCATCCACCCTGAGCCCCAGTGCCGAGGCAAAGTCATTGCCGGTGCCAAAGGGGAATATGCCCATTGCTACGCCTGTGCCTGCAAGGCCCGCTGCCACCTCACGGGCGGTGCCGTCTCCGCCTACGGATACTACGGCCTCCTCACCCCGCTCTATGGCTGCCCTTGCAAGGGCAGTGGCGTCATCCCTGCCGGTGGTATAGTCAAAGGAATAATCTATCCCCCGGCGGGTAAGCTCCGCCGCTGCCTGAGTGAACCATTCCCCGGAGCGGCCGGAGCCTGCCACAGGGTTAACTATGAAATAGTACTTCAACTTTGTATTTGTCCTTTTGCTATTTTACCAGTATATTCAGCGCCCCGGGCAGCAGCCGGAAGGTGACCGGCGTATCCGAAGCAAGCTCTCCATCGTAATTTATCAGGCTATGCTCAGGGCAGCTCACCTCAAGATGGTCTGTGCGGAAGTATTCCACTTCCTTAAAGCCCGAATGTCCTCCCTTTATAAAGGTGGGCAGCAGCACCAGGAACTTGAGCAGCCCCAGCTTTTTTACTATGCATACGTCAAACAGCCCATCAAAGGGATCCGACAGGGGCAGCACGTTCATGCCCCCGCCAAAGTGGGTGCCTATGCCTACGGCAACCAGCAGAGCCTCCCTGTCCCACTGACGGTCGCCATCCTTAACGGTAAGGTGCAGTGTGCGAAGGTGGGTAAGGCTGTGGATTATGCCAAGAAGGTATGGTATCATCCCCCTGAAGCGCTTTTTGTACTTTTCCGTGGCGATAAGCACATCCACATCAAAGCCAAAGCCGGATTCATTGAAAAACATCCTGTCATTTGCAATGCCCACGTCCATCCTGCGGGGGGATTCCAGCAGCAGCACCGTAAGTGCCTCCCGTGGATCTGTGGGGAGCTTAAGGGCCTTTGCAAGGTCATTGCCGGTGCCAAAGGGCAGCACCCCCAGCACTGCATCGGTATTCACCAGCCCCTGAGCCACCTCGTTAAGGGTACCGTCTCCGCCCACGGATACTATGTACTTTTCTCCCCGCTCTACCGCCGCAACTGCCAGCTCAGTGGCGTGGCCCTTATACTGGGTATAGTCGAAGGAGTAATCCATGTTTATATCATCCAGCATGGTCTGGACTTCCTTGAAGGCATCATCTGCCCTGCTTGCCCCTGCAGTGGGGTTAACTATAAAATACAGTCTTTCCATATAAGTCCCCTGTCATAATACTCCATTTCAATGATAATCCAAAACGCCGAAATTGTACAGAAGTTAGAAGTAAATTATATATGTACCCTGTGTAAAGATTCTTTCATAAATGGCGGGGAGCAGTGCGGCTTATTCACCTGCCGTGAAGTGCTGCGCTCCCCTATCCTATCCCCACCCATGCAAAAAGCCTCATCCGTCATGAGGCTTTTGGAACAATGCTATAAAGCTGCCTATTTGGTATTAACCATCCAGAACCATACCTTTTGGTACTTTTCTTTTAAAGAAAGAACGCCATCATCAGCTCTTGGCTTCAAACCTGTTGCCGCACTTGGCGCAGGTGACCCTTATGCGCCCCTTGCCTCTGGGCACACGCAGCTTCTGCATGCACTGGGGGCAGGCCAGATACTTGTAGGCCTTTCTGTCACGGCGGATATTCGCCCGGTTTTTCCAGCGCATGGATATATTCTGCCACCAGCTCCGGGCCCTGCGCTCAAGAGCCATATACCGGGCCAGCTCCTGCTGACGGGCCGCAAAATTGCGGCTGAACATACGAAACAGTGCAAAGCCGAAAAGGGCAAGGGTAACGCCCCTGAGCCCATAATACACGCCTGCTGCTGCCCTGCCGAAAAACCAGGATATTACAGATACCACAAGCCCTGCAATAACGAGGCTGCGGCTGAACCGGTCAAATCCGTATCTGCCCTGGAGCCATCTGTTCATATTGATAACACCTCTGTTTATTTATTCCCTGATAAGTATCATGGCAGTTTCTGCGGGGAGGATAAGGCTGCCCCTTATGCTTTCATAGCGGGTGCCGGTAACTAGATCACGATAGCTGCCCTCAAGCTCCGCCTCCATATCCCCTGCAAAGGCCCCTGCGTCAAGGGCAAGGCGGGTCTTTTTTCCCCTGTTTACAATAGTAAGCACCCCGTGGCGGCACAGGGCAAATACATTGCCGCCGCCCCACATGGCGCAGCCCACCCGGGTAAGCCCGGGCAAAGTGCGGCGGGCCTGACCAAGGGTCTGGAAGTACTTTACAAGGTCTGTATCCTCATGGCCCCAGGGGTAGGTGCCCCTGTTGAAGGGATCTGCCATGCCGTAAAGGCCGGCCTCATCCCCATAGTACAGGCAGGGCACGCCGGGCATGGTGTATTGTATTGCCGCCGCCAGCATAAAGCGATTGCGGGCGTATTCCATCTCCTCCGGGGTAAAGACCACCTCCGCCTGCTGCTCCCGGGGCACATCCCCCCGGCGGGGAGCCCCTGCAAGGGCGGTAACGGGGCGCACCTCGTCATGGCTGCCCATAAGGTTCAGGTGTGCGTAATAAAAGGGCCGGGGATAGTTTTCCATAAGGCACAGCAGCCTGTCCGCAAGGGCTGCGCCGTCAATGCGCTCAAGGAAAAAGTCTATCATGGCGCTGCGGAAGGGATAGCCCATTACGCTATCCAGCTCACTGCCATCCACATATTTGCGGCGGTGGCCGTAGGCCTGCTTGTTGGAGGCCTCCTCCCACACCTCGCCCAGCAGCACGCCCTCCGGGTCGTTCTCCTTTACTCTGGCCCGGATGTACTCTATAAATTCATCCGGCAGCTCATCTGCCACATCCAGCCGCCAGGAGGTCACCCCGTCATCGGCGTAGCGCTTGAGCACCGATGCTATGAATTCCATATAGGAGGGAGTCATTTCCTCCACCTCAGGCAGTGTTTCAAAGCCCCACCAGCTACGGTATTTGGTGGGATACTCCCGGAAGGAATACCACTCCCGGTATGGGGAAGCGGGGTCGCTGCAGGCGCCGCCGCCAAATTTGCCGTATCTGTCAAAGTATACGCTGTCATCCCCCGTATGGGAAAACACCCCATCCAGCATGAGCCGTATGCCATACTCCCTTGCCTTTGCGGCCAGGTGGCTCAGCGCCTCATTGCCCCCCAGCATGGGGTCCACCTCCATATAGTCCGCCGTGTTATACCGATGATTTGAATCGGACAGCACTATGGGATTAAGGTATATGCAGTTTACCCCCAGCGAAGCTATGTAGGGCAGCTTTTCCGCCACCCCCCAGAGATTGCCCCCGAAGAAATCCATGGGGGAATAATGCTTCTCCCCGGGCAGCGGCAGATAATCCGGCTCCTCGCTCCAGCTTTCATGCACACGCACCCTGTGGCCCAGCTCCCTGTGCCGCTCAAGGCCCAGCACCTCCCCCGGCCGGAAAAATCTATCCGGGAATATCTGATAGGTCACGCCGCTGCGAAACCATTCGGGGGTGGCATAATCCTGCCGGTAAACCGTAAGCTGGTATGAATCCGGGGGATAGTCGTACATCTGCCCCTCTCCACCATGGCCGCTGTAATACTTACAGCCCTCGGGAGCGTATATCACAAAGTAATACCACACTATGCCGGTATGCTCCGGCGTGTAGTAAAACTCCACACCGCCATCTATGCGCCGGCCGGTTATCATTACCTCATGGTCATCCACCCACAGCCTGAGGAATATATCTATATCCTGCCTGTGGGTCTCGGCGAAAAAGCGCACCTGCTGGCCGGGGTTTACCCCGCCGAAGGGTGCCTTGTATTTGCTGCTTCTTGAGTCGAATTTCATCATACAGGTTGATTTTAGCATAAATTTCTCCGCCCTTCATCCACTTTGCAACATTGTCACAATTCCTTGCCATCGGCGGCAGATTCGCCCCGCCGGCGTGCTCTTTATTGCATTTATTGGGTTATCTTTGCAGGGGACGCTGTCCCCTGCACCCCTGCTTCCTTTCTTAAAGAAAGGAAGCGAAAGATATAATTTGAGAGGACAATATTAAATAAGCCCCTTTTCAGCATCTTCCAAAAAGCCCCATGACGAATGGGCCTTTTTGCGTGGGTGGAAATACGAATAAGGTTGTATAGGACACATGAGCCTCCCCGGCGGGGGATAGGAAGTACGAGTCTCATGTGTAGATGTATAGGCAACACGAGCCTCCCCTGTGTAAGGGAAGGTGGCAAATGACGTATGTCATTTGCCGGTGGGGTTGTAAGGAAACACATCTGAAATGCAGCATCATTCCATGCTTCAAAGACAATCCCTCAGTCGGCTGCTCCGACAGCCCCCTTTACACACTAGGCCCGCAGGCCTGTACATAGCGCCCCCTGCCATAGGCAGGTCTAGGCGCGGAGGAAGGGAGGCTCATGGCATTGTAACTTCCAACCCCTGCAAAGGGGGTTGTTAAGGGACACAGACCCTTAAGGTTAAATCCGCATTTGCTGACATCTTTCGCCCTGAGGGCGAAAGGGTTCGGATTGCCACGCCAGTCTCTGGACTGGCTCGCAATGACACTTCCGGACAATTGTTCACTATACCCACTTACACTGCGGGTTGTTAAGGGGCACAGCCCCTTAAAGTCCAATCCGCATTTGCTGACATGTGCGGCAAATGCGGAACCATCCCTGAAGGGGGTGGGTTCCCCTGTCCGATTCCCGCCCGGGAGAGCCCGCAGGCTCAAGAGGCAAATCATGTAAAAACCCCCGTAAGGGATTTAATCGCACATGGGCAAAGCCCTTGTGTGCCCTCACGGAAAAGCCACAGCTTTTCCGTGACCCTCGCTCAAAATCCAAAGCGCAGCGACGATTTTGAGCGAAAGAGGAGGAGCGACGGAGCGTGTGAGAAGTCAAATCCATGGGATATGGCTGCGAACAGAGCGTAGTCCGCGACGACGAGGTGGCCGCAGCCTTGCGTAAGCAATGCGGCGCATATCGCAGAAAAAGCCGCCATGCAGGCGGCTTTTTGTATGCTTTTATTTGTGGGGATAAGCCCGCCCGGCCTACTCCCTGCGGCGCTGATTTTCCCGGGCCATATCCTGCTCCAGCCTTGCCCGCCGTTCCCTTGCGGCCCTTCTGCGGGCAGCCTCGCGGCGCTGCTTCTTTTCAAGCTGGGAAAGCACAATCATGGCTGCAACGGATATCACCACCAGCACTGCCAGCACTATCAGCGCAATGGTCAGCGCCCGGTTTATGGAATCCCCCACCGATGCGCCAAGGGTATTGATGGCGCTCTGCTGGGCATCCGGCGTTTCCTCCACATTGCCCACGCCAAGATATTCGGCGGTAACGTAGGCATTGTAGCTATAGGGATTGCCGGCCGGGTCTCTCATTTCCACAAGGAAGGTAAGATCCCTGGGCTGGCCCACATACAGGGTAACGGCGGTGGAAAAGGCGCCGGTGGGCAGGGTATCCGCCCGGTAAAGCTCATTGAGCTTCTGCTGCTGGGCGCCCTCGGAATCTATTTCCACAGTGACCTCGGATATTACCAGCTCCTTCATTTCCATGGTGCCGGTATTGTTGATATCGAACTTTACCTCCACGGAGCCTGCGGAGTTCAGCGTTTCGGTAACTGAGGCGGCAAGCTCTATGCCAAGGAGGCTGGGGTCGATATATTTTCTTACAACGTAGCTCTTGGTCTTATCCTCGTAATCATCCCCTGAGGCGGTTTCGCCGGAGATATTGAATACCACATACCGCTCTGTATCCGTAAGCACGTTATAGGTGAGCTGGCGGCTCTCGCCCACCGCAAGGGCAAAGGCCTCGGGATTTACCCTGTTGCCCAGATCGTCGGTAATGACTATGCCGCTGATGCGCTGATTGCCGTTATTGGTAAGATTCAGGGTGAACATTACGCCGCTTGCGGTGGCCTCCCCCTGAAGCACCTCCACGGATATCTTTGAGCTTACCATGCCCAGCGTCATGGCTGAGGCCTCGGCAGTCATCTGCTCCCCGGTGGCATCATCCTTATAGGTAAGCACGGGGGCAGATTCCACGGTATTGCGGCCCATCTTGTACACATAGGGCAGGTCATGCTTCATGCCCCCCTCAAGGGTGAACTTTTCTGTGATTATGGAGCTTTTGCCCGCTATATCCCTATCCACAAGGGAGGTAACGGTAATGGGGGTCATGCCGGTATTGGTGATGGTATAGGTAAGGGTGATCTCCTCGCCGGGGGAGGCCTGCTTTGAGCTTGCCACCCGGGTAAGGGACACGGTGGAGGCCTTGGTGCGCTGCACCTTTACGGTAAGGTCCTTGCCCCGGGCCTTATCCCCCTCTATCCAGCTTGCGGATAGGGGTATATCGGTATCCAGCATTTCCTCGGTGAAGAAATACTTGCAGGAAAAGCCCTTGCTTTCCCCTGCCGGCACCGATGCCCCCTCAGTGGAGAAGTACATCTCGGGATACAGCGGGGAGTATATGGCGATATCCGTAAGGGAAGTGCCGCTGCCATCCTCTGCGGGCTGGTTTTCATTTACCAGCGTGACCGTGATGGTGCCCTCACCGGCTACGGTCATGGATACGGGCACCGCCGCCGCAGATGCGGAGGATGAGGCGGACGCCGCTCCCATGGTGAATATCATGGCAGCCGCCAGAATAAAGGGTATCATCCTTTTTAGCATAATCAACTCAGCTCCTGATAAATATACGATAAAATAAAAAAACCGGATGAGCCTGTATGCTCCTGCCCCCCGAGAGGAACGGGCACACCAACTCATCCTGATTATATAATACTATGGCTATTTGCGCCAGTATCCCCCATGAAAATTTAAAATTCTCTCACTTTTATGCAGCCCTCCCCGGTGACCTCCGGGATGCACCTTCCATCGCTGCGCTCTGTCATTTCCTTTATGAAGGAGGCAAGCTCCTCCTGTGCAACGGATACGGCCATGGTCACTCTGTCGGAAAAGTCCACATTGTTTACCTGGGCTGCCTCCCTTATATACTGCTCAAGGCTGCCATAGCGGGAATAATCCATGGCCACCTGAAGCTCCGCCGCAGGGCGGTAATATACCCTGCCCGCCTGAGCCACTGCCTCCGCTGCGCTGTGGGAATACGCCCTTACAAGGCCCCCTGCCCCCAGCAGTATGCCGCCAAAGTACCTTGTGACCACCACCAGCACGTTTGTAAGCTCCTTTGAGCGGAGCACCTCCATTATGGGCATGCCTGCGGTGCCCCCCGGCTCCCCGTCATCCGAAAAGCGGGCTATTGCGGCAGACTGGCCTATGCGGTAGGCAAAGCAGTTATGGGTGGCATCCCAATGCTTTTTGCGTATATCTCCCAGCAGGGAAAGGGCTGCCTCCTCGCTGTCAACGGGGAAGCAGCGCCCTATAAAGCGTGAGCGGTTTATGATGTACTCCGTTTCGGAGCATTTGTCCACTGACCGGTAGCCTGTCATTTAACCCCGCACTACCCGCACGAAGCCCTTCTTGCCCTTCTTGAGGATAATGCCCTCGGAGAGCTTTGCCTCGTCAACCGTGGCGTATACATCCTCCACCTTAACGTCATCCGCCTGCACTGAGCCGGACTCTATGAGCCTGCGTGCATCGGATTTGCTCTTTGCAAGCTTGCCCAGCACCAGCAGGTCTGTGACTCTGAGGCCGGTGGCCTGAATATCATCGGGAGTAAGGGCAACGGTGGGCATATTGGACAGGTCTCCGCCGCCGCCAAAGAGAGCCTCGGCAGCAGTCTGGGCCTTGGTGGCCTCCTCGGTGCCATGCACCTGCTCGGTAAGGGTAAAGGCAAGGACCCGCTTTGCGTTATTGAGGGCAGCGCCCCCCTCGGCGCACAGGGCCTTAACCTCCTCCATGGGGATAAAGGTAAGCAGGCTCAGGCACTTTTCCACATCCGCATCGTCAACATTGCGCCAGTACTGATAGAAATCGTAAACGCTGGTCTTATTGGCATCCAGCCACAGGGCACCCTTCTCGGTTTTGCCCATCTTCTTGCCCTCGCTGGTGGTAAGGAGGCTGGTGGTAAGGCAGTAGGCGGGGCGCTGCTCCTTCTTGCGGTTAAGCTCCACGCCGCCCAGCATATTGCTCCACTGGTCATCGCCGCCCATTTGCAGCACGCAGCCATGGCGCCTGTTCAGCTCCAGGAAGTCATAGCTCTGCATGAGCATATAGCCCATCTCAAAGAAGGTGAGGCCCTTTTCCATGCGCTGCTTGTAGCACTCAAAGGTAAGCATGCGGTTTACGGAGAAATGAACGCCTATATCCCGCATAAAGTCAAGGTAATTGAGGGAGCGAAGCCAATCCGCATTGTTGACCACGATGGCCTTGCCCTCGGAAAAATCTATGAGCCGGCCCATCTGCTTCTGGAAGCACTGGGCATTGTGATCTATTTCATCAAGGGTCATCATGCGGCGCATATCGCTCTTGCCGGAGGGATCGCCTATTACGGCGGTGCCGCCGCCCAGCAGCACTATGGGCAGATGGCCCGCCCGCTGCATATGGGCCATGGTCATAAGGGCTACGTAGTGGCCGATATGCAGGCTGTCTGCGGTGGGGTCAAAGCCAATATAAAAAGCTACCCTCTCCCTGCCCAGCAGCTCATACAGCTCATCCGGATGGGAGCACTGCTTGATAAAGCCTCTTTCGGCCAGCACATCGTATACGTTTTTCATAGTGATAACTCCTTTTATATGCTGTTGCTATAGATGATTGGATTTTACCACAGAATTTTCCCATATTCAAGCCAAAGGAGGGCCGCTCGAAAGGGGTATTCCGGATATGATTATCCCCCGGAGAAAACAGGGCACATTCTCCGGGGGGCAGGTCAGGCTACAGCTTCCTTACGGGATAGCACAGCTCTGTAACGTATTCATCGGGGTTATTGGTATCGTAGGGGCTGACGTGGTAAATATCAAAGGCGGGGCCGCAAAACTCATATCCGTTATCCGTGACCCACTGGGCAACTGCCCCCATGGCATCCCCAAGCTGATCGTAGGAGCCCCTGCATACGGCAGAGGCCACGGTGACCTCGGGCAGGGTGCAGAACCGCACATTCTCCGTATCCTGATAGCTGCCCTTTACAGCAAGCTGCACCTCCACCTCCACATCCGCCTCCTTGTACTCCCTGTCGTGAAACACGGCGCAGCAACAGCAGGGGTCAGCCTGCACAAGGCCAAGGGGCTTTGTTTCCTTCATAAGGGTATGCCACAGCAGCCCCTCCCTTTCATATGCGGGTATCACGGCGCGCACCGTGGCGGCGTAGCGGGCGGGTATGGTCTTTACGGTAACATCATACTTCATTATTTCATCCTTTCTCAGCCTTTCAAGGGCCGTGTCCAGCAGCCGCAAACGCTGCTCCGCCTCCTCCCGCTCCTGCAAAAGCTCCGCCCGCCTCATCAGCAGGCAGCGCTCAAGGGCAGCCTTATCCTCATACCGGGCCAGCAGCTCACCTATGGCGCACAGGCCAAAGCCCATGTCCCTGAGAGACCTGATGCGCCCTGCGGTAAGGAGCTGGCCTTCGCTGTAATAACGATAGCCGGAATCGGGATGGATATGCTCGGGCTTCAATAGCCCCATCTCGTCATAATAGCGCAGCATCCGTATGCTTACTCTGGACAGCTTTGAAAATTCTCCTATTTTTAGCATATGCTTCCTCCGGATCCGGTCTTTTTTGAGCTCATGTGCATTGTAATGCCTCCCACGGTGTGAGAGTCAAGGAGGAATTTTACCCCCCGGTATTCCTCACAATCTGTTCATTTGCTTACACAGGCAGGATATGCTATCATATTAAAAGGAAACATACGGGAAATGAGGAGCTGAGCATGTCACGCAATCAATACGCCATAGCCCGGCGCTCCATATGGTACCTGCTGCGTACCCTGCTGAGCGTTGTGCTGGTGATAGTGCTGTGCCTGGGGGTATTCGTTACCGCCATGCACATAAGCAGCCTGTATATACTGGTGACCGAGGGGCTGGAGCTGCGGGCCCAGTACATATTGCAGGGCGGCGATATAAATACCCTTACAGAATACTTTACCCAGGACTTTGTGGCCAAGGACCCCGCCCTCTACGATGGAGAGTACGGGGACTTTAAGGTGACCAATTTCATATACAAAATAGAGATAAAAAACCTTTTCGTGCTGCCCTGGTATAAGAATGCCACGGTAAAGGTATACGAAAAGCTGCTTTCCATATCCGGCAGCCCAAATGAGGGCGCGCCCGAGGGCATCACCATGCCCGAATGGCCCGCCGCCGTATACAACGTAAAGCTCACAAAAATCGACGGCCGCTGGTATATAAACGATATGCTGCTGCTGGTAAACAGCCCGGAGGAGGCCCCCGCCCCCACGCCGGACTATTCCCTGCTGGCCACGCCCCAGCCCCAATAGCCCATGAAGCTGCCATTTGACGGATACCCAATAATGCTGGCCCCCATGGCCGGCTTTACAGACATGACCTACCGGGCCATCTGCCGGGAGCAGGGGTGCGATTTGACCTTCAGCGAAATGGTCAGCGCCAAGGGCCTGAGCTACGGCGGCAAAAGCATACGGCTGCTGGATACCTCTCCCAAGGAGCGACCCTGCGCCATTCAGCTATTTGGCCGGGAGCCTGACATAATGGCGGATATGGCAAGGCGCATATGCGACGAAAGCCAGGGCGCAGTGGCCCTGATAGACATAAACATGGGCTGCCCCGCCCCAAAGATAACCGGCAACGGCGAGGGCAGCGCCCTTATGAAGGAGCCCTGCCAGGCTGCAAGGGTGGTTGAGGCGGTAGCAAAGGCTTCCACCCTGCCGGTAAGCGTAAAATTCCGCAAGGGCTGGGACGAGGGCTCACAGAATTACCTTGAATTTGCAAGGCTCATGGAGCAATCCGGCGCAGCCATGCTCACCCTCCACGGCCGCACAAGGGAGCAGATGTACTCCGGCACTGCGGACTGGAACGCCATTGCCCAGGTCAAGGCCCAGGCAAAAATACCCGTGATAGGCAATGGAGACGTGACGGATGCAGCCTCTGCACTGGCCCTCCGGGCGCAGACCCATTGCGACGGCATAATGATAGGCCGTGGCGCACTGGGCTATCCCTTCATATTCCCCGAGATAAAGGCCGCAATGGCCGGCCTTGACTATACTCCCCCCACCAATGCCCAGCGCATGGAGATAGCCATACAGCACATACAGGGCATAGTGGCCCACAAGGGAGACCGGGCGGTAGTGGAAATGCGAAAGCACATCGCCTACTACGTTCGTGGCATGAGGGGGGCCTCCGCCTTTCGCGTGGCCGCCACCCAGGCAGAGACTGCGGAGGAAATGACAGACATGATACTCAAATTCATATCCGAGCAATAGAAAAAAGCGGCCGCTTCAGTGAAGCGGCCACTTTTTTATTTTAGGGGATTTATTCGTATCTCAGTGCGTTTATGGGATCCATATTGGCGGCCTTGTTGGCAGGATAGTAGCCAAAGAATACGCCAATGGACATTGAGAACAGCAGGGCTATGGCTATGCTCTTAAAGCTGGCGCTGGTGGGGAAGCCGAGGGCGCTGCTTGCAAGGCCGCCCGCCGTCACGCCCAGCGCCACCCCAAGGGCGCCGCCTATCAGGCAGATTATTACGGACTCTATTATGAACTGGAGCCGTATTGAGCCATTGGTTGCCCCAAGGGCCTTGCAGGTGCCTATTTCCCTGGTGCGCTCGGTAATGGATACCAGCATAATGTTCATTACGCCTATGCCGCCCACCAGCAGGGAAATGCCTGCAATTACGGAAACGGCGGTCTCAATGGTGCCAAGAACCGAGGTAAACTCCGATACCATGCTCTCCATGCTGAAGGCCGTTACCTCATAATCCCTGTTATTGCGATAAAAGGCATTGAGGAAGCGCTCCACCCTGGATGCAAAGCGGGTGGAATCCACCCCGGGGGCGGTTATGGCGGTAATGGAGGAATAGCCGGCGGTGGAATGTATGGCCGCCCGGGCTGCCCCAAGGGGGATATACAGCTCGGTGCGTATATCCTTCTCTGCCCCAAGCTGCATATTGTATATGCTCATGGTGTATTCATACACGCCAACGATGGTATAGCTGTAAAAGCTATCCCCAGTGGTCACCTCTATGCTGCGGCCCACGGCGGCCTCACAATCCCCGCCAAAGAGGTTATTCACCAGCTTATCCGATACCATGGCAAGCTGCCTGTCTCCCGCCAGCTCCTTTTCGGTAAGCATACGGCCCGCCAGCATATCCAGCTCATTTGAAAGGAAATAATCCCCATTTACGCCGGTAACGGTAAGGTTTGCATAGAGCCTGCCATCCTCTGCCCTGCCCTCCCCTGCGCTTTCGGATATGGATATGCCCAGCATATCCTCCCCGTAGGAATCTCTGAGGGCGGCTATCATTTCCTCGGTGATATAATCCTTATCCTGAGGGGCAGTGTATGAGCCACGGGCCATAAAGGCCATGCCGCTGAAGGCATCCGCCTCCTCGTCATCCTGCTTTGGCTGTATGGCCACGGTAACGTTATTTGCGCCCAGTGACTGCATGGAGGAGGTAAAGGAGCTGGTAACGGATTCCCCAAGGGTCATTATGGTGATAACAGAGCCTATGCCTATGATAATGCCAAGCATGGTAAGAAAGGCCCGCATCTTATTTGCCCTGAGGCCGGAAAGGGCCAGCAGAATGTTTTCCCATATCAGCATAGGCTGCCCTTCCTTTCGTCTATTATCTCCCCATCCATAAGGGTGAATATGCGGCCGGTCTCCTCCGCAAGCTCCGTAGAGTGGGTAATAAGCACTATGGTCATGCCCTGCTCCCTGTTCAGCCGGTGAAATATATCCATTATAAGGCGGCCGGTGTGGCTATCCAGTGCGCCGGTGGGCTCATCGGCAAGAAGAATCGCCGGCCTGTTTGCCATGGCCCGGGCTATGGCCACCCTCTGCTTCTGGCCGCCGGAAAGCTCATCGGGATTGTGCTTCATCCGCTCCCCCATGCCCACCATCTCCAGCAGCTCCTTTGCCCGCTGGGTGCGCTCCCCGCCGGGGGTGCCTGCATAAAGCATGGGCCGCTCCACGTTTTTCAGGGCGTTTGTGCGGGGAATAAGGTTATAGGTCTGAAAGACGAAGCCTATCTTTTTATTGCGTATGGCAGAGAGGCTGTTGTCATTGGCAGAGCCTATATCCACCCCATCCAGCACGTAGCTGCCCTCGCTGGCCCTGTCCAGAGCGCCGATAATATTCATAAGGGTGGATTTACCAGAGCCGGATGCACCAACTATGGATACAAACTCCCCCTTATATACATCAAGGTCTATGCCCTTGAGCACCTCTATCTCATTTTCCGTGCCCTCAAAGAAACGCTTTTTTATCCCCCTGAGGGATATCATGCTCCTTGCTTCTTCCATAATCAGCTGCCCCTGGAGGCGATTATTTCCTCCCGCATGGCCATAAAGTCTATCACCTCATCTGTGGGCAGGGATATTTCCATTCCCTCTGTAATATTCCCGCTGACCTCCACATAGTAGTCCCCCTCCACGCCTACGGTCACAGGTATGGCGGTCTTTATTACGCCGCCGTTTTCCGTGTGCTCCACGGCGTATATTACATCGTTTCCGTTTTCATCCTGCTGGATGGCATCATAGGGCACAGTAAGCACATTGCCGGTTTCCTCAAGGATGATATTCAGCTTGGCGTTCATGCCTATTCTGAGCCTGGTGGTATCTGAATCTATCCTGACCTTTACCTGGTAGGTAACATCGCTGCCCGGGGTGGGAGTGGGGGAAATGAATATCACCTGGCCTGTAAGCTGCTCATCCCTTGTGGCATCGGTCTTAAACACGGCCTTCATACCAAGGGCAATATCCGCAATATCATACTCGTCTATCTCGGCGGATACCACCAGCGCCTGACAATCCTGTATGGTAAAGAGGCTGCCGCCCCCATAGCGCTCCCCCTCCTTTATATTCACAGCCGTCACCGTGCCGCCTATGCTGGCGGTAAGGGCGCCCTTTTCAAGCTGCTCCTTATAGCTATCCACGGCGTTTTCCTGCTGGATTGTGGCTACGCCGGCGCTGGCCCTTGTGCTTTTCAGGCTGTCCCTGCTGTTTTGATAGGAGGTCTGCTGGGAGGCCACGGTGTATTCATAGGCGGCCTGTGCGCTCTCAAGGGCATTCCATGCGGAATCCACCCCGCTTTTTGCGGAGCTGAGAGAGGATGAGGCGGTATCATAGGCCTTCTGGGCGGCAGAGTATGCCGCCTGGGCAGAGGCCCGCCTACCCTCAAGGTCAAGGGCGGTGAGGGCTGCCTCGGCAGAGGTGAGCTGCCCCTCGGCGGCAGTCACCCCATCCAGCAGGGTCTGCTTTGCTGCGGCATTTTCCTCAGGAGTCTTTGTGCCATCCTCCACATAGCCATTGTAGGCTGTAAGGGCAGCATTGTAATCGGCACGGGCCTTCTCGGCGGCCTGGTATTCCGCCGTGCTTTCCACGGGGCCGGATACCGCATTCAGCTCTGCCGCCGCATTATCCAGGGCGGCCTTTGCGCTGCTTACGGCGGCGCTCAGCTCATCGTAGCTATCCGAAGCCCTGTCATAGGCCTCCCCCGCTGAAATTACGCTGCGGGCAGCGGATTCTATCTGGTAATTCTTAGTCTCGATGGCCATTTCCAGCGCCCGCTCCGCACTGTTTACGGATACCCGGCTCTGGGTCTCGGCTGCGGAGAGGGTCTTTTCCGCATCCTCAAGGCTATCCTCCAGATCCTCCGTATCAAAGGTGCAAAGGGTATCCCCGGCGGCCACCACATCCCCCACCTCCACATCCACGGTAAGCACCGTAAGGCCGGTAAGGTCTGCGGATATGCTGCGGGTATTGTCGCTGATTATTTCCCCTGTGGAGGACACGCTGCTCTGTATGCTGCGCCGCTCCACAAAGGCCGTTTCCTCAGCCATGCCCGCAAAGGCGTTCATGGCCTCCCTCGCCTTGCTCCGTATCACAAGGAAGCCGGTAAGCAGCAGCGCCGCCACTATAATGAATATGGTGAGCTTCCTGTGGCTCTTTATCCAGCTAAGCAGTTTGTTCATATTATCTCTCCATGGTGTGGAATAGGGTGATGTTTCACGTGAAACATTTGTTCGATTGAATTCCCCGGTGAAACCGGGACTGCGGCAGGGGGGCTCGTGGTGCTGTAGCTTCCAACCCCTGCAACGGGATTATTAAGGGGCACAGCCCCTTAAGCTCCAATCCGCATTTGCTGACGTCTTTCGCCATGAGGGCGAAAGGGTACGGATTGCCACGTCGCTTCGCTCCTCGCAATGACACCCCTGAGTTAGCGTATACAGATTAAAGAAGCTGTATATGCAATTCCAGCTTTTACAATCCCTCCGTCAATGAGCTATCGCTCATTGCCACCTCCCTTTACACACTAGGCCCGCAGGCCTGTACATAGCGCCCCCTGCCGCAGGCAGGTCTAGGCGCGGAGGAAGGGAGGCTCGTGGTGCTGTAGCTTCCAACCCCTGCAACGGGGTTGTTAAGGGGCACAGCCCCTTAAAGTCCAATCCGCATTTGCTGACCTGTGCGGCAAATGCGGAACCATCCCCTTTGGGGATGGGTTCTTCTGTCCGATTCCCGCCCGGTGGTGGCCGCAGCCGCCATAGGGAATCGGCTCCCCCCGAAGGGGATAATCGCAGGAAAACCAAAGTTTTTCTGCGAAAGCCGAAGGCGCTTTGCCGCCCGGTAAACCCCGCAGGGTTTATAGGCAAATCATGTAAAAGCCCCCGTAAGGGATTTAATCGCACAAATGCCTTAGGCATTTGTGCGCCCTCACGGAAAAGCCATAGCTTTTCCGTGACCCTCGCTCAAAATCCAAAGCGAAGCGACGATTTTGAGCGAAAGCCGTCAGGCTACGCCTGTAGCCCCGTATACAGCGTATAATACCTGCCCTTTGCGGCGATAAGGTCATCATGGTCGCCACGCTCGATTATCCGGCCCTTCTCCAGCACCATTATGGCATTGGAGTTCTGCACGGTGGATAGCCTGTGGGCTATGACGAACACTGTGCGGCCCTGCATGAGCCTGTCCAGACCGCTCTGCACTATGCTTTCGGTACGGGTATCGATGGAGCTTGTGGCCTCATCCATTATCAATACCGGGGCATCCTCGCAGGCTGCCCTCGCAATGGAAAGGAGCTGCCGCTGGCCCTGGGACAGGCCGCTGCCGTCTCCCTCCAGCATGGTATCGTAGCCCTTGGGCAGCCGCATGATAAAATCATGGGCATTGGCCAGCTTTGCGGCCTGCTCCACCTCCTCATCGGTGGCATCCAGCTTGCCGTAGCGGATATTGTCCCGCACGGTGCCGGTAAAGAGGTTTACCTCCTGCAGCACCATGCCAAGGCTGTGGCGCAGATCGTCCTTCTTTATATCCTTTATATTTATGCCGTCATAGGTGATCTCACCATCCTGTATTTCGTAAAACCTGTTTATAAGGTTTGTAATGGTGGTCTTGCCTGCGCCGGTGGAGCCTACGAAGGCTATCTTCTGGCCCGGCTTTGCGTATAGGGTCACGTCGTGCAGCACGGTCTTTTCAGGTGTATACCCAAAGTCCACATCCGTAAGCCGCACATCTCCCTTTACCTCTACCAGCTCTCCATCGGGCTTTTTCCAGGCCCATATGCCGGTGTGGCTGGAGGTCTCCCTGAGGGTATCCCCATCCCGCTCTGCATTTACCAGCACCACGCTGCCCTGGTCTATTTCAGAGGGCTGATCCATCAGGTCAAATATCCGCTCTGCACCGGCCAGCGCCAGCATAATGGAATTGAGCTGCTGAGAAAGCTGATTTATAGGCATATTAAAGCTCTTTGACAGCTGCAAAAAGCTCGCAAGTGCGCCCAGCTTCATGCCGCCCACGCCCGCTATGGCCATAAGGCCGCCCACTATGGCTATGAGCACATACTGCACATGGGCCAGGTTGCCAAGTATGGGCATTAGGATATTTGCAAATACGTTTGCAGTGGAGGCGTTCTTTCTCAGGGCCTCGTTCTTCTGGTCAAATTCCTCCTTGGCCTTGTGCTCGTGGCAGAATACGTTTACCACCTTCTGCCCGTTTATCATTTCCTCAATGTAGCCATTCACGTCGCCAAGGGATTGCTGATGGAGTGAAAAGTACTTTGAGCTGTTGCCCGCCACAAAGCCGGATACCTTCAGCATGGGCCAGAGGGTCAGCAGTATCAGCAGGGTCAGCAGGGGGCTTGTGTAAATCATGGCCGCCAGCACGCCGATTATGGTAATGGCGGAATTCATGAGCTGGGGTATGCTCTGGGACAGCATCTGCTGCAATGTATCCGTATCGTTGGTATAGCGGCTCATAAGGTCGCCAAGGGTATTGCTGTCAAAATAGCCTATGGGCAGGGTCTGCATATGTGCAAAGAGCTTATCCCTTACCCCCTTCATGGTGCCCTGGGATACGGTCACCATGAGCCTGTTATAGGTGAAGTTTGCAAGCATACCTGCAAGGTATATGCAGCCCATTGATACCAGCGCCCTTATAAGGCCGGAAAAGTCCGGAGAGGGCTGCCCTATGAGAGGAACTATATAGTCGTCTATCAGGGCCTTTGTAAACATACTGCCTGCAATGCCCGCCCCTGCGCTTATCACTATGCAGAGGAATACCGCTATCAGCCTTCCTTTATATGGCTTCAGCAGCCCGAAAAGCCGCTTTATGGTCTTTTTGCTGTTTTGCCCAATGGTCTTAAGGTCCTGTGGGTTAAGTGGCCTTCTGCCCTGAGGGCCACGGGGTCCGCCCTGTCTACTCATCAAAGTCCCCTCCCTTCTGCTGGGATTCATAAACCTCTATGTATATTGAGCAGCGCTTCATAAGCTCCTCATGGGTGCCTATATCCACTATTCTGCCGTTGTCCATTACCAGTATCCTGTCCGCATCCTGCACTGAGCTTATGCGCTGGGCGATGATGAGCTTCGTCACCTCTGGCATCTCTGTGCGGAATGCGCTCCTTATGGCGGCATCCGTGGCGGTATCCACGGCGCTGGTGGAGTCATCCAGTATCAGTATTCTGGGCTGCTTCAATAGTGCCCGCGCTATGCACAGCCTCTGCTTCTGGCCGCCGGAGAAGTTGCTGCCTCCCTGCTCCACCGGGGAATCATACCCCTGGGGCAGGGCGGAGATAAAGCCATCCGCCTGGGCCACACGGCAGGCCTGCTGCATCTGCTCCAGGGTGGCATTTTCATTGCCCCAGCGCAGGTTGCTTGCAACGGTGCCGGAAAACAGCTCGTTTTTCTGCAATACCATGGATACGGCGCTTCTCAGCGTTTCCAGATCGTACTCCCTTACGTCTGCCCCGCCCACCATGACGGAGCCCTCCCCTGCATCATACAGCCTGGGTATGAGCTGCACGAGGGAGGTTTTGCCGCTGCCTGTGCCGCCTATTATGCCGATGGTCTCGCCGGAGCGGATGGATACATTTATATCCTCCAGGCAGTTGCGGCCCTGGCCATAGCGGAAGGCCACGCCCTTAAACTCTATGCTGCCATCCTTCACCTCATACAGGGGCTTTTCGGGATTTACTATGGCGGGCTGCTCCTCCAGCACCTCCACTATACGCTCTCCGGAGGCTCTGGATATTACCATTGTCATAAGCACCATGCTCAGCATCATAAGGCTTGAGAGTATGCTGGCCGTATAGGTAAGTATGCTCATCAGCTCGCCTGTGGTCATGGTATTGGATACTATCATATTTGCGCCCAGCCAGGAGGCCAGCAGCGTGCAGCCGTACATACAGGCCTGCATCAGGGGCATATTGTAGGCCACGGTCTTCTGGGCCTTTGACATATCGCTGAATATGGCGCCTGATACGCTGCTGAATTTTTCCTTTTCATGCTCCTCCCGCACAAAGGCCTTTACCACCCTTATGCCCCTGAGGTTTTCCTGTACCACGGCGTTCAGCCTGTCGTATGTGTGGAATACCCGCTCAAATACGGGATGGGCGTGGGACATTATAAGGTATATGCCCACCCCCAGCACAGGTATGGCGCAGAGGAATACGGTGGCTATCCTGCCGTTTATCCTGAAGGCCATTATCAGGGAAAACAGCAGCATTATGGGGGAGCGCACCGCAATGCGTATGAGCATCATGTATGCGTGCTGCACGTTCACCACGTCTGTGGTAAGGCGGGTAACAAGGCCCGCCGTGGAAAACTTATCTATGTTTGCAAAGGAAAACCGCTGCACGTTATAGTACATATCCTGCCTGAGATTCCGTGCAAAGCCGGTGGAGGCTATGGCGCTGAACCTTCCGGACATGGCTCCGCATACCAGCGACAGCCCTGCACACACTATCAGCAGCAGCCCCCGGCTCACGGTGTAGCTCATATTGCCTGCGTTTACGCCGTTATCTATAAGGCCCGCCAGCAGGTAGGTTATCAGCACCTCCAGCACTACTTCCCCCACCATAAACAGCGGGGTAAGTATTGTATCCCGTTTGTATTCCCTTATGCTTTTGGCAAGCGTCTTTATCATGACTTCACCTCTCCCTCCACGTTTTCATATATCCTGTCGCAAATATTGAGAAACTGCTCCAGCTCCTCCTGGGATATGCCCTTGAGGAGCCGCTGCTCGGTTTCCTCTATTATGCCGTTTACATAGCGGCTGATTTCATCCGCCTTGCTGGTGGGCACAAGGCGCTTGAGCCTGCCGTCATGGGCTTCGCTTTTCCTTATTATCAGCCCCTTGCGCTCCATAGATTGCAGGGCCCTTGTGGCGCTGCTGCCCCGGATGCAGAATTTCTCCTCCACGTCCTTCTGATATACGGGAGTATCCGCGTTATCCATAAGGTATCCCATTATGGCACATTCTCCCCGGGTAAGCCCAGTTTTTTCTTCTATGTTTATGCCCTCCATGCGGCGGCGTATTGCATTGGCCACCGCCTTTATTCGGCAAAATGCGCTTCCGCTTGCGCTTTCCACAGGCTGCTCCCCTCCTTTATCCAAATAAAAACTTAGCTTTCTAACAATATGAGATTATAGGCATCACGCCCCCGCCTGTCAACAGCAGCCATTCAAAAGTCACAATCTGGTTGCATTTTTAGAGGTCACGGAAAAGCTATAGCTTTTCCGTGAGGACGCACAGGGGCTTTGCCCATGTGCGATTAAATCCCTTACGGGGGTTTTACATAATTTGCCTCTCGAACCTGCGGACTCTCCCGGGCGGCAAAGCGCCTTTGGCTTTCGCTCAAAATCTTATGGATTTTGAGCGATTATCCCCTCGGTGGGAAGCCGATTCCCTATGGCGGCTGCGGCCACCACCGGGCGGGAATCGGACAGGCGAATCCATCCCCTTCGGGGATGGTTCCGTTTTCGCCGTACATGCCGCCGAAAACGGATTGGAGCTTAAGGGGCTGAGCCCCTTAACAACCCTCATCCTAAGATAGTGTGGTGAACATTTGCCTGAAAGTGGCAATATGGCCACGCCCGGGGCACAGCTTACGGCCTTTTGGGGTGATTTGCTGGTATGTGGCTTTTGCCACAGGCAAAAGCGTGCCTCCTATTGAATACTGCTTTTCGCCTCCACCCACGCAAAAAGCTCCACCCGTTGTGGAGCTTTTTGGAAAGTGCTGTAAAGCAGCTTATTTAATACTGTCCTGTCAAACTATATTCTTTGGTTCTTGTGGAAAATCCTTGGATTTTCCACATGATTTCAAGGAGCTATGTCAATGCTCCGCATTGACTAATCTATCTTTTAAAGAAAGACCGCTTCTTTTGGTACTTTTCTTTTAAAGAAAAGTACAAGTAATTGCCTGTATCAGCCTATCCAGCCTGCCTGCTGCTTTCCACGAAGGCGGTGAGGGCGGAAAGGCCGGCGTACTTATCCACAGTGCCGTCCCTGTCGATCACCAGGGTGGGCGCCTGCATTACCCGGTACTTGCGGGCAAGGTCTTTATTATCCTCGGCCAGTACAACGGTGTAGCCAATGCCGGCCCCATCCAGCAATTCCTTGGCGGCGGCGCAATTGGGGCAGGTGGCGGTGGTGAACAGCATGGGCAGCGCAGCCTGTGCCTTCTTGGCAGTGCCGGGCCAGGTGGAGCCTGTATCCACGTTATATTCCCTGCGCTCCTTGTACTCCTGGCTCTTGCCGTCGTTCCAGTTCTGCACGGGGCGGTAGTAGCCGGTTATGCGGCTGTATACCTCGGCATTGCCGCCGCAATGGGGGCAGGTAAAGTGCTCGCCGGAAATATAGCCGTGCTTGGGGCATACGGAGTATGTGGGGGAAAGGGTGTAATAGGGCAGGCGGTAATTTTCCGCAATGGTCTTTACCAGCTTTGCGGCGGACTCCCAGCTGGGCAGCTTTTCGCCCAGGAAGGCGTGAAACACGGTGCCGCTGGTGTAAAGGGTCTGCAGCTCGTCCTGAATATCCAGGGCGGCAAATATATCCTCGGTAAAGCTCACGGGCAGGTGGGAGCTGTTTGTATAATAGGGAGCTCCACCATTGCCGCCGGCGGTGATGATATCTGGATAGCGCTTCACGTCATGCTTGGCAAGGCGATAGGAGGTGGACTCGGCGGGAGTAGCCTCCAGATTGTACAGCTCATCGTTGTACTTTTCCTGATAATCGCTGAGCCGCTCACGCATATGGTTCAGCACATCCTTGGCAAACTGCTGGGTGCGGGGGTCTGTCATGTCAGCCCGGAGCCACTTCGCATTCAGCCCCGCCTCATTCATGCCCACAAGGCCAATGGTGGAGAAGTGATTGCTGAAGGTGCCAAGGTAGCGCTTGGTGTAGGGGTAAAGGCCCTCGTTCATGAGCCTTGTGATTATCTCACGCTTTATATGGAGGCTGCGGGCAGAAATATCCATCATCCTGTCAAGGTTCTGATAGAATTCCTTTTCGTTTGCAGCAAGGTAGGCTATGCGGGGCAGGTTGATGGTGACCACGCCCACAGAGCCGGTGCTTTCGCCGCTGCCAAAGAAGCCGCCGCTCTTTTTCCTCAGCTCACGCAGGTCAAGGCGGAGCCTGCAGCACATGGAGCGCACGTCGGAGGGCTCCATATCGCTGTTTATATAGTTGCTGAAGTAGGGCGTGCCGTACTTGGCGGTCATCTCAAAGAGCAGCCTGTTGTTTTCCGTGGGAGACCAGTCAAAGTCCCTGGTGATGGAGTAGGTGGGTATGGGGTACTGGAAGCCACGGCCATTGGCATCTCCCTCTATCATGGTTTCGATAAAGGCCTTGTTTACCATGTCCATCTCACGCTTGCAGTCCTTGTACTTGAAATCCATCTCCTTGAAGCCAA
>CAYMPG010000026.1:0-26049 GCA_964392455.1 uncultured Clostridium sp. | reverse complement strand
TTTATATTACCAGACCTTACCCGCTTTGTCAACGACTTTTTTAAAAGTTTTTTGATTTTTTTGTTGAAGGCTGATTTTACGCCCTGTTTCAGGGCTCATTTGCACATATCAAAATATGAGAGTATAATAATGGCATATACTACCCGGCGGAGGTTTTGATGTCATACAGACCCGTGGGCTTCTTTGATTCCGGCCTTGGAGGCGCAAGCGTGCTCCGTGAGGCCATCAGGCTGCTTCCAAATGAAAACTACATATATTACGGCGATAACGCAAACGCCCCCTATGGCGACAGAACTGAGGAGGAGATAACCTCCCTCACCCTCCGCTGTGCCCATGCTCTGGTGGACATGAACGTGAAAGCCATAGTCGTAGCCTGTAATACTGCCACTGCCACCTGCATAAACCAGATACGCAGCGAGTTTTCAATACCCGTTATAAGCATAGAGCCGGCCATAAAGCCAGCGTGCAGCCTGCCCGGCAGCGGCAAGGTGCTTATGATGGCCACCAACGCCACCACCCACCTTGAGCGTTACCTCAGGCTTCGCCAGCGCATGCCAGACCCCGAAAGGGTGATAAGCATCCCATGCCCTGGAATTGTGGAACGCATAGAAGCAGGCCGGATAGGCGCAGAGGACTTCGATGACCTTTTTCAGAGCTACCTTGCGCCCTATGAGGGCATGGAGGTGGACGCAATCGTGCTGGGCTGTACCCACTATATATTTATAAAAGACGCATTTCGCCGCAATGCTGCGCTCCATCTCAAGGGACAATGCAAGCTCATAGACGGCAACCATGGCACCGTGCGCCAGCTTGAGCGGGTGCTGAATGAGCTTGGCCTCTTAAATACCTTCGGCAGCGGCCAGATAACCTTCTGCACCAGCGGCGATATGGATACATTCAAGCCTATATTTGATATGCTCATAAGCAGAAAGGAACAATAAACGCCATATGGAATACCGCTACGATACTCAGCTCCTTATAGAAGGAGAAAACCTTGACGAAGATGCCATCATCGCCCATTTTGAGCAGAGCTTTCACGGAGACTGCCTGCTGGTAGTAGGCGGCGGCCCTCTTGTAAAGGTACATTACCACACAAACGAGCCATGGCAGGTGCTGGAATACTGCGCCTCCCTTGGCGAGATTTATGACATCGTCGTTGAGGATATGTATCGTCAGGCCAGAGGCCTGCAGGGATGATCTTTCCTTTACAGCAAAGGCCCGTGAAGCATCACGGGCCTTATTTTTTAGTCATATTACTGCCAGGGTCTCCCCGACCCATTCCCAGCTTGCATCCTGAGGTCTGCTGAGCACGGGGCGATAGTTGTCACGGCCGGTTTTTAAAAGTATGTTTCCCACTTCGGACTTGCCTCAATAAAAAGCTCATCCCCTACGCACAAATGCAAATGGCTCAGGACTACAGCCTATTTGCTCCGCCCACTGGCTTCACTTTTTCTGTATTCGTATCTCCTTCAGGGGGCGCACAGTATCTATCGGGCCGCCTCCCAGGCACTCCTCCCCATCATACAGCACAGCCCACTGGCCGGGAGTTACCGCCCGCTGAGGCTCCATGAAATCAATGGTGCAGCCATCTCCATGCATAGTTACCTTTACCCGCTGATCGCTCTGGCGATAGCGGAATTTTGCCGTGCACTCGAATTCCCTTGCCGGCGGCTCTCCTGAAATAAAGCTCACCCTGCCGGCCTCCAGCCCCAGAGAAAACAGCTCCTCGTGCTCACCCTGCTGCACTATCAGCAGGTTTTTCTCCATATCCTTGCCTATTACGAACCAGCTTTCGCCGCTGCCCTCACGCTGCCCACCTATACCAAGGCCACGGCGCTGACCCAGAGTATAATACATAAGCCCATCATGCCGGCCCACCACTCTGCCTGTCAGGTCTATCATATCGCCGGGCTTTGCGGGAAGATACTGCATGAGGAACTTTTTAAAATTGCGCTCCCCTATGAAGCATATGCCTGTGGAGTCCTTCTTGTATGCCGTAGCAAGGCCCGCCTCGGCGGCAAGGCTCCTGAGCTCCCCTTTCTGCATTTCTCCCACAGGAAACATGGCCTTTGAAAGCTGGGCCTGATTGAGCCCTGCAAGGAAATAGGTCTGATCCTTGCCGCTATCCAGCGCCCGCAGCAGCCTCGTGCGCCCAGAGGCCCTGTCCAGCCGTGCATAATGCCCGGTGGCAATGGCCGCCGCATCCAGCCCCATGGCAAAATCCAGAAATGCCTTGAACTTTATTTCGCAATTGCACAGCACATCGGGATTTGGCGTGCGCCCTGCCGCATATTCCTCAAGAAAGTAGGAAAAGACCCTTTCCTGATATTCCTTTGTAAAATTCACCGTATAGTATGGTATTCCCACGGCATCCGCCACACGGCGCACGTCCTCATAATCCTGGGCGGCAGTGCAGACTCCATCCTTGCCTGTTTCCTCCCAGTTTTTCATGAATACGCCTATCACGTCATAGCCCTGCCGCTTCAGCATAAGAGCCGCCACGGAGGAATCCACCCCGCCTGACATTCCAAGCACTATCCGGTTATTAGCGTCTATTCTCTCCATTATCAATCATCCACCAGTATCCCGGGATTACGCATAAGGGCATTGCCAAGATAGATGCAATCCATCACGCCCAGCTTTTTGCCATCCTCCAGCATCCATACCCGGCTCACTCCCTCAAGCTCCGTCAGCGTATTTACCACGCTGTATACGAACATTCTTTCCCGTGTATCCGCCGGCAGGGTACATTCATCGCAGGCAATAAAGGCCCTGAGTTTTTCTTCAAAGCCTGCCTTCCAGTCCACCACCACGGTGCTGCCGGTAATATATACATCGGCTATATCATCATCCGTAATATGCTGGTGCGTACCATATTCTTCGCTGATGCCCGAAAAAAGCTCCTTCAATATATACGCCGGGTCATATGAATCCTCCCCGTGCATGGCCCTTGGCACCCTTTTCAGCACAGTCCCGTCAGCGCTCGGGTATGCCATATGGGCTATTCTGCCTATCATATCCGTATAATCCTCACGGGTAAAGTAGCCATCGCCACTGAGGGAAGTGACTCTCCCATCAGCAGAGTACATATTTATGGCCACGCCCTGTATATCAGGTATATATCCGGTGATGGTCAGGGTCAGCGCTCCGCACATTATTTCCCTGCTATATGGCTCCTGGGGCTCCATTATGCTCAATACGGCTATCGAGGGATCACCCCGCTCCACCCCGGTATCCTCCTGCTCCGTCGTCTCCCCGGGCAGTATGGCATCCGGATGTGGCGCATCCCCCTCCTCAGGGTTGTCATCCGGCTGATCAGAGCTGTTTACAGCCATTATCCGCACAGGCCCCGCCAGCTCAAAGTCCTTCGGCAGCGCAGCCTCAAGGTCCGCCGCCCCGCTCATGAGCTTATTCATCAGCAGCCCGGCAATAGCCTGATTCTGCTCGGTGCTGTCATAATTGAGGGTAACGTTTTTGGCGATGAGAAGGGTGCCTGTTTCGTCTGTAAAATACAGCGTGGCAACACGGTTTTCATATATGCCCGCCTCTGTAATGGCGCTTTGGGATATTTCTTTATATTCCTGCTGCAGGGCCGTGATATGGGCATCCAGCGTGGTGGTGATGGGCTGCATTGCTCCCAGCGCTCTGCCGTAATAGCCCAGCGCCATGCCATTTAGGTACAGGTTTACTGCGGCTATATCCTCGCAGGCAAATACCGTGGCCGCAATGGCCGCCCGTGCCGTGAGCCATTCCCTGGTATCCGGCATATGAGATGCCAGCAGATATACATTGCAGGCCTCATAGGAGGCCTCCACCCGCTGCATGGCCATATATCCCGGCACAGAGTCCTGAAGCACGGTGCTTTCCGGCCCATCTATGAGCGCCTGCACCGCCGCCTCTGCCCGGCTCATGCTGCCATCATAGGCTATCTCCCGCTCCTCCACCGACAGATGCAGCCCATCATCCGAAAGGAAGTAAAGCTGGGCCGTAAATGCCGCCTGCTCCACCCCCTTCTGGGGCACATATGAGCTGAGCTCCATTTCGGGCAGCACATCCTGGCTGCCTGTGCAGCCGCACAGCAGCGAAATCCCCAGCATCATCAGGCCGGTCAGCGCTGCGATTTTATTGTATACCCCTTTCATATTCTCAGCTCTCCATCAGTTTTTTCAGCGAGCTATAGCCCACCTTGCTTATATTGCCTTCCTTTACCGTATAAAGCATGGCGTTGCTCACCCGCTTTACGATGCCGCTGGATGAAACAAGCCTTACATTTGCCAGCACATATGTGCCCCTTTCATCGCTGCCGGTGCCGGTGATCTCATACGAGGCTACAGTGCCCAGCCCCCGCATCACAGTTTCAAAATCCGCATAGGCCGGCCTGTATTCGTCATTATCTTCACCGACCAGCACATACGCTCTTTCGTACTCTCCCTTGACCATGTGCTCCATAAGGCACGCCGCTATCCGCTCCTCATTGGCAACCACGGTCTGGTCAAAGTCCATCGGCTGTATCAGCTCATTCTCAATACCATCAAAGCCCAGCTCATTAAGGGTAAGCTGCTCGTTTTTTTCATTGCGCTCAACAAGTATCTGCACCTTTACGTTTTCCCCGCTGCCCGCAATGGTATTTACTATTGAAAGCACGCCCAGCCGCCGGATAAGGTACATTTCCCTGGTGGCGGCCTTTACGGCATTGTTGTAATCCTTTTCTTTAAGGTAATCCTCCTCCCTTACGGAGGCAATTATATCTTCATTGAGGAATTCCTCGGAGAGCGTCACATACAATACTCCCCCGTCGTATTCCAGCTCCTTTACGGATACTGCGGAGGATATGAGCCCCGTCATGCCGGAGGACATGGATACCCCATCCATCAGCCCCCGTATTACGGCGGCCTCGGTACGCTCTCCGCTTCTTACCGGCACACGCCCCTCTACCCCCACAAGGTATTCCTCATTGGCAAGCCTGTAATACAGCGTAACGGTCAGCTCTCTTGAGACGCCATCCTCAGGGTCTATCTGAGGAAGGTCCAGCTTTATGCTGTCCTCCGCTATTACCCTGCCCATGCAGCCGCCAAAGCTGAGCCCCATGCACAGCGTCATCATAAGGGCGATGAGGCCTTTTATTCTATGCTTCATTTGCCCGCTCTCCCTTCTGCTTCACCGGGAAGCGCACTGTAAATGTGCTGCCCTCTCCCAGCCTGCTTTTGACCTCTATGCTGCCGCCATGAAGGTTTATGAGCTTTTCGGTTATCGAAAGGCCAAGGCCGGTGCCGCCGGTGCTGCGGGAGCGTGCCTTATCCACCCTGTAAAACCTTTCAAACAGATGCTCTATGGATTCCTCGGGTATGCCTATGCCGGTATCCTTTACCTCAAACAGCGCCCACTCTCCCTCATCTGCCACAGTCACATCCACGCTGCCCTCGTCGGTATACTTTATGGCGTTTTCCACAAGGTTTACCACTATCTGCTCAAGACGCATGCTGTCTCCCTGCATTTCCACAGGCTGCAGGCTGGTATTCAGAGTTATATTCTTGCTGCCGGCAAGGGCCTCCAGCCTGCCGCACACGCCGCTTACCAGCGTATCCAGCCGCACAGCCTCAAAGGCAAGACCACCTGCGGAGGAATCCTCCTGCACCAGCTTCAGCAGCTCTGATACTATGCGCGTAAGCCTGTCCACCTCGTGATTTATATCCCCGAAAAACTCCTTCATCAGCGCCGGGTCTGGGTTATCCTGATAAAGTATGGTTTCGGACAATAGCTTCATTGTGGCAAGGGGGGTCTTAAGCTCATGGGAAGCATTTGCCACAAATTCATTGCGTGTGCGGTCGTGGGTCTCTATGCGCTCGCTCATGCGGTTAAAGGCGCTGCACAGCTCCGCTATCTCGCTTGAGCCCTTCACATCCACCCGCACATAGCCCTGGGTGCCCATTCGCCTTATGGCTGAGGTAAGCTCCGCAATAGGCCTTGCAAGCCAGCCTGAAAGTATGGATACCGCCACCACGATGGCGATTATCACTATCACGAATACCAGAGTTATGCTCTGGGTAACGTCCATAAGGCTATCCACCACGTCCTGTATGGAGGCGGAAAACAGCACCGCACCGGATACCGTTCCATCCTGCACAATGGGCGCAGTATAGTACACCGCCCATATGGCCTCCTCATTGAAGGAAAATATTCCCTCCTCCGCCGCACGGGTCACATGATGAAAGCCATATGACGAGGCGCTGCCATCCCGCAGCACCTCCCGCACCTCACGATACGGCAAAAGGGACCCATTCTGCCGTGATGCCGTATCCATCTGCACCACAGAGTCCGAGTCCAGCACAAGTATGCGGCCCCCCATGGTGCGGGCCCGCTCCTCAATATATGAAAATACCTCATCCGTATCCGCCACATAAAGGTCATCCGCTATGGCAGCCGCAAGGTCTGCGGTGGCATCAAGCTGGGCCTGTGTGCGCTGGGATACCAGAAATTCTTCCATCAGCCCGGATACTATGCCGCTTACCACCACCAGCGCCAGCACCGTTATCAGCAGGTATACCCCCACCATGCGCCAGCGCACGGAATCCAGAGCCTTTATGGCTTTCAGCTTACTCAGCAAAGTAATAGCCAACTCCCCACTTCGTCATGATGTACTGCGGATTTGCAGGATCCGCCTCGATCTTTTCCCTAAGCCGCCTTATATGCACATCCACTGTGCGAAAATCGCCTATGTAGTCTGAGCCCCATATGGTTTCCAGCAGCTCATCCCGGCTGTATACCCTGCCCACATTTGACATGAACAGATTCAGTAGGTCAAATTCCTTCACAGTAAGGTTTACATGGCGCCCGCCCACATCCACATTGCGGGTGCCGATATTTATGGTAATATCCCGCACGGTGATGACAAGCTTTGCAGGCTCCCTCCCGGCGCCTGCCCGGCGGAGTATGTTTTTAATGCGTGCCTTTACCTCAAGGATATTGAAGGGCTTTGTCATATAATCATCTGCGCCGTATTCAAGGCCCAGTATTTTATCCATATCCTCGCCCTTTGCAGTAAGCATGATGATGGGCACATCGCTCACCTCACGCACCGCCTGGCATACCTCTATGCCGCTCATCTTGGGCAGCATCACATCCAGCAGTATCAGGTCAAAATCTCCGGATTTTATCTTGGACAGGGCCATCTCCCCATCCTCCGCAGAGTCCGTTTCGTATCCATCAGACTCCAGCGCAAATTTAAGGCCCTTTACGATAAGGGGCTCATCATCCACCAGCAGTATCCTCTTTGCCATATGCGGTCCTCCTTAATGGTAGGGCGGCGGCATACACCGCCCCTATGATAAAAATTATACCATAATATTTATAATTTGAAACCTTGAATAATGGTGATAATTGTAAACATACATGGTCTGTCACATCGGCCGTTTATTAAGATTCTCTAAAGGCAGTTCCCTTATTCTGCCGCCCGTGATAGAATCTCAGAAAAAATCAGGAGGCCATGTGATCATGAAATCACTTAAACTGCTGAAGCTGCTTTTTGTCCTTTCGGCCGCATCCCTGCTTTTGCCGTGGTTTACATATAATTTTAAAATGACAGGCTTTTGCTGGGGCTGGGAGTTTTTAAAATTTATGCTGATACCCTGCATTATTACAGGGCTGTGGCTGTTTAAGCGGCCCGAAAGCAGATGCATGGGCATACTGGCCCTCATCTCCATGGTCATAAATGCAGGCATAGTGCTTGCTGCTCCCGGCTGCTGGCAGATAATGCACAATATCACAGGCTCCTTCCTCTACAGAGCGGGCCTCAGCACCGCCCTGCCCACATTTTACGCTGCGGCGGCGCTGCACCTGTTGCTGCCTATCCTAAGCTGCATACCTGGGCCATGCAGTCTTTTCAAAGGGGCCGGCAATACCCCCAGATAAGCAGCCCTCCTGTCCGGGAGTCCCATGCCGCAGCTTTCTGCGGCAGGCTTTGCCGTCGTTTTTTCACATCCCGCCCAGCGTTAAAGAATATACAACTTTCGTCAGGGCTGTACAAATCTGCGCCCTGTCTGATATAATACCTTGATTGGTTGATTTGGCATGGTATGCCTACATCAGCTTTTTCATTCTATTCTGAAAGGGATGCAACACCTTGAACCGAATCAAATGCGGCCTTATGGCCCTGATATTTACTCTGGCCCTTGTGCTGCCCGGTGCGGCCCTGGCCTCTGAACCTCCTGAGGCCAGCACTCCATACATCTGCCTCATGGATGCAAGCACCGGCACCGTGCTGTATGAGAAATCCGCCAGGGATAAGCTCTATCCTGCCAGCACCACCAAGATAATGACCTGCATACTGGCCATCGAAATGTGCGACGACCTGTATGAGGTAGTAAACGTTGGCACGGGCTATGACACAAGGGGCTCCCTCATGAAATTTGTAAACAACGAGGAGCTCAGGGTAATAGACCTTATCTACGGCACCATGATGGTATCCGGCAACGATGCAGCCTATGTGCTTGCAAGGCATATCGGGGGCAGCGAATCCGCCTTTGTTTCCCTGATGAACCAGAAGGCCGCCGAAATAGGCATGGAAAACACCCATTTTGTAAAGCCAAACGGCCTTCACAAGGATGACCACTACTCCACCGCCTACGATATGGCTCTGCTGGGCCGCTACGCCATGCAGAATGAGACCTTCCGCCAGGTGGTAGGCTCAGAATACTTTGACGTCCCCGCCTCAGAGTGGGACAGCGACGGCTACCACCTTGAAAACTCAAACCGCCTTATCCACATGATGGATACCGATGCGGTAAATTACAAATACCAGTACGCCACCGGCATCAAGACCGGCGATACCGATCAGGCGGGCCGCTGCCTTGTGGCCTCTGCCCAGAAGGACGGCGTGGAGCTTATATACGCTTCCTTTGGCGATCCCCAGGGAAGCGCCGGCAAATTCATTCGCTTTGAAAACGCCGCCAAGTTTTTTGACTGGGGCTTTGCAAATTACGCCACCCTCAGCGTCAGCGAGCTTGCCCTTGAAAGCTCAGTGACCATACCCGTATCCAATGGCTCCTTTGAAAGCGGCAGCGGCCTTACCGCCACCGCCGACCTTACCGGCAAGGTCATCGCCGGCACCCGGGACTATATTGACGGCATACTGGCCGGCAAGTCCACTATCACCTCCAGCGTTACCTACCGGGATAATGCAGCAGCCCTTACCGCCCCCATCACCGCAGGCGAGGAGGTAGGCACCATCACCTACATCTGCAATGGTCAGGCGTTCCTTACCATGCCCCTTATCGCCGCCAATAGTGTGGATGAGATAGGCAATGTGGTGGGCTCAGCAGCTCCCGAGGAAAGCCCCATATTTATGGATGGCACAAAGACTGACAGCGAAGGCTCACCCTGGCTGTTCTGGATACTGATAATAATTGCGGTGGCCGCAGTGCTTATGATAATACGCATAGTCATCCTCCGCAATTCCCGCAGAAGGCGCAGGCGCCGCAAGGCCTCCCGCTCAGGCGTCCGCAGCTCCTCCCGTTCCAGGTCACGCTCCAGGTCAAGATACAGATAACCGAAATACCCATTCACATCCGCCGATACCCCGGCGGATGTTTTTTATAGAAAAACTGCAAATATTATAAATGTGTAAATTCCCGGTCATTTCTCAGACAAGCCGGAAGAAATATGCTAAATTATAATAAATCGACTATATAAAGGAATTCTTGTCCATGAAAAAGAAAGCCACTGTCATAGCTGTAATCTGTGCAATCATACTATGGTTTGCAATCGGTATTGTAGACCTGAGCCGGGTCAATATCTTTGAAAAGCCCATATTCTGCATCGGCACGAATTTAGCCGATGACGGCGGTTCAGGCAGATATATCGGCCTTGGATATTCCTTTGATATTAAGGGAAACTTTATGCCCGATGATGAATTCCCCGGAGTGACCAGGTGGACATATTATCTGTTTGGCTTCCAGTTCGCAACTCAGATAAGGGATTGACCCAGCTATCTGGTAAACCGAATAACGCTTTTTTACGCTTACCTGTAATAATATGGCCCCAATTGCTTTATGGGTGATTTTGTCACGGAATGTATTTGCCCTTCAGGCTATAATAAGCCCATAAAACATACATGGAGGTCAAGTCAAATGACTATACAGCATATTACAAACGATTCCTTTGAGCAGCAGGTGCTACAGAGCAGCGTACCGGTGCTGCTGGACTTTTATGCGGACTGGTGCGGCCCCTGCCAGGCCCTTTCCCCAATACTGGAGGAGGTGGCAAGCGAGACCACAGGCTTTAAGGTGCTCAAGGTGAATATCGACCAGCAGCCCGAGCTCACAAGGCAGTATCACATTATGAGCGTACCAACGCTGATGGTGATAAAGGATGGCAAGCCCACCGGCCGCACCTCCGGCCTTCTTTCAAAGGAGCAGGTGCTTTCCCTCATTTCCTGAGTAAAAAAACAGGCCCGGCAGCAAATGTATCGCATCGCACTGATACCATCGCTGCCGGGTCTTTGCTGCATATCGCTATCTCAGGGCCTCAAGGCCTTTTCTGTCGGTTATCTCCACGGTTCCTCTGGTAAGGCTCACCAGCCCCTCATTCTGAAAATACCTCAGCATCCTTGTGACCACCTCGCGGGCGGTGCCCAGATGGTTTGCTATTTTCTCATGGGTGATGGAAAGCCTGTCTGTTTCCTCCAGCGCGCTCTCCTCAAGGAGAAACGCAGCAAGGCGCTTATCAAAGCTTTTCCACATTATCTGCTCCATCAGCCACATCACCTCTGAAAAATGAGCTGCCATAATGTCATTTATATAGTTTGCCATGGGCAGGGAAGCCTCTACCAGCTCCTTGTACATATATGTGGGTATTATCCATATGCTGGAATCCCGCTCCGCCTCCACGGTAACATTAAACTGCATATTTTTTATCATGCAGGAGGCGGAAAACAGGCATATATCCCTTTCTATCAGCCGGTATATGGTTATCTCCCGGCCATCCTCTGAGAGTATATATGACCTGAGCCTGCCTGAGCGCACAAGCACCAGCCCCATGCAATCCGCTCCGCCGTCATGCAATATTGAGCCCGCCTCCACATTGCGGCTTATGGCAGACTGGGCAAGCCTTGTCTGCTGCTGGGGGGTCAGCTTGTCCCATATGGGAAAGAACTCTGAAAGCTCCATAAAAATATCACCTCCGTGGCTATGCTTCAAGTATATGGCAATCGGCATATTTCGTCAAAGCCTTTATAGGTGTATAATACCGGCCCGCCATGGTGATAATGTCACAGAAGGAAAGCCACAGGCCGGGTATAATAGCACCATAAGCTATAAAAAAACGCCCCGCCAATACGGCTGAAGCTGAAATATCATCTAAAAAGGAGAAAATCACCATGACAAAAACAAGGTTTTACATCTGCCGCCACTGCGGCAACATCGTCAGCATCATCAAAAACGCAGGCGTGCCCCTGGTATGCTGCGGCGAGAAAATGCAGGAGCTCATCGCCAATACCACCGAAGCCAGCCAGGAAAAGCATCTGCCCGTGG
The DNA here is from genome assembly GCA_964392455.1 of uncultured Clostridium sp. Lineage (GTDB taxonomy): Bacteria > Bacillota > Clostridia > Christensenellales > CAG-138 > SFEL01. Next base: position 14,524 of record CAYMPG010000026.1, on the reverse strand, counting down.
TAACGGTATCAGGCGAAAAAGTAAGGGTATCCGTAGGCTCTGCCATCCACCCCATGACGGAGCAGCACAGCATAGAGTGGATATACCTTGAAACGGAAAAGGGCGGCCAGCTCTGGACTCTGCGTCCGGATGAGGCTCCTGAGGCAGAATTTGCCCTGGCGAACCAGAGGGCCATCGCCGCCTACGCCTACTGCAATCTGCACGGCCTGTGGAAAACGGAAATCGAATAACGCAAAAGCCAATCAAGTACCATACCAAGTATCAAGGCCCTGCCAGAAAGGCAGGGCCTTGATACTGCCGGAAAAGCGGCACCCGGCCATTTTTCCGAATTTTGCAGGTTTTCGTTGGGAATTATTCTCCCTTTTCCTTTGAAAAATCAATGCACTTTGCAGGATCGTCATCCCACAGGCGCTCCATGTTGTAAAACTCCCTCTCCTCGGGATGGAATATGTGTACAAGTATATGGCCAAAGTCGATAACTATCCAGCGGCCCTCGCCATAGCCCTCCTTGCGAAGTACGGACAAGCCGCACTCGGCCGCCTTATCCTCCAGCTCATCGCACAGAGTACGCACCTGGGTGGTAGCCCTGCCGGAGCATACCACAAACCACTCTGCCACGATGGTCTTATCCGCAACGTTTATGGCTCGTATGTCCAGCGCCTTCTTATCCCAGAGTATTTCGCAAAGCCTGATTACCTGTTCTCTCGTTTCCAGTGCCAAAGTTATTCCTCCCTGTTTTTATTCTTTAGTTCCTCAAGGGCAAGGAGTGTATCAGGATGCACCCTTTCTCCCCGCTCCGTAAGATAGCCCAGCCCATGCTCTATGCAGGCTATCACTGCGCCATCGAGGGATACCTTCGCCTCGCTTCGGATACGCTCCACTCCCTCATAGCTTCTTCCGTATTCTATTTTATCCGCAAGGTATACTATTTTGTCAAGTATGCCCATGCCGGTCCTGCAGGTGGAGTGGCAGGCTATGGCGCTGAGTATCTCTTCATCTTCTATGCCAAACTCCCTGCGTGCCCTCTCCGCCCCTATGGGGCCGTGGGCTATCTGCTCCTGCATGCTGCTCATATCCATGCCATACTCTGCGGCAAGCTCCCGCTGCCGCTCCATGCTGAGCTTTGCACAGTCATGCAGCAGCGCCGCAAGCTGGGCCTTGGTGCCATCCGCCCCGTATCTTGCAGCAAGCTCTGCTGCCATACGCACCACGCCCATGGTGTGGATAAAGCGTTTTTGGCCCAGCTCCTCCTTCAGGCGCTTTGAAATGGCATCTGCCTTATCGCCAAGGTAAAAGCCCTGGCTGTATATGTACTCTGCCACCCTGTCCGTGACCATGCCTGATATATCCATGCCCTTTTCCACTGCATCCCGCACCATTGTGGAGGATATATCCGGCCCCATTATGCCGGGAATAAGTATATCTGCGCCGTATTCCCGCCTTAGCCGCTCTGCCGCCTGCTGCATATCCCCTGAGTCCGGCCTGCCCACAGCGATTATCCTTGCAGCCCTGAATATACCCGGCGCATCATGCCAGGTATCCAGCGTAAGCAGCATATCCGTACCCACTATGCAGTAAAGCTGTGCCCCCGGGTAAAGCTCGCCCAGCTCCCTCAGGGTATCCACAGTATAGCTTTTTCCGGGGCGATTCAGCTCAATATCGCAGGCCTCAAGGCCCTCTGCCGCCTCAAGGGCAAGGCGGGTCATTTCCATACGATGCGCTGCGGATACTCCATCCGCTATCTGCTTATGGGGCGGGTCCTTCGCCACCATTATCAGCACCCGGTCAAGGCCATAGCACTCCTTTACAGCAAGCGCCGTCTGTATATGACCGATATGCATTGGGTTGAAGCTGCCGCCAAACATGGCTATGTGCATTATAAATAACTTCCTTGCTTTTTATGTTTCATTATTATACACCATATCGGCGCCGCTGTATAGTTTGCCTCGGGCCGTCAATAATAGTATGGGAGGTGATTTATTTATGAAGGCTCATCCTTCCGTTATTCGCTGCTGCCGCAAAAAGCTGCACAGAGGCCGCAGCCTGTTTTCCCTGGCGGTGGACTACATCGCCCTGAGGGGGCTGATATTTATGCTGTGCTGTATGTGGTTTGGCGCAAATATTGCCAACAGCGCGGCAAAGATACTGCTTAGCATGGCCACCACCCTTTTTATCTCCATTGCGCTGGATCTTATAAACAGCCTGCGCCTTGATGCGCTCATAAAGCGTGAGCGTGCTGCCGCCGCCGGGGCGGAGCTTGCCCGCCGCATATCCCTCCTTGGGGAGAATGAACGCAGCGCCGCCACATGCCGGCACATTGCCTCCCACAGGGCCAGCTTTCCTGCGGACAGGCTGGTCTGCTCGGTGAGCCGTCCTTCCGGCGTAACACCCGATGACGTTATCAAGGCCGTCCGCCGTGCAAGGGAGCGCAGCGCTTCCTCCGTGGCGCTGTTTTACAGTGGCTCCCTTCCGGATGAAGCCAGGTCTGCACCGGGGCCTGAAGGCGTGCCCATTGAATTTATACATATTGGCTCCATACTGGATGCTCAGGCCCTCACCGCCGTCACCCCCACTGCCGATGAAACAGATGCTATAATAATATCCCGCACAGAGGCGGAACAGGCAAGCCGCAAGGCTGCCATGGCTTCCCCCTTTGCAGCAGGCCACGCCGGAAGATATATGCTGTGCGCCGCCTGCCTTATGGCCATGTCCTTTTATGTGGATGGGTCATTGTACTTCAGGCTTATGGCGGCTGCCTGCGTAACGCTGTCTGCGGCATGCTGGTGGCTCAACAGGGCCGCCCCATCAAAATAAGCCCGCACAGGCGGGCTTATTTTTTGCGTATTCGGCTTACTATATCTCTATTTTCGGGTTCTCACGGCTTGCCCTGTACAGCACGAGCTTTCGCCCTATGCACTGCACAGGCTCAGCGCCCAGCGCCTCGCACAGCGCATCCGATGCTTCACGGGCGGTAACGTCAGCCGTTTCCAGTATGCTTATCTTGATAAGCTCCCGTGTTTCCAGCACGCCGTCTATCTGCTCCACAAAGTTTTCGCTTATATTGCCCTTGCCTATCTGGAATACCGGCTGAAGGGTGTTTGCCATGGCCCTGAGGGCCGCTCTCTGTTTACCTGTAAGCATATTTTTCTCCCTGCGCTATCGCTATTCTATAAAGTCAAATTCCCATTCGCCCATGCGTATGGTGCTGTCCTCGGTGGCGCCCGCCTCTCTGAGGGCATCTATTATGCCCTCCCGGATAAGGAACTGTTGGAAGCGGCGCATGGATTCATCATCCTCGGCATATGTGGTATCCAGCAGATATTCTACGCTTCCGCCCGTTACCACAAATACCCCGTCCTCCCTGCTTATCTCAAAGCCGGGCTCGTACTTATAGCCCTCGGTTATTTCGGCCTCATCGTACTCAAGGGGCTTGGGCAGAGTGGCAAGGGTCTTTACCACCTGATCCAGCAGCCCATCAAATCCTGATACCGTTGCTGCCGATACGGGGAACACCATCACCTTCTCCCCCATCTCCTTCAGCTCCTCGCAGAACAGCTCAAGGTTATCCTCTGCGCCGGTTATATCCATCTTATTTGCGGCTATTATCTGAGGAAGGGCCGCAAGGCTCTCGCTGAACCTTGCAAGCTCGCTGTTTATCTGTCTGTAGTCCTCCATAGGGTCTCTGCCCTCGCAGCCGGACATATCCACCACGTGTACCAGCATCCTTGTGCGCTCCACGTGCCTGAGGAAATCATGGCCCAGCCCTGCGCCATCCGCTGCGCCCTCTATGAGCCCCGGAATATCTGCCAGCACAAAGGTTTCCTCATAGCGCTTTACCACGCCAAGGTTTGGCGTAAGGGTGGTAAAGTGATAATTGGCGATCTTTGGCCGGGCGCTGGTAAGCACCGAAAGTATGGTGCTCTTGCCCACATTGGGCAGGCCAACCAGCCCCACGTCTGCAATGGTCTTAAGCTCCAGCTCCACCTCATGCTCAAGGGTCTTCTGCCCGGGCTGAGAAAACTTGGGCGCCTGCCTGGTAGGGGTAGCAAACCTTGCATTGCCCTTGCCGCCCCTGCCCCCATGGAGCACTATCCGCTCACGGCAGGGCTTATTCATATCCGCAACTATGCGGCCGGTCTCCACTTCCCGCACAAGGGTGCCCACCGGCACCTTGATTATCAAATCCTCACCGTTTTTCCCGCGGGACATCTTTGCCCGGCCGTTTTCGCCGCGCTCAGCCTTATACTTGCGCTGAAAGCGAAAATCCAGCAGGGTGCTCATATTGGGGTCGGCATAGAATATTATGCTGCCGCCCCTGCCCCCATCGCCACCGTCAGGGCCGCCCTGGGCCACGTATTTTTCCCTGTGAAAGCTGGAGCAGCCGTCTCCGCCGTCTCCTGATTTTATGGTTATCCTGGCCTTGTCTACAAACTGCATGGTTTTTTCCTTTGCTTTATTTTTGTGCTTTATATCCTTTTATCCAAATACGCCCGGCAGTATTCCCTTACGGTGCACCGGTCGCACCCGGGCTTCCTTGCGGCGCACACCTGCCTGCCGTGGTATATTATCCAGTGGTGTGCCTGCGACCATTTGTCCATAGGTATATTTTTCATGAGCTGCTCCTCGGTACGCACCACATCAGCCGCCTCTGCAAGGCCTATCCTGTTGGCCACACGGAAAACATGGGTATCCACAGCTATTGCAGGCACACCGAATGCATTTGACAGCACCACATTTGCTGTCTTTCTCCCCACGCCCGGCAGCGCCTCCAGCGCAGCCCTGTCCTCAGGCACCTTGCCGCCATATTCATCGCACAGTATCCTTGCCATGGCCGTAAGGTTCTTTGCCTTTGTATTGAAAAGGCCGCAGCCACGGATATATGGTATTATTTCCTCGGGAGCAGCGCTGGCCAGCTTTTCCGCCGTGCCATAAACCGGAAACAGCTCCTTTGTGACCATATTCACCCGCTTATCCGTACACTGGGCGGAAAGCATGGTAGCCACCAGCAGCTCAAAGGGATTATTAAAATCCAGCCCCGGTCTTGCATCAGGGTATGCAGCCTCCAGCGCCGCAAGGGCCGCCTGTATCCTCTGCTTTTTTTCCGCTGCTTTTTCTGCCATAATCCTCTCCCGATAATGTGCTGAATTATTATTTTACACCACATTCTGCCCTTTTTCCAGAGATAATTAGGATATTCCGGCTTTTTTCCAAGTACAAAATGGCAACACCAGATGCAGCTTAATCTTTTTCGATGCAAATATGCCAGGTGTAGCTTCGCCGTGCATTGCAAAACCGCCCATATGGCGTGATGGCTGCAAAAAAGTCCATTCAGCATCCATCCGCCAGCCCATCTGTCAGGCTCCGCCCTTTTCGCTCTTTCTGCCGCAATACTCCTCCACAAAGTCCAATAGCTTCTGCAGCGCCGGCGTTCCCTCTCCACTTCCCGGCAGAGCTATGCCCAGCACCCTCCGGTACTCCGGCTCCAGCGGCTTAAGCACCAGCCCATCAGGCCGCCTTGACAGCACCAGCTCAGGCACCAGCGATACCCCCAGCCCCTTTGCTATCATGGACTGTATGGCCTCATCCCCCCGCACCCTGAAGCGCAGCATGGGCTTGAGATTCTCTCCCTCGAAAACCCTGTTTGCATCCTCATCAGAGCCCTGCTGCTGCAAAATAAAGGGATACTCCAGTAGCTCCCGCGGCTTTATCCTTTCACGCTCCGCAAGGGGATGCCCCTGGGGAAGCACCGCATATATGGGGTCATTAAAAAGCGGGATAAAGGAAAACTCCCCCGGTACCGGCAGCGACATAAAGGCAAGGTCTATCTTGCCCTGATTTAGCCACCTGCATATCTCCCCATGCTCCCCCACAAAAAGCTGCAGCTCTATCCCCGGATGAAGCTCCGTAAACTCTGCAACTATGCTGGGCAAAAAATGTATGGACAGGCTGAAGAAGCACCCTATCCGCAGCGTGCCCACATCTGCACCGTGTATGCGGTCCACCTCCTCCATGAGCTTCTGCTCCCCGTTGACTATCTGCCGTACATACGGCATAAGCCGCTCCGCCTCCGCAGTAGGGGCAACGCCGTTTTTTCCCCGTACAAGCAGCTCAAAGCCAAACTCATCCTCGAGAGACAGTATCATATGGCTTATGCCGGGCTGGGTATAATTCAGCCTTTCTGCCGCCCTTGTAAGGCTGCCGGATTCTATGGTCTCCAGCAGGGCACGATATTTTTTGATGCTCATGGCGCTCTCCATTCAAAATTGGAATGTTACATATTCTGAACATTCAGTTTTATTATATCTTGAAACATTGTATAATAATTAACGTATAAATGCAACTCGTCTATTTTCCCATCAAAAAAAGCAGGGCAGCACGCCCGGGAGGTACAAATGACCCTTCCCCTTATAACCAACATACAGCGCTATTCCATACACGACGGCGACGGTATACGCACCACGGTGTTCTTCAAGGGCTGCACAATGGCCTGCAAGTGGTGCCACAATCCTGAAACGCAGGAATTCTCCGCCGAGCCCATGCGTAACGGCGACCGGTGCGGCGGCTGCGGTCACTGCGTACAGGTATGCCCGGAGCACGCCATACATATTGATAACGGCATATCCGTTACCGACAGAAATGCCTGCACCCGCTGCGGCACCTGCGTTGACGAATGTTACAATGATGCCCGCAGCATCTCAGGCCGTGCATACCCTGTAAAGGAGCTTATGGCACTGCTGATAAAGGACCGTATGCACTGGGAGACCTCAGGCGGCGGCGTTACGCTGTCCGGCGGGGAGGTAATGGCCCAGGATATGGAATACATCACCCGGCTCATGCAGGGGCTGCACGAAAAAGGGTATTCTGTAAACATCGATACCTGCGGCTTTGTGCCCTACGAAAACTACGAAAGGGTGCTTCCCTACGCCGACGTTTTTCTCTACGACATTAAAGCCATAAATGACGATATCCATAAGAAATACACCGGGGTCAGCAACAGGCTGATACTTGAGAACCTTGCAAAGCTGGGCAAGGCCGGCGCAAGGATATACCTTCGTATGCCCCTTATAGGCGGCCTTAATGATTCCAGAGAGGATATGCTCAGGGTAATGGATTTCCTCAGGGAAAATGCCGTGCCCATATTGCAGGTAAACCTGCTGCCCTACCATGAGCTTGGGCAGGATAAGCTGGAAAAGCTTGGCAAAGCCCGCCACAATATCACCATGGCCCCGCCATCTGCCGAACACCTTAACGAGCTGGTTCAGCTCTTTAAACAAAACGGATACCAGAATACCAGGATAGGAGGATAAACACATAATGGAAGAACGCGGAATGAACGAAAGGGTAAGGATGCTCCGCAGGGAAAGCGTCAACACCCAGCCCCACATCTACATGGAGCGGGCAAAGCTGATGACTGAGGCCTACAAGCTGTATGACGGCTCCATGTCCGTACCCGAAATGAGAGCCACCGCCCTCAAGTATTATTTTGAGCGCAAGAGCATCGAAATTGCAGATGGTGAGCTTATCGTAGGCGAAAAGGGCGATACCGCTCAGGCCTCCCCCACCTTCCCGGAGCTTTGCTGCCATACCCTGCAGGATATGCAGGTAATGAACGACCGTGACCTTATCAACTTCACCGTTACCCCCGAGGACATGAAGCTGCAGGAGGAGGTAATCATCCCCTACTGGGAGCACCGCAGCACCCGCCACAAGATACTCAGCGCCATGACTCCCGAATGGAAGCTGGCCTACGAATCCGGCATATTCACAGAGTTTATGGAGCAGCGTGGCCCCGGCCACACCGTAGGCTCCCGCAAAATATTTGAAAAGGGCTTCCTGGATTATAAGAAGGACATCGAGGATGCCATTGCAGCACTGGATTACCTTAACGACATGGAGGCCTACAGCAAGCGCAATCAGCTCCGTGCCATGGCCATAGACTGCGATGCAATAATACTCCTTGCAAACCGCTATGCAGACCTTGCCGAAAAGATGGCCGCCGAGGAGACCCGCCCCGAGCGCAAAAAGGAGCTGCTGCAGATAGCCGAAAACTGCCGCTGGGTACCTGCCCACAAGCCCAAGACCTTCTGGCAGGCCATACAGCAGTACTGGTTCGTGCATATAGGCGTTACCAGTGAGCTGAACCCCTGGGATGCATATTCTCCCGGCCGCCTGGATCAGCATCTTAATCCCTTCTACATGGCAGATGTGGAGGAGGGCCGCATTGACCGCGATGGTGCCCTTGAGTTGCTGGAATGCCTGTGGGTCAAGTTCAATAACCAGCCTGCTCCTCCCAAGGTGGGCATCACCCTTAAGGAGAGCAGCACCTATACCGACTTTGCCAACCTTAACACCGGCGGCATAACTGAGGATGGACGAGATGGCGTAAATGAGGTAAGCTATCTTATACTCGACTGCATGGATGAAATGAAGCTGCTGCAGCCCTCCAGCAACGTGCAGATCAGCCGCAAGACCCCCCAGAAGTTCCTCAAGCGTGCCTGCGAGATTGCCCGCAAGGGCTGGGGCCAGCCTGCCTTCTACAATACCGAGGCAATAGTTCAGGAGCTGATGAATGCCGGCAAGTCCCTTGCAGATGCTCGCCTTGGCGGCACCTCCGGCTGCGTGGAGACCGGCGCATTCGGCAACGAAGCATATATCCTCACCGGCTACTTTAACCTGCCCAAGATACTTGAGCTCACCCTTTACGATGGCTATGACCACATCGGCGGCCACCAGCTTGGTCTGCATACCGGCTTTGCCAAGGATTTCAAGAGCTACGAGGAATTCCTTGAAGCATATAAGAAGCAGATCAAGTACTTTGTGGACATAAAGGTAAACGGCAGCAATGTTATCGAGCAGATATTTGCCCAGTATATGCCCGCCCCCTTCCTTTCCATTATCACAAACGACTGCATCAAGAAGGGCAAGGATTACAATGCAGGCGGCGCACGCTACAATACAAATTACATCCAGGGCGTAGGCATCGGCACCATTACAGACTGCCTTGCCGCAATCAAGTACAACTGCTTCGATAATCATAACTTTACCATGGAGGAACTGGTGGAGGCGCTGGATCATAACTTTGAGGGCTATGACCGCATTTACCATCTGGTTTCCCACAAGACCCCCAAGTATGGCAATGATGACGACTATGCAGATGACATCATGCAGGAGATATTCGAGTATTACCGCGACTGCGTGACCGACAGGCCCAATACTAAGGGCGGCTTCTATCGCATCAATATGCTGCCCACCACCTGCCATGTATACTTTGGCGAGGTAATGGGCGCCTCTCCAAATGGCCGCCTTGCACATAAGCCCGTATCCGAGGGCATCTCCCCCGAAAAGGGTGCAGATGTATTTGGCCCCACCGCCGTTATCAACTCCTGCGCCAAGATGGATCAGCTCACCACCGGCGGCACGCTGCTGAATCAGAAATTCACCCCCTCAGTGGTTGCAGGCGAAGTGGGCCTTGACCAGCTTGCAAACCTTATTCGCACCTACTTCAACATGGATGGCCACCACATACAGTTTAACGTTATAGACCGCAAGACCCTCCTTGCCGCCCAGGCAAACCCCGAGGAGTATAAGGATCTTATCGTTCGCGTGGCGGGCTACAGCGATCACTTCCGCAATCTTAGCAAGGAGCTGCAGGACGAAATTATCAACCGCACCGAGCAGAGCTTTGATGATGTTCCCGGCAGCGTTTGCTGATAGAGACACACCGGGCAGGATGGGGCTCCCCTCCTGCCCCTGATACAGCATTACATATTTCAGGAGGAACATAAAATGAAAATAGGTTTTCTTGGCGCAGGTGCCATGGGCGGCGCTATACTTTCCGGCGCAATTAATGCGGGCGTCCTAATGCCAAAGGACGTTTACGTATCCGATGTATCCGAAAAGATACTGGAAAAATACGCAGCAATGGGCTGCAATATCTGCAAGGATAATCAGGAGCTTGGCACCGTAAGCGACCTGGTGGTGCTGGCTGTAAAGCCCCAGTACGCTGCCCCTGCCCTGGCGGGCCTTGGCAGCACCATGGATGGTAAGGCTGTCATCTCCATTATGGCAGGAGCCACCACCCAGCGCATCCGTGATATGATAACGGGCAGCATCCGCGTGCTCCGCTGCATGCCAAATACCCCCGCCCTTGTAAACGCCGGTGCTTTCGCCCTTTGCAGCGAAACCGACCTTACCGCAGAAGAAAAGGCCTTTGCAGAAAAGCTCTTTTCCTCCATCGGCATTGTGGAATGGATGAATGAAAAGCTCATCGATACCGCCTGCGGCCTTTCTGGCTCCGGCCCGGCATTTGTGGCGCTGTTCATCGAGGCCCTTGCAGATGGCGGCGTCCTTGAAGGCCTGCCCCGCCCCACCGCCTATCGCCTTGCCGCCCAGACCGTAATGGGCACCGCCAAGCTGATAATGGATACCGGTATGCATCCCGGCCAGGTGAAGGATATGGTATCCTCCCCCGGCGGCACCACCATAACCGGCTGCCAGGTACTGGAAGAAATGGGCTTCCGTGCCGCCGCAATAGACGCCGTACAGGCCGCCACCAATAAATCAAGGGAGCTGTAAAGCCCCCTGCCCATGCAAATAAAATACCGGAGAGGCAGACAGCCTCTCCGGTATTCTTTTTTTGCTTCATTATTCGGTAGCTTATCTTCTATGGGCCTGATGCACATCCTGCGGCTTCAGCTTTACAGAAAGATAGCCGCTGTTTTTGTCCACAAACCGCCATGGCTTATCCCTGTGCTCCGGCGCATAGTCTATATTGATGCGGGGCGTGGCGGCTATATCCGGCGCTTCTCCATCCCGGTCAAGCAGGTATATTTTCCCGCCGCACATATCCTCGCCGTAATCCGCCCTCGTTATCCCAAGAGCCATGCACAGCTTGCCGGGGCCGCTGCAAAGTGCGGTGAGCTTATCGGTTTTTCTCCGGGCCCGCATTATCTCTATGCCCTCCACAGGCTCCAGCGCCCTTATCAGCACGCACTCAGGCTTTCCTGTGGGGCCGGTCACTATATTCAGGCAGTTGTACATTCCGTATATCAGGTACACATAGGCATAGCCGCCTTCGCCAAACAGCACCCTTGTCCTGCCATTTGGGTCTCCCTTAGAGCCATGGGCAGCGGTGTCCTCCGTGCCCAGGTATGCCTCCGTTTCCACTATGCGGCCCGATACCTTTGTTCCATCCCTTTCGCATACCAGCGTGCAGCCTATCAGCTCACGGGCTATGGCTATGGTATCCCCCAGGTAAAATCCTCTCTCAAGCTTTTCCATTATCAGGCCTCCTGTATGATATGAAGATTATACTCCCGTGTGGGGAACTGTGAAAAGAGCGCAATATTTAATCCATTGTTAATATGTTTTAGTCGAGTTGTGGTGTATAATGTATGGAGCTTAAAATTAAAGGTGGCGAATCCTAAATGACAAAGACCGAAAAGACCGGCACAAATACCAGGCTTATCGTGCTGATAGCAGTGCTTGCCGTAATACTTGTGGCAGCGATATTTGCGCTGTCATTTTATAATGATATTACCAACCCCGAGGGGCTCTTCGATGAGCCTATCCCCACTGCCACCCCGGTACAGGAGGCACTTCCGGAGGCCACGGCCATGCCCACGCCCACCCCTGACCCGGACGCAGTGCTGTCCGCTCAGGCAGATGAGGAATTCATGTCAAAGCGGACAAATATCCTGCTGCTGGGCATAGATGAAAGCACAGAGCGTGAGGGCTGGGGCAGCTTCCGCACGGATACCATACTGCTGGTATCGGTGGATTTTTCAGATAATGACGTATGCATGGTATCCATTCCACGGGACAGCTATGTAAAGCTGTACAACTCAAATGGCGACCTTGCAGACCCCGAGCAGCCCTACGATAAGATAAACAGCGCCTTTTCCGCAGGCGGCGGCGCCCAGAAGAAGGGCTTTGACTATACCATGAACACCATTGAAAAGCTGATGGGCGTAAACGTGGACTATTACTGCGCCTTCAATATGAACGTGGTAAAGGAAGTGGTGGATGCCATGGGCGGCGTGGACTATGAGGTGGATGTGGAAGTATCCATGAATGGCCGCACCCTCTCCCCCGGCTTCCAGCATCTGGATGGCCAGGGAGTGCTGGATTACTGCCGCCAGCGCAAGGGCTCCTCTGACATCGCCCGCATAGACCGGCAGCAGCGCATGCTCACCGCCATACTGGAGCAGCTAAAATCCACCAACCAGATAGCAAACCTGCCCTCCATATATACTGCGGTGCAGGATAATATAATGACCAACCTGTCCTTCAAGCAGATATCCTCCCTGTCGCTGGTGGCGCTGAGGATGGATATGTCTCAGCTAAGCCGCTACACCGTAGAGGGCAAGGCCATGGATATTTCCGGCAGGAGCTGCTGGTGCATACGGGCAGCCAAGCTGGAAAAGCTGGTAAAGGATATATGGGGCAAAACCATCACTGTGGATCCTGAAATAGATTATGACTATATATCCGTTCAGCTGGATACGGCACGCCAGCTCCTTGCAAACGAACTGAACCGGGCCACCCTGGCCTACAACAATGCCTACACCCTCATGCACAGCTACAGGGATTATCTGGACGACACCACCTATGATACCCTCAGAGCCTATTCCAAGGCCATCGAGGACGCTATGGACAGCCTTTCCAAGGAGGAGCTGGATATGTATACGCCTCCCCTTGAGCAGCTCTGTTATTCCATTTGCAATCAGTACGGTATTCAGCTATACTAATATTATCACAATGGCGGTGGGCATCAGCCCATCGCCCCAATATGTACAGATTTCGGAGGGACCCATGTCCGTAGAAAAAGTAAGAGAACACCTCAGGGCCTTTGGCTTTGAGGACAGAATCATGGAATTTGATATTTCCACCGCAACCGTAGCAGAGGCTGCTGAGACTCTGGGCGTTATCCCTGCCCGCATTGCCAAGACACTATCCTTTAAGGATGAGGAGCATGGCTGCCTTCTGGTGCTCATGGCAGGCGATGCAAAGGTAGACAACAAAAAATACCGCGCCCAGTTTGGCGTAAAGCCCCATATGCTCTCCCACGAGGAGGCCCTGGAGTATACCGGCCACGCTGTAGGCGGCGTATGCCCCTTTGCGGTGCCTGAAAACATACCTGTATATCTTGATATTTCCATGCAACGCTTTGAAACCGTATTCCCCGCCGCCGGCAGCGCAGCAAGCGCCGTGCGCCTTACCTGCGATGAGCTGCATACCGCCTCCCTCTCCCGGGGCTGGATAGACGTATGCAAGGGCTGGGGCGAAGAAGAATAACACACTACATACACAAGGAGGCATCTGATGGAATACACTACCCTCGGCAATACCGGCCTTAAGGTTTCCCGCCTTGGCTTTGGCGGCATCCCCATCCAGCGCATATCCAAAGATGAGGCCATAGCCCTTATCCATAAGCTCCCTGAGTACGGCGTTAACTACATCGATACTGCCCGTGGCTACACCGTAAGCGAGGAGTACATCGGCGCAGGTCTTGATGGCATACGGGATAAATTCGTACTGGCCACCAAGAGCCAGGCCCGCACAAAGGAAGCTATGGCTGCGGATATAGACATCAGCCTGAAAAACCTCCGTACCGACCATATAGACCTTTATCAGCTCCACTTTGTGCAGCCCAAGGATTTTGATACCATAATAGGCCCCGGCGGCGCAATGGAGGCCCTGCTTGAGGCCAAGGCCGCAGGAAAGATAGGCCATATAGGCTTCACCACCCACGAGGTAGCCATGTTTGAAAAGGCGCTGGAGCTGGACTGGGTGGAGACAATAATGTTCCCCTACAATTTCGTAGAAACGCAGGGCACTGACCTTATGAAAAAATGCAGGGAGCTTGGCAAGGGCTTTATCTGCATGAAGCCCCTTGCAGGCGGCGCAATAGAGGATGTTTCCCTGGCCATGCGCTTCATTGCCGCAAATGAAAACGTATCCGTCAATATTCCCGGCATGGCCTCAGAGGAGGAGCTTGCACAGAATGTAAAGGCCGCCTCAGACGTTGCTCCCCTTACCGAAGCTGAACTTGCACAGGTTCAGCACATACGGGATACCCTCGGTAATCAGTTCTGCCGCAGATGCAATTACTGCCAGCCCTGCACCATGGGTATCAATATCTCCTTCTGCTTCACCCTTAACGGCTACCTTACCCGCTACGGCCTTAAGGACTGGGCCATCGGCCGCTATAAGTCCATGGCAGTGGAGCCCAATGCCTGCATAGAGTGCGGCGCTTGCGAATCCCGCTGCCCCTACAAGCTGCCCATTATAAGCATGCTGAAGGACGTATACGGCAATTTCAGCAAGGTGCTGTAATATCTCAGAGTAATCTCAAAACACCGCATAATAAATATGCGGTGTTTTTCTTATCAGGTGGGTTTTATGCTGCCTGCTGACCTCGCAGCTCTGTATGCCGTCAGGCAGATAGGGCATTTGCGCCTTGCTAAGGCGCAGCCTTTGCAATATAATATAATGGCGAATGTATAATAAGGAGCAAGCCCTT
>CAYMPG010000025.1:0-26147 GCA_964392455.1 uncultured Clostridium sp. | reverse complement strand
TGTTTCCATTGGCAGCCCCACCGCCTCTGCCGCCCGCTCCACCGGGCGCAGCTTTTTACGTTTTTTCCTTTTCAATGCCCTTACCCCCATAGTGATTCTATGCAGGCAAGGGCGATTAAATCACCTCCATAGTGCCATCCCTTGCAGCAAATAAAATAATACCGGAAAAAGCTTTTGCTCCTTCCGGTATCGATGTATTCTTATTGCGCTACGCCAGGCCGTAAATGCCATATTCGCTATTTACCCGATAGCCCAGCTCCTCGAGCCAGTCTGCCGGAAACAGGCAGTAATCACCGCCTCCGCCGGTATCTCCGTATGTGCAGTCCACATAGTAGGGCGTGCCATCCAGCATTACCATATTCCACATATGCCCCACATCATCCTGCCATCCGTTTACAGCTATGCACTCAAGCCCCATTTCATCGCATAGTGCCTTATATGCCTTTGTATAGCCAACGCACACCGTATCCCCCTCCACAAGAGCCCCATAGGCGCTGCGGAGGATATGCATATATTCTGTTACGGCATTGTCCTCTGTGGCATCGGCGATTCCATCATCATACTCTGCAGCCCTCAGCACAGCCCTGTAGGCTGCCCTGTAGCGCCCCTCGGCATCCTGCCGCTCTGCCATTATGCTATTTGCAATGTCCTCTATCCTTCTGCTGAGCCTATCGCGCATGGGCGCCATATCCTCAGCATCAAGCGGCAGGCACAGCGCTGCGGACAGTATATATCTTTCCCCATCTCCTGGATAAAGCACATAGCTCACCTCATCTGCCTCGCAGGGCACAAGGGCGGCATTGGCCTCCGCTATCATCAGGGCATCGAATATCTCATCCTCGGTAAGGGGCAGCCCCTCCAGTATCACATCTGCATCAGAGCCGCAGCTGCTATTCCAGATATCGGATACTGCATCGATATAATCTTTTATGTTGCTTGCCCTTGGCAGCTCGCCTATGTTTTTTGCTCCGGCACGATATTCCGGCTCAAGCTCAAGCTCCGTCACCTCGCCATATGATGTCACTGTCCAGGAAAGGCCGCTTATCATATAGGGATAGGCATAGCTGTGAGCCTGATAGTCATGCAGCAGCCCATTGAGCTTATTGGTAAGCTCCTCTGCCGGCAAATCGGCCTTCACAAGGTATCTTGCCCTTTCTGAACGGTGCTCCATCATATCCATAAGGCACCTGTCTACGCCATCCATCTGCACGGGAAATACCGTAAGCTCATCGCCGCTCCTCGGCATGGCGGCAAGGATATCCCCATCCACGGTATATATGGTATAATCCGCCTCCACGTAGCCATCATATTCCCTGTATTCCACATCCACCTGCTTCACATAGCGGCTGACCACATAGCCCCTGTTCCAGCCATTATCCTGAAGGCTGTCAATATCCCGTATGCTGCCGTAATATACCAGCCTGAAGCAGGAATTGCCGGCGATAGCCGCCTCCTCTATGCTTTTTGAAAGCAGCTCAGGGGAATAGGGCTGGGCGTATATCCCCCGCTCCATAAGCTCCTCCCGGGATACGCCGCACCCTGCAAGCAGCAGCACAGCGCACGCCAGCAGCAGAAAAGCTCCGCTTTTTTTATTCATGCTTCCCCCCTTAGCTGAAAACCGTCATCTCCCCGCAGTAATCCGTATTCATCATGCGGCGTATCTGGGCCATATCTCTGGTATGCCCCAGCACCCACATCAGCTTTGTCACCGCTGCCTCGGTGGTCATATCCCCTGCGGATATTACCCCCGCTTCCTTTAATGAATGGCTCACCTCGTATATATCCGGGGTGCTGGCCTCATAAAGGCACTGGGAGGCGAGTATTACAGGTATGCCCTTCTTTATCAGCTTTTTCAGGCTCTCGGCATGGTCTCGGCGGAAATTATGCACTCCCCCAAGGCCAAATGCCTCCACCACCACCCCATGCAGCCCGCGGCTTTCCACGCTCTCCAGAAATACCGGGCTGGTACCCGGTATCAGCTTTATCAGCGCCACGCTGGGGTCTATATCTGTAAAGCTGGAAAAGCTCCCCGCCGGCCGGGGCTCAGTAAGGCTTATAAAGCTGCCGTTTGCCACAGCTCCCACATATGGATAATTTATGGACTCAAATGCATTCAATGAGGTGGTGCGGGTCTTTACCGCCCGGCAGCCCATTATTACGGCATCCCCAAAGGCGATATATACGCCCCCTGGCAGGGCCCTGGCAGCAGTCACGGCATTTTTAAGGTTTGCCCGCCCATCGGAATCCGGCCTGACTATGGGATACTGGGAGCCGGTGAGCACCACCGGTATATCTATATTTTGCAGCATAAAGGACAGCATGGATGCCGTATATGCCATGGTATCCGTACCGTGGGTAATAACTATGCCGTCGCAGTGCTTCCTTGCCTCCAGCACTGCACCTGCCATCTGCTGCCATTCCTCGGGCTGGATGTTGGAGCTGTCCATGCTGAAAAGATCGGTGCAGCCTATCTCCCCGCAGCCCGGCAGGTATTCCAGCAGCTGCTCGGCCCCAAGGCCGGGGACAAGTCCGTTTTTTGAAGGCACGCAGGCTATGGTGCCGCCGGTAGCAATTAGATGCAGCTTTGCCATAATATCCATCCTCCTTATTATATTCTGATTATAATGCAGCGTCCCGTTCCTTCGCAACGCCGATATTGCGGGCCGCGCCTGCTCAATGTATAATATATAAAGCCGATTCCAATAAGGAGTGTAATAATTAAATGAAGCTGAACAATAAACGCACCGTGCTTATAGGTCTGGCCTTCTTTTCCATCTGCGCCTTCTGGCAAATGTATGACAATATCATCCCCCTTATACTGAAATACCGCTACGATATAAGTGACGGCGTTTCGGGCTATATAATGGCCATTGACAATGTTCTTGCAGTATTTCTTCTGCCTATATTCGGTGCCCTCAGCGATAAAAAAGGCACCCGTATGCCCTTTATACTCATAGGCACAGCGGCTGCGGTGGTGCTTACAATAGGCCTTTCCTTTGCAAGCACCTTCCCGGTGTTCTTCATAATGCTGGGGCTGCTGCTCATAGCCATGGGCATATACCGCTCCCCCGCCGTGGCCCTGATGCCGGATGTTACCCCCAAGCCCCTTCGCAGCAAGGCCAACGCCATAATCAACCTTATGGGCGCACTGGGCGGAGTATACACCCTGGCCATGACCGGCCTGCTCATTAAGGGCTCTGCGGCGGACGATCCCAATTACCTGCCCCTGTTTATAGCCGTGGCAGGGCTTATGGGAGTATCCGTACTGGTAATGCGCCTCACTACAGACGAGCAGAAGCTCAAGGCCGAGGCCGCCAGCATAAACGATGCGCTGGATGCGGAGGCCGCAGCAAAATATGACCTTCCCTCCGGCACCGGCCACAAGCTGCCGCCGGATATGTTTCGCAGCCTTATGCTGATACTGTTTTCCGTAGCCTTCTGGTACATGGGCTACAATGCAGTGACCACCGCCTTCTCCCGCTATGCCACGGAAATGTGGGGGCAGAATGTAAGCGGCGCTTCCACCTGCCTTATGATAGCCACCGTGGGCGCAGTGGTATCCTATATTCCCATAGGCTCCCTCGCCTCCCGCATAGGCCGCAAGCGCACCATACTCATAGGCGTGGCGGTGCTGGCCTGCTGCTTCCTGGTGGCGGGGCTGGTGGCCTCCACCTTCTCTCCGATACTTTATGTGGTATTTGTGCTGGTAGGCTTTGCCTGGGCCGCCATCAATGTAAACAGCTATCCCATGGTAGTGGAAATAGCCACCGGCTCTGATATTGGCAAGTACACCGGATACTACTATACCTTCTCCATGGCCGCTCAGATACTTACCCCCATCATATCCGGCCAGCTATTGCAGCACGTGGGCTACCACACTCTTTTCCCCTACGCAGCCATAATGGTAGCCATCTCCTTCGTTACCATGGCCCTCACCCGCCACGGCGACAGCAAGCCGGAAAAGAAAAGCAATATAGAAGCCTTCGACGTAGAAGATTAGGTTATTTTTAAGGCCGTTCAACTGCCGGTTGAGCGGCTTTTCAACCGGCGGTTGAAAGCATTTTCCCCGCCGAAACAAATAAGTTATGGCATAAATGTGCCCCCGTATGTGATAATCTACCCGCAACAAACACAAAAGGAGTAAAAATAAATGACATCCGAAAACATTACCCTTGGCAAGCGCATAATGCAGCTGAGGAAGGCCTCTGGAATGACCCAGGAGCAGCTCGCCGAAAAACTCGGCGTATCCCCCCAGGCCGTAAGCAAGTGGGAAAACGATGTATCCTGCCCCGATATAAGCACCATACCCCTCATCGCCTCCATATTTGACGTATCCACCGACGAGCTGCTGGGTATAAAGGAAGCAACCATCCGCCCCGCCGCCGAGCAGGATAATACCAAAATGCGCTCTGTCAGCCGCAAGGACATTGGCTTTGGCATACTGCTGATAGTCCTTGGCGTTGCTTTCTTTGTAAGCAAGACCGTAGATATGCCCTTCTCCCTGTGGGCAATACTGTGGCCCGCAGTGCTGTTTGGCCTTGGGCTTGCCTGGGCCATAGAGCATCGCTCCATATCCTGCCTTGGTATAGCGGCAGTGGGTCTTGCCTTCCTTTTATCCGCCCTCGGTCAGCCGCTGCCCTCCTGGATAGGCTGGAGCACTGCGCTGCCTCTGGCGCTGATACTGATAGGGCTGGATATAGTGCTGCACAGGCTTTTCCCCGCCGTATTCTGCCACAAGGAGGAGCGCCATCCCAACTCACATCGCTTTGATGGCCACAGGGTAAATAAGTACGATCTGCAAAATGGCTTCATTTCCTGCGAAACCGCCTTTGGCGAGGAGCATCACATAGAAGAAAGCGGCGAAATAAAGGGCGGCCGCTTCAGCACGGCATTCGGCCAGTGCACCATCGACCTTTCCCGCTGCACCATACTTCCCGATGCGGATATTACCGCCGAGGTATCCTTTGGCAGCATCGAGCTGATTCTGCCCCGCTCCGCCCGTGCGGTTCCAAATACCACCAACTCCTTCGGCAGCACGGATATACACGGGGACGCCGCCCCGGATGCCACCCCTCTGCCCATATCCGGCAAGGTATCCTTTGGCAGCATCGAGATAAGCTACAGATAAGCCCACAAGACCCATATAAAAAGCCGCATACGCTGTCAGCAGGCGGTAAAAAGATAATAAATCCTCCGTATGGTTCAAAACATACGGAGGATTTTCTTGTTTTTTGGGCTTTATCGGCCGCAACAGAAAGTCTCAGCTTGCGGTGTTTGCTTCTGATATATTGCCCATCATTGTGCCTGCCGGTATCCGGCCCTAATTCTCTATTGGCACTGCGCCCTCAGGGGGAGTGTAGTACTTGGGGCTTGCCGTGCCACGCCTTGCTTCCTCTGCATTGCCCTTGTAGGTATCGGTATAAAGAAGCTCTGAGCTATCCAGCACGCCGTTTATGTATTTATCCACATATGCTTCCACAACGTATCCATTCCTGGCTTCAAGAGTCACCAGCTTGTAGCCACGGGGGATGGTATCGTCATCGGTATAGTTCACGTCCTTGCGGCGTATGGTCTCCTTTATTTCGCTGCGTGTGTTGTAGGTAACACCCTCGGGGAGGGACTTACCGTATATTTCGAAGGTGATGGTCTTGTAGCGTGTATCCTCCACATCCTCTATATAGGCATGAAGATACAGCGGCCCTCCGGTATCATTCAGGAACTTAAGGTCAATATTGGTGATGGAATCCACTGTGGCATCCAGCCCCTTATCCACATATGTGGAGGGTATGCTGTGGGCACGGCGGCTGGTTATTTCCACATCGGCGCACAGCAGCGCATTGTACAGTGTGGTGCTTACCTGGCATATGCCGCCGCCCGCCTGAATGGTATAATCCTTGCCGTCGGCAATACCGTTTGCTCCCTTCCAGCCCGTTTCATAGGTGCGGGGGCCAACATGGGTATTGAAGCTCCATTCCTCGCCCGCTGCCACTATGGTGCCATTTACTATATCCGCCGCCTTTTCTATATTGAATACTCGGTTTTGTACTGTTTCATCGCTGCGGCTGGTGGGGAACTTTGTGGAATAGGATGCCCTGAGGCCAAAGCCTGCCTGAAGGTCTGCCTGAGTGATGGAGGGGGTGATGCTGTTGTATATTCCATCCATGGAGAAGGAATACACCCCTGTGGACAGCATGGAGGTTATGTATTCCCCCGTCTGCTCCACATCCAGCCTGCGGCCATTGCTGCCCTCTTTAATATTGAAGGTGACCCCATTCGCCCCGTGAACAGGCTCAATCTCCGCCTCAACGGGCTGTATATCAAAGCTCTCGGCTATTCCCTCAAGCTCCATGGTAAGGCTTTTTTCATTCCAGGTGAATATGTCGTTTATCTCTCCCGGCTCTGAGAAGGAGGTAACATCCACCACCCCCGGCTGGGGAGGGGTATAGGCGAGGGCACGCTGCAATGTGCTTTCTATATCGTAGGCAAGGCTTATTTTTTCAGCGTCTATGGTATACTGCTCGCCGTCTGCATTTATGGTGATAAGAGCTGAGCTTATTATTTTATCTGCTGCCTCAGTCACCTTTTCCCTTGCTTTGGCCTTTGTATCCCCGCTCACATCTATGCCAAGTATCTTTACCCCATCAGGCAGTATCTGCTCCTTGCCTATCACAAGCTGGTCGCTGCTATCGCCCCGGCTCAGCAGGAATATGGCTCCGCAGATAAGCAGAGTAAACCCACCCAGCACAGTCATCAGCCGCCTATAGTTTACCCGCTTCCTTGGCCTACGCTGCTCCTGCTGCCGGCTGCTCCTTGATGGCTGGGGCCTGACTTCGCTAAGGCTTTGTTTTTTCCCTGCGGTGTTTTTTTGCGTAGCAGAAACAGAGGAGCTTTGCCTCCTCTGCTTTTTTTTGCCGTTTCCGTTTATGTAATTGGGCAGCTTGAGCTCATCGTT
This sequence comes from uncultured Clostridium sp., assembly GCA_964392455.1. Lineage (GTDB taxonomy): Bacteria > Bacillota > Clostridia > Christensenellales > CAG-138 > SFEL01. The sequence goes on along the minus strand of CAYMPG010000025.1, from coordinate 19,195 downwards.
ATTGCGGCCCGACATTCCTTCCTCCGTATGCTATCTTCCCATCAGGCTCAGCGCCACATCCGGGCTATTTGTTATGAGGGCGTTTGCGCCCCCCTGTATAAGTGCCTTCATATCCTGCTCGGTATCTGCCGCCCAGGCATTCACCTTTATGCCGTTTTCAGCACAGCCCTCCATAAGGCCGGGGCACATAAGGGCCGCCTTGCAGTGGGGGTGTATGGCATCTGCCTTAAGGTAGGCTGCATATACCCATGGATCCACCATGGCGTTTGCATACAGCAGGCCTATTTTTGCGCCTGGGTCCAGCTCCCGTATTTTTTGCAGCACGTAGTGATTAAAGGAGGAGTATATCACCCGGCCCTCCATGCCCATCTCCCGCTCAAGGCTGATAAGCCTGTCCCATATTCCGGGGTATATCACCTCATCGCTCTTTACCTCCACATTTACAGTCATGGTGCTGCCCTTTATCAGGCCATACACCTCCCTGAGGGTGGGGATGCGTGCGCCGCTGTATTCTGACATGCCATAGGAAAAATCCAGCTTTTTCAGCTCCTGGCAGGTCATATCCACTACCCTGCCCGTGCCGTTTGAGGTGCGATCCACCAGGTGATCGTGTATCACCATCAGCTTACCGTCGCTGCTCAGATGCACATCCAGCTCTATGCCGTCCGCTCCCATTTCCATTGCCATGCGAAAGGCGGGAATGGTGTTTTCCGGGGCGTAGGCGCTGGCGCCTCTGTGAGCCCATACCTTGGTAGACATGACAGATACCTCCTTTATTTTCATATTATATCATAGGTCATTTTGCTTTTGAATATTTTCCTGCCCCTCAGCCAAGCTATTGGTATGAAGAGTTTTTTTGTGTGTTTTATACTTGGCGGCGGGGCATATGTGGGGCTGGAGCACCTCTGGCGTGGCCGCAGCCATATCTCCATGTTTATAGCGGGCGGGCTGGCCTTCGCCCTGCTGGACAGCATATTCTCAAAATATTCTCTGCCCCTTGTATATAAGTGCATCACAGGCGCTGCAATCATAACAGCTATAGAGTTTATGGCAGGGTTCATAGTGAATATCCGCATGGGCCTTGGGGTATGGGATTATTCGCAGCAGCCATTGAATCTATATGGACAGATATGCCCTCAGTTTTCCATTTTGTGGGCGGGGCTCACCGTGCCTATAGCATACCTTAGCAGCCTGCTGCACAGGTGGATACTTTAGCCTGCTATTCCCTGTAGTATGTATTGCCGCCGATAAACTCCCTTATTATGGATGTGGGGGGTATTTCGTCCTCGATCGGGGCATCCAGTATATAGTTGAGAAATTTTACTATATCCCTCGCCATGGCGTAATACCTGCTCTGGGGCGTTACCTCATTGAGCAGGGGATACACATACTTTTTAAGCACAGAAGGCTCATACAGCAGCGTGGTATTCAGCAGCATATCCGCATTTTCCTGATATGGGAATATCCACCTTTCCTCGCCCCGCCTTACGCTTGCCCACATGCCCAGCGTTTCCTCCATGGAGGCATTTCGTGTTTTATAATCCCTCACAAGGCGGCGCAGTATGCGTATATCCGTGGTACGTATCCTGTTATGGTCATCAAGGTTGAGGGTGGTAAGGGCGCTCACATACACTCTGAATATCCTGCTTTCATCCAGCCCTTCAATGAGCTGGGGATTTAGGCCGTGTATGCCCTCGATTATCACCGGCTGGTCCTCCCTTAGCCTTAGCAGCCTTCCCTCAGGGGCACGGCGCCCCGTTTTAAAATCAAACTCCGGCACCTCCACCTCCTCGCCCCTTATAAGGGCGGCAAGATCCTGCTTAAAGCGGGGTATATCCAGCGTATTTATGTTTTCAAGGTCTATCTCCCCGTTTTCATCGGGAGGTATCCTGTCCCGGTCGATATAGTAATCATCCAGCGACAGCATCACAGGGTCCTGCCCGTGTACTCTGAGCTGGGTGGCAAGCCTGTGGGCGGAGGTGGTCTTGCCTGAGGATGAGGGGCCTGCCAGCATTATTGCCTTTGCGCCCTTTTGTATTATTCTATCTGCCGCCTCTGCGTACCGCCGCTCGTGGAGCACCTCGTTTATACGCACAAGCTCCCGTATGCTGCCGTTTTCCACGGCGGAATTAAGCTGATGCACCGTGTCGCACTTCATCAGCCTGCCCCACTCATCGCTCTGCTGAAACAGGGAATGGAGCTTTGGCAGCTCAGGACACTCTGCCAGCACATCCGGCGCATCCTTGCAGGGCATCATCAGCATTACTGCCCCATCCCATACGTGCTTTACGCAGAAAACATCCACATACGATGTATCCGGCGTCATTTCCCCATAGAAATAATCCATGTATCCCTCAGCCTGATAAACGTCAAAATAGCTGAACCTGCGCCATTTCAGCAGATCTGCCTTATCCTGCTGGCCGTCCTTTTCAAAGTGCGTTACAGCCTCCCTGATGGATATGCGCCTGCGCTCAAGGGGCAGCCCCTTTCGCACCAGCAGACGCATTTCCGCCTCTATGCTGCGGGTAGTCTCCTCCGTAAAGGCCATATCCTTGCCGCTGAGGGTTATAAAGAGGCCTGAGCCAAGGGAATACCTTACCCACACCCTGGCCTCGGGATACAGCTTTCTTACTGCCGCGATAAATACAAATTGCAGCGTGCGCTCATACACCCGCCTGCCCATTTCATCCCCATAGCGAAGGAGGGACATTTTAGTATCTCTGTTTGGCGTATAGTTAAGGCTGAATACCTCGCCGGCTATCTGTGCGGCAAGGGGCCTGTCGGCAAGGCTTATGCTGTCCAGCCCGGCGCTGCGTATCCCCTCCAGTATGGTGCTGCCGCTTTGGAGCTCAATGCTGATACCGTCAATATTTATATTCATGGTATTCTTCCTTTCCTGCTGATTTGCCCAAAAGACACAAATGTGATAATAAAGCCAATATAAGTATACTATATTTAAAGGGCCGTGAATATGACAGGCCGGAAAACTTTTATGTTTCTTTGCATTTTCTCATACATCCGGCTGCAAATCTGGTATAATAAGAACGTCTGTGTGCAGAAGGCACGGCTATACACACTCTGCACAAACAATATTCCCGGAGCGATTTTAAAAATGGAAAAGAAAAAAACTTCCTTTGTGCAGGGCGCTGTCATACTGGGCGCAGCGGGCCTGCTGGTAAAAATAATAGGTGCGTTTTTCCGTATTCCCCTTGCAAACGCCATAGGCCCCATAGGCACCAGCTACTATGAGGTGGTATATCCCTATTATTCCGGCCTGCTGGTCATTTCCTCATCTGGCCTGCCCACGGCCATATCCAAAATGGTATCCGAGCGCATGACGGCGGGAGATTACCGGGGAGCCCACAAGGTATTTACCACCGCAATGAAGCTGCTCATATGCGTAGGCATAATTACCGGGGCGCTGATGTTTTTCGGCTCAAACGCCCTTGCCTCCATATCCACCCTTGATGAAGCTCACTATTCCTTCAAGGTGCTTGCCCCTGCCATGCTGATGGTATCCATAATGTGTGCATACCGTGGATATTTGCAGGGCATGCAGCGCATGACCGGCACGGCCCTCTCCCAGGTGGTGGAGCAGGTGGGCAAGCTGGCCATAGGCCTTACCCTTGCCATAAAGCTGCTGCCCAGGGGGCCTGAATTTGCCGCAATGGGTGCCCTCATAGGCGTTACCGCCTCTGAGGCGCTGGCCCTCATCGTAATAATACTCATATACCGCCGCTATCGCCCCGCCATAAAGAGGCGTATAGACCAGACCGAGCCCTATCAGCCTGCCCCTGTGCTCAGGAGCCTTATCCTTCTGGCGGTGCCAATAACCCTCGGTGCCTCCATAAGCTCCCTCTCAGGCATGGTGGACAGCGCCTTCATAATACGCATACTGCTGAACCTTGGCTATTCTCAGGATACTGCACAGACTGCCTACTCCCTCCTGCGTACAAACGTGACCACCCTGGTAAATATGCCTGGCGTGCTTACCATGGCCCTGGCAATGAGCCTGGTACCTGCCATTTCCGCAGCCGTTGCCCGCAGAGACAGGGACAGCGTGCAGAGCATATCCTGCCTTGGCCTGAAGCTTGCCCTGATAGTGGGGCTTCCCTGCGCCGTTGGCCTGTTTGTATTGGCCCGGCCAATACTTTCCATGCTCTATCCGGTGCTTACCGATGCCCAGCTTGACCTGGCGGCAGACCTTATGCATACCGCCTCAATAGGAGTGATCTTCCTGTCGCTGGTGCAGTCCATGACAGGCGTTATACAGGGGCTTGGCAAGCCCAATGTGCCCCTGTTTAATCTGTTTATCGGCTTCCTGCTGAAGGTGGCATCCCTGCTCATACTCATGAACATCCCCTCCATAAATATCCAGGGCGCCTCTGTTTCCACGGTGCTGTGCTATGCCTTTGCCGGCCTTGCAGATACCGTGTATGCCCTGCGGAGGGCCAAAATAGAGCTCAATCTGTGGGATGTGGTGCTCAAGCCCCTGCTGTCCTCGCTGGTAATGGGCGTAATGGTATATATGTGCCATGACTTTATCGCCCGCATGGGCCATGAGACCATAGCCGTAATAGTATCCGTATTCCTCGGCGTATGCGTATACGCCGTGCTGGCAATATACCTCAGGATGTTTTCCCGGGAGGAGCTTGCCTACATTCCCGGCGGCGGCAAGCTGCGCCGCCTGATTTACGGCAATAAGTAAGAGGTGAAAAAAATGGCTGTACTCACTATCGTTCCCCTTTCCACCCCCGGCAGCATAGGCATATCCGCCCAGACTGCCCTGCTCAATACCTACGATCTGTTTCTTCAAACTGACGCCCACCCCAGCGCAGAGTGGATAAAGGCCGCAGGCATCCCCTATACCTCAATGGATGACCTTTACGGCGGCTGCTATGACTTTGACGAGCTCAATGACGCCATTGCAGCCCGGCTGATGTGCGGCAGGGATGCGGTATATGCTGTGCCCGGCCGTGGCCCCGGACAGGCCCAGCTTGAGGCTATCCGCACTGCGGCGGATAAAGCCGGCGTGCAGCTTAATCTTATCCCCGGCACAGGCTATGCAGAAGCCGCATGCGCCGCAGCAGGCCTTGCATACGGCTGCATGACCATATGCGCCGCCAATGACCTGCCCACCCGCATAGACCCCTTTGTGCCCCTGTGCATAGAGGAGATAGATACACCCATGCGTGCAGGCGAGGTAAAGCTGGCCCTCTGCGAATACTATCCCGATGAATACAGCGTGTATTTCTGCCGCATGAATGAATACGGCACCTATAGCATAGATTCTATCCCCCTCTATGAGCTGGACAGGCAGAGCGGCTATTTTGCAGCCACCTGCTGCATACTGCCCCCTGCCCCCTCTCAAGAAAGCCTTGTGCGGGGCGATGCAGAGGGCCTCATCCACATACTCCGCCGGCTCAGAGCGCCGGGCGGCTGCCCCTGGGATGCGGAGCAGACCCATGAATCCATCCGCAGCAACCTTATAGAGGAAACCTACGAGGTAATAGACGCCATTGACCGCAAGGATACCGATGCCCTCTGCGAGGAGCTGGGAGACCTTCTGCTGCAGATAGGGCTGCACACGGTAATGGAGGAGGAGACCTCCACCTTTACCATGCGGGATGTTACCACCGGCATAATAAACAAAATGATATACCGCCACCCCCATGTATTTGGCTCAGTCAAGGCTGATACGCCGGATCAGGTGCTGTACAACTGGGAAAACCTGAAAAAGAAGGAAAAGCATCACGACAGCTATACTGCCATAATGGAAGCCATACCCAAGGGCTTCCCCGCCCTCATGCGGGCAGCCAAGGTGCAGAAGAAGGCCGCCCACGCAGGCTTTGACTGGGACGATGCAAACGAGGCCCTGTACAAGCTGCCTGAGGAGGTATCAGAGCTTACAGAGGCCATGGCCGAGGGTGACGCCGCCCATGTGGATGAGGAGCTGGGGGACGTGCTGTTTGCAGCGGTAAATGTCATAAGGCTGCTCAAGCGGGATCCTGAGGAGCTGCTCAACGCCTCCACCAACAAGTTTATCGCCCGTTTTTCCGCAATGGAAAAGCTCATTTTGGCGGATTCCCTCTCCCTCTCGGATATGACTCTGGCACAAATGGACGAGTATTGGGACAAAGCCAAGGCACAAATGCAAAATATTTAGGAATTCAGCCTGTTTTTTCAACTTTTTGCTTGCGTTTGTCCTGAATAGTTAGTATAATATCAACCGTCCGCCTTCGGACAACACAGTAATATAAAAATCAGGAGGATATATTCATGAATAAGACCGAACTCATCGCCGCAGTGGCAGGTAAGTGCTCCATCTCCAAGAAGGACGCAGAAGCCGTTGTTCTCGCTACCTTCGAGAGCATTACCGACGCTCTTGTAAAGGGCGAGAAGGTTCAGATCGTTGGCTTCGGCGGCTTTGAAGTACGCGAGCGTCCCGCCCACAAGGGCCACAACCCCATGACCGGCGAAGAGATCGAGATCGCTGCCAGCAAGTCCCCCGCCTTCAAGGCAGGCAAGGCTCTCAAGGACGCCATCAACAAATCATTCATTTTAAGCATAAAAAGCAGGCTATAGCCCAGCCGGCGTGTTGTTTTGTCGTGTATTTATTACTTACCTTGCAAGGGTGCATACGCACCGTGCGGTGATGCACTCCAGCCTGCCCTCAGGGCCTGTATGCTCAGGGGTGGTGGCCTTTACGCTTACACGCTCTATCGGGCACCCCAGCACATTTGCTATGTTTTCACGCATGGAGCCTATATGGGGAGCCAGCCGTGGCTGCTGGGCTATTACTGTGGCATCCAGGTTTTCCAGCCTGTAGCCCTCTGCCCTCACCCTATCCCATGCCCTTTCAAGCAATATCAGGGAGCAGATGTCCTTATACTCAGCCGAGGTATCTGGAAAGAGCCTGCCTATATCCCCCATGGCCGCTGCGCCCAGTATGGCATCTATCACGGCATGGGTCAGCACATCCGCATCCGAGTGGCCCAACAGGCCCATTTCATAGGGTATCTCCACACCGCCCAGCACCAGCCTCCGCCCGGCAGTAAGCCTGTGGGTATCCTCCCCGTAGCCTGTACGGCACTGTGAACACATTCTGCCAAACAGCTCCATATCATCTTCCAGCGTCAGCTTCTGATTTGTCACGCTGCCCTTTGAAAAGCACGCCTTCCCCCACATCCGCTGATACAGGGCACAGTCGTCTGTGGCCTCGTAGCCCTCCTGTGCGGCCCTTTCATATTCGGCAAGTATCCTGTCAAAAGCAAAGGTCTGAGGAGTCTGTGCGGCCATTACAGCGGCTCTGTCGAGTATTTCGCCGTCCTTCCACAGGGTATCCCTGGCGGGCACTGCGGCTATGCCGCTGCCATTTTGCACGGCCGAGGCAACGCTATCAAGTATTATCTCCGGGGTAACAAGGCAGCGGGCCCCATCGTGTATGGCAACGATGTCGCAGTCCATTGTTTTCAGGGCATTGTATACGGATTCTCCCCTGGTAGCCCCGCCCATCACCATGCGGAGGCCGTACCTGGCCGCAAGCCTTTCTGCCTCCTCACGGGTCGCCTCTGAACAGACCAGCACCAGCTCCCTTATGCCTGCCCCTATAAACGCCTCCACCGACCGGCACATGACCGTTTTGCCGCCCAGCTCTATGGTAAGCTTGTTTCTGCCCATGCGCCGGGATTCACCCGCGCAGAGTATCACAGCTGCTATCCTCACCCTATTCACCTCTGGAAATAAGCTGATACATTTCGGCAGCATCTGCCTTGGAGGCGTGCTCAGTCACACTTATCACCTTTACCACAGTGTGCTTGCCGCCCATGAGTATATCCAGCGTATCACCTTCCTTTACCTCGGTGGATGCCTTTGCCACCTTGCCGTTTATCTCTATCCTTCCCAATGACGCCGCCTCGTTTGCCACGGTGCGCCGCTTGATTATACGGGATACCTTAAGGTACTTATCCAGCCTCATATATTCCTCCGGTTGTTTTTTTCTGCAATGCTACATACAAGGTTATCATACTATGCACAAAAATGCAAAAAAGCCGCCACAGGGGCGGCTTTTATAATGCGCTTTATCTCTTAGCCCACAGCTACAGGCTGATAGGTAAGGCTATGGATAAGGTCATTGTCCATGGTGATGCTGCCATCATTCTTCCATGCCTCCACCAGCGCCTGCCATTCTTCCTCCTGAGCCTCGTAAATGAGCTGCTCACGAATGGCCTCCCTGATGGTATCCAGCTCCACATTGCCGGCAGGCTCATCGCCCAAATAGTAGAGTATATGGCAGCCCTCGTCATCCTGTACCACCTTGGAATACTCGCCCACCTTAAGGGTAGCAAACTCTGCCTTTACTTCATTGGACCAGTCATAATCCGAAACGTACTGATTGCTGATAAGGCGGCCCTTCTCAGTCTGCTCCTCATCCTGAGTGTACTCGGCCATTACAGTCTCAAAGGCTTCTCCGGCCTCCAGCTTTGCAAAGGCTTCCTGTGCCTTTTCAATGGCAGGAGCATAGTATTCCTTCTCCAGCTTATCCATTTCGGCCTTGAGCTGCTTGTATTCTGATACTATCTCCTTCATGCGTGCAGCGCCTTCGCCGCCCTCCACGTCCACCGCAAAGGCCAGCTCGCCATACTCTGCCCTGAGGGTCTCTATGGCTGTCTCATTGTCGTAGTATTCGGTGGCCATTGCCTCCTCGGGCATTATCAGGATATGCAGCATGCGCTTGTATCCCTCGGGAGCGTAGGTCACAGGATAGTCGCCATAAAGCTCCTCGCCCTCTTTATCGTCCTTGTAGTATTCGGGGGTTTCGCCGTAGGTTTCAGCATCCTCGATCACAGCATTGTCATACCATTCCTGTACCTTTTCATCGGAAACGGTAACATCTGCCAGCATGGCCTCACGGAACAGCTCATATATGGCGTTTTCCTTGTAATAATCCACTATCCACTGCTTCATTTCATCTTCGCTCATGGGAGTGCCGGTATAGTATTCGGTCTCCTGGGCCACAAGCTCAGCAAGGCGCTCCTCGGCATTTATGGTATCATCCTCAGCGGCCTCGTTATTGGCCTGCTCCCTGAGCATCACCATCATATCCTCAAACTCTGCGGCGGCGGTCACTTCTATTTCGGCCATCTTCTCATCGCTGAGCTGGTCATAGCCGTTTTCCTTTGCCTGATAGGCTATTACCCGCTCCTGTACCATTGTATCCACGATAAAATCCTGAAGGCTCTCAACAGTCTCCTGGTCGTTTTCCATATCGTAGCCCATCATGGCATAGTATCCTGCATATGTATTGAAAAGCTCCTCGTATTCACCAAAGGTTATGACCTCATCGCCTATGGTAACTATGGGGGCATCAGGGTCATGCACGGTGACCTGGGTCTCCGCCGGGCCTTCGGCGGCGGGAGTGGTGCTGCAGCCCACAACGGACAGGGCCATAACAAGGGCAAATATCAACGCAAAAGCTTTTTTCATTATGTTCTCCATTTCCCGGGTCATGGTGTAAAAAGACCCAAATTTCACAGGCTTAATTATAACCGCTGTTACTTTGCAATGCAATCCAGCAGCATGTAAACAATCTGTGTCAGCTCGCCACAAAGCTCCTCCACAGATGCACGGGGCCTGCGTATCACCATGGTGGGCACCTCGTCTGCCACCATTGCTGCGCCAAATATATTCAGCGCCGCAGCATACAGCTTTCCTCCATCCACAGGCGCCTCAGGGTCAAAGGCTATGCGTATCTCTCCCGGCTTTACGGCAAGGCGCTGTATGTACGCCCGCTTTGCATCCGCCTTGAGCAGCGCCACAAATATCAGGTTCTGTACCTCCTTGGGTATCTCGCCATAGCGGTCTATCAGCTCATCCTGCACATCATAAACATCCGGCTGGGAGGATATGAGGGCTATGCGCTTATACATGGCCAGCCTTTCTGCCTCCCTTGGAATATAGCCATGGGGAATATTGGCAGATATGGGTATTTCCATTACGGTATCTATATCCTTCGGCACAGGCTCGCCCTTTGCTTCCCTTACTGAGCTATCCACTATTTTGCAGTAAAGGTCATAGCCTATGGCCTCCATATGCCCATGCTGCTCAGGGCCAAGGAGGTTGCCTGCGCCACGTATCTCAAGATCCCTCAGGGCCACCTTAAAGCCGGAGCCAAACTGGGTAAGGTCTCGTATGGCCATAAGGCGCTTTTCCGCAGTTTCATTCATCACCTTGTTTCGCTTATACATCATATAGGCGTATCCAAGGCGTACTCCACGGCCCACCCTGCCCCTGAGCTGATAAAGCTGGGACAGGCCCATGCAGTCTGCATCGTATATTATTATGGTGTTTACGTTCTGTATATCCAGGCCGCTTTCTATTATGGTGCTGCACAAAAGCAGGTCATACTTGTGCTCCATAAATTCCAGCATGGTCTTTTCCAGCAGCCGCTCATTCATCTGCCCATGGGCATAGGCTATCTCCGTCTCCGGCACAAGCTCCCTGAGCTGGGCTGCAAACCGCTCCATATTGCGTACATTGTTATACACAAAGTACACCTGGCCCCCACGGCCCACCTCTTTCAGTATGGCCTCGCGAACCACCGCCTCGCTGTACTCCATAACGTAGGTCTGCACAGGATACCGCTGGGATGGGGGCGTTTCCATGACGGACATATCCCTTATGCCGGTCATGGACATATGAAGCGTTCTGGGTATGGGCGTGGCAGACAGGGTCAGCACATCCACAGACTGGCGCATATTTTTTATCTGCTCCTTATGGCCCACGCCGAAGCGCTGCTCCTCATCCACTATCAAAAGGCCCAGATCCTTGAATTTCACGCTTTTTGAAAGGAGCTTGTGTGTGCCTACCACCACATCCACGCTTCCCTTTTCAAGGCCCTCCAGTATGGCAGCCTCCTCCTTTGGCGTTTTAAACCGGGACAGCAGCTCCACCTTTACCGGGAACCCGTCAAAGCGGGCGGCTATGGTGCCATAATGCTGCTGGGCAAGTATCGTTGTGGGCACAAGTATGGCCACCTGCTTGCTGTCCATTACGGCCTTGAATGCGGCCCTCAGTGCCACCTCGGTCTTGCCGTAGCCCACATCTCCGCAGAGCAGCCGATCCATGACCTTGTCGCTCTCCATGTCGGCCTTTATTTCCTCTATGCTGGTAAGCTGATCCGGCGTTTCGTCATATGGGAAGCTGTCCTCCAGCTTTTTCTGCCATGGGGTATCCGGCGAAAACTTAAAGCCCTTGCGCTTCTGCCGCTCACCATACAGCCGCACCAGGTCAAAGGCAAGGCGCCTTACGCTTTCCCTTGTGCGGGATACGGTCTTTTGCCACTCGCCGCTGCCCAGCTTTGAAAGGCGCTGCCCCTCCTCCTCGCCGCCGATGTACTTTTGCACTCTGTCAAGCTGATCCGTAGGTATGTAGAGCTTATCCCCGCCTGAATATACAAGGTGCAGGTAGTCCTTCTGCACCCCGCCCACAGTAAGGGTCTCCACGCCTACAAAGCGGCCTATGCCATGCAGCTCGTGCACCACAAGGTCTCCCACGGCAAGGTCGCTGAAGGCAAGCTGGGGCTTTCGGTGCTTTTTCTGCTGGCTCCTGCGGCTCTCTGACCCATAAAGCTCGCTTTCGCTTATCACTGCAAGGGAAAGCTCAGGGTATTCAAAGCCCCTGTTTAGCTGGCCCTCCAGTATGATAGCCTCCCCCGGTATCACGTCCCTGTCCAGCCGTTCCTTTACCGGGATTATCACATTCAGGTCAAGGAGCCTATCCTGCAGGCGCTTTGCATGGGAGCCTGCATATATGAGCACAGCCGTCTTTGCCTTTTTCCAGGCTGCAATATCATCGCACAGCAGCTCCTCATGGCCTATATACTTGGATACTGGCCTTGTTTCAAAGCGGAATACGCACTTTGGCCCAATCAGCCCATAAGTGCGGGTAAGGGCGAAAAACATGGCTGTGCGCCTGGTATCCAGCCGCTTTATGGTATCCAGCGGAGACATGGTAAGCTCTGCCTGCTCCGGCTGAGCCTCCCCGGAGTTTATAAGGGCAGAGGCTCCATCCAAAAATTCCTGCCAGGCTATTTTTCCGCTTTCCTCCACCCGTGCAGGCTCGTCGATAAGTATGCAGCCATCCTTAAAATAATCCAGCAGCGTACTGGTGCCCGGATAAAAAAGCGGCAGCAGCGCCACCGGGTTATCCGGCCGGCCGCCCTGCTCCAGCCTGTCCAGCAGCTCAGATGCATTGCGCTTTTTCAGCAGCCCTATGGCACGTGCCCTCGCCTCGGAGGTTATGGGCATCTCAGTGGCAGGGGGAATGAGCACGCTGTCAATGCTGTCTACAGAGCGCTGGGTAACGGGGTCATATGTACGCAGGGTATCTATCTCATCATCAAAGAACTCTATACGCACAGGGTACTCTGCCGTCATGGGGAATACATCCACATAACCGCCCCTGCGGCATACCTGTCCCCTGCTTTCGCATACCTCTGTACGCTCATAGCCTGCCTCAATGAGGGCGGTCAGCATATCCTTTGGGTCTATCACCTGCCCCGAAGAAAAACTGTTTACCGCAGCGCATATCACCTCAGGCTCTGCCACCCGCTGCATCAGCGCCTGTATGGACACGGTCACCGTGAGCTTTGCCCCTTCTGAAAGGGAAGAAAGTATGGCTATTCGCCGCGCCTCTATGCTGGTGCTTGCAGCGTAGCCCTTACCTGCAAGGGGTATTTCCCGGGCGGGAAAGTGTACGCAGGGAGTAAGTGCTGAAATATCATCGCACAGCCTGCCTGCCGTAAGCTCATTTGGAGCCACCACCAGCACGGCCATGCCGCTCTGGGCAGCTATTGCCGCCGCAACATGCCCCTTGTGGGCGTCCCCCAGGCCAAATACGCCCGCCGGGCCCTCGCCCTTTTGTATGGATGCAAGCAGGCGGGTATACTCCGGGTGCTTATTCAGTACGGAAATAATAGGGTCTGTCACTTTGCTGTATCCTCCGGCTCAGGCCGGGAGGCTTCCTTCTCCCCGCCCTGCTGTTCCTTTTGCAGTTTTTCCTTTTTGGGCCGCTTATTAAAGCGGGCCTGGGCCTCCTGCAGCTCGCCCTTTACTATGAGCTCCGCAGCATCCGCTGCATCCCCCATGGCCCGGATAAGCAGCTCCCTGTCCTCTCCCGACGGTACACCCAGCACATGGGATACCAGCGTCCTCTCCCCATCGGTACGGCCTATGCCCACTCGAATCCTCGGAAAATCGTCATACCCCAGCTGATATACAATGTTTCTCATGCCGTTATGGGTGCCGGCTGAGCCATTGCCACGGATGCGTATGGTGCCAAGGGGAATATCTATATCGTCATATATGACAATAAGCTGAGCATGCTCGGGCTTATACCAGTTGCACAGCTCCATAACGCTCCAGCCGGAAAGATTCATATAGGTTTCGGGCTTTGCAAGCACTACCTTGCTGCCGCCAATATAGCCCTCGCCAAATACGGCCCGGAAATTATGCCTCTTTATTTCTATGCCAAGCCTATCCGCCAGTATGTCCAGCGTCATATAGCCCACGTTATGCCGGGTGTTTTCGTATTCTCTGCCGGGATTGCCAAGGCCCACGATTATGTACATATTTGTATTCATCCTCCATAAGGTCATGTTCGTTTCCACGCAAAACACACCCTCATGCTGCCTGCATGGGGGTATATATAATTATTATAATCCCTTACAAAGCCCCCGTGCAAGGGGCGAAAACTGCTCTCTGCATTACCCGGCCCGAAAGCGCTTGCTCCCTTAAATGCCTATGCGGGCAGAGGCATTTCATCATTCCGCATCCATGTATTTCATCTTTCTGCTGCCCTCCAGTATCATATACAGGGCCATTACTATGATAAATACGGAAATCGCCCCACCGCTCAGCTTAAGTATCATTCCCTTTGCCTGCGGAGACATATCGGTGCCGCTGAAGGTGGCCAGCATGGTATTTTCCAGCGTAAACATGGAGGTGCAGGCGGCCGCCAGTGAAACGGCTCTGGATGCGGACATGACGGGGCTATTATATCTGCGGTATTTTATCACGTTGACTATAGCTATGGTCATGGCTGCAAATGTATATGCCGCCATGGCTATGGTGGTTATCTGATGATGGCGCAGGGTTCGGTTTTCCCGCACCATATACAGCATCACGCCGGACAGTGCAACATTCAGCACCAGAAACGCCCACCCGCAGGCACGATACTGCTTGAGCTCCTGCAGCATTTTCTCCCCCGGCCTGTAGCGCAGGGTATACCTTACCAGGAAAAAGCGCATGACCGCCAGCGAGCAATAATATGCGGCCATAGAGTAAAACCACGGAGACCTGTGATAAATGCCCAGCACAAGCTGAAATGCCCCATATGCCCCATTCCACAGCACGCTTCCGCTGACCGTTACATTCATTCTGAGCCTCGGGTCCTCCAGCCATATCCTTACGTATTTGTTTTCCCTTTTTACAGCCTGAATATAGCGCATCATGCGGGGCACCCGGGCGCACCATACCGTCAGCGTATAAAATGCCAGCACATATGACCCAATGCGTACAGGGTCGCTCTCCCTCAGGAGCAGCATTGCATAAATAAGCAGCGCCCCACTCACAGGGAGCAGCAGCAATAAAACCGCCACATGGGGAAACAGCAGCGCCTTTCCCAGCCTTTTCCAAAACATATCATGCCCTCAACATTCTCTTTATACCTAAGCGTGCCTGCCGCCATGTATTTATCATATTCCTGCAAGCTGCGGTATATTTTGATTATACCACGGCATAGCCTGAGATACCTTTATATTTTAACCCATAGCTGCATAATTGGCTCTATACAGCATAAAGCCGGCGCAGCAATATGCTGCGCCGGCATTTGTTTTTTTCTTATGGCCCGGCCACTACGCTCAGGCGGGGCTTACAGGGAATATTTGAAGAAACCCGCTATATTTATCTTTCAGGCTCTATGAGGCCGTAGTTGCCATCCTTGCGCTTGTAAACCACGTTTACCTGCCCATCCTCGGCATTTTCAAACACATAGAAGGAATGGCCCAGCAGTTCCATCTGAAGCACTGCCTCCTCCACATCCATGGGCTTGATGGAGAAGCGCTTTACCCTTACTACGCTGTGCTCCTCTTCTTCCTCATCATCCTGATAATCTGCATAATCTGCTGCAAATGCATCCTCGCGGAGGCTCTTTTCCAGCTTGGTGCGATGGCGGTTGATCTGCTTTTCCACCTTCGCAAGTACGGTATCGATGGAGGCGTACATATCGCCGCTGACTTCCTCACCGCGGATTATGCCGCCGGAGTAGGGGATAGTCACCTCAACGATGTGCCTGTTGCGCTCCACCGCAAGCAGTACATGTGCTTCTGTGTCTTCGGGGAAGTATTTGTCAAGCTTGGCAACCTTTTTAGTGACCAAATCCCTGAGGTAATCCGATACCTCGATGTTCTTGCCGTTAATAGTAATACGCATGTTGGTTCCCCTTTCTGCGCCGCCCGCTACTCGGGAGGTGCTCCCGCTGCATGGGGCGCCTTCACTTTTTTTAATTATACCATAGAATAGCAAAAACGAAACGTACATTTTTGTGAATTGACGAAACTATATGCTTTTCCCCACAAAAGCCCTATAAAAACGGCGCTCCGGATGTATTTCCGAAGCGCCAGTGTATTACTTTTTGTCCTCCCTGTGACAATTTCCGCTGTATGGGCAGGAGCCGCAGGAGCCACAGCCGCCCTTTTTTCTCTGCCTGTACCACCTTATGGCGCAGAACAGCGTCCACCCCAGTATGAGGGCCGCAAGTATGTACCAGGATATTTTGCTCATTTTGTTATTCCTTTCAGCAAAGCAATCCGCTCAGCATATACACTATAAAGGACACCACATAGGCTGCTACGAGCTGATAGCACACGGCAAAGGCAGTCCACCTTCTGCTATTAAGCTCCCGGCGCATGGTGGCCACAGCCGCCATACAGGGGGTATACAGCAGCACGAACACAAGGAAAGCATATGCTGACCGGGCAGTAAATACGCCGGACAAAGCGCCCTGCACTGCGCCGCCCGCTGCGCTCAGAGAGAAGCCGCAGAACATTGCCAGGCTGGATACTACCATTTCCTTTGCCACAAATCCAGTCAGCAGCGCCACCGCCGCCTGCCAGCTTCCAAAGCCCATCGGGGAGAACACAGGGGCTATGATGCCGCCTATCACTCCCAGTATGCTGTGCTGTGGGTCCTCCGTCATATTGAGGGCAAAGTCAAAGCTCTGCATGAACCACAGCAGCACGCTCATGGCAAATATTATGGTGCCTGCCTTTTCCACAAAGTGGCTCACCCTCTCCCAAACGTGAGTAAATACGTTTTTTGCAGAGGGCATACGATATGGCGGCAGCTCTATCATAAAGGGGGCATCATTTTGGGTAAAGATGGTCTTTCTGAATAAATAGCCCGACAGTATGCCCACCAGTATGCCCAATACATACAGGCTGAGTATTACAAGCATACGCCCCTTTGCGAAGAACGCCCCTGCAATAAGGCCGTACACTGGCAGCTTTGCAGAGCAGCTCATGAAGGGCAGCAGCAGTATGGTCATGCGCTTATCCCGGGGGTCTTCCATGGCACGGGCCCCCATGGTGGCCGGCACCGTGCAGCCAAAGCCCATCAGCAGAGGTATAAAGCTCTTGCCGGAAAGGCCGAAGCGGCGCATGGGCTTATCCATTATAAAGGCTATGCGGCTCATATAGCCGCTATCCTCCAATATGGACAGGAAGAAGAACAGTATGGCTATCTGGGGAAGAAAGGTAAGCACGCCGCCCACGCCGGTTATAATGCCATCGCATATAAGGCTGACCAGCCAGGGCATGGCTCCCGCCCCCGTCAGAGCAGAGCGCACATACGGAGCAAAAACCCCATCCACAAATTCGCTCACCATATCCGACAGCCATGCGCCCACCGTTCCAAAGGTCAGGGCAAATACCATGAGCATTATGCCTATGAATATCGGCAGCGCCCATACCTTATGGGTAAGCACCCTGTCTATTTTATCCGAATGTGTGGGCTGGCCTGCCGCCTGCCCCCGCCTGAGCGCCATGGAGCAGATGCGGGTAACGTATCTGTACCTTGCGTCTGCTATCATGCTCTCGCTGTCTCCAAGGGGCATTGAGGCGGAATATTCCTTTACCACCTCATCCACCTGCCGCTGTATATCCTCAGGCAGCGCAAGCTCACGGCGGGTCTCCACATCCCCCTCCATCAGCTTCATCTCTGCCCAGTGAAGGGGCAGCCCCGCCTTAACTGCGTACTGCTCCACTATATCGCCTATGCGGTGATGTATTGCGTGGGTATAGCCATTGTAAATATCATCCGGCTCTATGTTAAAGCCCTCGTGATACTGGGCATGGGCCGCATGAATGAGCCGCTGAAGGTTATTTATAAGCTCATCCACCCCTATGCCTGTACGGGCGGATATGGGTATCACCGGCACGCCCAGCTCAAGGGACAGCTTTCTTACATCTATTTTATCCCCCCGCTTTTCCACCTCGTCCATCATATTCAGGGCGATTATCATGGGCCTCTCCAGCTCCATGAGCTGAACGGTAAGGTAAAGATTGCGCTCAAGGTTGGTGCCATCCACTATGTTTATTATGGCCTCGGGCTTTTCCCCGGTAATATACCTGCGGGCCACCATCTCCTCCATTGAGTAGGGGGACAGGGAGTATATGCCGGGCAGATCCACCAGCACCATTTCGTGATTATGGGTACAGAGGGCGGTATTCTTTATGCGGCCCTCCTTTTTTTCTACGGTAACGCCGGGCCAGTTGCCCACGTATTCCCTGCTGCCTGTCATGGCATTAAAGAGGGTGGTCTTGCCGCTGTTTGGGTTGCCCACCAGGGCTATCCTCACTGTGCCGGGCTGGTCATTGTCCTGCTGCCCCAGGCCGCACTCCTCGCTGCAGCTTCCACATTCGCCGGCGCAGCTACGCTCCTGCAGAATAAAATCCGTAAGCATGGCGGCCCGCTTATGATGCTCCTCGTCCTCATCCGGCCGGTGGGAAAGGGTACGATTGGCCTCCAGCTCCAGCTTGCGCTGGGCCTCTACCATTTCGGTACGCATCTGCTTTGCTTCCTCGTCTGACAGCAGGGATATGCTCCGTGCATCCTCCCGGCGCAGGGATAACGTATATCCCCTCAGCGATACCTCTATCGGGTCTCCCATGGGGGCTGCCTTGACTATATGTATATGTGTACCGGGCGTTATGCCCATATCCACTATGCGCCTGCGGCGGGCGTTATCCGCATCCACGTTTTTTACATAGCCGCTTTCGCCTATCCCCAGCTCTCCCAGGGTACGAACTACTTCCTTCACTATTATCCTCCGAAAAAGAGACAGCATTGCTGCTGAATACTTATACCAAATCCATACTGATAATATATTAGCCCCCACTAACCCCTCCCGTCAACACAATAAATGCTGTCATACATATCATCCTGATGCCTTGAAGTTTTATGGAATTCGCCGTATAATCCTACCGTAATACTTTATGCATACAAGGAGAATCGTCATGGATAATATCAGGGCCCAGGTAGCCTCCGCCATGGATGAGCTTTTTGCCGCAGCAGATACCCTCAAAAAGGGCGACATACTGGTCATAGGCTGCTCTACCAGCGAAATAGTAGGCAAATGCATAGGCACAGGCTCCTCTGAGGAAGCCGCTGCCGCCGTAATGGATATAGTGCTGCCCCGGATAAAGGAAAAGGGGCTGTATCTTGCAGTACAGTGCTGCGAGCATCTCAACCGCTCTCTGGTGGTGGAAAGAGAATGTATGGAAAAATACGACCTTCAGCAGGTATGGGTAAAGCCCCAGCTCCACGCAGGCGGCGCCTTTGCCATGCAGGCCGTAAGCCGCTTTGAGGACCATGTGATGGTGGAAGACCTTCGCGGCCGTGCCTCCGCCGGCATGGATATCGGCGGCACGTTTATAGGTATGCATATGCATCCGGTGGTAGTTCCCATACATGCTGTCACCCGGCGCATAGGGGAAGCAAATCTCACCATGGCCCGCACCCGCCCCAAATACGTTGGCGGCCCCAGGGCGGCCTATTAATCTTTCGCCCCTCTCAACGGGGGTGAAATAATGAAAAAATATCCGTATATACGGTATTTATCAAAAAAAATCAGTTGT
>CAYMPG010000024.1:0-28648 GCA_964392455.1 uncultured Clostridium sp. | reverse complement strand
ACTTTTCTTTTAAAGAAAAGTACGCTTCTTTGGTTCTTTCTTTTAAAGAAAGAACCGGGGGTGCAGGGGGCTGGCCCCCTGCAAGGGCAAAGTACAATGCAAGGGACACTCCCCTTACTTCTGCTTCTGCTGCTCTTCCTCCTCCAGCACACGGTATGCCACCTTGCCCACCAGGGTCTTGGGGAGCTCGGCGCGGAATTCCAGCTCGCGGGGCATGGCGTAGCGGGCTACGGACTTTTCGCAATGTGCAAGTATGTCCGCCTTGAGCTCATCGCTGGGCTGATAGCCGGGCTTGAGCATGATAAAGGCCTTTACACGCTGCATGCGTATCTCGTCCTTAACACCGATTACGCAGGAAAGGTGCACCGCCTCGTGGCCCTCCAGCACGGTCTCTATCTGGGAGGGGTATACATTGTAGCCATTGGTGATTATCATGCGCTTGATGCGCTGGCGGAAGTATACAAAGCCCTCATCATCCATCATGCCCAGGTCGCCTGTGTGTACCCAGGTGAGGCCATCGGCGTGCTTACGCATGGTATTGGCGGTCTCCTCGGGGTGGTTCACATAGCCCAGCATCATGGTGGGGCCGGTAAGGCATATCTCGCCCTCGGTGCCATAGGGCACCTCGTCGGTGGTGCCAACGGCAACTATCTTGTAATAGGTATCCGGGAAGGGCTGGCCAATGCTGCCCTCCTTGGCATAGTGGAGGGGGGTAAGGCAGCTGGCGGTAACGCACTCGGTGGTGCCATAGCCCTCACGCACCTGCACAGTGGCGCCGTGGTCTGCAAGGTACTTATCAAAGCGCTTCTTAAGCTCTACGGACAGGGAATCGCCGCCGGAGAATACGCCCTTGAGGCAGGAAAGCTCCAGCTTATCCGCTTCCGGCACCCTGAGCAGGGCCTCAAACAGGGAGGGCACGCCTGCAATAAGGTTGGGCCGGTGCTTTTTGAGCAGGCCTGCATAGGTCTTGGGGGTGAAGCGGGGGATAAGTATGCAGTGGCCGCCGGAGGCCATCATGGTATGTATGCTGATGCCAAGGCCGAAGCCATGGAACATGGGCATTATGGCAAGCATCTTGTCACCGGGGCGGAAGAAGCTGTTTGTGGCAATGACCTGCTTTGCAAGGGCATTGAAGTTCATATTGGAAAGATATATGCCCTTCATGGTGCCGGTGGTGCCACCGCTGTAAAGTATGGCGGCAGGGTCATCTGCGGCCTTGTCGCAGCGGTATTCGGTAACGGACTGGCCCTGTCTGAGCATATCCTTCCACCAGATGAAATCATTGCCATCGGGCTTTTTTATGTCCTTGCCCTGGGTAAGCTGGTAGCCCAGCTTCATTATTGGGGAAAGGGCATCCTTTATTGAGGTGATGATAAGATGGGGAAGCTCCACCTGCTGGCGCACCTCGCAGAACTTGCCGTAAAACTGATCCAGCGTAATGGCGGCAACGCTTTCGGAATCCTTTATGCAGAAGGCTATCTCATTCACTGCGGACAGGGGATGCACCATGTTTGCCACAGCGCCAATGAGATTTACCGCATAAAACATGGTAAGGGTCTGGGGGGTATTGGGCATACAGATGGTGACCTTGTCCCCCGCCTTTATACCAAGGGCCACAAGGCCACGGGCGCAGCGGTGTATCTCCTCCACAGCCTTTTTGTAGGTGGTATTGCTGCCCATAAAGTCATAGGCGATAATATCCGGATACTGGCGGGCAACCTCCTCCACGGCCTGTGCAAGGGTGCCGGTGAAATAGTCAAGGTGTGCGGGAACATCGCCGTAGTTATCAAGCCAGGGCGCTTTTACCCCGGGATTTTGTGGTATCATCATAATGTTACTGCCTCCGTGGGCGCCTGCTCAAGAAGCTCGGGATTTTCCAGCAGGTGCTTTAGTATTTTGATGGTCTTTGAGTAATAGAAGCCGTCTGCAATGCGCTCATCCAGCGTGATGCCTATATCCAGCACCTCACGCATGGTCACATTGCCCTGCTCGTCATAGAAGGGCGCCATGTGCTTTTCGCCCAGCACGAAGAATATGGAGCAGGTGCCCCAGTTTGACAGGTGATGGTAGCCTGCCTTAAGGCCGATGGAGCCAAGGTTGGTAATGAATACGGTGGCGTAGTTGGGGTCCTCCTTGATAAGGCTGTAGGGTGCCTTGCCCTGCCTGTCAAGGTAACGGATAAGGCTCATCACCAGCTTCAGCAGCCACAGGGGCATTTTAAGCAGGGTGGCCATGGCGTCGGTGGAGTGGTCATTCACGTTTTCCTTACGGAGGGCGGTAATATCCTCCTTCAGGTGGCGATGGATAACGTCTATATTGTCCTCCTCGCCAAAGCGCCTGTACCACAGCGCCTCATGGGCCTCATCCGAAAAGCTCTTTTTCATGGTGAAGGCGCAGGCGATATGATTGCGCTGATATATCCTGCCCCCGGCGATGAACCTGTTCATCTTGGGCCTGAGGGTAATGGTACGCACCAGCGCCGCCACCACGGCATGAAGATAGGTATACTTGAATTCTGGGTCACTTTCGCTCTTTTTTGCAAGGTAGGCATTAAGGTTGGTAATGTCTATCTGCTCCTGGATAAATGCCTCGTTATCCGCCCTGTTGGGATAGACCAGGGGCAGGATGCCATGCATTGGATCAAGATCCCGGAGCCAGACGCCATCCCGCCTGTCGCCCCTCCTGCGCTTTGCTGCCATAGGTATGATTCCTCCGAATGATAAGTATATATAAAACCGAATGAATTATACCACACATGGCCTGTAAAATCATTAAAAAGATTAAAGTTTTTTAATATTATTGCGGATAGTTGGGATGTATGGGAAAAAGCGGGGCAGTTTTGTACGTTTTTTCTAAAAAGGCCCGTCCCGTGGCTGTATCCATCAGGGGAGCCGCCGTGGTATAATCGAAAAAAAGCCGCAAGGAGAGCGCCATGAAAGCTGTGACCCTGGGCAGCCTTGAGATAGGCCGGGGAATGCCAAAGATAATAATACCCATCACCGGGGAAAGCCGGGATGGGATAATAGCGCAGGGCATGAAAATCAAAGCCCTTGGGGCAGACGCTGCCGAGTGGCGGGGGGACTGGTTCCATGGGCTGCACAGCAGGCAGGCCCTTATGGATGGGCTGAAGGATCTTCGGGAGGCCATAGGGGATATGCCCCTTATATTCACCTGCCGCACCGACCCTGAGGGGGGCAGGGCAGATATAAGCCCTGAGGAATACCTGGAGGTGAATCTGGCCGTGGCCCACAGCGGCCTTGTGGATGGCGTGGATATAGAGCTTATGAGCTACCCTGCCCAGGGGCAGATAATGCTTGAGGAGCTGCACAGGGCGGGGCTTGCAGCCATAGGCTCCTGCCATATATCCGGCCCCATGCCCACACAGGAAAAAATGACCGCCATGCTGCTGGATATGTGCTCCATGGGAGCTGACATTCAGAAGCTGGCGGTATACGCCCGCAGCCCCGGGGAGGGGTGCAGGCTGCTTATGGCTGCAAAGGCTGCCGGACAGGCCGGCGCAGGCCCCCTTATACCCATAGCCATGGGGGAAAACGGCCTTGTAAGCAGGGTGGCAGGGGAGCTGTTTTACGGGGCGGCGGTATTCGCCGCAATAGATGGGGGCTCTGCCCCCGGGCAATTGTCCCCCGAAGCCACAAGGGCGGCCCTTGCTGCGGTGCATAATGCCGCAATGCAGGGCTAAAAGCTGTCGTGCAGTGATCTTCTCAGGGTGGAAAGTGCGCTGAGGGTATCCATCAGCTCACCGTTTGCTTTGAGCCAGCCCTCAATGGGCTTTTTATGGCGGGGATACCCCCCGCTTTTATATTTGTCGATTATCACCTGATACCTGTCCATGGCCACGGCCACAGCCTCCTGCCAGGAGATATACAGCTCACGCTGGGCAGCCTCGCCAACGGCCTTTACAAGCTCCGGCCTGGTATAAAGCTCCTCCAGGCAGCGGCTCAGGCTATCCGGGTTTTCCTCTATGAGGAAGCCATTGCGGCAATCCATCACGCCCTCTGCGGCGCAGCTTCCTGCCACCAGCACTGCGGCCAGCCCTGAGGCTGCCGCCT
Organism: uncultured Clostridium sp.; assembly: GCA_964392455.1. Classification (GTDB taxonomy): domain Bacteria; phylum Bacillota; class Clostridia; order Christensenellales; family CAG-138; genus SFEL01. The sequence continues at coordinate 24,578 of CAYMPG010000024.1, read as the reverse complement.
CCCTTACCACCAGCCCGTTTGTATCAAAGGTGGAGGGGAAAAGGAACAGATTCGCCCGGGCGTACCATGCCCGTATGGTCTCCCTGTCCATTATGGGGCCGGTGAATATGCACCTGTCCCCAAGGCCGCAGCGTACTGCGTAGCCTTCCATTTCCGCCCGGTCGTTGCCGGAGCCTATGAATACCATGCGGAAATCCCGCCCCCGGTGCTTAAGTGAGGCAAGGGCATCCAGTATTATCCGCACCCCCTTGTACCACATCATGCGTCCTACGAAAAGGTATACAGGCACTCCCTCAGGCAGGTCATACCCGGCTGTGGCCTCCTTTATCTTCTGCTCCGATACTCTGCCCCGGGGCATATCCACCCCGTTTGGCATAATTATATAATCCCCCTCGTAGCCCAGTGAGCGAAGGTTTTCCCCGGCCCCTGTGCTTACCGTCCACACCTCATCGCAGGCGGCTATGTTTTCCGCAAGGGCGTGCTTGCACATATCCTGCAAATGCTTTTTCTGGGTAAGGTTTGCAATATCTATATCAAACTTGGTATGGTAGGTGAATACTATGGGCGCATCTGCCACCTGCCGCAGCTCCCTTGCAAGTATGGTGGACATTATGGGGCAATGGCTGTGATAGAGGGCGGGCCTTTCCTCGGATACCCGTCCGGCTATCTCGGGGGAAAAGGGTATGCCCGCCATGTAGCCCTCCAGCCTTCTGAAGGCCACGCTGGGATAGCGCAGCACCGGGTAAGGGTAGCTGTCATCCTCCGCCTGGGGGTTGGATGGGGTCACCACCAGCGGCCTGTGTCCGGCGGAATAAAGCTCCCCGGCATAATTTGTCACTGCCATAGCCACCCCGTCATACTGGGGAGGAAATGAATCATTCAATAGACATATGGTAGTGGGTTCCTGCATGGTTACCTCCTGTAGGAAAAAATTCATCGGGTCATTATACTACCTGAGGGCTGTGGCTGCAACCCATATGCTACAGCAGCGGCGCAAACAGCCGCATTATATCCTGAAATACCCGCATAAATATGCTGCACCGGCAATCCTCCATGGTAATGGGCTGGCATATCTCAAGGGTATTAAGGAAATCCTCCTTCACCCGGGCCACCACATCCCCGCCGTACAGCACTGCGCCGCACTCAAAATGCAGATACAGGCTGCGAAAATCCATATTCACCGTGCCCACAGTGGCCACGCTGTCATCCGATACAAAGGTCTTGGAATGGATAAAGCCCCTTGTGTATTCGTATACCTTTACCCCCGCCTCAATAAGCTCCCGGTAATAGGACCGGGTGGTCATATGCACCGCCCACTTGTCCCATTTATGGGGGGTAACTATCCGTACATCCACCCCGCTCTTTGCCGCATGGCACAGGGCAGCCACCATGCCGTTATCTATTATAAGATAGGGGGTATTTATATAAAGGTAATCCCTTGCGCCGTTTATTATGGAAAGATACACCTGCTCGCCGGTGTTTTCATCATCCACAGGGTTATCCCCATAGGGCTGCACGTAGCCATCCTGCACCCTGGGGCAGGGCTCAGCCTGCCATGGATAATACACAGCAGGGTCCTCCTCCACGCCTGTACACATTTCCCACATCCTCAGGAATATCAGCGTAAAGCTCCAGGCTGCCCTGCCCTCCACCATTATGGAGGCATCCTTCCAGTGGCCGTGCTTTTCGTAGGCATTTATGTATTCATCTGCAATATTCACCCCGCCCGTAAAGGCCACCCTGCCGTCTATCACGGCGATCTTGCGGTGGTCTCTGTTATTCTGCACCGCCGCAAGGACGGGCCTCAGGGGATTGAATACCATGCACTCTATGCCCTGCCGCCGGAGCTCCTCCGGATACTTTGAGGGCAGGAAGAAGCAGCCAAAGTCATCGTACATCAGCCGCACCTTTACTCCCTCTGCGGCCTTCTGCCTGAGTATTTCCAGTATGGTATCCCACATATACCCTTCACGGATTATAAAATACTCAAGGAAGATGTACCTTTCCGCCTTTTTAAGCTCCTCAGTGAGCCGCCGGAACTTTTCCTCGCCTGGGGAAAGGTAGGTGGTGCGGGTATCCCCATAGGCAGGGAAGCCCAGATGCTCCTCCAGGTACTTTACCTTTGTGCTGTGCTCGGGGTATGCCCTGCACAGCTCCTCTCCATCCCCCTTATCCAGCCCATAGGCGGCCTTCAGCAGCTGGTCTGCCTTCTTCATGGCCTCGGAGCGCCTCCTTACGGCAGGCTGCACCCTGCACAAAAGGTAAAACACCCCGCCAAACAGGGGAAACAGCATTATCAGAAACACCCAGGTAAGCTTGTAGGCGTCCTTTTCCCGCCTTGCTATTATATACAGGCATACCGCCACGCTCAGCACCGTGAGCCCGGCGCTAAGGGCGCTGGATACCATGCTGCGGCTTATCAGCGTATTTACTATCCACCATAGCTGCACTATCAGCATGGCTATTATTATCACCCGCCGCCACAGTATGGGCTTTTGCATCTGCTTGTTCATCTATGTGTAACTCCTTGGAAGAATATCCTGTTATACCAGTATAATGTCTAAAATGCAACGGGGTTTTAACCCAGCTTCAAGAAATCTTGAACTTTTTCATAATACCCCATAAAATTCCTGCCCCCGCCCCATATGGCCGCATAAATCAAAAAAGTGGCGCTCAGCCACTTTTTTGATTGCCCGGGCAGGTGGTTCCTGCCCGGGACTGATTGTTGGTTTGGAGAAGTATATATCAGTGAGGACTCGCTTATTTTTTATCGCTGCAGCAGCAGCTTCCCTTGCAGGCTCCCGACTTTGCTGCGGGACAGCCCACGCACTTTTCGCCCCTTTTCTTGGCCCTGTATACATATCCTGCGGCAAGGCCCACGATAAGGGCAATTATAAGGATAACGATAAGGTCTGTCATGGTTATTTACCTGCCAATGCGTATTCTGCCTTAAGCTCCCTGTCGGCCCTTACGATAAGGTATGCAACTATTGCTACCATAGCTATCACTGCGATGAGGCCGGGCACAAACCCTGCGCCCACTGCGCCGGTGGTGATGAGGGTGCCTACCTGGTATACAAGGTAGCCCACTGTGAAGCCCACGCCAAGCTGCAGGCAGATGCCGCCCCAGAGCCACTTCCTGCTCTTCATTTCGGAATTCATTGCGCCGATGGCTGCGAAGCAGGGGGGGGTGTACAGATTGAACATCAGGTATGCAAGGGCTGCAACCTTGGTGATGGCCATAACGCCTGCGATCTCGGTGCCTGCGCCCTCAAGCATTACCAGCTCCTCGGTATCGATGAGGTTTTCAAGGCCCACAAAGCACACGGCCAGGGTGCCCACCACGTTTTCCTTGGCGATGAAGCCGGTAACGGCGGCGGCGGCAAGCTGCCAGCTCAGCACGCCCACTACAGGCACCAGTATGTATGCGAAGGGATGAGCGATGGAGGCCAGTATGGAGCTGTCGGCAGACTCGGCAAGCTGGAAGCTCCAGTCAAAGGCCTGCATTATCTGCACGGCGGTATTGCACAGCAGTATGATGGTAGCGGCCTTTACAATGTATGCCCAGCCACGGCTGCACATTGACCTGAAGGCCCTCTTAAGGCTGGGTACCTTATACTCGGGCAGCTCCATTATGAAGAAGGACTTTCTTACCTTATGGCCTGCGATCTTGTTTACAAGGAGTGCGCCCAGGAATATGAGTACTATGCCACAGGTATACATCAGGAAGCTCACCCAGCCTGCATTGTCAAAGAATGCGCCTGCAAACAGGGCTATTACCGGTATCTTTGCGCCGCAGGGCATGAAGGGGGTAAGCATTGCGGTGGCCCTGCGCTCACGCTCATTGCGGATGGTGCGGCTTGCCATAACGCCGGGGATGGCGCAGCCAATGCCTATTACAAAGGGAATAACGGACTTGCCGGAAAGGCCCACCTTCTTGAATATGGGGTCAAGCACCACGGAAACGCGGGCCATGTATCCCGAATCCTCCAGCAGAGCAATGAGGAAATACATTACCATTACCAGGGGCAGGAAGCCTATTACCGCTATCATGCCGCCGATTATGCCATCCACCAGCAGCGCAGAGAGGAAGGGGGAGGCGTTTTCCATAAGGCCGCCTACCCAGCCCTGGAAGCCCTCAAGCCAGGCCACCAGAGTATCTGCAATATAGGGCCCTACCCATACCTGAGAAATCTGGAATACCAGATACATTACCACTGCAAATATGGGAATTCCCAGCCAGCGATTTGTCAGCACGTCATCTATCTTATCCTGGGAATTACGCATTCTGGTGAGCACCTTGCGCTTTTCCACCTTTTCCACTACGCCGTTTACAAAGGCAAAGCGCTTCTTATCGGCCTCGGTGACCACGTCCTTATCCGTAAGGTCTATATCTCCCTGATGATAGGGAGCCTGCTGACCCCTGCCCAGCAGCTCTGCCGCTGCGGTGACCACTTCCTTAAGGCCTGCGCCGGTGGTGGATACGGTTTCCACAACGGGGCAGTTCAGCGCCTTTGAAAGGGCAGGCACGTCTATTTCGGTGCCCTTGGCCCTGTTTATATCGGTCTTATTCAGGGCTACTACCACAGGTATGCCCAGCTCCAGCAGCTGAGTGGTGAAAAACAGGCTGCGGCTCAGGTTGGTAGCGTCCACAATGTTGATTATGGCGTCGGGATTTTCCCCCCTTACGTAGGAGCTGGTTATGCTCTCCTCAGAGGTGAAGGGGGACATGGAGTATGCGCCAGGAAGGTCTACGGCGATAAGCTCCGCCTCCCCTGCAAAGGCCTTCTTGATAAGGTGCTCCTTCTTCTCCACGGTAACGCCTGCCCAGTTGCCTACTCTTTCATTTCGGCCGGTAAGGGCGTTGTACATGGTGGTTTTGCCGCTGTTGGGATTACCCGCCAGTGCGATTCTCATAGTTTGCCTCCTGAATGAATGATTTGGATATATTTAAAGCTTGTTTATCCCCGTTGTTTTGGTTAGCATCGGCTAACCGTTTTGCAAAAAATATGGCCGACTATTCCACGGCCACAGCGTCTGCAAGACCCCGGTCGATGGTGTATCTTCCATCCTTTACCGAAACCACGCAGCCGCCCTTCAGGCGGGAAACCACCGTAATGGGCTCCCCTGCGTAGCATCCCAGGGAAAAGAGGAAGGAATCCATTTCCTCATCCCCCGTATCCACACGGCTGATGGTATATTCTTTGCTTTCCTCAGCATTAAGCAGCGTCATTTTGCTCACCTTGCCTTGTTATTGTTTTCCGGGGCCGGGTATGGCGCCGGAGCAGTTAGCACCCGCTAACTGTGGATATGATAAACCTCCCGGCAGATTTTGTCAAGGGCAAATGTAAAAAAATATGGAAAGGTGGCTGTTCCCTTGAATTTTTCCCGGGGCTGTGCTAAGATTATGAAATTCAGTAAACATTATTTTTCACGGAGCATATCGCCATGTCCCTTTACGAATCCGGCCAGATGTACCTTGAGGCCATATACGTTCTCTCCCGGCAGCGCCCCACAGTCCGCTCCATAGATGTGGCGGATTATCTGGGCTATTCCAAGCCCAGCGTCAGCCGGGCAATGGGCATACTCAAAAAAAGCGGCTACGTTGAAGCCGGGGAGGATGGGGCGCTCACCCTTACCCCCGACGGCCTGGCGGTGGCCGAAAGTATGTACACCCGGCACACCGTCCTCACCAGTATGCTGACTGCCATTGGGGTAACCCCCGAGACCGCCGCAGCAGATGCCTGCCGCATTGAGCATATCATAAGCGAGGAGACCTTCGCCGCCATCAGGTCACATATGCACTGGGCTGAAAGCAACCAGCCCAAATAGCTATACCCCGCCCATTGCAGGCCCCCATACCGGGGGCTTGTGTTTTTTTGCAGGGGAATGGTATACTTATGCACAAATTCAAAGGCGAGGGAATATTTCATGAAGGTCACCGTTCAGTATCTTATCAGCCAGCCCTATCTTGACAGCGCCACCGTACTCTGCTGCCAGAATAAGCTCAGCAACCAGGTGGAGGGGGTAAACTTTATGGAGACCCCCTCTGAAAACATGACCCTCCTTAAAAATACCCTTATAATCATAGGCAATGGCGCTCTGGAAAGGCTTACTCACCATGAGCTTTCCACCCTTATGGATATATATAAAAACACCCGGGTCAGCGCCCTGTGCATAAGGGAAAGCGCAGACCCTGCCATGCTGGAGCTGCTGCTGAATGAGGCAAGGAGCAGGGATATACCCGTGCTGCTGCTGCCAAAGGATTCCATCGCCTCCACCATCATCAGCGGCATAACCCACGAAATACTCTACGCAAACGGCTATAATTTCACTGCCTCCTATGAAACCAACTTCCTTCAGGAGATAATCTTCACCGAGCAGGATCCCCAGATGATGGTAAAGCGAGCCCGCATGATAGGCATACGGGTAAACGAATACCTGTGCGTGATACTCATACGTCCCTCACGGCCTGTGGATATGGCGGAGCTTACCCAGCAGTGCAAGCTGGCCTGGGGCGCTTCCTCCTTTGCAAACAGCAAAAACGGCTCCGTAATGCTGATTGGCCGCCTTACCGGCCAGTATGCCCTTGTGAACCAGACCTTTCAGGAAATGGCAGAGGCCATGCAGCATAAGCTCCGGCAGAAATACGGCGGCCTTGACATATGCGTTGGGGTGGGCCACTGCTTTGAAAACATCATAAACCTGAGAAAAAGCTACTACAGCGCCAAGGTGGCCCTTATTACCGCCGTTTCAAATACCTTTCAAAGGGATCTCGTAATATACGACGGGCTGGGCATATTCAAAATACTCTTTGATATACGCAACCGGGAAAGCATCAGCGCCATACGGGATGACACGGTGGCCCGCATACAGGCATATGATCGGGAGCACTCCACCGATTTTTACAATACCATCAGCGCCTACCTTGATAACTTCTTCTCTGTGCAGGATACTGCAAAGGCGCTGTTTGTCCACTATAATACCATCCGCTATCGCATCAGCAAGATAAAGGACATTTTCGGCTGGAACCTTTTCAGCCTGGAGGATTGCATATATCTTGCCATAAGCATGAGGATAGACCGCTTCCTTATAGATGAGGATGCCTTCTGATACCTGCCATGCGCCCTGCTTTTCTGCACCCTTGCCCGGCCCGGGAGCTGCTCCCGGGCCGGGTCTTTTATTTAACAATGTGGATTTCATTGTAGGATTTTTCAATAAAGACGATTTTTTTTGAAAGGGCAAAAGAATCTTTCTTCCCCCGGGGCCTTATCCTTGCACCCGAAAAAAAACCCTCTTACCATAGATTCATCCCCCCAATAATCTATACGGTCGGGCCATCCGGCCGCCACTGTACCAATTGACAAAAAGGAAGTGATATCTTTGCTGGAAGTAGGAAAAATTTTGAAAAACGAGCAGCTTGCCCGTGATGTATACGAAATGGAGCTGGAGGTTCCCGGCATCGCCAGGCAGGCACGCCCCGGCCAGTTTATAAATCTGCGCCTGAGCGATAAGCTGGATCCCCTTCTTCGCCGCCCCATAAGCCTCCACAGGATAGACGTGGAGAAGGGCACAGTAACCATGATGTATCTGGTGGTAGGTGAGGGCACCACCATGATGCGCCATATGGAAGTTGGCGAAACCATCGACGTGCTGGGCCCCCTGGGCAATGGCTGGAACTGCTCCTTTGATGGGGAGCATGCAGTGCTCATCGGCGGCGGCATTGGCGTGGCCCCCCTGTACCCCCTGGCCCAGGCGCTCATCGCCCAGGGCAAGAAGGTGCATATGATAATCGGCGCCAAGAGCAAGGAATACCTTGCGGACTACTCCATGTATGAAGCCATGGGCGCCACCGTGGCCGTTACCACCGATGACGGCACCGCCGGCATCAAGGGCTTTGTTACCCAGGCCCTGGCAGAGGCCATTCAGGCCGGCCAGTGCGATTATATCTATGCCTGCGGCCCTCGCCCCATGCTCAGGTCCGTAGAAAAGCTGGCGCTGGAAAAGGGCCTGCCCGGCCAGGTTTCCACCGAATCCCACATGGGCTGCGGCCTGGGCGTATGCCTGCTCTGCCCCACCAAGGTGAAGGCAGGCGGCTACAAGCGCACCTGCACCGATGGCCCCGTATTTGCAATAGGAGAACTGGATTATGAGTAAAAGCACCAAGATAAAGATAGGCAATACGGAATGGAAAAACCCCGTTACCACCGGCTCCGGCACCTTTGGCTCCGGCCTTACCATGACTGACTACGTGGATCTTAACAGGCTGGGCGCCATCACCATAAAGGGCACCACCCTTACCGCCCGCCCCGGCAACCTTCCTCCCCGCATGATAGAGACCCGCTCCGCGGTGCTGGGCTCTGTAGGCCTGGAAAACCCCGGCGTGGACGTTGTTCTCAGGGACATAATTCCCGAGGTAGCCAAGTTTGACTCTGTACTGGTGGTAAATATCGGCGGCAGCAGCGTAGAGGAATATGCTGAGGTAGCCGCCCGGCTCAATACCAGCCCTGATGTGGATGCCATCGAGATAAACATCTCCTGCCCCAATCTGAAAAAGGGCGGCCTGGGCTTTGGTACGGATCCCGATATGGCAGGCTCAGTTGTGGCGGCTGTGCGTAAAAACACCAATAAGACCGTCATTGCAAAGCTGACCCCCGCCGTTACCGATATTACCGTAATGGCCAGGGCAGCCCGTGATAACGGCGCAGACGCCCTGACCATGTGCAATGGTTACCCCGGCCTTGCCATCAGCACCAAGACCCGCAAGCCCATTCTGGGCAACGTGCAGGGCGGCATTTGCGGCCCCGCCCTCAAGCCCCTGAATATGCTCCACGTATGGAAGGCATCCCAGGCGGTGGATATCCCCATCATCGCCCTGGGCGGCATACTCAATGCACAGGATGCCATAGAGTACATTCTGGCGGGCGCTACCGGCGTATCCGTGGGTACCGGCAACCTTATAGACCCCACCACCACCATGAAGGTAGTGGCAGGCATTGAGGAATACCTGGAAAACAGTGAATTTGACGACATCAATGACCTTATCGGCCTTGCATGGAAATAGTACAGGATTCACCGGAAATGAAATTTTAATCAATGCCCTCCTATATCTTTGATAATTTACAGCGTTAAGGTACCATTAAGAAAAACCCCTGTTTTTGCCTGTTATTCGGACTGAGCAGCGCAAAGGCAGGGGATTTTTGCTGCCCCGGGGAGCATCACATTTATTGAAAGATATTTCAATAAAACGCTGTTTTTTTAACAATGTGGACAAAATTCGCCTTCTGTATCGTTATAATTATATCAATAGGACGGCCCATGGGTTATCATATGTATGTTCCGTTTTTGTCGCGGCAGACGGATGCATTTTACAGCCTCCTCTTATCCCCTTCCTCACGGGGAACCGGGGGAGCGAGCGGTATCATTCATATTTCAGGGCTATCCTGGCAGGGCAGCGGCCTTGACTGCCCCGCCCGGAAAAACACAATCATCTGAGATCATTGGGGGAAAACACAATGAACGAGAAATCCAAAGGAACATTAGGCGTTTGGGATGGCTGGTCCATCGGCACAGGCGCCATGATGGGAGCATCCATTTTCGTTGTAAGCGGCACGGCATCCGGCATGGCCGGCCCTGCTGCCTCTGTGGGCTTTGTTATTGCAGCCCTTGCGGCCCTTATAGTGGCCCTCTGCTATAGTGAGATAGCCACCGCCTTCCCTGAGACCGGTGGAGCATATATTTACCCCAGAAAGGTCATTCCCGGCACACTGGGCGAAATGCTCTCCTTCAGCAGCGGCTGGGCCCTTTTCGGCGGCCAGGGCATAGGCTCCTCTATGGTGGCCATTACCACTGCGGAGTACCTTAACTGGACCCTCAGCTGCTTCGGCATAGAAAATCCCATTCCCGGCAAGGTGATAGCCTTTGCCCTTATCATTTTCTACGCCGTGCTCAATATGAATAACATTACCGGCGGGCGTATATTCCAGCTGGTCACCACCTTTGCCATAGCCGGCATAATGGTGCTGTACTGCGTATGGGGCGCATTTTATATCGATACGGCAAACTTTGCCAACTTTGCTCCCTACGGCGCAGGCGCCACCTTCTCCGCTGCGGCAGTAGGCCTTATGTCATATGGGGCATGGTCTGTAATACCCTCCATGGGCAGGGAATTCAAAAACCCCACCAGGGATATTCCCATGAGTATGCTGCTTTCCCTCGTTACCTGCGGAGCGGTATTCGGCCTGTTTGTGCTGGTAATGAACGGCCTTGTCACCCCTGAGGAGCTTGCTGCCTCTGCCACCCCTGCTGCCAGTGCCTTCCTTAAGCACAGCAGATACGGCGCCATCATCATCGCCGTGGGCGGCATATTTGCCTGCGTAAGCTCCAGCAATTCCCACGTTATGACTTCATCCCGCGTGCCCTACAGAATGGCACGGGACGGCTTCCTGCCCAAAAAGCTGGGCACGGAAAACAAGAACGGCATCCCCACTGCGGCAGTTATCTTCCTCATGGTATGCCAGCTTATAGCCGCCGCCACCAGCACCCTTAATCTGCTGGTGCAGATGATAGTATTCGTGACCTCTGTTTCCTGGCTCATCACGCTTACCTCCGCACTGGTGCTCAGGGTAAAGCATCCCGAGATAAAGCCCCCCTTCAGAATGCCGGGCTATCCTGTGATACTGATACTGGCCTTTGCGGTGCTCATATTCATGATGACCAGATTCACACCCACCGCCATACTCATCGGCTGCCTGTGGATACTGCTGGGCATACTGGTATACCTGGCCTTCACAAGGACCGGCCTTAAGCGCTTCTGCGAAAAAAGCTCCGACTGAACCTGACATTTACTACCACAATAAAGAAAGGATGAGCTGAGTGAGTAAAGAAAAACGTGACGTAAGCCTTGCCAAGCTGGACGAGCTGTATAAAAACTCCATCGCCTACCAGTATGGTCAGTTTGCCGAAAAGTTCAATTACGATATGCTGCCTGAAAAGGTGGTAAACTTCGCCAAAATGATTCTGCTGGACAGCATAGGCGTTATGATTGGCGCACTGGATTGCGAAGGCTTCCATTCCCTGTGCAGCTCCATAGATTCCTGGGGCGGCAGCGAGGAAGCCACCATACTGGGCACCGGCAAAAAGACCTCTGCCGGCAATGCAGCCCTTGCAAATATCTTCCTGGTTCACGCCCTGGGCTACAATGACCTGGGCGGCGGCGGCGGACACAACTCCGATACCATGCCCGCAATACTTGCCGTAGCCGAGAGGGAAAACGTAAGCGGAAAGGATTTCCTTACCGCCATGGTGCTCTCCTACGAGCTGGGCGGCAGGTTTACCGATGCCGTGGGCGGCATATTCGGCTATGCTCCCAAGGGCTTCCCCTTTGATATCCGCGGCGGTATTTCCATACCTCCCTGCCTGGGTATGCTCATGAAGATGGACGCCTGGCAGATTGCCAACGCAATAGGCATCTGCGCTTCCCACAGCATTCCCCTTGGCATACTGGATACCAACAATGAGGAAAACTTCCACGCCAAGAATCTCCGCATGGGCTTTGTGGGCAGAGATGCCATTGAAGCCTGCATGCTGGCCAAGAACGGCTTTACCGGCCCCATGCGGGTGGTAGAAGGAGATCATGGCTACAGCACCACACTCCTTTCCGGCATTGACCTTGAAAAGGCCGTGGACTGGAGCGGCTGGAGGATATTCGGCTCCCGGTTCAAGAACGTCTGCGCCGATTCCACCACCATGGGCATGATTCAGACCACCATCAGGCTGGTAACTGAAAATGACATCAAGCCCGAGGACGTGGAGCGGATGGTGATACAGAGCGGACGCAGGGCCTATGGCCATACCTCTGCACTGTGCAAGAAGTATCCGAGAAACGTGGAAACCTGCGACCATTCCGCATTCTATGCAAACGCCGTGGCCGTAAAGGACCGCAAGTGCACCATCAACGCCATGGATCCCAAAAACTGGGATGACCCCGTCATACTTGACCTTATCGACAAAATCGAGGCAAAGCCCTCTGATATTATCGACGAGGTTGGTTCCGGCGGCGTGGTGGATATATGGACAAAGGACGGCAGCCACTATCATGGTATGTGCGAGGAAGCCTACGGCATGGGCGTTACCGAGCTCACCTACGATGAGCTGGAGGCCAAGTTCCGGGAGATGGTGGAGCTGCGCTTCTCCAAGGCGGATACCGATAAGCTTATCCATACCATTATGAACGTGGAAAAGCTGGACAGCATCCGTGACCTTATCCAAATGACCATAGTCAAATAACAATACTTACTACTATTATTTCAGGAGGTAATTTATAAAATGGGTGGAGCACTTGGTACGCTGGCATTTCGCCTGCTTCTGCTTTTCTCTGTAATATTCTGCGGCTTCTTCTCCTTTAAGGCAAAGATCATCGATGAGCATACCGCCAAGCAGATGACCGACTACCTTAACAGGGTGGCCATTCCTGTATTCCTTATCACCGCCGTAGGCACCGAGCCCATTCTGGATGGCTCCATAAACCTTGTATACTGCGGCATAGTTATGGCACTGTATTACCTTATCGCCTTTGGCGGCGTGTACTTCATCTGCAAGATCAGCGGTAAGGACAGGGCAAAGCGCGCGGTTTACACCTGCATGTCCGTTATCCCCAACTGCGCCTTCGTGGGCCTGCCCATGGTAAGGCTGCTGCTGGGCGAGCATGCTGTGCCCTATATCGGCATTATGATGACCGCCTTCAATATCGTATTCTTCACCATCGGCATGCAGATGTTCAACAAGGATGACAAGTTCAACTTCAAGAGCCTGCTCACCCCCATGAACATCGCCACCGTTATCATGCTGGTGCTGCTGCTGTGCGATATTCAGCTTGGGCCCAATCTTTACACCTTCCTCAGCCAGATCACCGCTATCGTATCCCCCATGTGCCTTATGATAATCGGCATCAACATTGCAAAGACCCCCATCAAGCAGGGCCTCAAGCGCCCCATCGTATGGCTGCTCTCTGCTCTCAAGCTGCTCATCTTCCCCGCCCTTGTACAGCTTGCCATAATGCCCTTTAACTTCCCCGTGGATATGCGTATGGCTCTGCTCATCGGCATTGCCTGCCCCGGCTCCACCATGGCCTGCGTTATCGCAAACCAGAACGACATGGAGCCTGAGCTGGCCTCCCAGTCCGTGGCACACTCCACGCTGTTCAGCATCATCACCATGCCGCTGCTCATACTGCTGTTCCAGGGCATTTATGGGCTGATCTAACACCTGAATAGTCCTCATGACTGATATATAACTCTCCTTAATTAAAGATGGCCGTCCTTAGGGGCGGCCATTTTGCTGCGGAGGGGGAGGGAGGAGGGTCACGGAAAAGCTATGGCTTTTCCGTGATATGCGCCGCAATGCTTACGCAAGGCGGCGATTAAATCCCCCCGTAGGGGATTTACATGATTTGCCTATAAACCCTGCGGGGTTTACCGGGCGGCAAACGCCTTCGGCTTTCGCTCAAAATCTTATGGATTTTGAGCGATTATCCCCTCCGGGGGAAAGCCGATTCCCTATGGCGGCTCTGGCCGCCACCGGGCGGGAATCGGACAGGGGAACCCATCCCCTTTCGGGATGGTTCCGCATTTGCCGCACATGTCAGCAAATGCGGATTGGACTTTAAGGGGCTGTGCCACTTAATAACCCCCTTTGCGGAGGTTGGAAGGTGCAGTAATACGAGGCTCCCTTGTGCAAAGGGAGCTGTCGGCGCAGCCGACTGAGGGATTGTCTTTGCAGCATAAAATGATACTGATTACCGGGATGCTTTCTTACAATCCCTCCGTCAATGAGCTATCGCTCATTGCCTCCTCCCTTTACACAAGGGAGGCTCGTACCTTTCTACCCATCTGCATAGGAGGCTCGTATTGCTTATCCACCTGCACAGGCGGCTCGTATTTCCTGTCCGTCTGCCCTGGAGGGTCGTGTGTCCACCCAAACCTTTATCTTATTTCCCACCCACGCAAAAAGGCCCATCCGTCATGGGCCTTTTTGGAAAGTGCTGTAAAGCAGCTTATTTAATTATATCTAACCAAACCCTATTCTTTGGCCCTTTCTTTTAAAGAAAAGAACAATTAACTAATCCCACCTGCTATCCCTTCACGCCGCCGGCGGTAAGGCCGCTGGTAAGGTTCTTTTCGATGCACATGAACAGCACCACTACCGGCACTATGGCAAAGAGGGAGGAGGCAAACAGGTACTGCCACTCTATCATATTGTAGCCATTAAAGATATTGATGCCAACGGTAAGGGGCTTGTATACCTCGGTGGAGATGAGGGTCAGGGCCACGGTGAATTCATTCCATGCATTGATGAAGATGAATATGAGGGTAGTGACGATGCCTGGGGCAGCCTCGGGCAGCAGTATCTTAAACATGGCCTGAAGCCTGTTACAGCCATCCACAGTGGCAGCCTGCTCCATCTCGGCAGGTATGCTGAGGAATGTGCCTCTCAGCAGCCATATGGTAAAGGCCTGATTGAATGCGGCATTTATAAAGATAAGGCCGACTATGGAGTTTGTGAGCCCCAGCAGGGACATGACCTTATATATACCTACCAGCAGCACAACGGGGGCGAACATCTGGGAAACTATTACAAAGCCCAGGAATGCCGTCTGCCCCTTAAACTTCATGCGGGCAAGGGCATAGGCTGCGGGTATGCCGCAGATCATGGCGATGATGGTGGAGCCGCCTGCAATGAGTATGGAATTGATGGCATATCTGCCCATGGGGGCCTTTACCCATATATCACGGAAATTGCTCCACACGGCCTTTATGGGGAACACCGTGCCATTGATGGAGAATATCTCAGACCTGCTCTTGAGGGCATTGCAGAACATTACAAAGTAAGGGTAAAGTATCAGCACGCATATGTCTATTACGACCACATACAGCAGCACCTTCAGCACCAGCTTTTTGATGGCACCGGGCTTATTCAGCTCCAATACAGAGGTGGGGTTCTTCATGACTTATTCCTCCCCCTTTCTTAAGGTAGATACCATGTAAAGGCTGGCGCATACCAGCAGTATCAGGAAGCCTATCACGGATACCGCCGCCGCCACGTCGGATTTACCATTGTAAAAGGCCAGCTTGTACAGGTAGGTGACGATTGTGTCGGTACGATTGGCCGGGTCTCCCTTGGTGATAGTCCAGATGATGGGGAAGGAGTTGAATACATAGATTATATTCAGCACGGTGCTGACGGTGAGGGAGGTCTTTACCAGGGGCAGGGTAATATTAAACAGCTTCTGGAAATAGCTGGCCCCGTCCACGGTGGCCGCCTCGTAATAGGAGGCATCTATGCTCTGGAGGCCGGAAAGCACCGTAAAGCACACAAAGGGTATGGTAACGAATATGCCGCAGGCTATCTCCCAGGCGAAGAACGCCTCCGGCGTGGGAGTCCAGTTTACTGCGCTCTGTATAACGCCCAGCCTCATAAGGAGGGTATTCAGCGCGCCGTAGTCCGTATCGATAATGAACTTCCATACGCTGGCCTGTATAACAAGGGTGGTGGCCCAGGGAAATACCACTATGGCACGGGCAACCTTGCGGCCCTTGAAGTTATTATTGAGCAGCAGTGCAAGTATAAAGCCCAGCAGGGTGGATATGGCTACGACTGCAATTGTCCACACTGCGGTGTTTTTCAATACTATGGAAAAAGCGGGGCTTTTGAACACGGTCTTAAAATTATCAAGGCCCGCAAAGCCCTTTATGATGCCCGCCTTGCTTATATCGCTCACCGACATCTTGAATACATAGAATATGGGCACCAGTATAAATATGCCCATAAGTATTATGCTGGGGGCTATCCATGCATAGGGCTCCAGCGCCTACAATGCTTTTTTCTTCTTCACGGCAGTTCTCCTCTCCCATTTAAATAGGTTCAGCAAATGCTTTCAAGGGGCAGTAGCCTTTTTGTCACTGCGGATTGAAAGCATTTGCGGCTTTTTTAAGAAAAAGCGGGCCGAGCCATATGACTCGGCCCGCTGTCAGTCATTCAGTTAGGCTATGGGTTTAGCCGGCAATCTCAGCCTGGAGGGCATCCAGCAGCTCCTGAGCATTGCCGCCCAGCAGTACGTTCTGCTGTACGTCGATAACGCCCTGCTTAACATCGGCCCACTCAGCCTTGGCAGTGGGATAGAACTGTGCGGAACCTACAACATCCAGCCATGCGGCGGAGTCGGGGAAAAATTTACATAGCTTTAGTGTTATTGCTCACCGCACAGATAGTTTTTTGGCCGGCGGGATTTACGATAGCCGCTGGGGGTGACCCCTGCAATGGAACGGAAAATTTTTGAAAAGTAATTATAATCGCTTATCCCCACCCGCTCTGCCACCTCGGATATGGGCATATTTGTCTGCACCAGCAGCATCTTTGCCGCCTGCACCCGCCGCTCGGCTATCAGGTGGGTAAGGGTTTTTCCGCCGGATAGCTCCTTTGCAAGGGCACAGAGCTTGGTGCGGCCTATGTTTAGCTGGGTGGATATGGAGGAAAGGGACAGCTTTTCCATATAGTGCTGCTCAAGGAAGGCCTCAAGCTGCTGCAATTCGCTATGGCCGGTGCTGTGTATCATGCCCTCTGCCATTATATAGGAAGCCATTGCCCTGAGAAGGTCTGTAAAGGCATCCACCTGAGCCCTTGTATACTGGCGAAACTGGAAAAACTGCCTGTGCAGCTTTTCCTTATCCCCCTGATACCAGTCCAGAGTAGCAAGGGTGTTTTCCCACTGCTCCTCCATGGAGGAGGTGTCAAGAAACTGGCCAAAGGTAAGGTAGGCAATGGTCTGCCCGCCGGAGCTTATGGGTATCACCGCCTCGCATATGCCTGCATGGCAGCGGTAATAATGCACGTTTCCGGTTTTTTTGCATATGGCAGCCTCCCGTGCATCACATTCCAGGCAGCGGCTATGGCCCTCCGGGGTGCTGTTCATGGTGGTACAGAAGGGCAGATGCCATTCATCCAGCCGTATATCAGTGCCACCCGTGTCCAGTATATTTGCCCGGATGCCCGTAATGGTATATAGGTTTGTAATAAGGCGCAGCAGCTCGTCCGTGTTAAAGAATATGTTCATATGACACCTCAGATGCGGCGATAAGAGTAAAAAAGACAGGTTATGCCATATTATAGCACATTTTGCCACAGAAATGGAAAAGAATTATATTTATTATATATTACTTCGGCCAAAAACGAAAGCACAACTTATACCCCCCGCCACGGGGCACGTTGAAGCCGGGAGGGATATGTGGCATAATATTATTACAGCTAAACGAAAGGCATGCCTATGAAAAAGAACCTTACTCCGCGCTACGCCCTCAATCAGCTTGCATACTGGGCCTCCGCCGCCGGCATAATGAGCTTTGCCACCACCTACCTGCTGTATAAGGGCCTTGCGCCCTCCCGGGTAGGCACACTCATGGCCTGCGGCACGGTGCTTTCCTGCATTACCCAGCCCCCGCTGGCCTCCTTTGCGGACAGGGCAAAAAAGCCCATACTGCCCCTGCTCATCACCGGCCTTTCCCTTACCAGCGCCCTGTGCTTTGCCCTTATTTTATTTGGGCCGGCGGGAGAGGGGATTTTGCCGCTGCTGTATCTTTGCGGGGTATGGAGCTTTGATGCCATGCTGCCCCTTATGAATTCCATCAGCGTGTACTATCCCCCCAGGGGCTACGCCCTTAATTTCGGCCTTGCCCGGGGCATAGGGTCACTATCCTATGCGGCGGCCGCCCTGCTCATAGGCCGTGTGATGGAGAGCTTCGGGGCGGATTGGATGCTGCGTATAGTGCTGGTGCTGCTGCCCCTTATTGCGCTGCTGGGCCTGAGCTATCCACGGGATGCCTCTCCCATAGCCATAAGGGAGGATGTGCCCGCCCATACCGGCACGCCCTGCACCGTAGGCCAGTTTTTCCTGAGATACAGGTGGTATTGCCTGTCCCTCACAGGCATAACCTGCCTTGCCCTTTTCCACACCATGACGGAAAACTATCTTATCGCCATAATGGGCAGGCTGGGAGGGGACAGCAGCAATGTGGGTACGGCCCTTTTCATTGCCACAGTCGCAGAATCCATTACCATGTTTTCCCTGAGCAGGATACGCCGCCATGTAAAGGACACTCTGCTCCTTCGGATAGCGGCGCTCAGCTTCCTTATAAAGGGCATACTGTTTATCCTGGCCCCCTCCATACCCTTCCTGTACGCTGTGCAGCTCATGCAGATGCTCACCTACGCCCTCCTTGCCCCGGTGCAGATATTCTACGCCGGCAGCCGTGTGCGCCCTGAGGATACGGTAAAGGGGCAGGCCTTTGTAAATGCCTTTTACAGCCTTGGCGGCGCCCTTGGCAATTTCCTCGGCGGCCAGCTTATGGAATGGCGGGGAGTAAGCGGCATACTTACGGCGGGGGTGATATTTGCCGCCGCAGGGCTGTGCATACTGCTGCTCACCCTTGAGCGCAAGGACGCCTATCTTACCTCATATAAAGGAGCATCCCTATGATAACCATAAAAAATGAATTTATGACAGTTCAGCTCTCCACCCTCGGCGGCGAGCTTCAGTCCATAAAGGACTCCCGGGGCAGGGAATACCTCTGGCAGGGCGACCCTGCCTACTGGGGCCGCCGCGCCCCCAATCTTTTCCCCTATACCGGCCGAACGACCGAGGGGAAATGCACCTACCTTGGCCGGGAATACCCCCTGCCCAGGCATGGGTTTATTATGTCCCGGGAAATGAAGGTGGAAAAGCTGTCTCAGGATAGCTGCACTCTGCTGACCACCTCGGACCCCGGCACCATGGAGCTTTTCCCCTTTGAGTTTGCTTTCCGCATACATTACTCCCTTGAGGGCAGCTCCCTTACCTGCCGCTATCAGGTGACCAATCTTTCGGATGTTACCATGTACTTTGGCCTTGGAGCCCACCCTGCCTTTGCCCTGCCCACCAGCAGCCTTGCAGGGTACAGCCTGCGCTTTGCCCCCGGGGCCGATCCTGTGGAGATCGCCCTCTCCTCTGAGGGATATGTGCTGGATGGGCGCACTCCCTACCCGCTGAAGGGCGGCATACTGCCCCTTAAGGGCTATCCCTTTGAAAACAGCCTGGCCCTCACCGGTATGCCGGAGCAGGTGGCCCTTATTGACCCCAGGGGCAGCACCCTTTTCACCATGGAATATCATAATTTCGCCAATCTTGTGCTGTGGCGCTGGCCGGATGCGCCCTTTTTCTGCATCGAGCCCTGGTGCTCCCTCCCCTCCCGGCAGGGAGTGGTAGAGGAGCTGACCACCCAGCCCGGCCTCGTTGCCCTGGAGGAGGGGGACTTCAGCACCTGGTTCAGGGTGAGCGTATAAAGTATTGTTCTTTTCTTTACTTGTTCTTTTCTTTAAAAGAAAAGAACCAAAAGAAGCGTTCTTTCTTTAAAAGAAAGAACCAAAGAATATGGTTTGAGGGGACAATAGTAAATAAGTAGCTTTACAGCACTTTCCAAAAAGGCCCATAACGAATGGGCCTTTTTGCGTGGGTGGGAGTAGGGAAAAGGTTTGGGTGAACACACGAGTCTCCTGTGCAAGGAGAGGTGGCAAATGACGCAGGTCATTTGCCGGTGGGGTTGTAAAAGAACCAATTCCTCATACAGCATCTTTCCATGCTGCAAAGACAATCCCTCAGTCGGCTGCGCCGACAGCTCCCTTTGCACACTAGGCCCGCAGGCCTGTACATAGCGCCCCCTGCCGCAAGGCAGGTCTAGGCGCGGAGGAAGGGAGCCTCATTACTGCACCTTCCAACCTCCGCAAAGGGGGCTGCTAAGGGGCTCAGCCCCTTAAAGTTCAATCCGCATTTGTTGACATGTGCGGCTAATGCGGAACCATCCCCGAAAGGGGGATGCTCGCTCAAAATCCAAAGCGAAGCGACGATTTTGAGCGAAAGAGGATGAGCGACGGAGCGTGTGAGAAGTCATACCCATAGGAATGGCTGCGAACAGAGCGTAGTCCGCGACGATGAGGAGGGTGCGTATAGATAATACGTTGCCAAGCAAATAAAGACGCTTAACCCTGCTTGTGCTCTTATTAACAACTGTAAGGGGTACGGATTGCCACGCCAGCCTCCAGGCTGGCTCGCAATGACACTTCTACGATAGTGCAAATGGAATAAAGATGCTGTATATGAAAATCCAGCGTTTACAATCCCTCATTCGGCTGCGCCGACAGTTTCCTTTACACACCAGGCCCGCAGGAGGGCTCGTGTGTCCTATGTAGCCTAATTCCTACCCCTCCTAAAACAAAAAGCTCCACCCGTTGTGGAGCTTTTTGGAACGATGCTGTAAAGCAGCTTATTTAGTATTAACTATCCAAAACCCTATTCTTTGGCCCTTTCTTTTAAAGAAAGGGCGATTCTTTGGTTCTTTCTTTTAAAGAAAGAACAATATCCTTCCCCTATATCTCCTGCCCGGCGGCACGCTTTTCCTCCAGGCGGCGGTTTACCCATTCACGCACCATGGTGTGGAGCACAGCCATTATGGGCACGCACAGCAGTGCGCCGAGAAGGCCAAACAGCCCCGCCCCAAGCAGCAGCGCAATCATTACCCACAGGCCGGATATGCCTACGGCGTTGCCCACCACACGGGGGTAAATAACATTGCCCTCCACCTGCTGAATAGCAAGCACCATCACCAGGAACCACAGCGCCCTGGAGGGCTCCACCACGAAAAGTATCACGGCGCCTATGCCGGCGGATACCCATGCGCCCACGATGGGCACTATCTGCCCTATGCCCACCAGCACGCTTATCAGCAGGGCAAAGGGATAATCCAGTATGCTCATGCCCACGAAGCACATTATGCCCAGTATAAAGCACTCTGTAATCATGCCATAAAGGTAATTGTGCAGGGAGGTATTTGTGGCCGAGGCGATGTGGAGTATCTTATCCGCAGTGCGCTCGCTGAAGGCGGCCTTTACCAGCTTCCGCCCCTGCCGCATGAGGGTCTCCTTGCTGGCAAGGCAATACATGCTGATGATAAAGGCAAATATAAGATCCACCACCAGCCCTGCCACATTTATGGTAAACGTGACTATCACCGCGGAAAGGCCGGTAATGTATGCATCCACATCCTTAATGAACTCCTGCCCTATCTCCTTGAGCTTGGCCTCCACGTCCGCATTAAGGTTAAGGGTATCCCATAGCTCATTTGCCCACCTATTGAGGCCATAGGCGTATTTGTCAAAGTCCTCGGCAAAGGTCTTTATGCTGGCAGTAAGCTGAGGGCCAACTATCACCACCAGCAGCACCACTATGGTGATAACAAAGGCCATTGCCAGGACAACGCATACCCCCCGCTTAAGGCCGGAGGGCTTCCATTTGGCAAACAGCCTTTCCTCCAGAAAATGCATTGGCATATTGGCGATAAAGGCTATGGATATGCCTATGAATACAGGGGTTATCACCCCCATAAAGCCGCCCACTGCCGCCCGCACTGAGGTGAAGTTTTCCAGCAGCTCGTAGAGTATTATGCCAAATGCCACTATAAGCATGGGCCTGCGGGTGGATTTCCACAGCCCCTCCATATCCTGCCTATCCTTCACTTGCTCTCTCCTTTGCCCGCTCATCCTCCCGGTCAAATTTTTCTGCCAGCAGCTTTGCGGAGATGTATGCTGTAATGGCGTCTATTGCCTTGGGGTTTCTGCCGCCGCCCATTATGGCAAAATCCGCCTCCTGAATATACTTGCTGATGTACTGCTCATACATGGGCTTTACCGTGGCAAGGTACTGCTCGGTAATGTTTTCAATAGAGCGGCCACGCTTGAGCATATCCCGCCTTATCCTTCTGAGCAGGCATATATCCACATCCACGTGCATGTATACCTTGAGGCTCATAAGCTCCGTAAGCCGCTTATCACGGAACATATGTATGCCCTCCAGTATAAGCACATCTGTGGGGTAAATAAGCTCGGGGCTGTCATCCCGGCGATGATTTGCATAGTCGTAGCCCTTGGTGGTGATGGGCTGGCCCTCCATCAGCAGCTTTATATCCTCAAAAAGCTCGTCAAAATCAAATACATCGGGCTCGTCATAGTTTATATGCACCCGCTCCTCAAAGGGCAGCTCTGAATGATCTCTGTAATAGCAATCCAGGCCGATTATACGGGATGAGCAGGTCAAGGACTGGGAAATCAGCCTTGCCAGTGTGCTTTTTCCGCTGCCGCTGCCGCCGCATATCCCTATAACTATCATAATGCGATTACCCCCGCGCTTTTTCTTTTTATTATAACCGCACCTGCAGGAAAAAAACAGTGCTTTTCCACCCTTTGCCATATTTTCACGGAGTCTTCACGGGCTTTCACTTTCCAGCACTGTACCTGTTTACCGATTGTTTGGTTTTCGTGTATAATATCTATGCTATAATTTATTTCAGCTATATGCAAATACACGGCGGTGCGCCGTATGTACCAGGAGAAGAAATGAAACGCAGCCGGGGACTATCCAGCATTACAGCAATAATAAAAAGCAGCCTGCGCCATATGGCCCTGTCCAGGCGCCGCTTTCAAAAGCGGGGGGGCCTTTCCGGCTTCTTCACAAGGCTGATAAAAAACCTGCGGCGGGGAAACCTTAAAACCATACTGGGCTGCGCCGGAGCGTGCCTGTGCATAGCCCTTGTCATATTCCTGCCCTCCCTCATAAAGGGCAGCGGCAGTGAACAGGCCCAGCCCAAGCCCATTACCGCCTCGGCAGAGGGGGTGGTGGATCTGCAAAGCGAATTTGCCGCCCTTCAGCAGAGCCTTGCCGCCGCCGAGCCCACTCCCTCCCCAACGCCCCTGCCCATTCGCCTTGAGGAAGGGTATGACGGGGATGAGATATACGACATTCAGGCCCGGCTCATGGACCTGAGCTATATGGATAACGACGAGCCTACCTATCACTTTGGCCCTGCCACAAAGGAGGCGGTGGAGCTTTTCCAGCGCCGGCATGAGCTTACCATTGACGGCGTCATCACAAATGCAGTTTACGATCTGCTCTTTTCGGATGAGGCCCTTAAGTACATGGTATGCGTGGGCATATCAGGCACGGATGTGCGGGAGCTTCAGGGCCGCCTGAGGGAGCTTGGCTATATGGAAAAGGCCACCGGCAACTTTGGCGAGGAAACCGAGGCCGCCGTTAAGGAATTCCAGAAAAACAATGACCTTACCGTGGATGGCAAGGTGGGGGAGTATACCAGAGAAATGCTGTACAGTGAAGATGCAAAGGCCAAATCCCTTTCATACGGCGAAAAGAGCGACAAGGTGCGTACCTATCAAAAGCGGCTCTACCGCCTGGGCTACCTTACCTCTGAGCCTGACGGCACCTTTGGCCGGGATACGGTAAACGCCGTAAAGATGTTCCAGCAGCAAAACGGCCTTATCGTGGATGGCCATATCGGCCCCATGACAAAGGACCTTTTGATGAGCGACCAGGCCCAGGCCAGCGTAATAGGCGTGGGCGATAATAACTCCACCGTCACCAAGATACAATCCCGCCTGAGGGAGCTGGGCTACCTTGATTCCAAGGCCACCGGCTACTTTGGCTCCTCCACAGAGGCGGCGGTGCTGGGCTTCCAGAAGCAGAACGGCCTGAGCCGTGATGGCAAGGTGGGCAAGACCACCATGCGTACCCTGTTTTCCTCCAGCGCCAAGTCCGCCCCCAGCGACTATGTGGAGCCTGTGGTGGATAACAGCAGCAGCTCATCCTCCTCATCCTCCGGCAGCAGCTCCTCCTCGGCATCCTCCGGCGGCAGCCTTGACAGGTTCATTTCCGCCGCAAAGAGCAAGCTGGGCTGCAGGTATGTGCGTGGCGGCAAGGGGGATAATACCTTCGATTGCTCCGGCTTTGTATACTGGTGCCTGAAGCAGGCAGGGGTAAATCAGAAATACCTTACCAGCTCCGGCTGGCGCAGCGTATCCGGCTACACCAAGGTGCGCTCCATATCCAGCCTGCGTAAGGGAGACATAATAGTATTCCGTGGCCATGTTGGCATTGCCATGGGAGACGGCACCATGATAGACGCCTCCAGCGCCAGCGGTCAGGTGGTACACAGGAGCTGCACCGGCGCCTGGTCCCAGAAGAACTTTATATGCGGGTGGAGGATATTCTAAGCACATTTCGCCCAAATGCTCTGGCATTTGGGCGATTATCCCCTTCGGGGGGGGCTTTACACGCTTGCCTCTCGAGCCTGCGGGCTCTCCCGGGCGGCAAGCGTGCAGGGAATCAAAGCCTTGCGGCTTTGTTCCGTTTTCGCCGTACATGCCGCCTCGTCGTCGCAGACTACGCTCCGTTCGCAGCCATATCCTTTGGATATGACTTCTCACACGCTCCGTTGCTCCTCCTCTTTCGCACAAAATCCTATGGATTTTGTGCGATATGCGCCGCATTGCTTACGCAAGGCGGCGATTAGAGGGCTGCGGGCCTAGTGTGGAAAGGGAGGTGGCAATGAGCGGTAGATCATTGCAGGAGGGATTTTAAAAGCCGGAATCGCACATAAGGCTTCTTTAATCCATCTGCACTATCTTCATTCTGTCATTGAGAGCCATCAC
>CAYMPG010000023.1:0-28902 GCA_964392455.1 uncultured Clostridium sp. | reverse complement strand
AAGGCCGCAATATGTTCATGATATTAACACCTAAAACCAATTAATACAGGAGGAATTCCCATGCCGAAAATTAAGACCCACAGGGGTGCGGCAAAGCGTTTTAGCCTCACCAAGTCCGGCAAGATCAAGAGAGCAAAGGCTTACAAGAGCCACATTCTTACCAAGAAGACCACTAAGCGCGGCCGCAGACTGCGTCAGACCGGCTACATTGCCGAGTGCGAAGCCAAGAAGGTTCGCGAGCTGATACCTTATAAGTAGGAGGAAATGAATCATGGCAAGAATCAAGAGAGCAGTCAATGCCGTTAAAAAACGCCGCAAGGTTTTTAAGCTCGCCAAGGGCTACTACGGAGCAAAGAGCAAGCAGTATCGTTCTGCTTCCCAGCAGGTAATGCGCTCCATGGCTTACGCCTACGTAGGACGTAAGCTGAAGAAGCGTGAGTATCGCAAGCTGTGGATCGCCCGTATCAATGCTGGCGCCCGCATCTGCGGCACCACCTACAGCCGCATGATCGACGGCCTGAAGAAGGCTGGCGTAGATGTGAACCGCAAGGTTCTGGCCGACCTGGCTGTTAACGATATGGCCGCCTTCAAGAAGCTGGCTGATATCGCCACCGAGGCTCGTGCGTAATCAACAGTAAAACAAGGCGCAGCCCTTATATACGGCTGCGCCATTTTCATCTGCTTTTATCGGAGGATATACCATGCTTATCCAGAGCACCCAGAATGACACCGTAAAGCGTATGCGTTCCCTTGCTGCGAAAAAGGGCCGGCAGGAGACCGGGCTGCACTTTATTGAGGGCGAAAGGCTGGTACGGGAGGCCATAGATTCCGGGGCGGATATTGCGGAGCTGTTCATTCAGGAGGACAGGGAAGCCGTGGATATTTGCAGCCGTGTGCCAAGGGTATACACGGTTACCCGCAGGGTGCTTGAGAGCATGACGGATACAGGTACCCCCCAGTGGATATGTGCCGCAGTGAAAACTCCGGATACGGCTGCCCCCGTAGGCTATCCTGCCGGGCTCATAGTGGCGCTGGACAGGGTGCAGGACCCGGGCAATCTGGGCACCATATTGCGTACTGCGGATGCAATGGGCGCCGCAGGGCTGCTGCTTGGCAGCGGCTGTGCAGACCCCTTTGGCCCCAAGGTGCTGCGCTCCACAATGGGCAGCGTGTATCATATTCCCCTGTGGCAGGGTGAGCTGGAGCAGGAGCTGCCGAGGCTTAAACAGCTTGGCTTTTCCATGATATGCGGCCACCTTGCAGGGCAGGAGCTGCTGCCGCCTGTGGGAGAAAAATGCGTGCTGGTGATAGGCAATGAGGGCAACGGCGTATCTGACAGCGTGGCGGATATGTGCGAAAAATACCGCCTGCCAATGTACGGCAGGGCAGAGAGCCTTAATGCATCCGTGGCGGCGGGCATACTCATGTATCAGATAGCTCAGGCAATGCGGAGCCGATAATGTGCAATAGCCTATATTTACATATATATAATATGAAAGGGAGCGATACCGCTCCCTTTATCTTTTTATATAATTTACAGGCTATCGCCAAAGTCTCTGCGGAAGGCCTGGGCAAGCTGCTCCTGCCAGCTGCCGGTCTCCTCCAGCCTGCCGAAGAAGAAGCGGAGTACCTTGGGCTCCTCCACCCAGCGCAGGCCGCCGATAAGGTCACGATTGCGGAAGAGCCAATCTATACGGTCTACTGCGTACATGACCTGAGACAGGGTAAATACCCGGCGGGGCATGGCCAGACGTACCAGCTCCATGGCGGCGATGGGCTCTGTGCCGTCGTTTTCACGCTGCTCGGACAGAGTGCCGCGCTCCATGCCACGGATGCCGCCTGCGATGTATATTGCGGCAGCAAGGGCGGCTGCAGGGTACTGATGGTCATCCAGGTGGGGCAGGAACTCACGGGCGTTCAGGTGGCAGCCCAGGCCGCCTGCGGGCGTTACCACGGGCACGCCACGCTTGAGCAGCTCATTGGTCATGAATTCAATAAACTGAGGCCCCTGGTTTATTACGTTTTCATCCATGGTCTCATCAAGACCCACGGTGATGGCCTCCATCTCGCGCACGCTCATGCCGCCGTAGGTCAGGAAGCCCTCAAACATGGGCACAAGTTCCTTCATCTTTTCGCACAGGGCTGCATCACGGGTGCAGATGCCGCCGCCCCTTGCAAAGCCCAGCTTGCGGGCAGAGAAGTATACTATATCAAAGCAGTCTGCAATGGCCCTGGTGATTTCACGGATGGACATATTGGCGCAGGCAGCCTCACGGGTCTTGATAAAGTGCAGATTGTCCTGCAAAAGGCTTGCATCCAGCACTGTCATTATGCCGTTATCGTGGGCGAGCTT
This sequence comes from uncultured Clostridium sp., assembly GCA_964392455.1. Taxonomy (GTDB): domain Bacteria; phylum Bacillota; class Clostridia; order Christensenellales; family CAG-138; genus SFEL01. The sequence goes on along the minus strand of CAYMPG010000023.1, from coordinate 26,549 downwards.
TGTGGCCGCACGGCAGTTTTCCAGGGAGAAGGGCTGGCCGCCTATAAGGTTGGTGCCCGCTTCGAGCCGCAGAAATGCCAGATTGTCCCCATTACGGGCGATAGAATCCCTCAGCTTATCAAGGTCCATATTGCCCTTAAAGGGGCAGGTGCTGGTGGTGTTTATGCCCTCATCGCTTACCAGCTCCTCCACGCTGCCGCCACATTCGGTGATATGGGCCTTGGTGGTGGTGAAGTGGAAGTTCATGGCTACCACGCTGCCGGGCTTTACGAATGTCTTTGCAATGATATGCTCAGCGGCTCTTCCCTGATGGGCGGGGAGGAAGAAATCCATGCCGAATATATCCCTGAGCTTTGCATGGAGCCGGTTGAAGGTCTCGCTGCCGGCGTATGCATCGTCAGCCACCATCATGGCGGCAAGCTGATTGTCGCTCATGGCATTTACGCCGCTGTCGGTGAGCATATCCATGAATACATCACGATTCTGAAGCAGGAAGGTATTGCAGCCGGCCTCCTGTATGGCGCTGAGACGCTGCTCCACAGGGGGCAGATTGAGCTTCTGTACGATGCGTACCTTGTGCATCTCGAGAGGGATGTTTTCGCCGCCGAAGAATTTTACCTTGGTCATTTTGTGTTTCCTCCTGAAAATAAAAATAAATATTTTCGGAGGTATCCTTTGGCGGCGATACCTGCCGATATATACTGCCGGGAACAAAAAAGCCCGTCCCCTGCCTTGCAGAGGACGAGCGCCAAATCCCGTGTTACCACCTCAATTTATCCGGCTCTCACGATGCCGAACCTTTTCGAGTACCAGACGCGGCCCATAGCCGCAATATACTCTATCACTGTAACGGGTGAAGCCCGTCCCCGCCTACCGGTCGCCTTTCGGGGGGAGGCTGATGGCGTGTATTCCCATGCGGCAACCTGTTGACTTGCACCGACCGTCAATTCTCTGAAGGTTCCGTTCGTGGTACTATTTCGCCGTCGTGGCCTTTCCAATACCAATTGCATTGAATTATATATTGTGCTGTATCGTTTGTCAACACCAAGCTAATAATTTTTTATGCATACCCCGTGCGCCCTACTGATTGCCTATGCTTTGGAGCATGGAGGAATAATCAGCGGAAATATCCAGCAGGGTGTGCTTCATTGCGGCAGAAAAGGCCACTGAGCTGCCGTATGTCCCCTCTGAAAGGGCGGAAAGGGCTGCTGAGCAGCTTTTGCAGCAGTCAGCCAGGGCGGCAAGGGCAGGGGAGAAGTCTGCGTATTTATACAGCGTATCGCAGGAGGCTGTAAGGCGGGAGCCTATTTCCCTTACAAGGGAGGTACCCTCTGCGGGGCTCATGGATTCCTCGTCAAACTGTATGCAGGCGGCGCAGAGTGCTGCCTGGGCGTCGTACAGGGCACGGAAGCTATCCTTTATGCTGAGGATATCATCCTTGCCGGCAGTTATGCTGAAGGCCACGCCGGGGGCAGAAAGGTCATATACCGCACAGTCCGCTCCCTGGTCGGTAAGCTGCTTTTTTACCTCCCGTGCTTCAGCTTCGCTGCTGTAGCCTGAGGCCAGCACACGGTACATATCACCATCGCTGTATACATACCCGCCGCCGCCACGCTCCTGAATGGAGGCCGAGAGGGAGGCGGCATTTTCGCTTGAGGAAAATACCCCCATTTGCAGGGCAAAGCAGCTTATGGCAGGCAGCTCAACGTTTTCCTTTGCAGAGGCTATGCCGCCATTGAGGCTTACGGCAAGGGAAGCCTCAGAGCCTGAGTTTTCCTGCTCCAGCTTATCAAGGCTGCCGGAGCTGAACAGGGGCAGCTCCGCCAGTGCGCTGAAGGCAGGGGCCATAACCTCCTCTGCCAGCCATTTACCCGCAGCGGATGCGGTAAACAGGTATATTATCGCTCCAATCATTATCATGGCGCCAATGGCTCTGCCGGTGCCAGAGGAGCCTTTGCGCCTGCGCTTTCGCCGTCTTGCGTATTCCATTGCAATATCTCCTTTGTGGTATGATATATGGATATTCAGCAGGCGCAGCATAAAGAACAGCAACGTGGAACACCAGCCCGCACAAATGGTATACTATGAATGATATGAGCAGACTGGAAGGGCCAGTGTGGTAATTTTGAAGTTGCCGCACTGTATATTACAGTTTTTGTCCAATTAATGTGATGATGCCTTAATGGTTACATGATAGAATACATTAACAGCTGAGGAAAGGAACTTGTCATTATACAATTATGAGAAATCAAGATTTTAAGCGGGATAGGCAATGGCACGGCAGATAACAATCAGCTTCTTTCGGTGAATTGATTTTGACGGCTTAATTACACCATATGTGTGGAGATTTCTCATGACCATACTATGATACTATGGAGGTGAGCCATGAAGCATAAAGCGATAGCTGCGGCTGGGTTGCTGATAATACTGCTTGGGGTGCTGATATATATGGGCAATCAGAATGTGGGTGTTACAGAGTATGAGGTGAAGGTTGCGGGGCTGCCTGATGCCTTTGATGGGATGAGGGTGGTACAACTATCCGATTTGCACAATGTAAAATTTCGAGATGGCAACAAAAAGCTGCTGGAGCTTACAGCCGATGCGGAGCCGGATGTGATATTCATTACCGGCGATATGCTGGATTCAAGAAGGACAGATGCGAAGGTGGCGCTGGAGCTTGCGGAGGCCCTTACAGAGCTTGCGCCGGTATACTATGTGACCGGCAATCATGAGGCAAGAATAGGGGAATATGCAGACTTTGAGCAGGCCATGGAGCAGCTTGGAATAACCCTGCTGCGAAACAGAACCGTGACCCTTGAGCGCAATGGTGAGCTGCTGAATATCGCCGGGGTGGATGATCCTGCCTTTGGAGCAGGGTATGCCGGCTGGCAGGCTGCGGGGGATGGATGTACGCTGCTGCTGGCCCACCGGCCGGAGCTGTTTAAGGAATATGCCGAAGGTGGGGCAGACCTTGTTTTTTCAGGGCATGTTCACGGCGGGCAGATACGGCTGCCGGTGCTGGGAGGGGTATATGGGCCGGGTCAGGGCTTTTTCCCCGAATATGACAGCGGGGTATACAGTACCATGGGCAGCACCATGATTGTGAGCCGGGGAATAGGCAACAGCATCTTTCCCTTTCGGGTGAATAACGCCCCGGAGATAGTGCTTGCCGTACTCAGACAAGGGTAAAAAAATAAAAGGCATATGCTGAGCATGTGCCTTTTTTAAAAATATGTGCGAGCAAGCCGTAAGCCGAGTTCTGTCCAGGACTTTCGTCCCTGGGTGACCATCTATCTAGGCCTGTCGTTACCGGCAGGCTCGTGCGATTATCAAGAGCGTGACGGGCCGCCATTAAATGCTCTCATTCCAATCTTGCACCGGGTGGGGTTTACATGGCGGACAAGTCGCCAGGCCGCCGGTGAGCTCTTACCTCGCCTTTCCATCCTTACCGCAGTATGGCTGCGGCGGTATATCTCTGTTGCACTTTCCCTGGAGTCGCCTCCGCCGGACGTTATCCGGCACCCTGCCCTGTGGAGCTCGGACTTTCCTCATACGGTCAAAGCCGCATGCGGTCACCTGTCTTACTCGCAAACTTTGTATTCGGTTGTAAAGGTATGATGCTACTGTACGTTGTAGAGTATCCTGCCGCAGTTTTCACATTCTACCAGCTCTGTACCCGTGGCCACCTTTTTTACTATTGCCGTGGGCAGGGACATACGGCAGCCGCTGCATTGATTGTTTTCCACGGTGGTGATGGGATTGGGATAATTGGAGCGAATGGCGGTATAGCGCTTCAGCAGCGCCGGGTCAAGGCCGCCCTTGAGCTCCTCTGCTTTGGCTTCAGCCTGCTCCCGCTCGGGGGCTGCCGCTGCCTTTTCCTCCTCGCAGGCGGCACGCACGGCGTCATATTCCTTCTTTGCCTTGCCGGCCTTGGCGTAGGTATCTTTATAGTTTACGCTGGCCTTCTCAAGGAAGGCTATGGCATCGCTGATGTCCTTGCGGGCGGAGGTTATCTGCTCCATAAGGCCCTCCATTGATTTGCGGGCCTCGGTCATTTCGGCGGCGGTGCATTCCTCGTCGTTTTCCATGGTGGAAAACTCTGAAAGCTCCAGCTCCAGCCTGCGCTCCAGCTCCTGGCAGAGGGCGGTCATTTTGGTAAGGGCAGCGCCCTTTGCCTCTATCTGCTTGGTGAGGGAAGCCGCCTGGGCCTGCTGCTCTGTAAGGAAGGAATGGAGCTTATTTAGGCGGGTACGGTTTGGGGTGGTCTTAAGGCGATTGTCTATTATGGCAACTGCCTGCTGAGCCTGGTCGTACAGCCAGAGATCATCTATCTTTGTCATGGGATTACCTCCTGTGTTGATAGCCCGGGGATGCGCTATATCCCTCTGAGACACGACGATTCCGAACGTGTCAACCTATATTGTACATCATTTGTAAGCTCTTGTAAACGGCTGATGAGGGGCTGTAAAACCACTTTTTCCGTTTCATAATGGCCTGCCTCCACAAGGCAAAGCCCCATGGCCTCGGCCTGTATTGCCAGGTGGTGCTTCATTTCGCCGGTGATGAATACATCTGCCCCTATGGCCTTTGCGGCAAAAAGCTCCTCTGCGGCGCTGCCGCCCACCATTGCTATGCGCTGTATAGGCGCATCAGCCGCACCGGCAATGCGAACGGTGGTGCCGAGCTTCTGCTCTACCATGTGGGCAAAGTCCATAAAGCTGAGGGGGGAGGGCAGTATGCCTATACGGCCCATATTTTCAGGGGGCAGCTTTGCTATATCCGTAAGGCCCAGCGCCGAAGCAAGGCAGTCATTCACGCCGCCATCGGCAGAATCCAGATTGGTGTGGGCGGCAAAAAGCCCTATGCCATTGCGAATAAGCATATACGCTCCGGCAGTATCCGGGTCGTCTGGCCCTATGTGCTTTACCCCGCCGAAAAATATGGGATGATGGGTGAGCAGAAGGTCAGCCCCCCAGTCAATAGCCTCTTTGGCGGTAAGCACAGAGCAGTCCAGCGCAACAAGTACCTTTGTTATGTCCTTCTTTTCCGTGCCTATCAACAGGCCGGGGTTGTCCCACGGGCAGGCAAGCTCCGCAGGTGCTATGGTTTCCATGGCGGCGATAAAGTCATTCAGCTTCATTTTTGCATCTCCTCAGCAAGGTGTATAAGGGCATCTGCCCGGTTTATTATTTCCAGCAGCGGCTCAGGTGAAGCACCCTTAAGGCGGGCCTGCTCCAGCCTTCGCACATGGCCTTCACGGTATTGCCTGAGCAGGGGCAGCAGCAGCGGGTCATCCTTTTCAAACAGGCTGTACCCAAGGGAAAATTCATCCTGAGGGAACCACCCGGGAATGGCTTCTGAGCCTCCGGGAGCGGCAGAGATTATCTGATATATGCGGCCGGAATCCTCCACCAGGCGCTCATCTGTAATGGCAAACAGGTTTTCCCTGAGAAAACGTCTCAGCTCCTCCACTCCACGCATGGGCTGCATTATTATGGCCTGTGCGCTGCGGGCAGTTTCCGGGGCTGAGCCCAGTATGTGGGCAATGAGCTCGCCACCCATGCCTGTGATGATTATAGTATCCGCAGCGCCGGGGGCAAGGTGGGTTATGCCGTCTGATATCAGCGTATCCATGCGGCAGGACAGGCCGCACCTTTCTGCCAGCAGCCGGGCCTTTTCCAGGGATGGCGCGCTTATATCCGAGGCAGTTACATGGCCGGTGCGCCCCTGCTGGAGCAGCGCCACCGACAGCCTGCCATGGTCGCAGCCAATATCTGCGGCGTGCTTTGAGCCGCTTACCATATCCGCCGCAGCCTGCAGCCGGGGACGGAGCCGTATACCATACTTCATACTGATACTATATAATAAATCCCCCTGCCTATGCAAACGGCAATGACAAATCTATCCATGTGTAATATAATATATTTATCCTGGGTGGATTATCACCGGGTGCAGGAGGCAGTATATGATGACAAAATGGGCAGCAGAGCTGGATAGGGAAAACGTACTGATGGAGTACCCACGTCCTCAGCTTCGCCGCAACAGCTATATAAACCTTAATGGCCTGTGGAGTTATGCGATAGTTAAGGGAAAGGGCGTGCCTGACAGGCCGGATGGGGAGATACTTGTGCCCTTTTCGCCGGAAAGCACGCTTTCCGGAGTGATGCGCCAGGTAACGCCGGAGGATACCCTGTGGTATATGCGTAGCTTTGTGCTGCCCGAGGGCTTTAATATTGGCCGGGTGCTGCTGCACTTTGGAGCGGTGGATCAGATTGCCACCGTGTATCTTAATGGCATAGAGCTATGCATACATACGGGCGGCTATACCCCCTTTTCAATAGATATAACCCGTGAGCTCAGGGAGGAAAACCAGCTCATAGTAAAGGTACGGGATTATACGGATACCTCCTACCACACCCGTGGCAAGCAGAAAACAAAAAAGGGCGGCATATGGTATACCCCCCAGAGCGGCATATGGCAGACGGTTTGGATGGAAAGCGTGCCGGAGGAATACATTTCCGGCCTCAGGATAACCCCGCTGTATGATGAGGAGGCGGTGGAGATAACCGCATACTCCCAAGCCCAGTGCCCATGCACGGCAAGGGTGGGCATGGTGGTGGCTGAGGGGGAGACAAATCGGCCCATGCGTATCAGCATGCAGGGCTTTACCCCCTGGACGCCGGAGCAGCCCTATCTTTACGATTTTTCCGTATCCATGGGGCAGGATAGGGTGGAAAGCTATTTCGGAATGCGAAAATTTCAAATGCAGGCAGATGATAGCGGCATAAAGCGCCTTTTCCTTAATGGCAGGCCGTATTTTCATAATGGTGTGCTGGATCAGGGCTACTGGCCGGATGGCCTTTATACCCCTCCCTGCGATGAGGCCATGGTGCAGGATATACTCTCCATGAAGGAGCTGGGCTTCAATATGCTCAGAAAGCACATAAAAATTGAGCCTCTGCGCTGGTATTATCATTGCGACAGGCTGGGTATGCTGGTATGGCAGGATATGGTGAACGGCGGCACACGCTACGATGGCCTTACGGTCACTGCACCCCTGTTTACCGGGGCAAACATAAAGGATGACAGATATTCCCGCTTTGGCCGGGCAGATGAGGAGGGGCGGCAGCAGTTCAAGAAGGAGCTGGATGAAATGATAGCCCATCTTTACAACTGCGTGTCCATTGGCGTTTGGGTGCCCTTTAATGAGGGCTGGGGCCAGTTTGACGCTGCCGATATAGCGGAGCGTGTAAGGCGGATGGATTCCACAAGGCTTATAGACCATGCCAGCGGGTGGCATGACCAGGGAGCGGGCGATATATACAGCCGCCATGTTTACTTCAGGCCCTTCCGCTTTAAGGCGGATGATAAGGGCAGGGCGGCAGCCCTCACGGAATGCGGCGGGTACAGCCTGCGGCTAAGCGAGGGAAACGCCAGAGAATTCGGCTACAAAAAGCTGAAAACCAGGGATGAGCTTATGGAGGCATACCGCAGGCTGTATGAGCAGGAGATAATCCCTGCAATACCCAGGGGGCTTTCGGCTGTGGTATATACCCAGCTAAGCGATGTGGAGGGGGAGACCAACGGCCTGCTCACCTACGATAGAAGCGAGCTGAAGGTAGATGGAGATGCTGTGCGTGAGATAAACAGCCGGCTGACCTATCCATCACCGGGAGATAAAGAAAGCTGATTTTCCTCTGCTCCTCCGCAGGCGGCTATGGCCTTAGCCAATAGCTCTGCGCTGTTCAGAGCCTGCTCAAGGGTATTGGCATTGTGCCCCACCTCGGCCAGCAGGCACTGATTTGATATGTGCTGATTGTACCTTCCGGGCTTTACCCTTATATCCCGAACCAGCCTTTCATCTATGGCTGATAGATATTTGGTTATGCGCTCTGCAAGGGCATAGTTTTTTTCAAAGTCCGGCATTTCAGAGTAACCGGTGCCGGTGGCTCCCTTGCCTGTGCCTACAACGAACATTATCCGGGCATATTCCTTGCCGTCTATGGTAACATAGTCGGCAATTTCTTTTGGGTCGTTGCCGTAGGCATCCCGGTGTACATCTATAAACATGGTGAGGGAAGGGTACTTTTCCCTGTATTTTTCCATGGTGACCACAGAGCGGGAGTAGGCTGTGGCCAGCTTTGGCGGCTCGTGGTTGGTGGTATCGTGCAGCACGGCTATGCCGTAGCCCCTGAGAGATTCAGCCAGCCTTTCTCCCACGGCTATCATATTCTTTTCATTATCCAGGGTGCGCCATTTGCTGCTGTCCTCATAGGTGCAGTCATCGGTTTTAAAGTATGCCTCTGTGGCGTGGGTATGGTATATGAGTATTCTGGGTTCGCTCCCTGCAAGGGGTACGCTGTGCTCGCCCGGCACCAGCTCTACAGTTATGCCGGGGGAGGATGGCTGCTGACTCTGGGCAGGGGCAGGCTGGGCCTGCTCCATAGGAACAGCCTGCAAAAAGGGAAACTGCATGGACAGCAGCAGATGCCCAAGCTGGGCACTCCCATCATAATAGGCGCCAAGACGCAGCCAGTATACTATAGTGCATATCAGGAACAATATCAGCGCTGAGGGGGATATTGCCCGGGGTTTGTAATGTTTCTTCTGCATAGCTGTGACAAGCCCTCCCATACATGGTATGAGGGAGGGCAGCAGGGTATGCAATGGTATTTCTGCACAGGTCAGGCGGTGAGCATTCGTATATCATCATAGTCTGCCTTAAACAGCGCAAGGTTTATGCCATCGGCCACCACCTGCGACATATCTCCGGCTATGGCGTCAATATCCTTTGGCGTGACCACCATGGGGCCAAGGCTTTCGCTTATCACCTCCGAGGCGAGGGCACGGAGCTTTTCCTCATCCCCGTGAAGGCCGGTTTTATCTGCTATAAGGGAGATGACCTCCTGGGATATGGTGGTGGCGTGCACCACCATCGGCACGCCTATTGCTATCACGGGCACGCCAAAGGTATCGCCGGTAAGGCCCTTTCTGGTATTTCCCACGCCGCTGCCGGGGCATATGCCGGTATCTGTGAGCTGGATGGTGGTGCTGATGCGGGCGGCACGGCGGGAGGCAAGGGAGTCTATGGCGATTATAAGGCCGGGCTTTATGTGCTCTGCCACGCCGCGGACTATTTCCATGGTTTCCACCCCTGTTACGCCCAGCACGCCCGGGGCAACGGCGCATACAGACCGCACAGGCCGGGGCAGCGCATCGGGAAGGTATTCATTTATATGCCGGGTAACGAATATCCGCTCCGCCACCCGCGGGCCAAGTGAATCCGGGGTGATAGCCCGGTTCCCAAGGCCCACCACCAGCACCGTGGCATTGTCCGGCAGGGGGCTAAGCATATGGGTAAGCTCCTCAGCAAGGGCTCTGCTTACCGCCTCAAAAAGGGGCAGCGGTCTGACGGAAAGCCCGGGGGCATCCAGCGTAACATACAGCCCCATGGGCTTATCCAGCTTATCTGCTGCCTGGGCCGTTTCTATTTTGATGCGGGATACGGTATAGCCCTCTGCTTCCCGGGTCTGCTCGGTGATGCCGGGTATATCGGGATTGAGCTCCCGTGATTCCATGGCAAGGTCTGTGTATATGCTGTATGCCAAATTTTTACCTCCTTCAGAATTATATACTTGTATTATGGCGCAAAAGCCGATACAATATTTTGCGGAAAAACCGTAAGAACAGAAAAAAACCCTTGCATTGGGCAGGGCCGTATGATATAATTCATTCTGTTCGAGTAAAAGACACAGGGGGTGAATTGTTTTGGCTAACCATAAGTCCGCTTTGAAGCGTGTAGGCATCAGCGAGAAGAAGAACCTTCGCAACCGCATGATCACGTCTCAGGTTAAGACTGCTGTCAAGAGCTTTGATAAGGCTCTGGCTTCCGATGACAAGGCCGCTATCGATAGCGCCTATGTCAACGCTGTAAGCACTGTTGATAAGGCAGCCGGTAAGGGCGTTATCCATAAGAACGCCGCTGATCGCAAGAAGGCTCAGTTGGCAATAAAGCTGGCGGCAAAATAAAGCCAAAAGAATTGCCCGTTTAATAGACGCGTTAAAGGCCAACCTACAGGTTGGTTTTTTTCGTGCAGATGAAAGGAGCGCTCTCCATGAAAAACAAAGGGGTATACTATGCGCTTGGCGCAGGGGTGAGCTGGGGCGTGAGCCTGGGCATATTTGCCCGTTCAATGACGGCCTTTGGCTTTACCGCCATGCAGATATCCGCAGTGCGTACCACCATCAGCGCTATAACCTTCGTACTCCTTGCCCTGATAAGGGACAGGGGCGCATTCAGGCTCCAGCTTAAGGATAGCTGGATATTCCTCTGCTCAGGCTTTATAAGCGTAACGCTTTTCTGCTGGTGCTATTTTACTGCTACGGCAAACTGCTCGCTGGCAGTGGCTGGAATATTGCAATACACTGCGCCCATATGGGTGGTACTGCTGTCTGCCATAGTGTTTAAGGAGCGTATCACCAGAGTAAAGGGCTGGGCAATGGTCGTGGCCATACTGGGGAGCGTACTGGTAAGCGGCATAACAGAGGGCGTGGGCAGCGTTTCCGCATACGGCATAACGGCGGGCGTGCTCTCCGGCCTTGTGTATGGCCTGTATACCATATTCACCCGCTTTGCAGTGCCAAAGTACCCCACCATGACCATAAATGTATATACCTTCATCGTGGCGTCGGTATCCTCTCTGCTGATGGCGGGCCCTGCAAAGACCATAGCTGCCGTATGCACCCCAGAGGTACTGCCTACGGCAGTGATAGGAGGCATAATGTGCGCTGCCGTGCCCTATTACCTTTATAATAAGGGCATGGAAACGCTGGATAACGGCAGGGCAAGCATACTGGCCACCATTGAGCCGGTGCTTGCGGTGATGGTATCCGTATTTGTATTTAAGGAGCCTCTGAGCCTTGCAGCCTTTATAGGCATAGTGATGATACTTGGGGCAGTGCTTACTATTGCGCTGCATCATGAAAAGCCCGTACCTGTGGAGCAGCATACAGCCTGATAAAAAAGCCCGAAGCAAATCGGGCTTTTTTTGTGAAATAAAAGCAAAAAGCCGGATGCACTTAAAGGAATTTGCCCTTTTACACAGAAAAACACATATAAAGAGGGATAAATTTATCAAGGCAGGGAGGTTCACAGCATGATAGACAGCAAAACCTTCAGACAGCACGTTGAGGAAAATGAACGCCTTATCCTTTCGCCCTATGCAGCCTTTTCTGCTGATACAAAGGGGCGGGACAGGTTTATTGAGCCATGTCCTGTACGCACTGAGTACATAAGGGACAGGGATAAGATAATCCACTGCAAATCCTTCCGAAGATTAAAGCATAAAACTCAGGTATTTCTTTCGCCCATTGGCGACCATTACCGTACCCGCCTGACCCATACCCTTGAGGTGAGCCAGATAGCCCGCACCATAGCACGGGGATTGCGGCTGAATGAGGATCTTACAGAGGCCATAGCCCTGGGCCATGACCTGGGGCATACTCCATTTGGCCATGCAGGGGAGGCTGTGCTGGATAGGCTGCTTGAGGATGAGGGGGGCTTTAAGCACAATGAGCAGAGCATACGGGTGGTAGAAAAGCTGGAAAACGACGGCAAGGGGCTGAACCTTACCCTGGAGGTGAGGGACGGCATACGCAATCATAAAAAGAGTGGCACTCCAATGACCCTTGAGGGATATGTGGTAAGCTACGCAGACCGCATAGCCTATATCAATCACGATATTGACGATGCCATAAGGGCGGGGATACTCTCGGCGGATGACCTGCCGCAAAGCTGCATCGACAGGCTGGGATACAGCCACGGCCAGCGCATAAATACCCTGATACTGGATATATTGGAGCATAGCTTCATGCAGCCCAGAATTTCCATGAGCCAGGAGGTGCTGGAGCAGTTCAATGTGCTGAGGGATTTCATGTTTGAAAACGTGTATCTCAATGGCAAGGCAAAGGGCGAGGAGGATAAGGGCAAGCACCTTGTGGAGCAGCTTTTCGGATACTATCTGGAGCATGTGGAGCTGCTGCCCCCGGAATTCCTTATAAACCTTGAGGCGGATGGAGCAAAGCGGGTGGTGGCGGATTATATCGCCTGCATGACTGATACCTACGCCATAGCCATGTTTGAAAAGCTGTATGTTCCAAGGGAATGGAGCAACCTGTAAAAACAAAAAGGACTTTTGCGCTTTTTGGCGAATAAGTAAAATAGTGCGTTAAAGTGAAAGGAGGGGGCCATGGCAAGATTTCCGGATAGCTGGATGAGCGAGCTGCTGAGCAAGAGCGATATTGCCGCCATAGCCTCCGAGTACACCATGCTCAAGCCAAAGGGCAAGCGCCTGTGGGGCTGCTGCCCGTTTCACAGCGAAAAGACGCCTTCCTTTTCCGTGTCGCCGGATACTCAGCTTTATTACTGCTTTGGCTGCCATGCAGGGGGCAGCGTGGTGCAGTTTGTAATGGATATTGAAAAGCTCACCTACATAGACGCAGTAAAGTACCTTGCCCAGAGGGCAGGAATGGAGCTGCCGGATGAGGTGGATGATGAAAAGCTCCGCAAAGAGCGGGCGGTAAAGGAGCGGCTGTATGCCGCCTGCAAGGCCGCAGCGATGTTTTATCACCAGAAGCTGATGTCACCAGAGGGAAAGGCTGCCCAGCAATACCTTGCAAGGCGGGGCATAGACGGTGCCATCGCCACAAAGTTCGGCCTTGGTTACGCTCCTCCGGGCTGGGATAATCTGCTTACCCACCTGACGGCCCAGGACTTTTCTCAAAGGGAGCTTGTTTCTGCCGGCCTTGCGGTGCAGGGCAGCAGAGAGGGGAGCTGCTACGATGCCTATCGCGACAGGGTGATATTCCCCATAATCAATACCTACAAGCGGGTGCTGGGCTTTGGCGCCCGTACCATGGGCGATGATACCCCCAAATACCTTAATACCGGCGATACCCCCATATTCAATAAGCGCAATAACCTTTATGCCATAAACCTGCAAAAGGGCCAGCACAATGGCGACCTTATAATGGTAGAAGGGTATATGGACGTAATAAGCCTGTATAAGGCGGGGGTAAAAAACGCAGTAGCAAGCCTTGGCACTGCCCTTACTCAGCAGCAGGCAAGGCTGCTGAAGCGATTTGTGCCAAAGGTATACATAAGCTATGATGGAGACTCCGCCGGCCAGAACGCCACCCTTAGGGGCCTTGATATACTTGCAAAGGAAGGGCTGGAGGTGAGGGTAATAGTTATACCCGATGGAATGGACCCTGACGACTATGCAAGAAAATACGGCGGGCAGGAGTATCTTTCCCTCAAGGATAAGGCCATCACACTTAATGCCTTCAAGCTGGACAGGCTTGCGGACGGATTAAATCTTAATACGCCGGATGGCAGAGAGGAATATGCCAAAAAAGCCTGCGCCCTGCTGGCAGAGCTTCAGCCGGTGGAGCAGGAACGGTATATTTCCCCCGTATCAAGACGCAGCGGCCTGTCCGAAGAAACGATACGGCGCCAGTGCGGCATAGGCCACCGTGTGGAAGAGAATAGCATTGGCAATAATCGGAATACTAAGCAAAAATCCCGGGAGGTATCCCAGGGGCCGAATAAGGCGGAAGTATCCCTGCTGAGCTGCATGATAAGCTCCCCTGAGGCGTTGCTGTTTGCAATGAATAAGATGGCAGAGCTGGACATAGGCTTTTCTGCCGAGGGGCTGGATGAATTTGCAGAGGAGCTGCTGGTGCTGAACTCCGCAGGCCAGCAGCCCAATATACCGGTAATGCTTTCGGCGCTGCCGGCGCAGGCGGCGGAGGCTGTAAGCGCAGCGCTTGGCAGCGGAGAGCAGCTTCTTGATCCCCGGGCTACCGCAGAGGATTGTATGAACGCCATAATAAAAGCCCGCCTGGATAGTCAGCTCACTGAGCTTGCAGCCAAAATGGAGCAGGGGGCGGATGAGGAAACAAAGGCCGAATATATGAAGCTCGTGCAGCAGCGGGCCTCATTAAAATAAACCAATACAAACATAAATGAAAACAAAAGGAGAAGCTGGTTTTGGAGAAAAAGGATCCTAAGAAGAGCCAGAATAAGATCGAGGAGCTTGTAGAGCTGGGCAAAAGCAAAGGCGTGCTCACCTACAAGGAGGTAATGGATACGCTGGAGGAGCTGGAGCTGGATTCTGAGCAGATAGAAAGAATCTATGACCGGTTCGAGGCGCTTAATATTGACGTGGTGGAGGAAACCGACCCGGCAGAGGTGGCGGAGGACATTGCCGATATAGAAAGCGACCTTGGGGGCACTGATGGCGTAGCCATAGATGACCCTGTGCGTATGTACCTTAAAGAAATAGGTAAGGTGCCTCTGCTCAGCGCCACTGAGGAAATAGAGATAGCCAAGCGCATGGCAGATGGGGACGAGGAAGCAAAGCGCCAGCTTGCAGAGGCAAACCTGCGCCTTGTGGTATCCGTAGCCAAGCGCTATGTTGGGCGCGGCATGCTGTTTCTCGACCTTATACAGGAGGGCAATCTGGGCCTGATAAAGGCCGTGGAAAAGTTTGACTACCGCAAGGGCTATAAGTTTTCCACATATGCCACCTGGTGGATACGCCAGGCCATAACAAGGGCCATAGCAGATCAGGCACGCACCATCCGCATACCTGTACACATGGTGGAAACCATCAATAAGCTCATCCGTGTAAATCGCCAGCTTTTGCAGGAATACGGCCGTGAGCCCCGCCCCGATGAAATTGCCAGAGAAATGGGCATAAGCGAGGAAAAGGTAAGGGAGATAATAAAGGTGGCTCAGGAGCCCGTATCCCTTGAGACCCCCATAGGCGAGGAGGAGGACAGCCATCTTGGCGACTTTATCCCGGATGACGATGCACCTGCCCCTGCTGAGGTGGCCGCATTTACCCTGCTTAAGGAGCAGCTTATAGAGGTGCTGGATACCCTTACTCCACGCGAGGAAAAGGTACTGCGGCTGCGCTTTGGCCTGGATGATGGCAAGGCCCGTACCCTTGAGGAGGTGGGCCGCGAGTTTAACGTTACCCGTGAGCGTATCCGTCAGATAGAGGCCAAGGCCCTGCGTAAGCTGCGCCACCCATCCCGCAGCAAAAAGCTCAAGGATTTTCTTGAGTGATAGCTATATCAGTGATAATATAAAGAATAAAAATATCAAGGAGGACACCATGAAGAAAAATATTCTTACAGCGCTTATGCTTGTTGTAATGCTGCTTGCCGTGGGCTGCACGGCCAATGCGCCGGTAGCAGAGCCTGCTCCCGAGGCCGAGTCACCTGCCGAGGCGGAAAACACCGCAGAGCCTGCTCAGGAAGCAGCTCCTGAATATACCGTCCCCGAAAATGACATGGGCCTTACCAATGCTACCGTTGGCGAGCTTCAGGCCCTTGTGGATAACGGCGCAGCATTTTACCTTTATGTGGATGGCGGCGAGGCCGTTCCCTACGATTACGAGGCACTTGAGGAGGGCGTTGTAACGCTGCTGAAGGATTATGAATTCCCCGCTGACTTCTACTACGTAAATGCAAGCATACTGCCCGAGGAGGAATATGCTCTGCTGAAGGCTGCCCTGGGTCAGGATGAGATAGAAGCAGCCGAGGGCGTAAAGACCTATGGCGGGCTTTATGCCTTTGAAAACGGCGCTGTGAAGAACAGCCGCTTTGACTTTGTGCCCAGCGAGGAGAACAAGAATATCTCCACCAAGGTAGTAAATTTCATCTTCGAAAGCGATTTGTTTACCAATGACCATGGCTGGGAGCTTGTAACCTATGAGCAGCTCCAGCAAAAGAGGGACTCCGGCGAGAAGTTTATGGTATATGTGGGCCGTGACACCTGCCCCTACTGCATGCCCTTTGCAAAGAGCCTTGTGACTGCCCTGGAGGACAGCCCTGCAAACCTGCCCCTATACTACTTCTACACCCAGTCCTATAAGACTGCCATAAACAACGCCGAAGAAGGCGCACAGGAAGCATGGGATGCAGTAAAGGCCGATATCGGCTTCCAGTATACTCCCTCCCTGCTGGTATTCGAGGGCGGCGAGCAGAAGCTTGCCTGCGATCTTGGCATGGGCTCCGAATACTTTGACATGAGCGACAGCGAAAAGCAGGCCCGCAGGGATGAAGTGGCCGACGAGCTGGAGCTGTGGCTCCTTGAGTATGGCCTTACCGGCGAGGTAGCCTGATAGAACAAACCATTATAATAAGCAAAAAGCCGCAGCATTGCGGCTTTTTCTGTTTATTGGAGCTGATTCAGTACTGATTGCAGCCGCTGCTGCTGCTCAGGGGTGAGCATTGGGGTTATGCGACCTGCCACCGAGCGCAGTGCATCCGGGTCTATAAGTCCGCTCTGCTTTGCGGCTGTCAGCTCCTGCATAAGCTCTGCTTCGGATTTGCCGCCGTATTTATCCACCACGCTCTGTACGTCGCCCAGCAGACTGGGATCGGCCTGCTGGGCGGCTTTTTTCAGTTCATCCATGTTTGGAATTGGCTTGCTTGTGCGTAGGGTACGCTTCATATCATCACCTCAGGGTAATAATATGCGGCAGCATGGTGAAAGGTTCATTTGGCGGCCCTGCTGCATACAATAAAGTACCGGGGCCGTAGCCTTAGCCCCGGCAGAAGGGAGGCAGGCAGCATGCAAAAAACCGCCCCAACATCATTACCACAGCGGAGGCAGGAGGGCAACTCCCCGGCTTTGACCATGGCCAGCAGGATAAGGGCTGAGCAGGGCCCTGAAAGGGCCGCCCAGTATCTGAATGCCATGGAGCCCTTTCTCGCGCCGGGAGAGAGAACATATATAGCATATACCCTGGGTCTGCCCATACCTCAGCCGGTATCCAATAGCGGTATGCAGCCTCCGATGGGCCCCCAGACGGCTATGGGCGGAATGGGCGGCAGCATGGGTGGAATGGGCAGCATGGGCGGGCTTGGCAGCATGGGCAATCTTGGCAGCATAATGCAGCTTATGCAGCTAGTGAACGGGCTGCAGGGCATGCCGGGTATGCAGGGCGGACAGGGGGGCGGCAATCCCCTGATGCAGATGCTGGGAAGCCTTATGGGCGGCAGCGGGGCGAAGAAGTAAAAACAAGCCCTTATGTGCGTTTACACATAAGGGCTTGTTAGCTTGTATAGAATTAGAAATATATGACCTTTACCCGCTTGCCCATCTGCTTAAGGCATTCTGCAAGCTCTTTTACCAGCTGCATTTTTATATTGAAGTTTATGGGCATATCCTCATTTTGGTGGGCGGGGTTTATGGCCTTGCCAACGAAGAAGTTTATATCAGTGGCTTCTTCAAAGAGGGTGCGGGATATGAGGGAAGCACCGTCCTTTTTGTAGCGCCATTTTTCATAGGATGCATTGTCGGCAAGGCAATCTCTTGCGTATTCCAGCACCCTGTTTATGGTTATCACGCCCTCTGTAACAAGATCCGCTCCCTCCATGGTGGCAATGGGGGGAATATCCGGGTCGCTTGAGGTGAGGTTTGGGAGTATGGGCTTTTTCAGGTATTCCGAGGCAATGGAGGAGGTGGTGCCCCCGCATATTATATGCTTGCCCTCCTTGCCAAAAAACAGGGACATCATTTTATTGCAGTCATTTCGGTTTGACGGTGGGCCTATGATAAGGTTAACGGGCACACGGCGGCGTATCCGCACAACGCAGGCGGTAGCATCATCTGCCGGCTTGCCATCGTACAGCTTTTCGGTTTCATTTATCAGCAGCGTGGACAGGCTCTTTGCGCTGTAGCCCACCTGGCAGAGCGGCGCCATAAACTCGGCAATGTCGCTGCTTTTCCAGCCAAAGTTGTAGGAATTGCCTATGCCGGCGTGCTCGATGCCATCTGAAAAGGCGAGGAAAACATCATCCTCTTTTATATTTATTTCGGCTTTGATGAGAGTCTTGTCCCCAATGGTAAATTCATTAAAGGGCAGCTCCACCTGCACGCCGTTTCTCAGCAGCATGGTTTTAGGATTGTCGTATTGTATTATTTCTGCGCTGCGGCTGTGAACTATGCGGATTATTGTGAAGGTGGAGTAGGCTATCTGCCGCTCTGAGCAGACGGGCAGCGTTTCCACAAGGGTCTGCACTGCGTATTCCAGCTTGAGGCCTGAGGAAAGCATGGTGGAGAGTATTTTTGAGGTGAGGGTGGAAAGTATGCTTGCCTTTACGCCGCTGCCAAGGCCGTCTGCCAGCACTACGGTGGTGGTAGTGCCATCCTCGGGGGCGATTATCTCCACATGGTCGCCGCAAAGCTGCTCTCCGTAGTGGTTTACGCTGAGCCAGCCCACGTCTGTGCAGAGCTTATTCGTTGCTGTCATTGGTTATGGACTCCTTTAGCTTGGTGAGGGCTATCTTTGTTTCTGCGGCGGTCTCGCCCAGCAGGGAGGCTATCTCCTGAACGATACGCATCTGCTTTGCCACCACCCTGTCTGCGGTATCAATGGTCTGGCGGCTGAGAGCATCGTGGCTGCGGCGGGCGTTTTCCTCGTCTGTTACGTCACGGAATATGCCTATAAGGTTGCCGGATTTTCTGTCGTTTACAATGGTAAGCTCAAGATAGCTGTCAAATTCAGCGTAGTAATCCCGCTTATTGCGTACGCGGCAGATGTTTTCAGCGGCGTGAACAAAGTCCGTAGGGTCCATTATGCGGATAAGGGGCTCGCCCAGCACGTCAGAACGCATATTTACATGGAGCATCTTCATGGCGGCCCTGTTTATCTGCTGAACCTCAAGGGCTTCGTTTATTACAAGTATGCCGTTTGGCGTGTTATCCAGTATTGTGTCGGTAAAGCGCTCGGACTTTTCCATAAGATATGGGAGGCACATATCGATTTCCGCCTTGCCCTGAAATACCGCTACGGCTTTTTCCCGGCAGGTATCGTAGCCACAGGTGCCGCAGTTAAGCTCATCCTCGGGGGAGGATTTGCCCATGCGGCGGAGTATTTCGGTTATATCCTGGGCAGTGGGCGAGAGCTTGGTAATGGGCATGCTGGGATGGTCATCCACAAGATAGAGGGAATTGGGCTGAGCTACGTCAAAATCCTCATCGCCGGCGTAGGCGAAGGCGGCACGGTAGCCCTTGAGGGGGGACACCCTTCTGCGGCGCATTATGGGGCCGCGGATGCAGCTGCCGGCACAGGAGGACATTTCTATGAAGCAGCGGTGTACGCCGCCGCGGGCTATGTCATTAAGGGCGGCAATGCATTTATCTATGCCGTCAACGGTAAGGTAAACGTAATCCGGGTTTTTGTAGGAGAGAGAGTTCAGTATGCCGCCTGCCGTGGGGAATATGCGGGTACGGCCATGGCCAGGGTCATCCATTACCTTTTCGGGGGTGATACCGGCATTTTTAAGCATGGCCTTAAGCTCATCAAAGGTTATGGCGGCATCCACTCCGGCCATGGGGGCCTCGTCCTTTTTGGAAAGGCAGGGGCCTATGAATACGGTCTTAGCCTCTGGATGGCGGCGCTTGATGTCATCTGAATGGGCGTGCATGGGGGTGATCACCGGGGCCAGGCAATCCACAAGCTGGGGATAGTATTTTTCCACCAGCAGGTTTACAGCATGGCAGCAGGAGGTGATAATTATATCCCGGGTGCCTTCCTTCAGCAGCCGCTCGTATTCACGCTTTACTATGGTGGCACCGATGGCGGTTTCCTCTACGGCGGCAAAGCCCAGCTTAAGGAGGGCATCCTGAAGGGCGCCTATGCCTACCCCCTCAAAGTATGCCAAAAAGGAAGGGGCCACGCTGGCGTATACCGGGGCATCCCCATGGAGAAGCACTGAAACCAGCTCGGTTTCATCCACTATTGCCTTGGCGCCCTGGGGGCAGGTAACATAACATTCGCCGCAAAGCACGCACTCCTCGGGTATTACATTTGCCTGATTACCTGAAAAGCGAATGGATTTTACCGGGCAGTGACGTATGCACTTATGGCAGTTTTTGCAGTTTAGCTTTTTGAAGGTGATGTACTCCATGGAATATGCTGCCTTTCAAAGGTGTAATAGTAGCCCGGCGGTGCGGGCGGGGGTGCATGGGATATGGCTATATGGTCAGCGGGATGACCGCTTGCCGGGCATTGATTTAATAAGAGCAATTTCAAGGGTGGCTGCATCGCTCTGCTGGCCGGATACCTGAAGATACCCCACATTTGCAAAGCGGCGGAGGCTGGCTATTATCTCCTCCCGAGAATAGCGCAGGGCGGCCTCATAGGCTTTTTTTGCAGGATAGGAGCTGCCGGTAATGGCAAGCACCCTGTCACGATTCAGCCCCTTATCGATATAGCTGCGGGCGGTGAGTATGGCCTTAAAGCGGTTTTCCATAAAGGCTGCTATGCCAAAGGGACTTTCGCCATCCGACAGCATGGCCCGGTAGGCCCTGAGGCCGTCCTGAGCCTTGCCGGCAAGAAAGTAATCCTGCATATCAAATATCTTTACTTCAAGGCTTCTGGTAACGCATTTGGATATGGCTTCCTTTGTCAGCTCGTTTCCGGGGCCAACGTAGCCTGCTGCCTTGGTAAGCTCATTATTAAGGGTGGAAATATCCGTACCCGCAAGGCTTACTATAAGGCGGGCAGCGGCGTCAGGTATGGTCACATTCAGCCGCTTTTGCTGCTGTATTACCCATTTTATGGCATCCTGAGGGGTGCATTTGGCAAAGTCCACTATGGTGCCCCGTTGCTTTATGGCCTTTACGATGGCCAGCGTTTCCTTTGCCTTGCCGCGGACAAAAAACACCAGCAGCGTGCTCTGGGGCAGAGCGGGAAGATATTCAGATAGCTTTTCGCCTTCGCTGCCCACAGGGAGGCTGCGGCATATCACAATGCGCCGCTCTGAAAAGAAGGGCGGCATTTCGCAGGCGGATATCACCTCATTGACCATGGATGCATCAAACAAAGGTGCATCAAAGGTTTGCAGATTCAGCTCCCTGCCCACATCGTCAAGGGAATCCTTGAGGGCCCTGAGGGCGCTGTCCTTTACAAACTCCTCCTCGCCATGCATAAGATATGTGCCGGAAAGAGAGCCGCTTTTTATTGCTTTAAAAAACGTCATATAATCCATAATGATATTATATCATGCACAGCACTGCCCCTGCAAACATGGCAGCTGAGACGGCGTGCTTTTTATGAGAGGAGATGAGGGGATAATCTGAAAGAAATATATATCCAAGGTATATGAACAGGCAGGCGGAAACGGAAATACTTGCCTGCTTTACTGCAAAGCTCACGGAGGATACGGCCTGGGCGGCATTGGTCATGACAGCCGTAAGCACCTCTGCTACAGGCGCAGCAAGCCTTGCGGCCCCGGGCGCAAATACGCCCAGCAGGCTTATGATAAGGGCAGAGGTAAATACAAAGGGGACTATGGGCAGTATCAGTATATTTGCAAAAAGGCCAAGTATGGGTATGGTGCCAAAATAGTATATGGATAATGGCAAAGTGCCAAGGGTGCCGCAGATGGATACGGCTATGGCGGCTGCAATGTCATCCGGCAGAAAGCTCAGCTTTTCTGAAATGGGCCTCATCATCAGCCCAATTGCCAATACTGCGCCAAAGGATAGCTGAAAGCCTATTTCAAGGAGGGCTGAGGGCTTGCAAATAAGTATTATTATGGCGGAGAAGGACATACCGCTGAGCATATCGTACCTTCTGCCGCACACTTTTCCATATAGGGCGCAAAGAGTCATCACGGTGGCCCGCATAAGGGAAGCGGGAAAGGCTGCCACGGCGCAGTAGGCACTAAGTACGGCTGCCGTAATAAAGAACTTTGGGCGGGCGGGGCAGGTTTTAGTGATCCTGTCCACAAGGGAAGCGACAAAGGAAACGTGCAGCCCGGACAGGGCCAGCACATGGGCTATGCCGCTCATACGGTAGGCGGAGGTGGCGGCTGCGGATATTTCATCTTTATATCCCCACAGCATTGCCTGAAGTATGGGAGCCTGTTCGCCAAAAAGCGAAGCGGTGACCTGAGTAAGCAGATCCCTTGTATACTGAAAGGGCGCCATCACTGTGGGATGAAGTGATATGGCGGGAAATCTGCACCGGGCCAGCCATACGGCAGCGGCGGCTGCAAAGCAGGCCCAGCCCATGCGTTTAAGGTGGAAGGCTGCTGCAAATACACAAAGGAAAAGGCACATGGCGATAAATGGCCATGTGCCCTTTAAAACATTTGAAAGTGTGATGCCGCAGCATACTCCCAGAGCCAATGCTGCCATTGGCCTGAAGTGGAATACGCCGCAGCGGGTATTCATACCCGTTAGCCCTTGAAGGCCACTACTTCGATTTCTACAAGGCCGCCGGCGGGGAGCTTGGCTACCTGCACGCAGGAGCGGCCAGGGAAATCAGAACCGAACTGATCGTTATATACCTTGTTTACAATGGAGAAATCGCCCAGGTCTACCACAAATACGGTGGCCTTGAGCACATCCTTCATGGTGGCACCGGCTGTGGCCAGCACGTTTTCAAGGTTTATAAGAGCCTGGCGGGCCTGAGCCTCAACGCCTTCAACGAGCTTGCCGGTGGCGGGGTCTATACCCAGCTGGCCGGAGGTGAAAATAAAGCCATTTGCCTCGCAGGCGTGATTGTAGGGGCCGAGAGCCGCAGGAGCATTGGTGCAGTTAATTATCTTTTTCATGAATCGTATCTCCCTTTGCTTGGATTATATTCAAATGCTACACCCGCAGGTGAAGTTTGTCAATCTGCCCTTTTGCCGCAGGCAGAAAGGTTTTTATTCCACATGATGAGGCCGTCCTCACCGGTGTCAGAGTAGTATTTCTTTCGGCGCCCTGCCACCTGAAAGCCAATGGAGGTATAAAGGTTCTGCGCCACGGTATTTGATATGCGTACCTCAAGGGTCATGCTGTCGCAGCGGTGCAGCAGGGCAGTTTCCATCATGTGCTCCATAAGCTGCCTGCCATAGCCGTGGCCCCTGTAATCGGGATGGACTGCCACGTTTGTAATGTGGGCCTCGCCATACATTATCCACATGCCGCCGTAGGCCATTATTACGCCATCCAGCTCACCCACCCGGTAGTGGGCAATGTTGTTTTTCAGCTCGCCCATAAGGGAGCGTTCTGACCAGGGGGAGCGAAAGCAAAGCTGCTCAAGCTCGGCTATGCGGGGCACATCTAATCTTTGCATGGGGCGAAAGAGGATGCTCATCTGTTTTTCTCCTTTGCAAGGCGCTCTGCCTGTGATGGACGAAGGTACAGAGGCATGGCCTCCTTTACCGTATCTCCCCCGGTGAGCTTATTCCATGCGGCAAGGCCGCATTTTGCAGCATTGACCTGATTGTCCTGTGCAAAGCGCAAAGAGGGGGAGAATGCCGCTATGCTGTCATGGTGCAGCTCCCCGCCATCGCCTATTATGAGGGTATCCTCAGGCAGCGTGGCTATAAGCTCTGCTATTACCACGGCGGAGGGAGGCAGCGTGACCTCGCCTGATATTGCCATGGCATAGCCATTGCCGTTGCGGCAGTCAATAAGAGCGCAGGCATTATCCGCCCCATGCAGCAGTCCTTCAAGGGAACTTACCTGCACTACTGGCTTATCAAAGGCGGCGGCCATGGCGTTTGCAGCGCATACGCCTATGCGTACCCCGGTAAAGGAGCCGGGGCCCACATCCACAGCAAAGGCATCCATATCCGCGGGAGAATATCCGCAGGATGACAGCGCCTGCTGGGACAGGGGCATTATGGTCTGGGAATGGGTAAGACCCTGGCCTCCCTGCTCAAAGGCAATGACCCTGCCATCCTCTATGAGGGCGGCAGAGGCGGCGGGGCCGGAGGTGGAAAGGCAAAGCATCAGCATTTTATACTCTCCAGTATGGCTTGATATTGGGAGCCCAGCGCCACAAAGCGCAGGGTGCGGGGCATTGAGCCTGAGCCGGATATATGCAGCTCCAGCCGCTGGGAGGGCAGGGCATATGGCACCCGCTCGCACCATTCCATTATTATCACGCCGCCTCGGGCAAGGTAATCCTCATAGCCTATGGCATAAAGCTCATCCTCATCCTCAAGGCGGTAGCAGTCAAAGTGAAAAAGAGGAATGACCCCATCATGCTCCCGCACTATGGTAAAGGTAGGGCTCTGTATGTCCTCTATGCTAAGGGCTGCGGCGGTGTATTTTGTAAAGGCCGTCTTGCCTGCGCCAAGGTCACCAAAGAGCGCAATAAATGCGCCGGGGAAAAGCCCTGCTGCGGCCTGGCGGGCAATGCTCTCAAGCTGAGGCTCGGTAATGTTTGTAAGTGTAAGCTCCATCAGTCCAGTGCGCCTTTCGCCATAAGCTCATCCCTGAAATCAAGGAGCCTGTCCTGCTCGATGGCCTCACGCACCTGCTCCATAAGCCTTATGGAGAAGCGAAGGTTGTGCATGGTGATGAGCTGGGAGGCCAGTATTTCCTTGCATTTTACAAGGTGGCGTATATATGCCCGGGTAAAGCCGTTCTTGCAGGCATAGCAATCGCACCCCTCCTCAATGGGGGTAAAATCGTGCTCAAAGGTGGCATTGCGGAGCATTTTTTTGCCGGTGCCGGTAAGGGCAAGGCCGTTTCTTGCGATGCGGGTCTGGAGAACGCAGTCAAACATATCCACCCCTCTGATAGCCCCTTCGATAAGACAATCGGGGCTGCCCACGCCCATAAGATAGCGGGGCTTGTTTTCAGGCATATAGGGCATGAGCTGCTCCAGCATATCGTACATTATGGGCTTTGGCTCTCCCACGGAAAGGCCGCCTATGCCGTAGCCCGGCAGATCCAGCGATGCAAGAAACTTTGCGCTTTCTATGCGAAGGTCCGCATACATATTGCCCTGCACTATGCCAAACAGTGCCTGATCCTGCCGCTTGTGGGCTTCCTTGCAGCGGACTACCCAGCGATGGGTGCGTTCCATGGCGGCTCTTGCGTATTCGTGGGTGGAGGGGTAGGGGGCACATTCATCAAAGGCCATGATGATATCTGCACCCAGGGCTTCCTCTATTTCCATTACCAGCTCAGGGGTAAAGAAGTATTTTCTGCCATCCAGCATGGAACGGAACTCCACGCCGTTTTCCTTTATTTTGTTTGCCGCAGCAAGGCTGAATACCTGAAAGCCGCCGCTGTCGGTAAGGATGGGCTTATCCCACCGCATAAATTTATGCAGCCCGCCGGCCTCTGCCACCAGCTTATGGCCGGGGCGCTCAAAGAGGTGGTAGGTATTGGCGAGAATTATCATGGCGCCTATATCCTCCACGTCCCTTGGGAGCATGGCCTTTACTGTGGCCTGTGTGCCCACAGGCATATAGCAGGGGGTCTCGATAACGCCATGGGGAGTATGCAGCCGCCCACGCCTTGCGCCGGATTGCTTGCAAACGTGGAGCAGCTCGTATTTAAAATCGAATTTTTCCATATGGTGGCTCCTTTATCACAGTATCAGCATTGCGTCGCCAAAGCTGAAGAAACGGTATCTTTCCTCGACGGCGTGCTTGTATACCGATAGCATTTCCTCCCGGGTGGAGAGGGCGCTTATCAGCATGAGCAGGGTGGATTCCGGCAGGTGGAAGTTTGTGATGAGCTTATCCACAGCCTTGAATTTGTAGCCGGGGGTAATAAATATATCTGTCCAGCCGGAGCCGGGGTGGATAACGCCATTTTGGTCTGCTACGCTTTCCAGTGTGCGGCAGGAGGTGGTACCCACGGCAAATATGCGCCCGCCCTTTTTCCTTGCGCTGTTGATAATGCGGGCGGTTCCCTCAGAACACTCGTAGTATTCAGAATGCATATGGTGGTCTTCAAGGTTTTCGGCGGATACCGGGCGGAATGTGCCGAGGCCCACGTGCAGTACCACGTCTGCAATGTATACGCCCTTTTCCCGTATCTGCTCAATAAGCTCAGGGGTAAAGTGCAGCCCGGCAGTGGGGGCTGCGGCTGAGCCGTTTTCCTTTGCGTATACAGTCTGGTATCTGTCACGCTCGGCAAGGCGCTGGGTAATATAGGGGGGCAGTGGCATTTCGCCGGCCCTGTCCAGTATTTCCTCGAAAACCCCGTCGTAATTGAGCTGTATGATGCGGCCGCCGTCAGGGGTGCTGTCGCATATGGTGGCGGAAAGCTCATCATTTATCTTGAAGGTGAGGCCGGTCTTTGCCCGTCTGCCGGGCTTTACAAGACATTCCCAGTGCCGGTCGTCTATGCGGCGCAGCAGCAGAAACTCCATAAGCCCGCCTGTTTCGACCCGCACGCCGTGAAGCCGCGCGGGTATTACACGGGTAACGTTCCTGACAAGTACGTCGCCGGGGGAAAAGTATTCGAGTATGTCTGTAAAGACGCCATCCCGTATGGACTTTGCCGCCCTGTCATACACAAGCAGCCGGGATGCGCTTCGCACCTCAGCGGGAGATTGAGCAATTAGCTCCGGGGGCAGATCGTAGTAAAAATCCTTGGTATTCAATGCATTGTCCTCTTATTCTTCAATCTCCATGCGCATCTGGTTCTGCAGCTGGCCGGCTGCGCTGACGGGGTAGCCCATGTGCTCATAGCCAAGGGCGGTGACCACTCGGCCTCTGGGCGT
>CAYMPG010000022.1:0-29498 GCA_964392455.1 uncultured Clostridium sp. | reverse complement strand
ATCGTACAGCACCACAGGTGAGCTCCTATAGCCTGCCGCCTGCTCGTATTTCCACAGCTCCTGCCCTGTGGCCTTGTCATAGGCCACTATTCTGCCTCCATACAGGCTCTGGCCTTCCACCTCCACAGGCACAAGGGTCTGATTGAATATGACTATATCCTTTATGCTGCCCCTACCCACATGTGGAGTGGTCATGGTTCCCCCATTTGAAGAAACATCGCCTACGCTTGCAGGCCATTCCTTTGCCCATACCGTTTCCCCGGTAATGGCATTCACCTTGCGGTGTATGGATATTCCCTCGCCGCCGCTGATGCCGGACTGCCTGTCCACCTCGCTGCCAAGGTAAAGATACACAGTGCCATCCTCGGGAGCTTCCTCTATTACGCAGCTCGTATCGCTGTCATCATATACATCGGATATGTATACGGTTTCCAGCGTATTTACATCCACGCACTGGAGCGTGCCTCCATTATCTGCAAAAAACAGATAGTTTTTAAATGCGGATATGGAGCCCTCCACGCCCCACCATTTGCGGCTGTCCGAATCGCCATAGCCATCCAGGTTATAGCGGTATTTTTCAAGATTGCCCGGGGCTACGCTCACGGTGCCCGCTGCGCTGTCATATGAGGTATTCAGCCTTACTGAATACAGTATGCCGTTTTCCCCGGCAGTTATAAGGGTATCAGTCTCCGCATCTATAAGGGGACTGCAATCATACGCCTGCCAGGCTCTGTAGGCATAGGGGTCGCTGCCGCCAAAATCCCACAGCACCCTGTTTTCGATCAGGGATATTACCCTTACCCACGAGCCGAAGGTGCCATCCTGAGTACCGGGGATACCCTGGCCCGTATACAGCAGTGGATAGCCCCGCGGGTCCAGCGTGGCAGTGCCCTTTGTTACCACCCCAAGGTATAATGGGTCCCTCGTGGCGCTGCCGGTGGACAGCTCCATAAAGTATATGTAGCCATCCATTGCGGGGTAGATGACCTCTGTAAACCCATCCTTGGTTTTAAATTGCTCGTACACGCCAAGGTGTGCCCGCACCTCCGGCGCCCACTGTATTATAAGGGGCATGCCTGTCCAGCCGGTGCCGGTCCATGTGCCATTTTGCTCTGAGGTAAGCGAGCCTGTGGGCAGCTCCCACACCCGGGTGAGCCGCTTTTCCGTTATGTACTGGGTGCCATAGGTAAAGGTATTGCGGTAATTATTGCCGCCAAAGGTGGTAATGCCCGCAAGGCCCGTGTACTCCCTGTCGTTGCCAAAGGATATGGGGGTCTCTCTGGAAAAGCTGTCCACAGCAGTGCGCCTGAGCATTATTTCTGAAGTAAAGCCTCTGGAAGATAATTCACTCTGGCTCATCTGCACAGGTTTCAGGTCTGTGGGAAGCTCCGAAGGTGCTGCTGCTTCTGCGGGCGCATCCACATCCTCAGCTACAGGCTGCTGCTCACCTATGGGCTCATCCCCCCTTTTGAGCAGCTTTACTATCTGCTTTACCGCCATGGTAATCAGCCCGATAATCAGTCCCAGCAGCAGCAAAAGCAGAAGTACCCGCCTGAGCACGTACTTCCCGCCCTTACGTTTTCTTCTTCTATGGTGCTGCTGCGCCATTTATGCCTGTTTCTCCTGAATATCTGTTCCGGTCAACGGGGGCGGTACAGCGCCATTATGCGCTCTGCTGCCTGCATACCATCCACCGCTGCGCTTACGATGCCGCCTGCATAGCCTGCGCCCTCGCCCACGGGATACAGCCCATTCATTCTGGTAGCGCACCCATCCGCCCCGCGAACTATTCGCACGGGTGAGCTGGTGCGGCTCTCTACGGCGGTTATTACCGCATCATCCATATCAAAGCCCCTGAGCCGTCTGCCAAAGGCGGATATGCCCTGCTTTACGCCCTCCGCAACGAAGTCCGGAAGGCACTTATAAAGGTCGCTCCTGCATACGCCGGGCCTGTATGTGGGCTTTACATCGCCAAACTGCCCGGGAGCCCTGCCTCTTAGAAAATCGCCCACCCTTTCGGCAGGCGCAGTAAAGTCGCCGCCGCCCGCAAAAAATGCGGCCCGCTCAAGCTGCTGCTGAAACAGCATACCGCCAAGCGGCCCCTGAGGATAATCCCGGCTATCCACCTGCACTACCACTGCGGCATTTGAATTTTCCTCATCCCGGGCATACCGGCTCATGCCGTTTGTTACTACCTGCTCCTCTCCCGATGAGGATGCGACCACCACGCCGCCGGGGCACATACAGAAGGTATATACCCCCCTGTCGCCCGCCCTGTCTGCAAGGTGGTACTCCGCAGCGCCGAGCCTGGGGTGGCCGGCAAATTCGCCATACTGGGAGCGGTCTATAAGCTCACGGGGATGCTCTATCCTGACGCCCACGGCAAAGGCCTTGGGAACAAGCTCCATGCCTGCATCCAGCAGCATATTATATGTGTCCCTTGCGCCCTGGCCTATTGCCAGCACACAGGCGCAGCAGGGTATGGTTTCAGTTCCACCGGCATGCTCCACCTGCACCGCAGCTATGCTTCCATCGTCATTTTTCAAAAGCCCCGTAAGCTGGGTAGAAAAGCGCACCTGCCCGCCCATGCTGACAATGTCCTCACGGATGCTCCTTACAGTCTTTACCAGCATATCGGTGCCGATATGGGGCTTTGCAAGCTGGCGTATCCTTTCAGGGGCTCCATGGGCCGCCAGTATGTCTATTACCCGGTGTGCCCTCGGGTCCTTTATGCGGGTGGTCAGCTTGCCGTCTGAAAAGGCACCTGCCCCGCCCTCGCCAAACATGGGATTGCTCTGGGTATTAAGGCCGCCTCCCGCCCAGAATTTCTCTACGCTGGCAGTGCGGCTGTCTATATCCTCCCCACGCTCTATCACTATGGGAGCATAGCCGTACTTTGCCAGAGTGTACGCCGCAAAAAGCCCGCCCGGCCCAAGGCCTGCCACAACCACAGGCTTATCCAGCGGAGCGCTGCCCATTTGGGGTTCCTCTGTACTGAGCGTCTGAGCCCGTTCCACCATCGGCAGCCGCTTTATGAGCCTTACCTCATCTGCCGGGGCAAGGTCGGCCTCAAGAGTGTATATGAAGGATATGTCGTTTTTCTTGCGGGCATCCAGGGATATGCGCTTTATTCTGTAGCCCTTTATTGCATTTTCAGGTATGCCAAGAGTCTTCGCTGTGATTTTTCCCAGCGAAGACTCCTGCTCATTTATAGATAGCTTTATATCTCTTATGGATATTGCCATATGGCCTTATTCCTTTACGGTAACCGTTACCTTGGGTACAGATAGCGTCCACTCCAGCTCTGTCTGCATGGTTCTGTCGGCTATGCTTACGCCTGTCTCCACCTCGTATGTGCCGGAGGAAAGGCCGGTAAGATCCACATACAGCGTAACGTCCTTACGCTCCAGGCGGCGCATATGGCTTATCTTGCCAGTTATGGATATATCCGCCTCCAGGCTGGAAAGCTCCGCTGTCAGCCCCTTGGCAAGGCCCCTTATCTCAATGGGCACGCCCTGAAGCTGCATGGATTCCTGCTTTTCCCTTATATCCACATATATGGTGGCCTCAGGTTCATCAAGGAGTATCGTTCCCTCGGGTGCAGTAAGCGTTACAGGTACCTGCACGCTGGAGCTGCTGCCGGATACGTCTATCTGCTCGATATCTATGCCGGTTATTTCTGAAAGAATGTTTTCCGGCCCCACCAGCCGTACTGTAGGCGGTGTGGATACGATATCATATACCTCATAATTTGCCGCAAGGGAGTCCGCTCCCACCAGGGCAGCCTCGGCATTTACAGGCACGGTTATGATGCGCCTTACGTCCATCTTTACCACTACCGACGGAAGCTGATTGAGAAACAGGGCGCTGTTTACCGGCTCTCCTGCCGCATCCACGTAGCTGAGGAGTATGGATTCATTGCAGGAGCTAGTGCGCTCCTCAAGGTCTATGGTGCATATGGCCTTGGATACCTCTGATACGTCATCCGCCGGGCCGCTTACGCTGATGGTCTGGGAGCTGAGGGTGGGCTCGCTCTTCCAGTAGCCATCTGGCAGCTCCCCTGCATAGGCCACCTCTATGGGCACTATGCGGGTGGCAAGCTCATCCACCTCCACTACCAGCTCGCTGGGGGATACGGAAAGCACTGTGCCATCCACACAGGTGGAGTTGATCTTCAGCCGGTATGTGCCGGATTTGCTTATGGAGCGCAGGCTCACGGTGGCAGTTATATCTGAAGCATCAAGGCCGGTGTACTTTGTAAGCTCCACGCTTACGCGGGCAGTTATGCTGCGGAGTATATCCTCATGATCGCCCCTTACTGCAAAGCCTCTTTCATGCAGCTCATTTTCGCCGCTGAAGCTCACGGGCACATCTGTGATTGTCTTTGTGCGCTCAGGGTTGGTCTCCATCATAACGTAGCCCCAGAGCAGCATGGCAAATACCAGCGATATGAGCTTTACAGGCCAGTTTTTCGTAAAAAAGTCCTTGAGCTTACCTCTGAGGGCAGCGGCTATTTCGCTATTTGCTCTCATCGCTCACCCCTCCTTTTCTTAAAGCTCAGTGCTGAAATGGGAAGCTGAAATTCCTTATCCTTGCGTACGAATATGGATTCCAGCACATCCCTCAGTGCCTTGCTGTCTATGTAGCGCACCAGCTTTCCATCACGGGCCATGGATATTACGCCTGTTTCCTCGGATACTACTATTGTAACGCTGTCCGATACGGAGGATATACCAAGGGCCGCCCTGTGACGTGTACCCAGCTCGCGGGCTACCGCTATATCCTCTGCAAGGGGAAGTATGCAGGCTGCTGCGGCTATTTCTCCATTTTGTATTATTACCGCGCCATCGTGGAGGGGGGTATTGGGCTCAAATATGTTTTCAATGAGGGGAGCCGATATGCAGCCCCTTATGGCCGTGCCGGTGTTTATTATATCTCCAAGGCCGGTTCGCATTTCCACCACTATAAGGGCGCCTACCCTGCGCCTTGCAAGGTTTGTGATAGCCTGATGCATCTCATCGACTATTTCCTCGCCGCCGCCTGTCATAAGGCTGTTGAGGGATTCCCGGGAAAAGATACGCCCTCTGCCTATTCTTTCGAGGGCACGGCGTATCTCCGGCTGAAACAGCACCACCGCCACCACTATTCCCACCGAAATAAGGGAATTGAGCAGCCAGCTTATGGATTCGAGCTGCAATGTATCGCTTATTACCGCCGCAAGGAATATAACTCCCACGCCCTTTAATACCTGATAGGCACGGGTCTCCTTGGTGAGCTGTATCAGGTGATACAGCAGCACTGCGATAATGATTATGTCAATAGCGTCGGTCAGCCTGAATTGCTGAAACCCTCCGGATATTGTTTTTACCAGCACATCATATGCCAAATCCGTTCATACCGCCTTTCCTTTTTTGTCCCCGCAAGGATGCGGAGGCGTATATCTCCATCAGCACGCCGACAGCGCCCCCTGATGTATTCCTTTAAAAGGCACACATCCCAGGCGCTGCGCTGCCATGCCCATTTGTTCTGTTTATGATTATACTATAATTAGGATATACTTTCATCGTATACCAATATTTTTTAATTGAATCTTCACAAAAGATATGCTGTGCAGGTATTATTCTCCGTCCTGAAGCTCCTTGAGGAGCGCCATAACATCCTGCACAGAAAGGGCATATCCATCCATGCCCCGGTTTATCTCGCATACTCTGGCGCTGGTAAGGCTGCCGCTGGTTTTGTACTCGTCTGCTATTTCCTGCTCTGCCTCATCCATTATAAGCTGATAATTGGCAGCAAGGCTGCCTGCAATGCTGTCATAGCTCTGGTTCTCGGCCTGCCTGAGCTCCTCTTTAAGGGCCTCAGCCTCCGCCGCTGCGCTGTTCAGGCGCTGAACTATATCCTTGTGCTCTTTACCACTGTTCACAGGCCCTTCTCCCTTCATGTTTGTCGGTCATACCAAACCTGTAAACATTATATCACATGATATCATCCAGTAAAGCAGATTTTTATGCCACCACCCACAGCACCGCCACAGCCGCCGCCGAAATGGCAGTAAGCACTCCAATGCTCAGTGCATGGGCAGCCTGGCCGCAGGCGGCGCAGAATACAGCATACGCTCCGCAGTATGCTATGCAAAGTATACACGCTGAAAAAAACAACACACTCATGCCTTTACTCCACGCTGCCGCTGAGGCTCTGATCCATCAGCTCCAGCTTTACGCTGAATTTCGCCTGCATATCAGGATAGTGCTCCTTCCACCCATACTCCTCCCACCTGGAGGCATCGATAAACTTCATGGCGGCCCTGTTGCCAAAGCCCATGGCATCAGAATTCAGCCTGCGGCATATTTCAAATACCCGCTGAAGCTCACCCTCCAGATACCGCTCCGTGGCATCCTGCATATCGCCCTTCCACTTTACCCCCGCCGTATCGCCTATATACTGTATTACGCTGCATGACAGATCTATCTCCACCTCTGCCCTAGGAGTGCCGTCAAGGGTCATTTCTATCCGGGGTTTTTTTGCATTGCGAAGAAACAGCACTGCCCACCTGCCCTGGCCGTACGGCACGGTGACTATGCCCTGCTGAAATTCGCCCCTGGATAGCAGCAAAAGCTTTGTATCCTTCCCGTTTATCACGCCCTTCATATACCAGCCGTCAAACAGCGCTGCACCGGATATATATGAGCTCATGCCGCCTGTGCGTATTACGCCATCGGTAGTAAATTCCTGCTTTTGCACCTGCTCCTCTCCCTTTGAGCCGCCCGCCTGGTCACCTTCGCCGGAGCCGCCGGTCATCTCCGCAGCCTCCTGCCTTTGCCGCTGCACCGCCGTTGTATCTATTCCCCCCAGCATCACCGCAGCATCCTGCCTCTGCCCCCTTATACCTGACATAAACTGGGAAAAGTTTGTTACCACGGTCATGCCCTCGTCAGAATAATTCTGAAATACGCTGAACTGCACCTTTGTAATATTGGGCGAATTATCCATGCAAAAGCCCTGCATAATGTCCTTCGCCTCACACATACATACCATCAGCTTTACCGATTGGCGCATACGCATGGCGTTGAACGCAAGGTCTGCAAGCTCCTCCATATCCCCCGAGCGGGCCACCTCCTCGCTGAAAAAGAGGGTATTTACCCGGGAAAAGTCAATTCTTGAGGGAGTGCCGCCATGCAGGGTGGATATTGCCTGATGCACCGTATCCCCCTCTGCGGAAATCACCCTTGCGCCGCCCTTTGCAGTCTGCTCCCCATCGCCAGATTCCGCCTGCACAAGGAGGGATATATTGTAGCGATACTGCTGCCCCCTGTCAAAGCCCACGCCCACAGCGTATATGTAATCATCTGCCTGCACAGCCCCAAGGCAGCCGCACAGGACGCCGCATAAAAGCAGCATCACAAGCAGCACTGCCCTTTTCATGCCCCTGCCTCCCAGTGCTGTTTTTTCCTTACCAGCAGCACCACGGCTGCTGCTACCGGCAGCAGTATGGACACCCATGCCCAGCTATCCAGCATATTCATAATCTGGGCGAATTCCTCATAATACCCTTCCGCCTGTATCTGCATGGCGCAGGCCAGCAGCACGCACAGGGCAAGCACCACCGGCCTTGTATCCTTTGGGCCGTAGCACCTGCACCACATTATGGATGCTGTAAATACATAATAGCCTGCCGGTATAATGCCCATTGCCAGCCAGAAAAACAGTATAAGCTTATCCATGCGAAAAAAGTACCCCTCCTGAAGCATCATCATATTCAGCCTGTACAGTGGGTAAGCCATATCCGCAAGGTCTTTATAGCCATAGGCAAGGCCCAGGCAAAGCTGAGTAGCCGCCACCCCAAGCAGCGCACAAATTGCCCCCACGCCGCAGGAATTGCGGACAAACCTCATGCCATGCATGCCGCCTGTAATGGTAAGCGCAGCTATTATGGGAGCAAATGCCCCTGAGGTATTCTCCAGCAGCAGCCCGCCCATCTGGGCTATACTGTTGCCCGGGAATGGATACAGGCTGCTCCACCTGAAGCTCTTTACAGGCAGCAGTAGCCACACCGCAAGCATTATTCCAAATGCCGGCAGCAGCAGTCTCCCGGTGCGGGATATACATTCCAGCCCCAAATATGCTATCAGCCCCACCGTGGCCACTATCCACAGTATGATATTCCAATAGGGCTGATCGTAAAAGGCAAGGCTGTGTATCAGGTTTACAAAGTCCGCAAGCAATTCAAATGCGCTTACAATAAGCAAAGCTATTACCGCCCCGCCTGCAATGCCCCCCATAAGCCCGCCAAAGGCCCCCTTCAGCAGCACATCGAGGGTGCTTACGCCGCAGCTTTCCATGGCATGCATGATAAACAGCCCTATCCCCAGCGCAAGGGCTATGGCTGCCGGCATCCATATACAGGTGCTGTTTCCACAGGAATACGCCTTGCCTGAGCTCATGGTAAACACCATGGAGCTGTATACCCCAAGGCCCACCATTGCAGCGCTCTCCTGTCGGCCTATCTTTCCTTCCCGTATTCTCATTTATCCTCCTCCACAGCATTGATATAATCCCGTGGGCCGCCGTGCATGGTGATGGGCCCCCGCAGTATTGCAGGGCGCCTGCTGTTTGTCTTTGGGGCAACAGGCGAAAGAAAGGGCACGCCATAGCTTTTCAGCACGCACATCATGGCGATAAGGGCTATGGCTGTGCAAAACAGGCCAAGCAGCCCTGCCAGCCACCCCGCCAGCACCAGCGCTATACGCATATATGAGGCGGATATCTGGGTGGAATAATCCGGTATGCAAAAATTTCCAAGGCCGGAAAGAGCCACTACTATCAGCATCACAGAGCTTGCAAGGTTTGCCGTTACGGCCGCCTGCCCAAGTATAAGCCCGCCAATTATGCCTATGGCCTGCCCTATGCTGCCCGGCACCCTCAGGCCCGCCTCCCGTATAAGCTGAAATACCGCCAGCAAAAAGAGCAGCTCCAGCCCTATTGGGGCAAATACCATCTTCCTTGAAGCTATTACGGTGCTGAGCGTCTCGGTGGACATCATGCCCTGATGATGCAGCACCAGCGAAAGAAAAAATCCCGGCAACAAAATGGATATTGCCGCTCCCATGTACCTTACGGCCCTCACCATGGAGCCGGGAAGCTGCCTGAGGTATATGTCCTCTGAGCTGCCCATGAGGGCAAAGAGGGTGGTGGGCATTATATTTGCAAAGGGGCTGCCCTCCAGCAGCACTGCCACATACCCCTGCATTATATGGGAAGCGGCTCTGTCCGGCCGCTCGGTATTCAGGAGCTGTGGAAAGGGCGACAGCCTGTGATGCTCGGTAAGCTGCTCCAGTATTCCGGTATTCATCACTATTCTTGTATCCACCTCCGCAAGCCGCCGCTTCACCTCCTGCACAAGAGCCGGATTTGCCGTACCCTTCAGGTATATCACAGCCGCCTTGATGTTTTCCCCAGACCCCACCTTACGCATTTCGCATATAAGATCCTCCCTGCGTATCATGCGGCGTATAAGGGTTATATTGGTGCGAAGGTTTTCATTAAACCCCTCCTGTGGGCCACGCACCACCTTTTCATTT
Organism: uncultured Clostridium sp.; assembly: GCA_964392455.1. Lineage (GTDB taxonomy): Bacteria > Bacillota > Clostridia > Christensenellales > CAG-138 > SFEL01. Next base: position 19,920 of record CAYMPG010000022.1, on the reverse strand, counting down.
TCTGGAGAGCTGACAGAACGGTGCTCATACCCTCTGGTATCCACTACTATGGCCTGCCCCTCCCCCTCTACAAATACTGCTGCAAGGCCGTCGTTTATCTTGCTCTTTACCTTTTCCCAGCTTTTTTCCGTGCTCACCTCGCAGTTTGTTATAACGCTGCTCATAATATAGCCGATATATGGTGGCTGCTCCGGCAACGGCCTGCCCATGGCCTCGCGAAGGATAAAATCGTTTATCATTTCCCCCTTTGCCATGCCGTTCATGAATACCACCGCCCCAGGCAGCCTCCCGCCAAAGGTAAAGCGGCGCACCACCACATCGGGGTTTATATCGATGCAGTAATCCTGCTTTATCTGCTGAAGGTTCCGCTCCAGCTCCGGCCTTACCGTCTTATTTTCCACCGGCCGGGCAGTATAGCTGCTGTTCTGAGCCTCAAAAAAGGGCGGCGCTCCCTTTTCCGTTTCCAGCAGCTCAAACTCGCTGGGGGTACGATTAAAGCCCAATAGTTTTCCAAGTTTCCTTATGCTTTCCATAGTATGCCTCCACAGGCGTAATATGGTAAAAGTATCTGCAATATCCTTTACCATTATGCAGGGCATAAAAAACAGACCCTCCTGTATTCAGGAAGGTCTGCCGGTTTATGCTGGTTATTTTGCCCTGCCCGCCCTGTAGGCTTCGTTTTCGCAGGCCTGATGGCGTGGGCACTCCTTGCTGTTTTCATGCACCTTGGATTTATACAGGTGTATGCAGAAATGTCCATCAAAGCCGTTGCTCTGGGTGGGGTTTGCCATATGGGGCATGGTATGCATGCTGGCGGATACCGTTTTGCCGTTGTAGTTTATCCATATGGGGCGTCTGTTCCATGAGAAGCCCTCAAGACTCTTCATCACCGCCGTATCATCCTTGGTGATGGGCTCGCAGTCCGCATGATACCATCCGCCAAATCTGCGGGCACGGAAGCTCTTGCCGGTACGCACATCCACCACTGTGAAGCGTGCGCCCTTATTCAGCCACTCTGAGCCGCCTTCAAACCAATTGAGCCGCACCACGCTGCCCTTTAGCTGGGTATAGCGGGCGTTTTCCTTGGTAAGCTTATTTGTGCTGTCGTAAATGGAATTAAGGGTCTCAGCGCCGGCAATGCCATCTGCCGAGGAAAGGCCGGCAGTCTGCTGATATTCCAGCACCGCCTTCTTCGTGGCGCTGTCATAGGTGCCGGACATATCGGCCTTTGACATAAAGCCCCTGCTGTAAAGCTCCCGCTGGAGCTTTTCCACCTCCTCGCCCTCCATGCCGCTTTTCAGCATGCTGCCTGAGGCTATGCTGGAGGAAGTAAGGGTGAGATGGGTGCGGTAAACATAGCCCGCCATCTCATCCGCCACCACGAAAAACCATTCGCCTATTATTGCCTTTATCTTTACGCCCTGGCCCACGGTAAGCTGCTTTATCACATAGGTATTATCACTGGGGCCGCCCCGCATATATGCGCCGTCATCCAGCACATATGCGCCTCTGCTGCCGGAGGAATTTGAAAAGATATAATCCTGCCGTATATAGCCCACTGTGCCCCCGGGAAGCATTATGCGATACCAGCCATTTTCCACGGCCAGCACCTCCACCTCCTGCCCCAGGGTCATAGTATCCAGCACGGAGGAATCGGTATCCGGGCTTTGGCGCAGATTTACCTCATCTGCCGTGATTATGCCCACATCCGCAGCCAGTGCGCCCACAGGCTCCAGCACACAGCACAGCATCAGTATAAGCGCCATAATCCTTTTCAGCTTCATGCTTGCTCCTCCGACTCCTTTAAATATCGGCCCAGGGCCATTATGTCCATAGCCAGCACATCCATCAGCGCCCTGTTGTATATAACGCTGGCAGGATGATACTGAGGGATAAGGGTGCTGCCTTTGCCATTAAGCTCCAGCCTTATGGTGCTTCCGTGTGCATCCCCAACAGTGAGCTTATCAAGCCCCCCTATAATAGCCACGGCCTTTAGGGGAGTATTCCCCAGCGTAACTATCACCCCGGGCTGCAATAGCTCAAGCTCCGCCCGCAGCAGGGGCAGTCCCTCTTTAAGCTCCCCGGCTGAGGGCGTGCGATTTGATACAGACCCCGGCTTTCTGTTTACCGGGCGGAACTTTACCGCATTGGTAACGTATACCTGCCCCCGGTCTATACCCGCATCGCTCAGCAGCTTATCAAGCTGCCTTCCGGCCTTGCCCACAAAGGGGCGGCCGCACCCGGCTTCTTCCCCTCCCGGGGCTTCGCCTATGAGCACCACCCGGGGCCTATCCGGCCCCTCGCCAAATACGGGATGGGCATAATCTCCACGGTCATCCGTAATGCCTGATAGCCGCTGCCTTTCCGCCTCATACAGCCTGCCAAGCTCACTCCTTACCATGCTGCCCCCACCGGAGGATACTCCTCATATATGGCATCAAAGGTATACTGGAGCTGGCTCGTGGCTCGCAGAATGTATTCGCTCAGGGATGTATTGATATACGCCTGAAGGTCTGCCACGCCCTGCACCAGAGTATCCCTGTAGGCATCGGTAAGGTTCTGCACAGAGCTCAGGTAGCTGTTTATCTTGTTTATAAGGGTATTTGCCCCGTTTACCGCCGCCTGAAGCTCGCTGCCGCCATTGTAGGAGGTATACCATGAGGGGGTATGCATGGAGCACATGGTGCCGGAGGAGGCACCGCCAGTCAGGGCATAATCTGCTGAGGTCACGCCGGTATATACCGCATTGGGTATTGATGCAAGCACAAGGGTGGGATCGATATCCGCATACATGGAATCCGAATGTATCAGCACCACAGATCCTGAGGTCACATTGGTGCAGTAGGGCGAAGCCAAAGCCCCGCTATCCACGCACACATTGCTTGCAACGTGCATATCGCACACCTCGGTGGGTATGGTACCCTCGGCAAACCAGTCCGTAACGGGAGTATGGCCGGCGGAATCCAGATAGCAGGCGTCCGTTGCAAGCTTGCCGGATACGGCGCACACAGTGCCCTTCACCAGGCCTATTTCATTGGGAGATTCGTCTATAATGGGCTTATCCAGCAGCCCCTCATGTATCTCCTCCATAAAGGCCTGCCACAGGGGTGCAGCGTATCTGCCGCCGGTGGATTTGCTCTTGAGCTTTTTATTGTAGTTATCGTGGCCTATCCATACGGTGCCGGTATAATAGGGGGTCATGCCAGCAAAGTAAACGCTGCCGTAATCCCCATTGGTGCCGGTCTTGCCTGCCACGGTCATGCCGGATATCTTGGCCCTTGTACCGGTGCCCGAGTTTACAGCATCCGTCAGTATATCCACAAGCATATAGGCGGTGGATTTTTTAAATACAGCGTGGGTGTCCCTTACTTCCTCTGCATCCAGTATCACCCTGCCATCCGCATCCACTACCCTTGTAAAGGACAGGGGCTCCTTATACTCGCCGCCATTTGCCACAGCGCCGTAGGCTGCCGCCATCTCTATGGGGGTAATGCCCATTGCGCCAAGGGCAAGGCCGGAGCCTGTCTGGTTTATACGGGATGGATCGACGCCCAGCGCCTCAAGGTATGCGGCGGAGTTTTCAAAGCCAACGTACTCAAGGAGCGTTCTTGCAGCAGCCACATTGAGGGAATTTATCACGCCGTTTCTCAATGTGAGGGGGCCGATATAATCCTCGCTGCCTATGGCCGGGTAGCCCTTTTCGCTATCCCATCCCTCTATGGGCGAAGCAAAGTTTTTAAGTATGGTAGCAGGCGATGCTCCAAGATCCAGCGCCGGGCCATACACGGCAATGGGCTTTATGGAGGAGCCCACATCGGTAGAACTCTGATAGGCCCTGTTCCAGGCCTTCTTTACGGTGGGTGTATTTCTGCCGCCCACTATCGCCCTGAGCTCGCCTGTATGATAATCCAGCACCACCGCTGCGGCCTGGGGCTGCACCGTGGTAATGGTATTGCCATCGCTGCCGGTCTCTGTTACCTCTGCGGCGGATGGATCTGCAAGCTCCGGGTATTTATCCCAGTTTGCCAGGGTATCCTGCACAAGGTGCTGCATATCCGTATCCACGGTAAGGTATATATGATAGCCCCCGGTACGCAGCTCGTTTTCTATTGCGGTGCGGTTTGCAGAGGTATCCAGCATATCCCGCTGGGCCAGCAGGTGGGTAACTATATCCCTTATGCCGTACTCTACAAAGTAGGGCATATCATAAAGCTCTGTGCTGGTGGAGGTCTCAATTATAGAAACTGTATCCACCATTGCCGCGTCATACTGCTCCCTTGTAATAAAGCCCCCCTCATACATGGCCAGTAGCACCACGTTTGTACGGCGCTCGGTTACATACATCTGGTTGTTATTTGTAAGGGAATAGGTATACTGGGCCTGGGTTATGCCGCCGGATTCATAAAGCTCCTGCAGCTCCGCAGCGGCACTCTCTGTAAGGGTGCGGCTGTAGGTATTGGAGCGGGGATTGGTATAGTAGGGCTTTTGCACCATGCCGGCAAGCATGGCACATTCCCTTATGCTCAGCTCTGAAAGCTCCTTGCCAAAATAATCCTTGGCGGCCGTCTTAAAGCCATAGTTTGAGCCGCCCAGGAAAACATCGTTCATGTAGGCGGTAAGTATATCGTCCTTTTCCATTATCTGCTCAAGCTCAAGAGCAAGGTACGCTTCCTTTATCTTGCGCTTGTAGGATTGCTCATTGGAAAGGACTTTGTTTTTTATAAGCTGCTGGGTAATGGTGCTTCCGCCGTGGGTATCGGTATTTCGCAGCGTATTTATCACTGCGGAAAACAGCCTCTTGTAATCCAGCCCCTCATGCTTGTAAAAGCGCACATCCTCTATGGCGATAAGGGCATTTTTCAGCATATCTGGGATTTCCTCAGGATCTGCCCAGTCCCTGTACTCCATGCCGGCAAAGGTGGTGATGAGCTCCCCATCCTTATCGTAAATATACGAGGTTCTGTCGCTCATGGTAAGCTGGGCAGGGTCTATATCCTCAGTGGTCTCCACATACGCCTTGGCAACTCCCACCACAAGGCCCATACCGGCGCAGCCCACCATAAGTATCATTACCACCATCACCTTAAAGGTGGTAAACAGCAGCTCCAGCCCCATGGGCTTATTGCCCCGGCGCTCCACAAAAAGCTCCTCATCCGGGCCGCCTTCGCCATCCTTTTTGAAGAAGGCCCTTATGCGGCCTATGAGCTCCTCAACAAAGGCCGCCGCTCCGCTGCTTTTCTCCTTTTTTTCTTTCTTTGCCCTTTCATGGCGGGGCATATCTATACGGGTGGTCTGATCGGTATTGTGCTTTGTATCAAATTCCTTCATTTATTCAACCTTTCACGCATGGGCGTATGGCATTATTCCCCCACGTTCATCACAAACAGGCGGCAGGCACGCCTTTCCGCCATATGTAAAAGATATTATACCACAATGTTATTTGCATCCTCAATACGCCGCCGGCGGCATATATTTTAATTAACGATAAGTTTACTTATCGGCATATTGGGAAAGGCGTTTTTTTATTTATGGAAGAAAGCTCCGTTCACCGCAGACGCCGCAGGCCCATAAGGCTGCTCATACTGGGCATATGCCTCACGGTCTGCCTGCTTGCAGCCATACTGCTGCTGATAAATCACAATATGCGTCCTGCCCTCGCTGCCATTGCAGAGGCACGCATAACCTCCCTTGCGGTATCCGCGATGAATGACGCAATAATGGAGCGGATGGACAAGGGCTCATACTCCTCCCTTATCACCGCCTATGATAACGGCAGCAAGGTTTACATGATTCAGGCGGATACCCGGCAGATGAACCTGCTTGCATCGGATTGCTGCGCCGCCGCGCAGACCCGCATAGCTGCCATGGGCGAGCAGGGGGTATCAGTACCCCTTGGCACAATATCCGGCATTACCTTCCTTTCGGGCAGGGGGCCCGGGGTAAAGGTGACCTTCACTCCCGTTGGCAGCGTACAGAGCGACTTTGAATCTGAGCTGGTATCCTCAGGAATAAATCAATCCCTTTACCGGGTAAGCATTCGCCTTACCTCCACCATACGCCTCATAATGCCAGGCGTATCCCGCAGCATAAGCGTAAACGCCAAGGCAGCCGTTGCCGAAAGCATAATAGTGGGGGATGTGCCTCAGGCATATACAAACGTTGCAAACGAGGAAGACCTTCTGAACCTTATCCCCTCTGAGCCGGATGCATGATTCTTTACATTGCCGCTATGGCGCACAGGCCCCGGCCATGGTATAATATTACCCATGAAAAAGCTATTGCTCACAACAATGTGCGCCATGCTGCTGCTCAGCAGCGGCGCCGCATACGCTGACGAGGTGCAGTCCTCCCCCACCCCCGTGCCAACGGCCACGCCAAATCCCGTGATTCAGCCAAAATCCGCACAGACAGCCCCTTTTGATGGGCTGATAAGCCTCAGCGCCAATCAGGGCGGCACGGATGAGGACGTTGTCCGCATACAGATACGGCTGAGGGAGCTGTGCTATTTCAGCTTTAAGCCCACCGGCAAGTATCAGAGCATGACTGCAAACGCCGCCAAGGCGTTTCAGCTCAAGCATACCACCGATGACGGCACTGCCATGATTGCAGACGGCACCATAGGCGCCCAGACCATGGATATACTTTTCCGCCATAACGTATCCCGCTCTGACATACAGACCTCCATTCCCATAGGCAGCAGCTCCGTGATAGACTCGCCTACCCTGGGCGAGGCGGTAAAATGGGAAGATGTCAGGGCATCCCTTGCCATAGGCTCCTCATACCTTATCACCGACTATAATTCCGGCACCACCTTTTACATGGTATTCACCGGCGGCACAAATCACGCCGAAATGGAATGCAAGGATGCATTTAATGCAGGGGTGCTCAAGGGCATATTTGGCGGCGAATTCAATTTTTCCAAGCGAGCCGTCACCGTATCCGTAAACGGCAAGCAGATAGCCGCCTCCCTTCAGGGCTATCCCCACGGGGAGGATACCTATCCCTCAAACGACATGAGCGGCCACGTTTGCCTGTTCTTTGATGGCAGCCTGTCCCACGTTGGGGCGCTGCCTGATGCAGAGCATCAGGAGCTTATTTACAAGGCCGCCGGGCGCAGCTAAGCTGCATCATAAAAACAAACAGACGCAAAAAGCCCGATATACCATCGGGCTTTTTTGTTATTGAAGCGCAGTGACGCTATTGTCTTTTCTCAGCCAGATCCATCTCCCGGGAAACTATGCTGACTGCCTTGGATACCGCAGAAAGCTCCTCCGGAGACAGCTCGTCTGTTATTTTATCGATTATGCCGGTAATATCCCCTTCCAGCATATCCGTATAGCTGTAAAACTTATCCGAAAGCTCAAGGGTATACTCCCGCCCGTCCACCTCTGAGGGGCAGCGTACCAGGTATCCCTTGCGGGTAAGAGAATTCACCTTATATGTGGCATTGGACTGGGATATGCCTATAAACCTTGCAAACTGGCCTATGGTGGGCCTGTTGAGTGCGTATATCACCTCAAGGGAGAATACCTCCATTGCGCTCAGGCTTCCATCCCGCTCCCGCACTCGGGTAAATACCTTTCTGTAAAATTCCAGCCTGACCTTTGCAAAGGCTTCCATTATCTGCTTTTCTATGCTTTTCATAAACCACCCGGAGTTATCTTATACTTTTCAATAGATAAAGTTACCATACTCCGGCCCGCTCTGTCAATGCAGCCTTACAGCCCCTTATACTTCCTGTAGGTGGCCATACCACCCCTTATGTGCCGCTCCTCCTTATTATGCTGCAATACCTCCCTGACGGCCGCAGCGGCGGCGGAATCGATATGCCTCAGCCTTTCGGCCATGTCCTTATGGACGGTGGATTTGCTTATGCCAAAGCGTGTGGCGGCCTGCCTTACGGTGGCGCCGTTTTCTATTATATAATTTGCCACGTCCATTACCCGCTCTTCAATGTACTCGTACATCTTTATACCCCCGAATGTGCTTTGTAAATCTTATGAGCGCACAATGTGGGGTATGCATGAATGGACAGCCGGCGGCCCTTTTATCCTGCGGCAAAGAATTAAAACACGGCAGATGCATTTCTGCATCTGCCGTGGGCCTGTATGGTTACTAATCCAGCGTATCGCTCATATCCTTATATGAGCTTTCGTAGGGGGAGGTGGCTCCCGCCTCCTGCTGATATTTGTATACTACCTTCTGCGCATGATCTAAGGGCAGTATGGTGCCAACGACTGCAACGCAGCCGCCTGGGCAGGCCATGCCCTCCAGCAGGTATCCATTGTATTTTCCGGCCTTGGCCATGGCGATGAGCTTGCGGCAATCCCTCAGGCCCTCCGCCCTTGCGGTCTTTATCTCCATATCCGGGTCTTTTTCGTGCATAAGGTCTGTTACAGCCTTGGCAACACCGCCTGCCACGGCAAAGCCACGGCCAGCAGCCGTTCCCTCATTCAGAAAATCAGTGCCCTCTATGGAATCAAAATCTATTCCCTTGGCCTCAAACATACCCTGAAGCTCCTCAAAGGTCAGCACGAAATCCACATCCGAGCGGATGTCCTCCCGTATTGCCTCCAGCTTCTTTGCAGCGCAGGGGCCAACGAATACCACCTTGCAGCCCGGCCTCTGCTTTTTTACCATTCTGGCGGTGAAAACCATAGGGGTGAGCGTCATGGATATTTTGCCCACCTCGCTGGGATACAGCTTTTCTATCATGGAATGCCATGCGGGGCAGCAGGATGTGGCCATGTAATTCTGCTGTGCAGGTACTTTTTCCACAAAGTCCTTTGCTTCCTCTATGGTGCAAAGGTCAGCCCCTATGGCAACCTCCACCACCCTCTTAAAGCCCAGCTCCTTCATTGCCACCACAAACTGGCCGGGGGATACCCTGCCGCTGAACTGGCCTATAAACGCCGGCGCAACGATGGCTATCACCTGCTCTCCCTTGAGGATGGCCTGTATCACCTGGAATATCTGGCCCTTGTCCACTATTGCGCCAAAGGGGCAATTAACCAGGCACTGGCCGCAGGAAACACACTTATCCTGATCTATGACCGCCCTGCCATGCTCATCGCAGCCTATGGCATCCATACCGCAGGCGGCAGCACAGGGCCGCTCCAGATGGATTATGGCATGGTAAGGGCAGGCCTTGGCGCACTTGCCGCACTTTACGCACTTGCTCTGGTCTATCTTGCTCTTTCCGTTTACAAAGGATATGGCTCCATTGGGGCATACCTTCTGGCAGGATGCAGCCAGGCAGTTCTGACAATGCTCCGTCACCCTGTACTGGTTGCCGGTACAGGCATGACAGGCATAAGGAATGATATTTATAAGGGGCGGCTCATAATACTGCTCTGCTATGGCCGCATGGTCCATTCCCTCACGCATCAGTGCCCTTGTCTGCACGGGACGCATACCAAGGCCCATTGCAAGGCGCACACGCTCGCCTGCTATGGCCCTCTCAAGGAATATGGACTCCCTGTGCAGAGGCTGATCTCCCGGGACTATCTTGTAGGGCAGCTCCTCCACATTGGAATAATCATCCGCATAGGCCATCCGGGCCACTTCGGTAAAGACCTTTTTTCTTATATCCGTGATCAATGAAGGTACTCCGCGCATTTTTTACCTCTCTTTTATATAAAGCACGCATTATGTGTGTGCAATTTTTAACAATTTACAAACAAAAGCACCGCCGGTCAATGCTGCAATCAATTACGGCATTGACCAGCGGTGAACAAATACATCATTTTATTGCCGGGCACAGCAGCACACTGTATGCCTCTGGCCCGGCTATGACTCAAAGTACTTGTATCAGGCTGAAAGCAGAGCCTTATGCCTGCTTCTTGGCAGCCTTAAGAGCAGCCTGTGCGGCAGCCAGACGGGCGATGGGTACACGGAAGGGGGAGCAGGATACGTAATCCAGGCCCACCTCGTTGCAGAACTCAACGGTGGAAGGATCGCCGCCGTGCTCACCGCAGATGCCCAGATGGATATCGGGACGGGTGCTGCGGCCCAGCTTGGCAGCCATGCTTACCAGACGGCCTACGCCGTTTACGTCCAGCTTGGCAAAGGGATCAAACTCGTAAATCTTATTGTTGTAGTAGGCATCCAGGAACTTGCCAGCATCGTCACGGCTGAAGCCGAAGGTCATCTGGGTCAGGTCGTTGGTGCCGAAGGAGAAGAACTGAGCCTGCTTGGCCAGCTCATCAGCAGTCAGAGCCGCACGGGGAATCTCAATCATGGTACCTACCAGGTAGGGCAGCTCCATGCGATTCTCATCCATAACGATGTGGGCGGTCTTGTCTACTACGTTCTTAACGAACTGCAGCTCCTTCTCCTCGCCTACCAGGGGAATCATGATTTCAGGCACCACGGTCTTGCCGGTTTCACGGCTTACGTTGATGGCAGCCTCTATGACCGCGCGGGTCTGCATCTCAGCGATTTCAGGATAGGTAACTGCAAGGCGGCAGCCACGATGGCCCATCATGGGGTTGAACTCATGGAGGCTATCGATGGTATCCCTGATTTCCTGCTCGCTAACGCCCATACGCTTTGCCAGGTCGGCAATTTCCTCATCCTTGGTGGGCAGGAACTCGTGGAGTGGGGGATCCAGGAAACGGATGGTTACAGGGAAGTCGCCCATCTCACGATAGATGCCCTCAAAGTCCTTGCGCTGCATGGGCAGGAGCTTGCTCAGGGCGTCACGGCGGGCCTGTACGCTCTTGGCGAGGATCATCTCACGCATAGCGGGGATACGATCCTCCTGGAAGAACATATGCTCGGTGCGGCAAAGGCCGATGCCCTCTGCGCCGAAACGAACGGCGATGGCAGCATCGTGGGGGTTATCAGCATTAGTGCGTACCTTAAGGGTACGGAACTCATCTGCCCAGGACATGAGGCGGGCAAAGTCGCCGCCAATCTGAGCTTCACGCTTGGGCAGCTTGCCGTCGTAAATCATACCGGTGGAGCCATCCAGAGAGATATGGTCCTTCTCATGGTAGACCCTGTCACCGATGGTCATGGTCTTGTTTTCTTCATCTACCCTCAGGGTGCTGCAGCCTGCTACGCAGCAGGTACCCATACCACGGGCAACTACTGCAGCATGGGAGGTCATGCCGCCACGGGCGGTAAGGATACCATCGGCATGATGCATACCCTCGATATCCTCGGGGCTGGTCTCCTGACGAACCAGGATAACCTTATGGCCACGGCCAACCTGCTGGAGGGCAGCCTCGGTGCTGAATACGATGCGGCCATGGGCTGCTCCGGGGGAGGCTGCAAGGCCGGTGCCGATAACGGTAGCCTTCTTAAGGTCGGCTGCGTCAAACTGGGGATGGAGCAGGGCGTCAAGCTGCTTGGGGTCAACGGTCATTACGGCCTCTTCCTTGGTGATCATGCCTTCATCAACCAGGTCGCAGGCAATCTTGAGGGCGGCGGCAGCGGTGCGCTTGCCGTTACGGGTCTGGAGCATGAAGAGCTTCTCGTCTTCAATGGTGAACTCCATATCCTGCATATCCCTGTAGTGCTTTTCCAGCTTATCGGATATCTGAACAAACTGCTCATAGGCAGCGGGCATTACTTTCTTCAGCTCATCGATGCTCTGAGGAGTGCGAACGCCAGCTACAACGTCTTCGCCCTGTGCATTCATCAGGAACTCGCCAAACAGCTTCTTTTCGCCGGTGGCAGGGTTGCGGGTGAAGGCTACGCCGGTACCGGACTTATCGCCGGTATTGCCGAATACCATCATCTGTACGTTAACGGCAGTGCCCCAATCGGAGGGGATGTCATTCATGCGGCGATAGTATACTGCACGGGGGTTATCCCAGCTGCGGAATACAGCCTTGATGGCGCCCAGCAGCTGCTCACGGGGATCAGTGGGGAAGTCCTTGCCAATCTTGGCCTTGTATTCGGCCTTGAACTGATTTGCAAGCACCTTCAGATCGTCAGCGGTCAGCTCAACGTCCTGAGTTACGCCCTTTTCTTCCTTCATCTTGTCGATGAGCTCTTCAAAGTACTTCTTGCCCACCTCCATTACGACGTCGGAATACATCTGGATGAAACGACGATAGCAGTCCCATGCCCAGCGGGGGTTGTTGCTCTTCTTGGCGAAGGACTCTACTACTTCTTCATTAAGACCGAGGTTCAGTATGGTATCCATCATGCCGGGCATGGATGCGCGGGCACCGGAACGAACAGAGACCAGCAGGGGGTTTTCAGGATCGCCAAACTTCTTGCCGGAAATCTCTTCCAGCTTCTCAAGGTATTCGTAGATCTCTGCAACTATGCTGTCATTGATCCACTTGCCATCTTCATAATACTTGGCGCAGGCCTCGGTGGTAACGGTGAAGCCCTGGGGAACAGGCATACCCAGGCCGGTCATTTCGGCCAGGTTGGCACCCTTGCCGCCCAGCAGGTTACGCATGTTGGCATTTCCCTCGCTGAAGAGGTACACGTACTTTTTCTTTTCCATACTTTTCCTCCGTAATTTTTATATGTTTAAATTTAAAATTGACACTTTTTAAGCAGATTAAACAGCCTGATTATCTCAGGCCGTAAGATTATACCTTTTTTTTGCCATTTAATCAATAGCCGCAAATGCATTTTGACGGAACGGCTTCAAATATATTATTTTTGTGTATTTTTTGACGCATATCCTGCATCACATCATCCTGAGCCCATCAAGAGAACGCAGCTTTCGCTCCAGCACGTGCTCCGCATACGCCGGTATCGCCCGGCTCAGCTCCTGCCGCACATCAGGCGGCAAAGCCACCCTCCGCATATCCTGCGGGCTCAGCAGCAGCATCCGCCGCAGCGCCTCAAGGGATAGGGGACTTATGCCCATGCAGCCCTGAGGCATACACCCTCCGCATACGGCCCCGCCTGCATCCGGCTCAAACCCCATGCGTGGCAGCCCTCTTATATCCATGCCGCAGGAGGCGCAGTGGGTTATGGCTGGGGTATAGCCCATGGCGGCAAGGCTTTTTGCCGTGAATACCAGGGCCATATCCATTGGGTGGCTTTCCGTGTATGCAGTATAGGTCAGAGCATAATACAGCAGCTCCATCAGCTCTGCACAGCTTGTGCCCTCCTCGGCAAGGCCGTTTGCCACCTCAAGCATATGGGTCGCCGCATAAAACCTTTCCATATCCTGCCTGAGAGGATAAAAGCTCTCCCGCACATCGCAGGCATTTACGCTGTGCCTCCCCTGCTTTTCAAACAAAACAAACTCACCATATACAAACAGCTCAGAGGCGGATAGCAGCGGGCTGTTTGGCCTTCTGCATCCACGGGCTGACGCCCCTATACAGCCCTGCTCCGTAAGTATGGTGAGCATCCTGTCATTATCTTTATAATCTGCATGGCGGATAACTATGCCGCTTACAGTCAAAACAGACATATCCATCCACCCTTTCCATCATATTACTGGATTTAAACACGCCGCCCCCATGGGATACTAAACCCATAAACTCAGGAGGTGGCCCACAATGGAGCATCACGATAAGCAGCAGCGCAAGGCGCAGGACCCTCTGTGGCAGGAATTCCTGCGAACAGGCACCGTGAAAGCATACCTTAACTACAGGCGTCAGGCTGATCGGAAAGAATAGCCACCGCCCGCACCGGAGCCCCGTCTGCACCCTTATACTTGAGGGGCAGGGCGAAAAACTCCACCAGCTTTCCTGATATTTCTGCAAGATTGCACAGGTTTTCCACTATCACCATGCCTGCATCAAACAGCATGATATGGTTTGGCATGGGGCCATTCATAGGGTCTACAGACATACAGTCTATCCCCACGCCCTTTTTGCCGGACTCCACAGCGTATTTTATAACCTCGCCATCAGGCACCGGAGCATTAAAGTATCCTTCGCTGCCCCACAGGGCATCCTGCCCGGTATGGAATATGATAAACTCGGCCCTGTCTGCAATATGCCGATACCTGTTTATCTCTGCCATGGTTATCTGCCCGGCACAGGGTATAATGGCCCCGCTGCCGCAAAATGCAGATACGGGAAGCCTGTCCAGCTCCATAGCGCCGGCTATCATATGGGCGGGAGCATCCATATGGGTACCGGTGTGAGAATAAAGGAACAGGGCGGTTTCACAAAAACCGTCCTTTTCTATTGTGTTTCCCTGGGCAAGCCTTGGGGGCTCGGTGCCGGGAAAAACCTGCATATCCTCATGTATGGTATGGGTAAGGTCTATCACCCTCATCATGCCGCTCCTATTCGTAGCCAAGCTCCTTCATCACGGAGGTGCTGTTGCGCCAATCCTCCTTCACCTTCACCCAGAGCTGAAGGTTCACCCTGGTGCCCAGCAGCCATTCCATATCACGGCGGGCCTCGGTGCCTATGCGCTTTAGCATACGGCCCTGCTTGCCTATTATTATGCCCTTGTGGCCATCTCTTTCGCAGAAGATGGTGGCCCATACGTCATAGATGCCGTCATCCCTGAGCTGCATCTTGTCCACCCCCACGCCTATTCCGTGGGGCACTTCCTCCCTGAGCAGCATAAGGGCCTTTTCCCTTATCATTTCGCCGCATATCACCCTCTCGGGCTGATCTGTGACCATATCCTCCGGGAAATACTGGGGGCCTTCTACCAGCCGCTCCTTAAGGGCAGTCTCCAGCTTATCCACCCCCCTGCCCTCCTCGGCAGAAATCTTGATTATATCCTGTATGAAGGTTTCCTTTTCCAGGCGCTCCCTTGCGGTTTCGATATTATCCAGTGTGGCTATATCCGCCTTATTTATGGCGGCTATCACAGGGGCCTTGGCAGTGCGGAGCTTTTCTATTATAGCCTCGTCCTTTTCCCTTATGCCTGCCACCGCATCCACCATAAACAGCACGGCCTCCACCTCATTGAGGGAATCATAGGCCACCTTGAGCATATATTCGCCCAGCCTGTTTTTGGGCATGGTAACGCCCGGCGTATCCAGAAACACTATCTGGTATCCCTTTCGGCTGACCACGCCCATGACCCTGTTTCGGGTGGTCTGTGCCCGCTCAGATACTATGGATACCTTCTGCCCCACCATGCGGTTCATAAGGGTGCTCTTGCCCACATTGGGGCTGCCTATTATGGTAACAAAGCCTGAAAGATACCCTGTCATTACTTAAGATCCTCTTTCGTAAAGGCAAAGGGCAGCAGCTCCTCCAGCGCCCTTACCACATACGCGCCCTTGTTATTGGCGCATATCACCGGCATATCCCCATCGCAAAACTCTGCAAGCACCTGCCTGCATACTCCGCAGGGCACCGAATGGGTATCCCCATCCCATGTAACAGCCAGCCCCTCAAACTTGCGCTCGCCCTCATATACAGCCTTGAACATGGCCGTACGCTCGGCGCAATTGGTGGGGCCATAGGCCGCATTTTCTATATTACAGCCAAGATAGTATGCGCCGCTTGCCGCCTTAAGGCATGCACCCACGCGGAACTTTGAATAAGGTGCATACGCCCTCTGCTTTGCCTCCTCCGCCATGCGTACCATCTTTTTCATTTCGTATTCATGTATTTCCTTCATCGCTCTATTCCCATCTCCTTAAGAATATCTTCCTGCAGGCCAAACATTTCCTTTGCCTCGTCATCATTCATATGGTCATAACCCAAAAGATGCAGCGTACCATGCACAGCAAGGAAGCTCAGCTCCCTCCTGAATGAATGGCCGTATTCCTCCGCCTGGGCCGCAGCCCTTGGAACGGATATTATTATATCTCCCAGAAACCCATCCGGGAGCTGGGCTATGCTTTCACCTTCCTCTGCGGGAAAGCTGATAACATCCGTGGGCCTGTCCACATTGCGGTAGGTGCGGTTTATCTCGTGTATTTCCTCATCCCCCACAAGGGTAACTGTAATATCGCCGCTGCGGCCCCGGTTTGACAGGGCGGCCTCTGTGGCTGCGGTTATTATATCGGCGCAATCCTCCGGCCCGGCGGTCTCCATAAATACCTCTGTCATTATTCCTTTGCCTCCTCGGGATACTCCACCCTGTCGTGCATCAGGCCGCCGAATGTTCTTATAAAGCTGCGCTCAATGCTGCTGATATCCGCTATGGTCAGAGGCGCTTCAGACAGCATATTTTCGCCATCAGTCAGCTTGCTCCATATTATCTTGTGTATCATTGCTTCCCTTGCCTCGGCAGTACAGTCCCCAAGGCTTCTTACCGCAGCCTCGCAGCAATCCGCCAGCATCACTATGGCGCTCTCCCTTGTGCTGGGGCGATTGCCGGGATAGCGGAAGTTTTTGGGATTTGCCTCCCCCGCCTCTGCCGCCTTATGGTAAAAGTATGACATGAGGGAATTACCATGGTGCTCTGCGGCTATGCGTATAACATCGCCCGGAAGCCTGTTTTTTGCAAGTATTGTAGCGCCATCCTTCTGGTGGGATATGATTATGGATGCGCTTTCCTGCGGGGACAGGGTATCGTGAATATTCTCGCCCTGCTGGTTTTCCTTAAAATACTGGGGACGGCGCAGCTTGCCCACATCGTGATATGTGGCGCCCACCCGGGCCAGAAGCTGATTTGCGCCTATCTTCTCCGCAGCCCCCTCTGCAAGGGCCGCAACATTCATGCAGTGCTGATAGGTGCCCGGCGCATCGTACATGAGCTGCTTGAGCAGGGGATTATTGGTATTGAGCAGCTCATTGAGCCTTGCGGTGGTTGCCACGTCAAACAGATGCTCCCATATGGTAAGGGAGCCTGTTACCAGCAGCCCTGCAAACATTCCGGAAAACAGCACGCATCCGCTTGCGGTGAGTACCATCCTTACGGACTGACCCAGCACCAGATATATAGCTGCCGCAGCCAGCGCCCCGGCAAAGCCTCCCACCACCGCCGCTGCTATCATGCCGCTGCGATTTGCTGTCTTTTGCAGGGCAAATACTGCGCCTATGCCCGATGCGGCATTGGCCGCACACATTACTATTGCAGGGGTGGCAAACAGCCCATCCTCCACCGCAAACAGGGCGGATTCTGCTGCCAGCAGCACTGCCACGCCCATGCCCACCCGATAGTCCACAAGCTCCGCCGTCAGCATTACCGCAAAAAGCATAGGGGTAACATGAAGGTTTAGCATATTGCACACCATTTGCAGCCATGGCATTATGGCTATGAGCAGGGCGGTAATGGTCATGCGCTTTGGGTCGCTGAATACCTTTTCCTGCTGAAGGGCCATATATCCGCCAAACAGCACAAACAGCACCACCATATATGCCGCTGCGCCTATCTCTGCCGCTACGGCATTTTCTCCGGCTATGGCGCCCCCTCCCTTTGTTATGAACAGCAGCGCCGCCAGACAGGACAGCACCATGGTCAGCACCAGCAGCATAAGGCTGAGAAGCCTTGCCTGACCAAACCCTGCGCCATCCCTTCTACCACGACTAGGTGCCATGTTTTTCCTCCTTTTGAAAGCTATGAGCGATGCTCGTATCTATCGTATGCGGTAATGATTTTCTGCACCATCTCGTGGCGCACAACGTCTTTGTAGGTAAGGAATACCCGGGCAATGCCCTCCACTCCCTCCAGCACCTCAAGGGCATGAACAAGGCCGCTCTTTTTCTCCCTGGGCAGGTCTATCTGGGTTATATCACCCGTAACAACCACCCTTGAGCCCTCGCCAAAGCGGGTGAGGAACATTTTCATCTGCTCAATGGTGCAGTTTTGAGCCTCATCAAGGATTATGTAAGCATCGTTAAGGGTGCGTCCCCTCATGTATGCAAGGGGGGCCACCTCTATTACGCCCCGCTCGCTGAGGCTGTGAAAGTTTTCGCTGCCCAGGAAATCGTACAGCGCATCGTAAAGGGGACGCAGATACGGGTCTACCTTATTTTGAAGGTCTCCCGGCAAAAAGCCCAGCTTTTCCCCCGCCTCCACGGCAGGGCGGGTAAGGATTATCTTTTCGACTTCTTTATTTTTATAGGCCAGCACCGCCATAGCCACCGCAAGGTATGTTTTTCCGGTGCCTGCGGGGCCCACGCCAAATACCACGGTATTGCGCTTTAAGGCGGATATATACTTTTTCTGCCCCAGCGTGCGGCATTTTATCTTGCGGCCTTTGTTTGTAAAGGCCACCACGTCATCTATAAGCTCCAGTATAAGCTCCGCATTGCCCTCCTTTGCAAGGTCTATGGCATAGCGTATGCGGCTGCGGTCTATGTTTTCCCCCTTACGCAGCATCTGCAGCAGCTTGTCCACCACAACGTGGGCAAGGGATGCCTCCCTTTCCCCGCCGGTTATGCTGATACAGTCCGCTTCGGACTTTATGGAGGCACCTGTTTCCTGCTGTATTATGCGAAGGTTTTCATCAAATACGCCAAAGAGGCGTATGGCCTCATCCATGCTTTCCACTGCAACGGTATATCGTGCGGGGACTGCGGCCTGGGCCTGCTCAAAAGTATCCAGTTGAATTTCATTGTTGTTGGACATCAGTAAGAACTTCTCCGATTTTTGCGATATTTTGCTCCGCCACCAGCTCTATTGTGCAGGTAACTCCTTCATCACCGGTGCTGAAGGCGGTCTTTTTTGATATTATGGTGGCCTCGGTGGGCATTTGCCCGGTCATGCTGGCCTCGGCTCCCGCCCGGGCTACCTCCATCAGCTTTGTTACATCGGCACGGCCCCTGCCCTCAGCAAGGCGACTATGCTCCGCCGTGCATATGGTAAGAGGCAATATGGAGCCAAAGGTGTGCCGCTGTATCTCCCCCTGACTGTATTGTTCATATGGGGGCACGAAGGGCACCAGAGTTTTTCCATTAAGCTCTATCCAGTACACCGGCTGCATTTCCCCGGTAGGGATGAGCATATCCTGCTCCCAGTGGGCAAGGTATGTGTATCTGTGCAGCACCTCAGCCGTTACGGTGCCGCGGGCCTCGGTAAGTATGCCGCTGCCCAGGCTGCCGCTTATCAGCTCATCTCCCGCCTGCACAGCATCCCCGGCATTTACCTTTGCCTTGCCGGAAAGGGGAGTTATGGAGGTAACTACGCCGCTGTCCGATGCGTATATGCTGCATGGCTCACCCTTGGTATATACCTGTGCGCCCTCTATGGCCTCCTTTACGGATACCTGAAGCACCACACCGGTAAGCTGGGCTCCTGCCCATGCAATGCGCCCATCAGACCCCTTTACCGCCTCTGCGATGGCAGCCGTATCCAGCCTGCCCCGCCGTGCGCCGGGCTGTACGCCCATATCCTCCAGCAGCTCCAGAACATTCTGCTGCTGCACGGCGCTGCATCCCTCTATATCTATTATCCATACAAACCTTGAGGCTATCAGCAGCACACCCAGGGCCAGCATCCACCCGAAGGCCATCACATACCTGCTGCCCATATGGCACAGGGCCACAGTAAGGCCGTGCTTTTCAAGTATGCGTATGCGGCAGGGGTATTCCCGTGCGATGGCTCTCAGCCGGTAAAACCCGCCTATGCCCACATGAAGGCATATGGTGCGGCCCTGACGCCTGATGTTCCATATTTCGATTCCGCTTCGGGTCATGCTGTTTATCAGCTTTTCGGTATACGCCCCTTCAATGCCAATAATAACATATCCTGCGAGAGAATTCCATACATTAGCCGCCACAGACAGCCCTCCATCCGGGTATTCGCCGTTGTTTTTACAGTCTATTCATCTATTCATAGGCAATGCCGGTTATATACCCATCCACCAGCACGCTCTCATTGTCAAGCTCCCTTATTTCAAGCTCGCTTCCCTTCACCTGCACCAGCCCTTCAGGCCCTTCCAGGGTTATTCCCTGCTCGGTATAGGCGTATACGCCCCTGTGGTTTTCCACCAGCGCCCGCCTGTGGCCCAGCATGGTCACCTTAAGCACGCTGCTGCCTGTTTCCATTGGCAGCCCCACCGCCTCTGCCGCCCGCTCCACCGGGCGCAGCTTGTTACGGTGGTTCCTTTTCAATGCCCTTACCCCC
>CAYMPG010000021.1:0-31547 GCA_964392455.1 uncultured Clostridium sp. | reverse complement strand
TGGGCTGCATTACCGCTATAGGCGGAGGGATAATGCGTGACGTTATGCTGGGAAATACGCCGCCGCTCATTTTTTCAAATAACGGGCCGTTTCAACGCCAGTTATGGAAAACGCCGCAAGGCCTATGGCATCAAAGGATATGTTTATATTATCTATCCGCTGATGCAGGCCGCTGAACCTTCTGGAATTTATGCCTGAAATTATAAGAACCACCAGTGCCGTCAGCACTGCAAGCAGCAGTAGCCCATGCGGCAGGCTTGAAAATGGAGAATACCAGCCGGAAGGGTATATGCTCTGTTCCACCGGCGCACATGACTGTACGCATAAGGGTACATTTAAAATGGGGGCATACAGGGTACGGTTTTCAAAGTTCGCAAGGGTTGAGCGCTATGGCCAGTATTGGAAGCAGATACACATTGGTTTGGGATTGCCGAATACTTGCAGATAGGGGATATATCCTTGTTAAGGCTCAGCCGGTGGATATGTTTCCCCATACGAGGAGCTATGTGGATACGGTTGCGCTTTTGTCCAAACAAAAGTAAACTCGTAGGTGAGTAAAAAAGGCGATACACTCAGACAAAGGAAATGCAGCCAATCGCCCGGCAAGGGGCGAGCTGAAAGCCTTACCTCAGCTGCCTCCGTTATACTTCAGCCAACAATCTGTATATCACAGCTTAGCCTAAAAACAGTTCCAGCATTTTTACGATTCAATGAGGAGCAAGCTCGTTCATGGAATTATTGAGAACAAGGGAATCCGATTCAGCTATTTGTGCTAGGACAGTTTCTAAATGCTGTTTCATGCCGAGAGAAAGAGTGCGTTACTTTTTCTTCTCGGTGTTTTTATGTCTGCCCAATTCTTGCAATTCAGGAACATCATTGCAGCATGGTAGATAGGGAGCAGGACAATGGTGATTTATTTGCAGTAATGTTTAATGTATTTTTGCGGACTTATGCCAAAATGCTTGCGGAATATTTTCGTGAAGTAGCTCTGGTCACAGAAACCACAGCGTTTGATAACCGTTTGAAGGTCTTTTCCAGACTTCAGTTGTTCACATGCTTTTTGCAACTTTACATTTGTAAAAAATGCAACAGGAGTACAGTTTAGGTGTGCTTTAAAGTATCGTTGAAGTGAGCGCACCGATATATTAAGGGCAGAAGCTAAGGATGTTACAGTTAGTGTAGCATAATGTTCTTCAATATATGGAAGCATACTATACAGCTCAAATGCGTTTTGCTTAATCAGATGATTAAGACTTGCATAATCCATGGTTCCCTGAATGGCAATCACTTTTCCATCATTACTGAAAATGGGATACTTGTTTGTTCTTGACCAGCGAAGTGAACCGGTTGGGGAAAAAACCAGCTCTAGGATATTTGTCATTGGACATTTGGTCTGTTGAATTCGTAGGTCGTCATTGCTATATTTTTTAGCCAAATTATAAGGGAGAATGTCAAAATCGGTTTTTCCGATGAGATCGGATTTTGATTTTAGGAGGTATTGCTGCACAAGAGTATTGTTGACAAATAGCAAAACTCCATTTATGTCTTTCAGAAAAAAACTGGTTTCATTATTATAATCCCAAAGTGTAAAGAGAGAAGGAAAAGAGACATTGTACATAAAACCAAATTCAGATAGATTCATATTTTTATGCTCCGATTTATGGGTGAAATATTGTCACGTGTCGTGAATTTACCAAAAAGTGTCGTTTAATTACGGCATGCCTATGTTATATTCAATTATAAGAAATAACAAAGAAATGTCAAATAAATCCAGCTGGTTTAGATGAAAAACAAAATAAAGGAGGGAATAGCAGATTGAAAAAGGTAAATATCGCTATAGTTGGCCTTGGATTTGGCGCAGAATTTATACCGATTTATCAGGCACATCCCAATGCTAATCTTGTCGCGATTTGTCAAAGATCAGAAGATAAGCTGAAGCAACTTGGGGAACAGTGGCACATACCAAAGCTGTATACCGATTATGCAAAACTGCTCGAAGATGATGAAATCGATGCTGTGCATATCAATACGCCTCCGCAGCTTCATGCTGACATGGTATGTCAAGCACTGGAAGCCGGCAAGCATGCAGCGTGTACAATTCCAATGGCTCTTTCTGTTGAAGATTGCAAGAGGATTGTTGACGCACAGGAGAAGTCTGGCAAAACATACATGATGATGGAGACGACAGTCTACAGTCGTGAGTTTTTGTATCTTGAGGAACTTTATAAAACTGGAAAGCTTGGAAAGCTTCAGTTTTTGAGAGGATCACATCCTCAGGACATGACTGGATGGCCGGATTACTGGAAGGGCTTCCCCCCCATGTATAATCCTACACATGCCATTGCACCGACGCTTGCTCTTGGCAGAAACCAGGCTGAAGAAGTATGTTGCTTCGGCTCAGGTACGATTGAGGAATCTATGATAGGCAATTATAATTCGCCTTTCGCTGTTGAAACAACACATATTAAATTTAAGGATTCTGATTTGTGCTCAGAAGTTACTCGTTCTTTGTGGAATGTTGCAAGGCAGTATCGCGAGAGCGTGGATGTGTATGGATCTGAAATGAGTTTTGAATGGCAGCAGACAGAGGATGGAAAGCATGTTCTGTTCAAGGGTGAAACAGCGGAATATGTTGATGTGCCTGATTATGCACATCTTTTGCCAGAAGAAATTCGCCCGTTTACAATGCATTATGTGTATAATGACAGCGATAATCAGCATCTTTCCTTCATACAAGGAAGCGGTCATGGCGGATCTCATCCTCATCTGGTACATGAATTTGTTTCCTCTATTGTGGAAGGAAGAGAGCCTTATCCGAATGCAAAGATGGGAGCAAATATAACCTGCAGCGGTATTCTTTCGCATGAATCCGCACTTCGTGGTGGAGAAAGAATCAAGCTTCCTGAGTGGACATTGAGTTAAAGTAAGTTAAAGGCGGTATTGGTAAACAGCAAAAGGAAGGAATCGGTATGACAATTACGGAAAGACTTGCAGATTATGCATTGTCGTTTGATCAAGAGACAATCTGCTCAGAGACCAGAGCCATAGCAAACAAAAATATCAGAGATGTTATAGGATGTATGCTTGCAGGTTCGCAGGAAAGATCTGTAAAGATGGCAGAGGATTTGTATCATAGGATATGCGGATCGGGAGAATTCCAGGTCATTGGAGCGCCAGGATACAAAACGGATCTACTTCATGCAGCGATGCTGAATGCAATGGAGGCCCATGTCAGAGATTTTGATGATATTGTAGTAAGTCTGGAAGGACACGCAACGATATCAATGTTTCCAGTAGCGTTGGTAGTAGGAGAGTACGTAGGTGCATCCGGAGAAGAAGTACTTGAAGCCTATATAAGCGGAGTTGAAACAGCGGGAGTTTTGGGTTCATCGTTGTTTGCCAAAGGTTATAAGGCTGGCTGGGATTCCAGCGGTACGATTGGAGTATTTGGTGCAACGGTCGTAGCAGCGAGATTGCTGAAGCTCAATAGAGAGCAGCTGATAAATGCATTGGGCATAGCTGTAAATGAGGCTTCTGGTACGAGGTCTGTGTATGGCTACATGAATAAAGATATTTCTGCTGGGCATACGGCAATGAAAGGCGTATTTTGTGCACTTGCTGCTCAGAGCGGATTTGATAGCTGCCCGGATTCCTTTGAAAACAGGAGTGGATATCTTGCAACTTTTGCAGACGAAATTGACGAGGAGATATTTAACCGAATCATAAATGAACGTATATCTACTTTCGTAGAGCCGGGAATTATTGAAAAGCTGTATCCTTCATGTCGTGATACGCATTGTGCCGTTGATGCTGCGATGCAACTCGCAGAAGAATATGATATAAATATTGCGGATATTAAAAGTGGTTTCTGCTATGCACCGACAGCAGCGCTATACAATGATCGCTTTCCCTATCCGGAAACACCGTCACAGGCAAAATTCAGTATGCCATACGGTGTGGCATTAGCCCTTGCAAATCACAAACTGGAACTGGATGATTTTGATGGTGAAACATTGAGAGATTCCGTTGTTTCAGAGCTTTGCAGCCGATTTGAGGTGGTTGAAGACGATGAACACTTCCCCAATGGTGGTGCTGAAGTAGTGATTTGCATGAAAGATGGAACGCAGTACAGTCAAAGAATTGAAGTTGCGAAAGGAGCTCCTTCCGAACCGCTTGGCGAAGATGTTATGAAGGAAAAGTTTTATAGCTGTTATAGCTATATTACACACAGGGACAATGCGAAAATTCTTTTTGAAGAATTGAATGATTTTGTCAAAATCAATAACGTAAAGGGTTTAACTGAACATATCAATTCTTTAATTAAGTAAGCAAAACTGAAAGGAGAAACTATGAAAAAGAAACTATTTGCGATGCTACTGGTTGTGGCAATGTTGGCAACCTGCATGGTCGGCTGTGCAACCGAAAGTGCGCCTGCAGAAGAGGCAGTAGAGGAAGTTGTCGAATCTGGTACCAAAACAGTGAAGGTTGGTTTTGTGTTTGATGGACTGGATGTTAACCAGACCGACCACGTATATCACATCAGGTATCAGCTTGAGAAGATTAACGAGGAGCAGGATGCTGTAAAGTTTGAAGACTTTACTGCTTACAATTGTAATTATGACAACCAGGAGTATATCAACAACATGGAAACCGCAGTATCTTCTGGTTATGATGTAATTATGACTATGCCTGTAGATAACTCCGGATGCCTCGCAGCATATGCTGATGCAAACAAGGCTGGCGTTAAGGTCATCGACCTTCGCGGCGCAGCAAATTCTCCCGATGCTGTTAACTATCAGGGACTTGGTGAAAAGCCAATCGGCGATTGCACTACCGCTTTTGTTGAGCAGTATCTGAATGAAAATCCTGATGCCGTAATCAATGTGGGCCTGGTATATCCCCCCGCAGCAGCAACCGGCTCTTATTGCAGGGTTGAAGGAATCAAGGGCCTTGCAGAAAAGTATCCCGAGCAGGTAAATATTCTTGTAGAAGGCTATGGTGACTGGGCAACTGATACAGCTCAGAGCCTGGTTGAAGACTGGATTCAGACTTATTCTGACCTGAACTTCATCGTATGCGCCAATGACGAGGAAGCCCTTGGTGCAGCCAATGCAGTAGAGGCAGCAAACCTGAAGGATAAGATTATGATTTGCGGTGCAAATGGCGGTGAGCAGGGTGCTCTGCTTGTAAAAGAAGGTCATATTGATGCAACTGCCTGCCAGGACAAGACTGTATTTGCCGGAAATCTGGCTAAGTTCTGTGTAGCCCTCTTTGACGGTTCTTACACTAGCCTGGAAGGCTGGGATGCCGAAGCAAATTCTTATAATCCTCCTCTGGAGTCCTGCTATGAGTTGGTACCTGGTAATGTAGAAGCACGTCTTGCTGAACTGGAGCAGTTCAAGGGCGTCTTTGCAGAGTATAAATAATAAATCGGATTACTGAGAATAGTAGGTAGTTACGACTGCCTGACACGGGATGAATATGTCAGGCAGTCGTTTTAACAAAGAATCCTATTTGAAGAGAGTCTTCAATATCTAATGACTGGAAATGTGGGGATAAAATGGAAAAAAACAATAACATTCTCAGCATGAAAGGAATTACAAAATATTTTGCCGGCGTTGTTGCACTGGATTCAGTAGATTTTGAGCTTCGTGCAGGCGAAGTCCATGCACTGATAGGAGAAAATGGTGCAGGTAAATCCACTTTGATGAAAATCCTGCTGGGATTCTACCAAAGTGATGGAGGAGAGATCTTCCTAAAGGGAAAACCTGCTAATTTTAGATCGCCTGGCGAGGCACTGAGCCATGGAATTACTATGATTCATCAGGAAATTAGTCTCGTACAGGGAATGTCCGTGGCTGAAAACATATGGCTTGGACGTGAAACACAATATTTTGGAAATGCACTTTCAATTAATGGGGAAAAAAGACTGGAGATGACCAGAAGTCTTATCCAAAAATTGAAGATTGACATAGATGCAAATGAAATTGTTCAAAATCTCAGTATAGCACAGATGCAGCTTGTTGAGTTAGCTAGGGCAGTTTCATATGACGCAGAAATAATCATCATGGATGAGCCAACCTCCGCATTGACGAATGATGAGGTCAATCTTCTTTTCGATATAGTCAGAGATTTAGCAAAAGAAGGAAGGTCTATTGTATTTATTTCACATAAGCTGGAAGAAATCTATCAGATATGCGACAGAATTACTGTTTTGCGAGATGGTAGGTTTATTGCCTGTGATAGATGTGAAAATATTCCGGAAGATAAGCTGATGACGATGATTGCGGGTCATGAATTAGCAGACATATATCCGGATATTGAGACTGCCAAAGGCAATGTTCTGCTGAGAGTAGAAGGTTTGAGTTCTACAGGAGTCTTTGATGATATTAGTTTCAGTGTGCGTGAAGGCGAGGTTTTAGGAATATCTGGTCTGATGGGGGCAGGCAGAAGTGAAATTGTGCGTGCTATTTATGGCTTGGATCCCTATACTTCCGGACATATTTATATAAACGGCAAGGAAACTAAGATTAAGAGTCCCAAACAGGCTGTGCAACATGGTATCGGCATGGTGACAGAAGATCGCATGAGGACAGGCGCTATATATGCTTTGTCCATCCAAAACAATGCGATTCTTGCTGACCTTTATCAGATTGCCAACAGATTTGGAATTATTTCAAATAAAAAAGAAAAAGAAGTATTTAAAAAGATGACGGCAGATACATCTGTCAAGTTTACTTCTGGAAATGATTTAATCGGTAATCTAAGCGGCGGCAATCAGCAAAAAGTGTTGATCGGAAGATGGCTGACAGATAATATTAAGATTTTGATTCTGGATGAGCCTACCAGGGGAATTGATGTTGGAGCCAAGTCAGAGATTTACCATTTGATTAAGGATTTGGCAAAGCGAGGCATGGCGATTGTTATGATATCTTCCGAACTTCCTGAGTTACTTGGCATGAGTGACCGAATTATGGTAATTAATAGCGGAAGAAAAGTGTATGAATGTGAAAACAAAAATATAACGCAGGAAGAGTTAATGGGTTATGCCTTTACATCCTAACATTTTGGAGGAGATGTGTTATGGGAAAAGAAACAAATAAGGTGAGGAACCAGAACAGAGAAACACTGACCAATGTTTTTATGGAGTATAAAGTGTTTCTTATTCTTATTATAATTGTAGCTGCGCTTGCCCTCATGACGGATAAGTTTTTGACTCAGCAGAACATAACGAATGTGTTGAGGCAGGTATCCATAAATGCAATTATTGCTTTGGCCTTTACTCTTGTTCTTGCCATAGGAGAGATTGAACTTTCCGTAGGTGCAATTGTTGGTCTGTCCGGCATGGTTATGGCCGCGCTGGTTCAGCAGGGATGGCCCATTGCGGCTGTTCTGCTTGTTGGGATTATAGTATGTGTGCTGCTGGAGCTGGTTAATGCTTTTCTGATTACTATTTTTAAATTGCCGTCTTTTATTGTTACATTGGCAACTACCAATGTGTTTAGAGGCATTATTTATGTTTCTACAAAGATGGTAGCTATTTACGGTTTGGATCCCAGGTTCCTCTTTTTCGGGCAGGGGTATGTCGGTATAATTCCTGTTCCGATTATCATCATGCTAGCTGTTTTCCTGGTTATCTTGTATGTCAGCAAGAAAACAACCTTTGGTAGATATACCATTGCCCTTGGTGGCAATCGAGAGGCAGCAAGAGCTTGCGGAATAAATACGAACCGTGTACGATATGGCGTCTTTGCAGTGATGGGTATATGTGCTGGAATTGCTTCTGTGATTATTACTGGACGTGCAGCATCGGCTCAGGTAGATGCGGGATCAGGTATGGAGATGGATGCTATTGCGGCAGCAGTTATTGGTGGTACATCAATGAGTGGCGGTAATGCAAATGTTATCGGTACACTTGCAGGTTGCTTAATTGTAGGCGTTATGAATAATGGATTGAACTTGTTGTCTGTGGACTCAAACTGGCAGGTAATTGTAAAAGGGTTGTTAATACTGTTTGCGGTTGTTCTGGATGCTGTGACATCAATGACATTTAAAAAGTCTCAGGTTAAAAGAACAATGCATAATGTTAACAAATAAGATTTATGCCTACGGGTTTCCACATAAATTACAGAGGAAATTGATATATTTCTTATAAAGCGGGCTGAATAGGTACGGAGAGAAATACAGAATCCACCTATTCAGCTTTTTTAATGCAATTGGAAGCAATGGCCAAGAATGGGTAAATAGTGGTTTTCGTTATGGTAACCATCCTTTTAAAAAGGAATGCAATAAAAACGGCAGATACAATACTCACACTCATGCACATAAACCCAGCCATATATCCCTTGCTGTACGCATGGAGCGTGGCGTATCATATAAGAAATTACAATAGATAGCATGAACAGCAACGGGCGCCTGTTTTTTACGAGTATATAGTTAAAGGACACGATTGTCAGGAGGAAAAACTATGGAGGATGAACGCATAGTAGAGCTATACTGGGAGCGCGATGAGGATGCGATTTCTGAAACGGCGGTAAAGTATGGAAACTATCTTACCGGCATTTCTTATGGCATACTTGCTGACAGGGCAGATGCTCAGGAGTGCGTTAACGATACGTATCATCATGCCTGGCAGGCGATGCCGCCCCAGAGGCCAGCGGTACTTTCGGCTTTTCTTGGCAAAATCACCCGCAGGATATCCATTGACTGCTGGCGAAAGCGTCATGCGGCCAAGCGTGGCGGAGGCGAGATGCTCCTGGTATTGGATGAGCTGGAGGAATGTGTTGCTGGAACGGCAGAAGTAGAAAAGGAAATGGAGCAAAAGGAGCTGGCCTGTACTATTGATTCCTTTCTGGAAGAATTGCCGGATACGGAGCGCAGGGTGTTCATGTGCCGCTACTGGTACATGGAATCTATAGCGGCAATATCCGAAAGATTTGGATTTTCCCAGAGCAAGGTAAAATCCATGCTGCATCGCACAAGAGGCAAGCTCAGGGTGCGGCTTGTAAAGGAGGGATACTGATGAAAGCAGATGAGCTTATGGACGCCATTGGCGAAGTAAGGGATGAATTTATAGAAAATGCAGAGCCCGCCGGAAAAAGCGGAGCTGGAAAAATGAAAAAGTGGACAAGGAGAATTGCAGCGGCAGCGGCATGTGCGGCAGTGGTAGGCGGCTGCCTTATAATGCTGCACGGCCAAATACCCGATGAAGCAGAAGGGGCTCCGGCCCAGGGCTACAGCAGCGGCCATCAGGAGGGCTGCGTATTTATGTCATACGCAGGGCCTGTATTCCCGCTGACGCTTATGGAGCAAAGCAGCAGTATATATGCTGAAAGGAATATCTGCTACGACTTTTCAGCATATTCGGGTGAAGCAGCAAATGCTGATGCATCAGGCGTGCAGGGCGTTGCCGTACAGGATAAGTATGTACTCAGCAATCTTTCTGACAGCGATGCTGATGTAACCGGAGTATACCCCATTGCCGGGAGCTTCCAGTCCATGGACTGGCCTGTGATCACAGTAAACGGCGAGCAGGCTGAATGGCGGCTGGATGCAGGCGGATACACCGGAGGCTTTTCAGGTGCGGGGGATGAGCATTCTACCAGCCTGAATCTTCAAAATATAACCGACTGGACGGGATATGAAGCACTGCTTGCAGATGGCAGCTATTTTGAAAATGCATTTACTCAGCCTGAGAAGCTCAGCCGGCCGGTTGTGGTATACAGGCTTTCAGAGCTTAGCGATGGGGCGGGGGAATATGAGGCGGCCTACCTGTGCATGAGCTTTAAATACGACCCGGAAAAGACTTCCATTATGACCTGGGGCTTTAATGGGGGGGGCGTTCGTGAGGATACTGGAGAGGTATGCCGTGGTTTCTTCATACGGGAAGGGCTTCGCAGGGCCGATGAGAATGTAAAGTACTTTATCGCCGTGGGGGAAGATATTGAAAGCTATACCCTGCAGGGCTACCTGAACGGGGCATGCAAGGCGGGAGAGGAAATAGCTGATGCGGGAGCCGCTGTTACCCGGGAGGAAATGACGCTGGGCGAGCTGCTCAGGGAGATAACCGGGATACGCTATAATGCCATAGCCGAAAGTGATTATGACGGGGATAACAATCGCTATGTCAACGGGCACATCACATATGAAATGTACCATAATGCGGTGGTAAGGCACTTTGCCGAATACGGTGAGCAGGGCACTGACCCAAAGGAAAGATACAGCCTGGGTATGCTGGATGATATTATCAACGAGACAGCGTACCACGACAGAATACTTTATCTCAGCTTTGATATTACCATACCTGCAAATGGCAGCGTGGAGCTGAGCATAGCCCAGCATAAGGCTGCAAGCTTTGATTTTGACTGCTCAGGCAGCGAAAATGCGGGCATAGAGGGCTATGATATGGTCACAATGCTTGGCTCAAATATTGCCTTTAGCGGGCAGAGCGCATCCATTTTAAACTATGAGGGGATAGAGATAGTGCGTCAGAATTTTGGCTTTGATCCTGAAAATGAGATCACTCAGGTAACTCTGGAGCCTGAGCAGCCACATTATTATATGGAGATAAGAAAAAAGGAAACTGATTGACTTCATCCCGGCTGATAGTATAATAAAACTTGGCTCCGATACGGCATACATGGCGTATAATAGCCCGAATGCCTGCCGCCGGAGCCTTATTACGCATAAGGGTGGAGTTATGAAAAAAGAGGGCTTGCTGTATCAGATAAAAAGTGCGTTTCAAACTGATTCCGGGTATAAGGTCTTGCTTATGTCCATATTGATAACCGGGCTGTCCTATGGCCTGTATAAGGGGATGCTGGATAACTTCCTGGCAGAGGTTGTAGGCATGGGCGAAATGGACAGGGGAGTTACCGAGTTTTTCAGGGAGCTTCCCGGCATACTGCTGGTATTTGTGCTGGCGGCGTTTTATATGCTGTCCGCAGAGTCTTTGTACAAGGCGGGGGCAATAATAATGCTGGTGGGTATGGGGATGCATGCAATGCTGCCGCCTGCAAAGGTGCTGACTACCATAGCCATATGCGTATATTCCTTTGGCGAGCATATACAGCTCGGCATGAAAAATACTCTTACTCTCAGCTATGCAAAGCCGGATAGGGGCGGGGCAGCCCTTGGCGCACAGAATGCCATACACCAGATAGGCACCCTTGCAGGGTACCTTGTTATAGTGCTGGCCTTTTCGCTTATAAGCAGCAGCCAGCCATATACGGCGTTCTTCTATGTGGCAACGGGGCTGGCTGCTTTAAGCATGATTTTTTCCTTTAAAATATCAGGCGTCAGCGAAACCGATAAAAACAAGCGCCGTTTCTATTTCCATAAAAAGTACACCAAGTATTACATGCTGGAAATGTTCTACGGGGCGCGCAAGCAGGTGTTTTTCACCTTTGGCCCGTATGTGCTGATACTGTTCTACGGTGCAAATGCGGCTACCATAAGCCTGCTGTTTGCCATCTCTGCCATTGCCTGCTTCTTTGCATCTCCCCTTGTGGGGCGCATTATAGACAGGGTGGGCTATAAGGCGGTAATGGTGGCAGATACGCTGATACTTGTGATAGTATGCTTCTTCTATGGCTTTGCCCATCACCTTTTCCCAAAGAATGTGGCCTTTATAGTGTGCTGCGTAAACTATGTGCTGGATTCCATAATATCACTTGCGTCCATGGCATCAAATCTGTATGTTCAGGATTTGTCGGATAATCCGGATGAGGTGAAGGCCACCATATCCACAGGCGTATCCATAAACCACGTTATAACCATATTTATAGCCCTGTTTGGCGGATGGATATGGCATACGCTGGGCATAGAGCTGCTGTTTATAGTATCCGCAGTGCTTGGCCTCTGCAATAGCGCATACGCCTACACCATAAAGCCGGAGGAGATCGCAAAAAAGGCTGCAAGGTAATATCCGATTGTTATTTGCAGCCGGCATGGAGCCCGCCTGAGATTGACAGGAGCAAAAAACAGCTCAGTTACAGGCTAATATGCCAAAAAACACCAGCATACATAGCCGATTATTTACATCCTGTTAATGCAAAATGCAATTTATCATGCTATAATTACATTCGTTAATAAACCAAACGGAGGCATTGATATAATGAAACGCATAGCTGCATTAATAATGACGGTGCTGTGCCTGTGCTCCATGGGCAGCGCATTTGCATATGAAGCCGGGGAGGCCCGTGCCATAATAGGCGCAAATCTTGACCAGGAGCAGGTAGCCGGTATATACCGGGATTTTGGTATAGAGCGGGGCGATGTAAAGGAGCTTATCGTTACCAATAATGACGAGAGGGAATACCTTGAGGGCCTTGTGGATGAAAAGAAAATCGGCAGCGTAGCCCTGTCCTGCGTGTACATTACCCTGCTTGAGGAGGGCTCCGGCCTTTCAATCAGCACAAATAACATAAACTGGTGCACAGAGCAGATGTATATAAATGCCCTTACCACTGCCGGCATAACCGATGCAAAGGTGATGGTGTCTGCCCCCTTTGCAGTATCCGGCACGGCGGCGCTCACCGGGGTATATAAGGCATATGAGGATATTACCGGCCAGACCATGTCAGACCTTGCAAAGGCTGTGGGCGTTGAGGAACTGGTAGTCACAGGCCAGCTTGCTGAGTATATTGGCAGCGAAGAAGCAGCCGCCCTTATAAACGAGCTGAAGGGCATACTGGATATAACCGAATCCATGTCGGATTCCGATGTAAAGAAGGAAATACGAAAGCTGGCAGACCAGTATAATGTACAGATAACGGATACTCAGGTGGAGCAGATACTCAAGCTGTGCCGCCAGATGGAAAAGCTGGATGTTGCCGAGCTTAAGGAAAAGATACTCTCCATCACAAAGACCGTGGAGAAGGCGGTAAGCACCAAGCAGAAGGTGGGCGATGCTCTGTCCACCGTCAGCGAAAAGGTCACAGGCTTTTTCGGTAAGGTAAGCAGCTTCTTTTCCGGCCTGTTTAATAAATAAAATAAATCCCGTTTTCCCTTGCAGTGGCGATGCAGCTTCAGGCTGCACCGCCATTTTATATTTTGGAAAGCGGGGGTTTTCAATAAATTCAAACTGATGTGGCAATTTGTTGCAAATTGTATTTGGAGATAAGGAAAAATAATGGTACAATATCACAGAAAGGTAGAAATGGGGAATGTTTGGATACATCCAGCCAAATAAAGACGAGCTCAGGTTCAGAGAATATAATGAATACCGGGCATACTACTGCGGCCTGTGCAAATGCATAGGGCGCCGCTTTGGCGAACCCATGAAGCTTACCCTGAGCTACGACTGCGCCTTTATGGCCCTGCTGCTGACCGGCCTTGCAGGGAAAGAGGATACGCAGAAATGCCGCTGCGGGTACAAGCCCCTTTCAAGGGCGCGCATGGCCGCCTCAGAGGATGAATACCTGAGATTTGCAGCGAATATGGATATTATCCTTGCATACTGCAAGCTGGATGATAACTGGCGGGATGACAGGGCACTGGGGGCGGCAGCAGGCAAGGCCGCAATGAAGGGCGCATTTCAAAAGGCAAAGGAGCAAAGCCCCGAGCTTTACAGGGCCATATCCGAGGGAATAGGAGAGCTTTCCCAAATAGAGCGGGCCAATACTCCAGAGCTTGATCCGCCGGCCGATGCATTTGCCCGCATGATGAAGAATATTGCGCTGGCAGCTCCTGTGGAGGGGGCACAAAACCGGCTGGCCCTTGGGCATATGCTGTATCACCTCGGCAGATGGGTATACCTGATAGATGCCTGGGAGGATAGGGAAAAGGATAAAAAAAGCGGCAGCTATAATCCCTTCCTTGCTTCCGGAGCCGGCAAAGACAGGGCGGAGTTTATTCTTAACTGCTCACTGAATGAAGCAATCAATGCATACGAATTGCTGGATATACAGGCCCACGAGGGGCTGCTGGATAACATAATAAAAGACGGATGTCCGCTGAAAAATTCAGAGGTGCTTGGAGGAAAAGATGATTAACCCGTATAAGGTACTGGGCATAAATGAAGGCGCTTCTCAGGAGGAAATCAGAGCTGCCTACCTGAAGATGGTAAAGAAATACCATCCTGATAAGTATACCGATTCAGACCTGAAGGAGCTCGCCAATGAAAAGCTGGTGGAGGTAAATGAGGCATATGAAATGCTTACCAAAAAGGTAAATTCCTCCTCAGCCCATGCAAACAGGGATGGTCAGGGCAGCTATGGCTCCTATGGCGGATATACCGGCAGCGGCAATTCCTATTCCGGCCCAAATGCCGCAGAGTTCAGCCGTGCCCGCTCGTTTATAAACCAGGGAAACCTTCAGGCCGCAAAGGCAGTGCTGGATGCAATAGCTACCCGCAATGCAGAATGGTATTATCTTTACGGCATAGTTTATCTTCGCCAGGGCTGGTATGATAAGGCAAGGGAATACCTTACCATTGCATATCAGCAAAATCCCGGAAATCCCGAATATGC
The DNA here is from genome assembly GCA_964392455.1 of uncultured Clostridium sp. Taxonomy (GTDB): domain Bacteria; phylum Bacillota; class Clostridia; order Christensenellales; family CAG-138; genus SFEL01. Next base: position 17,076 of record CAYMPG010000021.1, on the reverse strand, counting down.
CGCCGCATACAATTCCATTCGCAGCACCGGCGGAGCATATACCAGAAAAACCGGTAACTATGGCGTATACAATTGCGGAGGCCCCTGCGCCATGCTGGGCAGTGCCCTGTGCTGCAGCTCATTCGGCTTTCCGGTGTGCTTCTGCTGCTGATGAAAAATAAGCCCGGTGCTTCGTGTTAATTGTCAATGAATATGGCGATACTATCATTATATCTGAAGTGATAGTGGAGGCATGAGGCAATGAAACTGAGAAAATCCAGAATACTGCTGCTATGCGTTGCCATTGCAGCGGTATTTTTTATGCTTTTTGGCGCAGTAGGCATACTTGGGGTGGATAGCTGGGCAAATTTTGATTTGCAAAGGATAACAGGCTGCGACAGGACCTCTGTGATATACGATAAGGATGGCAGAGAAATACTCAGGCTTCATGGTCCTGAGGACAGAACCTGGGTAAGCCTTGCCAAGCTGCCCGAGCATTTGCTTCATGCCTTCATCTCGGCTGAGGATGCACGCTTTTACGAGCATGAGGGCGTGGACGTGATACGCATAGCCGGGGCCATAATAGCGGATATAAAGGCGGGAGGATATGTGCAGGGCGCCTCTACCATAAGCCAGCAGCTTATAAAGCTGAGCCATCTTTCATCGGAAAAGACCATCTCAAGAAAGGCGGAGGAGGCAGTGCTGGCCTATCAGATGGAAAGGGTATGCTCCAAGGAGGATATACTGGAGATGTACCTGAATTATGTATACTTTGGCGGAGGATACTATGGCGTGGAGGCGGCAGCCATGGGATACTTTGGCGTGCATGCTTCTGAGCTTTCCATATCTCAGAGCGCCATGCTGGCAGGCATACTTAAATCCCCCGGCAGCTATGCGCCCCATCTGGACTATGAGGCATCCATAGGCAGGCGGGATACTGTGCTGACTCTTATGAACAGATATGGCTACATATCGGATGAAGAACTGACTGCATCCACTGCCGAGAGGCCGGAAATACTCCGCGGGCAGCGGGATGAGTACTCTGGCTACTATACGGATATGGTAATGCAAAGCGCCGCAGAGGTGCTGGGCATAACTGTGGATCAGCTCCTGAAGGGCGGCTTTCACATATACTCAGCAATGGATAGCGACCTCCAGCAGTATTGCGATGGGCTGTTTGAGGATGAAAGCCTTTTCCCGGCCCAGGATACAGAGGGGGCCATGGTGGTGCAGCGACCCGGGGACGGGCTGATAGTTGCCATGGTGGGAGGAAGAAGATATACGGGCAGCATGGGCTTTAACAGGGCCAGCGATATACGCCGCCAGCCCGGCTCTGTTATAAAGCCTGTAATAGCCTATGCCCCTGCCTTTGAATATCTGGGCTGTACGGCTGCGGATATGATACTTGATGAGGAAACGGCCTTTGCAGATTATACGCCATCAAATTTCGGCAGCAAGTATTATGGCTGGGTGACCATACGGGAGGCAGTGTCAAAATCGCTGAATGTGCCTGCCGTAAAGGTGCTTTCAGAGGTGGGAGTCAGCAGGGCGAAGGGCTTTGCTGCTTCCTGCGGCATAGAGTTTGATGATAGCGATAACAGCCTTGCCCTGGCACTGGGCGGCTTTACCTATGGGGTATCGCCCATGCAGATTGCAGGGGCGTATTCCTGCTTTGCTTCTGGGGGAGAGTACAATTCCCCTTCGGTCATACGGCATATTACAGATGCAAAGGGAAAGGTGCTGTATGAATACCAGCCTGAGCACAATAGGGTAATGAGCGAGGAGAATGCCTATATTCTCACCAGTATGCTCAAAAGCGTAGTTACAGAAGGAACGGGGCATCGGCTGAATACCCTTAATATACCCATAGCCGGCAAGACCGGCACCGTAGGCTCGGCCGATGGAAACAGGGATGCCTGGATGGCAAGCTATACGCCGGATTACACGGCGGTGGTATGGATGGGGTATGATAATGATAATCTTGGCATGCTGCCCACAAAGGCTACCGGAGGCACATATCCTGCCATGATGCTGTATAAGCTCTACAGCCATCTGTATCCCGAGGGAAGCCGCAGCGATTTTATACGGCCGGAGGGGGTGGGGGAATACAGCCTTGATGAGTATTCTCTGACGGTACTCCATAAGGCGGCCCTTGCAAACGTATTCACGCCGGAGCAAAGCAGAGTGACGGAGCTTTTTACTGCGGATACTGCCCCGGGAGTAACCACAGGCTATTGGGCCATACCTGCAACAGCGCAAAACTTTACAGCCATGGCCACAGATGGCGTGGTAAATATATCCTTTGACTGCCCGGATGACTTTGGCAGCTATTCGCTTTGCCGCAGGGACGGCAAGGGAAAGGAACGTATTCTTAACACATGGAGCGGAACCGAGGGGCATGTGGAGTATACAGACAGCTCAGCCCAGAATGGAAGCACATATACCTACCAGGTGACTGTAATGCATGAAAAAATGCAGATAGGAGGGAAAGGCGTATATGGTCTGCCGAGCAGGGAGCTGATGGTTTCGGTGCCGGAAAGGGTGATAAGCGTGGATATTGGTGAATAAACCCTGCGGGCAATGGTGAAATGGGTTGACTAAAGTTTCTTTTTAGGTAAAATAAAGGTATATGTTATATTATGTAGGAATATGTTTGCCCAAATCACAACAAACAGAAAGTGACGGTAATTATGGATCTTAAAAAGATAGCGGAAGAAATGCAGCCCCGTTCCATGGCGGCAAGGGACTGGGTGTTTCAGGTAATAAGAACTGCCATTATTCGGGGAGAGCTTCCGGGGGATATGCCGCTCAGGCAGGATGAAATATCTGCCGCCCTCAGCGTAAGCCATATTCCAGTTCGTGAGGCATTTCGTCAGCTTGAGGCACAGGGGCTTGTACGCATTTATCCGAACCGTGGTGCCGTGGTAACAAAGCTGTCCAGCAAGGAGCTTGGAAACGTGATGGATACCCGCATACTTCTGGAAGTGGGTGCGCTGCGCCTTGCCATGCCCAATATTACCGAGAGCGATATTGCAAAGGCCAGGGAGCTGCTGGATGCCTTTGCTAAGGAGACCAACCATGTGGTGGGTGCGGAGCTCAATCTTGAGCTGCATTTTGCCCTGTATAATCCCTGCGATAACCCGGTGCTGCTGTCCCTTATAGATCAGATGCATGCCAATGTGGACAGGTACATCACTCCGTTTTACAGCGAGGAAAATAAGGACGAGCTTTATTCCATAGATGAGCATGCCCAGTTTATAAATGCCTGCGAAAGCAGGGATGTGGAGCTGGCTACAGCGATACTTCGTACGCACCTCCAGCGCACCAAAAACATGCTGCTCAAATCTCCGCTGCTTTCGTAATAATCCAAATCTAAAGGCCGCCATGTGCGGCTTTTTTTAGTTTTAAAGGTGAAGTTTTAGCAGATATTGCAATGTTGATAATGTAGTCACAGATTTAAATGCGAAATTATGTTATAATCATTGCTAAAGAAACAGGAGGCAAGAGCATATGCAGGCCGATATTTATTCCCTTACCGTGTCAGTGATGCGCTACTTCTTTGTGGCTGCCATAATATATATTCTGATAAGGATAGTTTACCATTCCGTAAATGAGTATAATGAGCTGCGCCGGGTAAAGGACTGGATAGAGAAGGGGTACGCAAGGCATATCGAATTCCTTCCGCCCTTTGATACCAATGAAAACGGCTTTATCCTTGTAAAATCAAACCTTATTGGCCGCAGCAGAAAGTGCGATATATGCATTGAGGATAGGTCAATAAAGCGCAAGCATGCCATAATATTCGAAAAGCGGGGGGATGTATTCATCCGCCGCATGGGCATGGCACGCATCAAGATAAATGGCGAGGTCATGACTCACAGGCTCGAGGAGCTTCTGGATGGAGACCTGGTGCAGCTTGGGCAGGTCAGGTTTTATTACAGGGTGAAGCGCACTTCCTTCAGAGAGGAGGCAGATAATGAATAGAGTACGTCAGCTCAGCGCAGCAGGGCTGCTGGGCATAGTGATGATATTTGAAATGGCCGCCTTTGCGCTGCTTTCGCTGAGAGATGAGAGCTTTGACATGATGGCCCTGGTGTTTGGCGTGGGACTGATTGCGGTTTTGCTCATTCAGTATGTGATAATGCAGGGCATATCCCGCTATACGGATAGGTTTATTCTGGTAATAGCAAACCTGCTGGCCGCAATAGGCATGATGGTGCAATACAGGCTGTCCCCTGATATAGCTGTAAAGCAGCTCGTATGGTTTTGCATAGGCATGGGCTGCATGGTGGTATGTGCGCTGCTCATGCGCTCTCAGCAGTTTTTCCGGCGGATAAATATACTGCTCATGCTGCTCAGCATAGGCATACTTGCGGTGCTGCTGGCGATAGGCGAGGAAAATGGCGGCGCAAAAAACTGGATAACTCTTGGCGGCATAAGCTTTCAGCCCTCTGAGTTTGTGAAGGTGGCGCTGGTGTTTATAATGGCAAATTACCTTACTGTGGCAAATACCGTATGGGATTGGCTGCCCTCTGCCATATTTGCCATAATCGTTGCGGCGCTGCTGGTGGTGGAAAGGGATCTTGGCGCAGCTTTACTGGTATGCGGTACGTACCTTATCGTGTTTTATGTTGCCACAGGTAAAACCGGCACCACTTTGCTGGGCCTTGGAGCAGGGGCGGCAGGCGCCGTTGCAAGCTATTATTTATTTGATCACGTAAGGGCAAGGGTGGCCATATGGCTCAACCCGTGGGCTACCTACTACACCAGCGGCTATCAGGTGGCGCAGGGCCTCATGGCGATAGCCTCCGGCGGGCTGATGGGCCTTGGCCTTACAAAAGGAATGCCAAAGTCCATACCGGCGTACAATACGGATTATATCTTCGCAGTGATATGCGAGGAATTCGGCATCATATTCGGCATAGCCGTAATTGCCCTTTATCTCGTGCTTATAATACGGGGAGCCCTTATTGCCCTCAATGCACGGAATAGATACCTTATGCTGGTGGCCTTTGGCTGCACGGTACTCATCACCCTGCAAAGCTTTATTATAATCGGCGGCGTTATAAAGCTCATACCACTTACGGGCATAACTCTGCCCTTTGTAAGCTATGGCGGCAGCTCCATGATAGCCACGATGATGCTGCTTGGCATACTGGAAGGGGTCGCCATACAAAATGGCGAAATGCTTGAGGAAGCCATGGACGAAGCAAGCGAGGAATACATACTTCAATGAAAGACAGCAGCAGAAAACATATAAAGGCCATGCTGGCGCTGTTCTGCGCCATGTTCATTGTACTGAGCGTATACCTTGGGTATATAGTAAAGGTGTATGGAAACAGGTGGTTTTCCAGCCCCTATAATACCAGAGTGACCAGCCAGAAGGATTCCATCGCGGCAGGTATGCTGCTGGATCGCACCGGATTGCGCCTTGCCTATACGGATGATGACGGCAAGCGGCAGTATGTGGGTGTGAAGGAGCTGCGCCGCTCAATGTGCCATGTGGTAGGCGATGTTTATGGGCAGACCATAGGCGCAGAGTCCATGTTTGCAAAGTATCTATTGGGTTTTGATCAGGGCCTTGCAGATGAATTTGAGCAGCTCATAGGTACCCAGCAGCGGGTGGGCTCCACGGTGCTGCTTACTGTAGATGCAGACCTTTGTGAATATGCCTATGACCTTATGGATGATTACTGGGGCGCCGTAGTGCTGATGAATTATAAAACAGGCGAAATACTCGCCTCTGTCAGCCAGCCCACCTTTGACCCAAACTATATGCAGGACTATATTTCAGGGGATAGGGAGCTTGCTGCAAGCGCCATGGTAAACCGTGCTACGATGGGCAGATATACTCCCGGCTCCACCTTTAAGATAGTTACTCTGATAGCTGCCCTCAGGTATATACCGGATATACAGAACCGCACCTTTAATTGTGACGGGGCGCTGGTGTTTGACAGGGAGAGCGGCAAATACCTGCCTGAGATAAGGGTAAATGACGAAGAATTTACCAGCTCATCCGATAGTGACAAAATAGAATACAACAGAGAACAGGAGGGCGCAGAGGATGTGGGCGCCGAGCCTGCTGCAAGCGAGCTGTACAGCATAGTAAGGGATTACCACAGCGAGTATCATGGGGAGGTGGATATATTCCAGGCCTTTGCAGCCTCCTGCAATACCACCTTTGCAAAGCTCGCCATGGAGATCGGGCCAAAGCGCATGGCGAAGGTGGCGAAGGAGCTGGGCATAGGCGATGAATTCCTCTTTGATGACGTTATGCTGTATGCCAGCAGCTACGAAAAGGGTGAAACAGACCGGGATGTGGCCTGGTCCGGCGTTGGCCAGTATAAGGATATAATGACCCCCATGCAAACCTGTATGCTTACCGCTGCCATAGCCAATGACGGGGTAATGATGGAGCCAAGGCTATTGTACAAGGTGGCCGATGGAAAAAACAGGGTAAAATATACGGCCCAGAGCAGCGCTTATAAAACGGTGCTCTCGGCTGCAGAGGCTGAGTTTATGCAGGAGGCAATGGTGCAGGTGATAACAAGTGGCACCGGCAAACGGGCGACTGTGGATGGCCTTACCGTAGGCGGCAAAACCGGCACTGCCGAGGTATCGTCGGATAAATCCGTAAAAACTCACGCCTGGTTTACAGGCTTTATATTGGATGATGAGCATCCGCTGGCTGTGACAGTGGTGCTTGAGCAGGCAGGCGGCGGCGGCAGCTACGCTGCGCCCCTTGCGGGAAAGCTGCTGAGCAAGGCTGTAAAGCTGGGGTATTAATCGGAATAATAGGCCAGCAGCAGGTCTACCATCATGCCGTAGCTTTTAATGCCATTCTGCTGGCTGTTGAATTTGAGATAGTTATCATTGAGGGAGTTAAAGGTATCTTCCATATCGCCCTCATAGCTGTCCCAGTAAGCATTGTAAGCCGAAAGGTCACGTATCATTGCGTCGCTATACATTTCACGTAGCGGCGCAAATTTATTTGGGTCGCTTTTGTACAGTTTATTGGCGCAGTTTATCAGCGCAAGCATCACGCCGGAATATTCTATGGCGGGGTCGTCTGAATATATGCAGGCAAGGTATGCGATAAAATTTGCCTCATCTTCCCTTGCAAAGCCCAGATAGTGGGCAGTTTCGTGGGCTGCGGCACAAAGCATCAGCAGTGCCGGCTGGTGAACGTTTACATTTGGTTCAGCGGTGTAGGGCATGTATATGCCGGATATGCCTGCCCAGGACATGGCTTCAGAGGCCATTACGCCCTTTGCTGCGGCAGCAGGTGCGGAAAGCAGCGGCTCGTCCTTGCCAAGGGATCGATAGGCCGCAGGTATCTTTTCAAAGTATTCTTTATAGTCTGCAATATAAAACACGCCCTGCTCATCCTCATTAAGCAGGGGACGCAGCTCATTAGCCCGCCGGGCCAGATCAAAGCAGAGCTGCTGAAGCTCTGTATCGGGCCGCTCCTTTACTTCAAGCTCCATAAGCTGATACAGTGTGGGCCGGGAATAGTTAAACCCCCATGCTGCATAAAAAATATTGAGCATAGCTCCTGCAAATATGCAAAGAGACAGTATGAAGGAAATAAACCCCAGTGGAGTGCGGCGCTTTCTTATGAGCTGGATAATGGCTCGTATCAGCAGAAAAATGACCCCAAGCGCCACGGCGCATACAAATACCTCAGCCACAGAAAAGGGAAATATGCCTGTAATGAAGCTGAGTATGCGGCTGATTATCGGGTATACGCCGCGGCTGTATATTTTTTCCACTTCCCATGGGTGGGCGGATGCAAGCCCTGGCAGCAGAAGCCCAAGGGGAATGAGCAGCAGCCAGGGCAGCTTTTTTAATACGGCGCATTTGTCGGGCCGCTTTTTATCTATGGCTTTCATGGGGGAGATTATAGCATCATTCCGTGTATTTTTCAACAAGGCGCACTATCCACTCCTGCTCAGGAGATTCTACTATGGCGGCCACCTCTATATCGTCCAGCTCCTCGGGAAACATGTATACGGTAGGGCCATTCCGCATGGCGTTTTTTTCCACCTGGGTGTTGAGTATCACGGTGGGCCGATACCCTGGGTAAAGGGCTATAATGGTACATTCGCCCTTGTCACGCTGAAGGAGCTGCTGATGCAGGCGGTTTTTTCGTATGGGTATGCGGGTAAAGACGCAGCTGCCGGTGCTGTCCGAGGTGAGCTGGGCGCCTGTATCTGGTATTATCACGCGTGCACCATGGATGGGCATGAGGGTATAGGCGTCCACCACTCTTATGTGCATATGGCCGTAGCTTCTGAAGCACAGCGCAAACAGGCACGCGGCTAAAGACAGCGCCAGAATTATCGGTATGGATAGCTTGCTTGACGGTTTTATCAAATTATTCCACCTCACAGGTAAATTTATGCCCATGGCTGCGGAATATGTGCTATAATATAAAATCAGGCAGATAAGCGGGCCGATGCAGGCTCGCCCGATTATCTAAAATTCTGTAAACAAACGGGCTGCCGGGATGACTGGCAGCCTGATTTAATGTAAAATGGATTTATAGCTGAACCGGAGGTATTGTGTGAAAAGGATACTGCCCATCGTTATGGCCATGCTGCTCCTGCTTACTGCGTGCGCTCATAAGCCTGCTGAAACGGATGCTGTGGATGAACAGGCTGCCGAGGCTGCTGCCGCAGAAGGTGCAGAGGCGGAGGATGTAGATGGTATGCGGCTCATTGGCTTTGTAATAGAGGACGATGGCAGCATGGGTGCCTACATGATGATGCACGGCTTTTTAAAGACGGCAGAAAACCTCGGCTATCCTGCAAAGCTTTACCGCATAGCCTCAGACGCATCCTCGGCTGTGGCTCAGGCACAGGAGGATGGATGCGCCGGGCTGCTCATTCCTGGGAACTATACCTCAGCCGTAGCTGAGGCAGCACAGGCCGGAATGTATGTGGTTTCTCCCTACTACGCCTGCGAGACTGATTCGGCAGATGTTAACGTGGTAGCAGATTCCAGCGAATATATCGAGGAGCTGGCCCGTGGCATAGCCGAGCGCATGACGGAAAGAAGCCTTAAATCCGGCAGAATACTGGTTTACGGCTATGACCCCACAGTGTGCTATGCTGAATTTGACAGGGCGGTGCGGGAATACTATCCCCAGTTTCAAACGGTCACCTTCCTGCGTACTCCGGGCAGCGGAGAGGAAGCGGCCGTAGACGAGCTTGCAAACTTTATACTGAACAACCGTGATATAAAGGGAATGTACGCCTGCGATACGGATTCTGCTCCGGTAGCAGTAAAGGCAAGGAGCAAGGCGATCTCACTGTTTAAGGAGATGGGGGAGCAGGATGAGCAAAAGGCAACCCCCACCTCGAGCATTGACCCATCTGCCAGCCCTACTCCAAACCCAAACCTGCTCAAGCAGATATCCATAACCGCCTTTGGCTGCGGGCTCAGCGATGAAAACCTGGCGCTGTTCAGCGATAATGATATTTACGCCCTGTGCATAGAGCCGTATTATGAGGCGGCGGCAACTGCTACCATGATGCTGGACAGGCTCCTGCTTGGAGAGGAGACCGCAAATACCGTTACAGTAAACCGGCCCATCGCCTATGGCGATACCATAGACAAGTATCTGGCCATATACAATGAAGTAAAGGAGCTTTTTGCACTAAACTAAGCCATGTTTGACGGCAGCCTTCTCAAAAGAATAGACTGGATAACCATACTGCTGGTGCTGGCCCTGTTTGCCATAGGGCTTATAAGCATATCCAGCATTATGGCAGATCCATTTGATGGTACGGAGGCTTCTCTCAGCGATTATACGGATAAGCTGAATCTTTACTATGTAAAAAAGCAGATAGTAAACTTTATGATTGGCCTTGCGGCACTGCTTATATTTGTGGTGGTGGATTATAAGAGCTTCCGTTATCTTATCAAGTATGCCTATGTTGGGTGTTTGCTGCTGCTGGTGCTTATTTTTGCCACGGAAAAGGTAAAGGGCATAACCGGCTGGTTTAAGCTGGATTTTATAGACAGGGCCCTGCAGCCGGGCGAGCTGTGCAAGATATGTATCATCATAGCCCTGTCAAAATATGTATCTGCCTGTATGGATAAAGAGGGGCGCTTCAGCGGCCTTGGCTACATTGTCAAAACTACCATGCTTTGCCTTGTGCCCACGGTGCTGGTAATGATGCAGCCTGACTTTGGCACGGCATTCGTGTATATCTGCATAATGGTATTTATCTACTTTATCGGCAGGGTATCCTGGGGATATATTGCGGCGGCGGCCGGGGCGGCGTCAGTTGGGCTGCCGTTAGCGTATTTCTTTTTGATGGATGAATACCAGCAGTTCCGCATAAAGGTGTTTTTAAATCCCGAGCTGGATCTTCAGGGCGCCGGGTATAATGTGGCCCAGTCAAAGATAGCCATAGGCTCAGGAGAGCTTTGGGGCAAGGGATACTTTACCGAGGGAACCCTTGCACAGCTTCGCTTTGTGCCTGAAAGGCATACGGATTTTATATTTGCAGGCATAGTGGAGGGGCTGGGCTTTATTGGCGGTACGGTATTGATATTGCTGTTTTTTGCACTGATATTCCGCTGGGTGCATATCGCCATAAAAACAAAAGACAGCTTTGGCGCATGCCTTGTAATAGGCGTAACCGGTATGCTTACCGCCCATGTGTTCGAAAATATCGGCATGACCATAGGGCTGATGCCTGTTACAGGCATACCGCTGCCCTTTATAAGCTACGGAGGCTCAAACCTGCTGACCAATCTTATAGGCGTGGGCATAGTTGAAAACGTATGTATCAGGCAGCCGGCTAAAAAGCATTAGCAGCGCCTAAAATAACAATAGATGTATTGTTTTCCCCCTTTGTCACATATATTTCTTTTGTGATGGAAGGGGGATTATTTATGGCTGGCAATGTAAAACACGGTGGCTTTGAATCCAGGTCCTATGGAAGCGGCAGAAGAAAATACACGGCGCGGTACTTTTCCCCACGCTATGCAAGGCGCAGGGACAGGTATGACAGAGATAATGGCAGCTCCATGCTTGCAAAGATGGGGATATGTGTTTTGCTTGCTGGGCTGGTGCTACTGTCGGAGCAGGTTAAGGATATGTCCATACTCGAAGCATCCTCCGGACTGAATGACAGCATTGAGGATATAGGGGGAGAGTATCTTGGCAAGCTCAGGTTTGTGGAGCTGCCGGGCATAATGCAGGTATTTTCCTCCGGTGCAAAGCTGAGGTTAGGGGCGGAATACGAAAGCTACCGGCTGAACAGCGAAGAAACCCTTATGACGGTGACAGGGCTTAAGGATGCGGCTGTTTCTGCGCCTGCCGATGGCACCGTAAAGGCACTGACCTTACAGGATGGAAAAACCGTCATAGAGCTTGCTATGGATGGGGATATGACAATAAGCTACGGCTGTACGGCGGAGGCTATGGTGGAGGAAGGGCAGCCTGTAAGGAAAGGGGACACCCTATTCAGCGCTGTGGATAATTTGGAAATAGGAATGACCAGCGCAGGAAGGCCCGTGAATCCGGCAGAGTATTATGATATGGGCAGCGGAAGAATACGGTGAAGGAAAAGCAGCCGCCTGCAGGAATAAGGATAAGCCCGGCGTTTGCAGGGCTTTGCGTGCTTGCGCTGGTATCGGAAAACACCGTACCGTTTATAATGCACATGGGAGCGCTGACGCTGCATGAGGCGGCACATCTGGTTATGGCCCATATGCTGGGCTGTAGTATATATGGGATAAAGCTGCTGCCATATGGCTGCCGCATGGATATTGCGAATATGGACAGCCTTTGGGATGAGCTGATGATAGCCCTGTGCGGCCCTGTATGCAGCCTGATATGCTATATTGGATGCAGGCTTATACCGGGGGCAGTGGCATTTGCCGAGGCAAATATGTATATAGCCCTTGTAAACCTGCTGCCAGCATATCCTCTTGATGGGGGCAGGGCGATAAATGCCCTGCTTATCATGCTGGGCATGAGGCCCAGGCGTATGCTTAAAGGCGTTACAGCCCTTATTTTTGCGGCAGCTATGGCAGCGGCGGGAATAGTCATCTGCAATGCGACCATGGTGATATTTGCGGTATTTTTATTGAGCGAGGGCATAAATGCATTGCGGGAAAAAAGCGGCAGCATGATTGCTCACATGAAGAATATGCGCTGTGCGTCAGCGGGGCGGGGCATAAGGGTACAGCATATCGCGCTGCGTCAGGATACGCCGCTATGGGTGGCGCTTTCATATGGGCTGGGCCGATACTCGGTATTTTGCATACTGGATGAGGATATGCGAGAAAGGGCACGGGTGGATGGGGTAAGGCTTGCCGAGCTTGCAGCGGAGCATGGCAGCAGCAGTACGCTGGAAGAAATATTGCCCTACGTTGACCGTGGTAGATAATGATGATACAATATAAATGGATATATCTGCGGGATAGTTTTCTTCCTGTGGATAGGAGGTATTTTTTTGATAAAGGACAAGCTGAACACGTTTTTGGACAAGGTGGAAAAGCCCGCCCGCTATGTCGGAGGTGAGCTTAATTCCACTGAAAAGACAGATGCACAGGTGCGCTTTGCACTGTGCTTTCCTGATGTATATGAGATTGGTATGTCCCATCTGGGGTCTCGCATATTGTACAATGTGCTGAACAGCCGTGAGGACACCATATGCGAGAGGGTATATGCCCCATGGCCGGATATGGAAAAGCAGATGAGGGAAAGGGATGTGCCTACGTATTCCCTTGAGAATTTCCGCCCGCTGAGGGAGTTTCATATAGTGGGCTTCTCCATTCTGTATGAAATGTGCTATACAAATATACTTACCATGCTTGAGCTGGCAGGTATACCTCTGCGCTCTGAGGACAGGGGCGAAGATATGCCCCTTGTGGTATGCGGGGGGCCCTGCGCCTGCAATCCTGAGCCCATAGCACCATTTATAGACCTGTTTATGATAGGCGATGGCGAGGAGCTTATCGGCGAGCTGGTAGATGGATATAAGGCATGCAGGGCTAAGGGCGCCTCCAAGAGGGAGACGCTGCTTGAGCTATCCAAAATAAAGGGAATATACGTTCCTGCATTTTATGCTCCCCGGTATGACCAGGATGGTGCCTTTGTCAAAATGGACAAGCTGGAGCCCAATGCGCCGGATATGGTGGAGCGCAGGGTGGTAAAGGACCTGGATGCGGCTCAGTATCTGGGCAAGCCCATAGTGCCGTATCTTTCCATTATTCATGACAGGATCGCCATCGAGCTTTTCCGTGGCTGCACTCGTGGCTGCCGTTTCTGCCAGGCAGGGTTTATTTACCGCCCGGTGAGAGAGCGCAAGCGGGAGACCCTTTTAAAGCAGGCAGATGATATGCTTGCCTGCACAGGGTATGATGAGGTATCGCTGTTTTCACTTAGCTCCGGCGACTATTCGGAAATACACAAGCTGGTGCCTGAAATAATAAATACCTATCGGGATAAGAGGGTATCGGTATCTCTGCCGTCGCTGAGGATAGATGCATTTCTCAAGGAAGATATGGAGCAGATGCAGTCCGTCCGCAAGGCCGGCCTTACCTTTGCACCGGAAGCAGGCACCCAGCGCCTGAGAGACGTGATAAACAAGGGCGTTACCGAGGAAGACCTGCTTAGAAACATGAAGGACGCCTTTGAATCTGGCTGGACAGGCGTAAAGCTCTATTTCATGCTGGGCCTGCCCACTGAAACAGATGAAGACCTGCTTGGCATAGTTGACCTCGCGCGCAAGGTATCAGGGGTGTACTATTCTATCCCCAAGGAAAAGCGGGGCAAGGGCCTGCGTATCACGGTAAGCGTATCTTCCTTTGTGCCAAAGCCCTATACGCCTTTCCAGTGGTGCCCTCAAAATACAAAGGAAGAAATAATACGCAAGCAGCACCTTCTCAAGGACGCCCTGCGTGGGCTTCGCAGCGTGGAATTTGCCTATCATGCGCCGGATATAAGCGTGCTTGAGGCAGTAATGGCCCGGGGAGACAGGCACATTGCAGACGTGATAGAAAGAGCGTATCATAAGGGTGCAAGGTTTGATTCCTGGGATGAGCATTTTAAGCTGGAGCTCTGGGAGCAGGCCTTTGCTGAAGCTGGGGTGGATCCGGCATATTATGCAAACAGGGAGCGCACCCTTGATGAGACCCTTCCATGGGATCATGTGGATATGCTGGTAACAAAGGATTATCTCAGGCGGGAGTATGGCAATGCAATGAAGGCCACATGCACCCGTGATTGCCGCAAGGGATGCAATGGCTGCTTTGGAGGTAAGTGTGCGGATTATTGCAAGGTTTAAAAAAGAGGAGCAGGTGCGCTTCGTATCCCATCTGGATGTGCAGCGGCTGTTTCAGCGTGCCTTCAGAAGGGCAAACCTGCCGGTAGCCTATTCAAATGGCTTTAATCCACATCAGCAGCTTTCCTTTGCTACAGCGCTGACGGTGGGGGCTACAAGTTCGGCCGAATGGCTGGATATAAAAATGGATAGCAATATCAGCCCTGAAGAATTTACCGAGCGGGTAAATGCAGCATTGCCCCGTGGGTTTGTAATAGCTCAGGCTGCCTGTGCAGAGGATAAATACCCGTCCCTTTCCGCCGTTATGTCCGCAGCGGACTATACTGTCAGGCTGCGCCTGTGTAACGATGCGGCAGAGGTGGATATGCCGTCGGCCATAGAAGAGCTGCTAAGCAGCAGCATCGTTGTGCTGAAAAAGACCAAGGCCGGAATGAAAAACGTGGATATAAGGCCAATGGTATACCGCATGGAGCCGGGAGAAATCTGCGGCAGTGAATATACCCTGCATATCGGCGGCAGGCTGGATGCAGGCGGCGGTCTCAGTGTAGACCTTCTTCTCGGGGCTTTTAAGAATGTGCTGGGGCAGGATTTTACCTATAACCTTCACAGAGATGCCATATACTCAGCGGACGGCGCATTTATGCCCGGGGCGCCAGAGGGATACCATAGCCAGGAATAAAGCTGTATTTGCCGGAGGTCCTTCATGGACAAGGAGATAGTAGTAGACATAAACCCATATCAGACAAGGACAGTGCTTCTTGAAGACGGCGCTCCAAGCGAAATATACATCGAGCAGCGGGGAAAAGAGCGCCTTGTGGGCAATATTTATAAGGGAAGGGTGCAAAACGTGCTTCCGGGCATGCAGGCAGCCTTTGTTGATGTGGGGCTGGAGCGCAATGCATTTCTTTACGCAGGGGACATAAAGCTGGATGATGGAGAATTTCAGTTTGGCGATTCCTGCTCCGAGGTGCCCACCGAAATACCCAATATAAAGGATATTGTAAAGCCGGGGCAGGAGATAATGGTGCAGGTCATAAAGGAGCCTGTGGGCAATAAGGGAGTGCGTGTTACCACCCATATCACCCTGCCGGGCCGCACCCTTGTGCTTATGCCAATGGTGGACTATATAGGCGTTTCCCGCAGGATAGAGGATGAGAGGGAGCGTACCCGCCTTAAGGAGACCATAGCCAAGGTAAAGCCTGAAAACATGGGCGTTATAGTCCGCACGGCTGCTCTGGATAAGAGCATAGAGGAATTTGAAGCGGATATGGCTTTCCTGATACGTATGTGGGAAAGAATACAGAAAAAATGTCAGATGCTTACAGCTCCCCGGCTTATACACGGGGAGGAGCCGCTGGTATTCCGTACCATCAGGGATCTTTTTACTCCGGATATAGGCCGCCTTACCATAAACGATAGAGAGTTTTATGATAAGGTACAGGTGGTGGCAGGCATAATATCCCCCACGCTTAAGGACAGGGTGGTGCTTCAGGATACTGTGCCGGACAGGTTTGATGATCTGAATCTTGATTCTGCCATAGATAAGGCCCTGTCCCGCAAGGTATGGATGAAAAACGGTGCCTACATTATAATCGACCAGACCGAGGCCCTTACTACCATAGACGTAAACACCGGCAAGTATGTTGGCAGCACTGACAACCTTCAGGAGACCATTACTGCCACAAACTGCGAGGCTGCAAAGGAAATAGCCAGGCAACTCAGGCTGAGGGATATTAGCGGCATAATCATAATAGACTTTATAGATATGGATGAGATTGCCGACAAGGAGCGGGTGCTGGAAACATTGAGGGCAGAGCTTAGAAAGGATAGAACGAAATCCAACGTTCTTGGCATTACCCAGCTTGGGCTCATCGAGATGACCCGCAAAAAATCCCGTAAATGCATCAGCAATACCCTGGAGACTGCCTGCCCATACTGTGGAGGCACAGGCAGGGTCATGACGGCGGAGACGGTTCTGTTGAAGGTAAGAAAAAAGCTCATGCACTGCTTTGCAACGGAAAACCATCAGGGCTACCTTCTGAAGGTGCATCCTGAAATAGCCCGGCTCATAGATGAGAATACCGCAGAGGCGGCTCCCATACTTCCCAGGCAGGGTGGACGGTCCATCTGGATACAGCAAGATCCCACCATGCATGTGCAGGATTTTTCCGTGGTGCATATTGCATCCGGCGAAGAACTCAAAAGCATACGTTCTCTTGCAAAACTTTATTGATTCTAATGGACACATTGCGGGTTTTGTGCTATAATTCCAAGATGTGGCCCAGTGGTTCCCGGGATGCCAACGTGGCTCAGTCGGTAGAGCAGCTGATTCGTAATCAGCAGGTCAGGGGTTCGAATCCCCTCGTTGGCTCCACTTATATCGGGGCGTAGCGCAGTTTGGTAGCGCGTTTGGTTCGGGACCAAAAGGCCGTGGGTTCAAATCCCGTCGCCCCGACCATAAAAGCACGATGGTTTGATACAATACCATCGTGCTTTTTGTTTGAAAGAAGCATAATGAATCTGACACAGTCAATTCGATAAATTGGAATTTGTAGGAGGAATCTATATGGAAAAAATTTTTATGTGTAGCCTATGCCATAATGGTATATTAGGCGGTGCTTTATATCTTGATGAAACTTCGGTTACTTACAAGACGAATAAACTCACAGTTGATAAAGCATATAGAAATCTTGTATTACGGCTTGATGAAATCACAGAACTCACATGGAAATGGGTTATTTTTCCGATGGCAACCTTTCATATGAAGAACGGAGATGAATATAAATTT
>CAYMPG010000020.1:0-34929 GCA_964392455.1 uncultured Clostridium sp. | reverse complement strand
GCCAGTCAGCGGTGGCAGCCATGGTGGGCAGGTTGAACATAACGGCGGGGTTGTTCATCCATGCGCCGCCAGCAACGTTGGTGCCAAGGCCGTCAAGAGCGGTGGGCAGGCCTACGATGAAGGCGATAATAGCCATGGTGATGGTCATCTTTACACGAGCGGGATCCTTGCCCTGCTCAATGCGCTTGTCGATGAGGTAAGCGGTGCAGACCTCAAGCAGAGAGATGGAGGAGGTGATAGCGGCGATGAATACCAGAGCGTAGAACATGAAGCCCATTACGTTGCCGATGGTGCCGCCCATACCCTGGAGGAATACAGTCTGCATGGTGTTGAACAGCAGGCCGGGGCCAGCGCCGTATTCCATACCGTAGGCAGCGCAGGCGGGCAGTACGCACATACCGGACATGAGAGCTACCAGAGTATCGGAAATGGGGATGATGATGGAGTTGCGCTGGAGGTGTTCCTTCTTGGCCAGGTAGGAGCCGTAGGTAATCATGCAGCCCATACCAAGGGACAGGGAGAAGAACATCTGGCCGGCAGCAGTCTTCAGAACGGTGAAGAAGTTGCTGAAGAGGTAATCAAAGTCAGGAACCCACATGTACCTGTAGCCTTCGGCTGCGCCGGGCTGGCAGGCAACGTAGATGATGATGGCCAGCAGCATGAAGAACAGAGCAGGCATGGCAACGGTGGTGAACTTTTCGATACCGCCGGAGATACCACCCATAACGATGATGATGTTCAGAATCATGAAGATGGCGTAGAAGCCC
Source organism: uncultured Clostridium sp. (assembly GCA_964392455.1). Lineage (GTDB taxonomy): Bacteria > Bacillota > Clostridia > Christensenellales > CAG-138 > SFEL01. The sequence goes on along the minus strand of CAYMPG010000020.1, from coordinate 34,162 downwards.
AGCATGCCGGGCATGTTTGCTATCCATGCGCCGAAGAAGCCATCAACGCCGAAGCCGGTGACGCCAAACAGATTGATAAGGAAGCCCAGCATATAGCGGAGAACCATGCCGCCCAGTACGCTGTAGAAGCCTACAATGATGAAGCCGGAGGCAACGCCCATGTAGCCTACCCAGGTGTACTTCTTGGCGAGGGAAGCATAAGCGCCTACAGCGCCCTTGCCGGTCTTACGGCCAACGGCCAGCTCGCCCAGCATTACGGTAACGCCTACCAGTGCTGCCAGAATGAGATATACCAGCAGGAAGGCACCGCCGCCGGTAGCGCCGCACTTATAGGGGAAGCCCCAGATGTTGCCGAGACCTACTGCGGAACCCACGGCTGCCATAATAAAGCCGAAATTGGAACCCCATTGTTCTCTGTTGTTTTCCATTTAAGAATCCTCCTGATTATAATAATGTTAATTGGCGCAGGGGAATGTGCCCATACAGGGAGACATGAACCTTATGATGCCGGGGCACATTTGTATGACGCCCTGCGTCTTAACAAAATGTGAACATATTTCAAAAAATCTTTATTGAACTATACCACGGGAATAAACAGTACGTCAATAAAATTTTCAGCAAAATATACAATCCACACAGCCAAATTTGTAACTTAATGGAAAAAATGCATAAAAATTAAACTAATAATAATACAAATTACAGCCTACAGCCTTTTAAGGAGAAACAAAAATAATAAATTTCACATGGTGAAAAATCGGATGAACATAAAGAAGTGTTAAGAAACCGTTAAAAAGAGAAAAAAGCACAAAATCCCAAAAACGGCTGAATAAATGGACGAAACCCAAAAAGAACCATAAGCATATAGAAGTGAATTTAACGGAAAACAACAGTAAATCTTAACGGAAATGGCGCAAAATCAACCCCTGCACCAGATATAAGGCGACAAAAGGGCCTGTATAGCGGCATATAAAGGCGTGAACGGCTGCTATTATGACAGCAGAGCCAATTTAGCGGAGGCTTTACTGCTCTGGCCCGGGAGCCTGTGGCGATAGGCAAAAGCCGAAAAAGACTCGAGGAAGTGGCTAAAGGCCGCTTCCTCGATAATAAAAAAGGGACTGCCGAAGCAGTCCCTTTATGCAGTTCGAATTACGTATTAGCCAAGGAAGCTCTGGATCTGAGCGAACAGAACGATTGCCATGACTACGGGGATAACGAACTTGAAGCAGATGTCGTAGAACTTGAGAGCCTTGAACTTTACGCCCTCGGTGGCTTCGGCTTCGTCGGAAATGAGCTTGGGACCGAATACCCAGCCGATGAGGATGCTCATGATCAGAGCGCCGAGAGGCATCAGCACGCCCTCTGCCAGGAAGTCATAGAAGTCCAGCCAGTCAGCGGTGGCAGCCATGGTGGGCAGGTTGAACATAACGGCGGGGTTGTTCATCCATGCGCCGCCAGCAACGTTGGTGCCAAGGCCGTCAAGAGCGGTGGGCAGGCCTACGATGAAGGCGATAATAGCCATGGTGATGGTCATCTTTACACGAGCGGGATCCTTGCCCTGCTCAATGCGCTTGTCGATGAGGTAAGCGGTGCAGACCTCAAGCAGAGAGATGGAGGAGGTGATAGCGGCGATGAATACCAGAGCGTAGAACATGAAGCCCATTACGTTGCCGATGGTGCCGCCCATACCCTGGAGGAATACAGTCTGCATGGTGTTGAACAGCAGGCCGGGGCCAGCGCCGTATTCCATACCGTAGGCAGCGCAGGCGGGCAGTACGCACATACCGGACATGAGAGCTACCAGAGTATCGGAAATGGGGATGATGATGGAGTTGCGCTGGAGGTGTTCCTTCTTGGCCAGGTAGGAGCCGTAGGTAATCATGCAGCCCATACCAAGGGACAGGGAGAAGAACATCTGGCCGGCAGCAGTCTTCAGAACGGTGAAGAAGTTGCTGAAGAGGTAATCAAAGTCAGGAACCCACATGTACCTGTAGCCTTCGGCTGCGCCGGGCTGGCAGGCAACGTAGATGATGATGGCCAGCAGCATGAAGAACAGAGCAGGCATGGCAACGGTGGTGAACTTTTCGATACCGCCGGAGATACCACCCATAACGATGATGATGTTCAGAATCATGAAGATGGCGTAGAAGCCCAGCATGCCGGGCATGTTTGCTATCCATGCGCCGAAGAAGCCGTCAACGCCGAAGCCGGTGCCGCCAAAGAGGTTGATCAGGAAGCCCAGCGTGTAGCGGAGAACGATGCCGCCCAGTACGCTGTAGAAGCCAACAATGATGAAGCCGGAGGCAACGCCCATGTAGCCTATCCAGGTGTACTTCTTGGCCAGTGCTGCGTAAGCGCCTACAGCGCCCTTGCCGGTCTTACGGCCGATGGCAAGCTCGCCGATCATGGTGGTTACGCCAACGGTGGCTACCAGAATGAGGTATACCAGCACGAAAGCGCCGCCGCCGTTTGCGCCGCACTTATAGGGGAAGCCCCAGATGTTGCCGAGACCTACCGCTGAACCTACGGCAGCCATGAGGAAACCAAACGTGGAACCCCATTGTTCTCTGTTGTTTTCCATAAAGAATCCTCCTGTTATTTTGTTTGATATAAAATTTACACAATTGACGGAGTTATATCATATATTAACGCCGACCAACTTTTCCATTACTTTATCATGTCATGGTCAAAACGTCAACGAAATCTTACTAAAAAATTCACTTTTTTGTTATAGATATACATTTTTCGTTAAGAAAAGGCTGATTTATATAAAGAATCTTTCCGATAAATGTATAAAAATACAAAAAGTTAGATAAAATTTGAACAAAATCCCATTTCCGCACTTTAATATATGCTTAACAAACTTTAAAAATGCCTAAATCAAAGGACTTTTCCCAGCGAAAATTAAAAAATGATATGGATAATTACTCGAAACCTCAGAAAAAAAGCAACAAAATTTAGCGAATAAAAATAAGAGTCACAAAAGTGACTCCCATATAAATGTGAAAAAAATATCACAATAACCGGCTTTACTCATCCCCGTTCACGTATACCCGGGCGATGCGGGGGGTGATAAGGCAGGTGAGCTCATAATTGAGGGTGCCTACACAGGCTGCTACCTGCTCTGCGCTCATGCCCTCGCCGCCCCAGAGGGACACTTCGTTCCCCACCTTTACAGTGCTGTCCCCCGTAATATCCACCATGTGCATGTCCATGCAAATGCGGCCTATCTGGGGGAATTGCCGCCCATTGATAACGTCATAGGCACAATCTGATATGCGGCGGGGGTGGCCATCTGCATATCCGGCGGTAATAACGGCCATGCGGGTGGGCCTATCCGTTTCAAAGGTGCGGCCGTAGCTTACGGATGCACCGGCAGGCAGCTCCCGTATCTGGGCCACACGGGATTTAAGGGTCATTACAGGCCTGAGGGGGCCATTCTCCCTGTGGATATTGTCAGGATACATACCGTAGAGCATTATGCCGGCACGAATCATGTCAAAATGGGTATCCGGGTGGTTCATTATGGCGGCGGTGTTGCCTGCGTGCCTGAGCTCGGGCTTGAGCCCCCGTGCTTCAAGGGCGCTGAGCACGCTCAGGTAGTTATCAAGCTGCCATTTTGTATAATCATCCTGCTGGGGGGAATCTGCCACTGAAAAGTGCGTATACACCCCCTGCACCCTGAGCCCCGGCAGGCCCCATATGCGCTCCGCCTCGGCGGCTGCGGCAAGGGCAGCGTCCTTTCCCTGGGCGTATATGCCAATGCGGGACATACCGGTATCCAGCTTTATATGTACATCTATGGTAACTCCCGCTGCCAGGGCGGCCCGGCTCAGCTCCCGGGCGCCTGCTTCATCCAGCAGGGTCTGTGTGATGGAATAGCGGGCAAGCTCCGCTGCATATTCTGCGGGGGTGTAGCCCAGTATCAGTATGGGCAGGGTAATGCCCCCCTGACGCAGCTCCAGAGCCTCTGCAAGGCAGGCCACTGCAAAGCAGTCTGCTCCCAGCCGCTGAAGGTGCAGCCCGCAGGGCACTGCCCCATGGCCGTAGGCGTTGGCTTTTATTACGCACATTACCTTTTTGCCGGTGCTTTTAGCCAGGGCAAAGTTATGGGTCATGGCGGCAAGGTCTATCTGAGCCCAGGCCCGGGCCGTGGGATGGATGGTATTCATGGCAGTCTCCTTGGTAAGCTGTATGGCAGGCGGGTGATACAGCCCCAACCTACTCCAATTTTATATTTTAGCCCAATAGTACCCCTCAGCGCAATACATACCATTGGGGAAGCCCGCGGGGTTTATTGCGGCCGATGGGGGCTGATGGTATACTTATTATGCAGAAGCGCTGCATATTCCAGGAAAGGGAGGATATTTATGAGGCTATTATTCAGGCAGAGATTCTTCTCATGGTTTGACAGCTATGATATATATGGGGAAAACGGCGAAACCATGTACACCGTGGAGGGGCAGCTTTCCTGGGGACATCTTTTAAGGATATACGATTCATTGGGCAACGAGGTGGGCATGGTAAAGGAGCGGGTGCTGACATGGCTGCCAAGGTTTGAGATATATGTGGGCGGCCAGTATGCGGGCTGCATCACGAGGGAATTCAGCCTCTTTACTCCCCACTTCAGCGTGGATTGCAACGGCTGGCAGGTGGAGGGAAACTGGCTCGGGTGGGATTATACCATAGTGAACGGAGCAGGCGCAGAGGTGGCCCGGGTGTCAAAGGAGCTGTTCAGGTGGACGGATACATATGTGATAGACGTGGGAGACCCCTGCAATGGCCTTATGGCGCTGATGCTGGTGCTGGCCATAGATGCGGAAAAGTGCTCGAGAAAATAGCGGCAGCCGTGCAGGATAAAAAAACGGAAAGCCATATGGCTTTCCGTTTTATGTTTTGCCGGGGTGGGATTATTTCTTTATTTCCTCCATCAGCGCCTTGAAGGCGGGGAGGGAGCGCTTAATCATCTCGGTATCCACGCAGTAGGAAGCACGCAGGTACTCGGGGCAGCCGAAGCCATCGCCGGGCACTACCAGCAGATTGTACTTCTTGGCCATCTCGGAGAACTCATTGCCGTTGCCTGTGGGGGACTTGAAGAACAGATAGAACGCTCCATCGGGATGCACGCACTCATAGCCCATTTCGGTAAGGGCATTGTAGAGCAGGGCCCGGTTGGTTTCGTATACGGTAAGGTCAGGCATCAGGTGAGCGCAGCGGGTGATAACGCGCTGGAGCACTGCGGGGGCGCACACATAGCCGGATACACGGGCAGCGCCGGAGGTGGCATCGCATACGTCGTCGAAGTTTTCCATGCAGTCAGGCACCATCATGTAGCCCAGACGGTCGCCGGGGATGGAGAGGGACTTGCTGTAGGAATAGCAGATGATGGTATTGGGATAGAAATCGGGCACATAGGGCACCTCGATATCGCCGTATACCAGCTCACGATAGGGCTCATCCGAGATGATGTAGATGGTATGGCCATACTCTGCGCTCTTTTCGGTAAGAAGCTGGCCCAGCTTTGTGAGGGTCTCACGGGTGAGTATTGCGCCGGAGGGGTTATTGGGGGAGTTGATTATCACGCAGCGGGTATTGGGGTTGATGGCCTTTATGAGCTCGGGGAAGTTGATCTGGAATTTATCCATATCGGGAGGCACTATCACCTGCTTCATGCCTGCGCTGTCGATAAAGCAGGAATACTCGGGGAAGAAGGGGGCAAAGCAGATGGCCTCGCTGTCCTTATCCACGGCGAATGCCTTTATGGAGGAGATAAGGGCGGCGGCGGCGCCGCAGGTAAGGTAGAAATTGCGGCGGGTAAAGGGCTTGCCCATGCGGTCGCTGAGGGCCTTGGCGATGGCATCGCGGGCGTCATTGCTGCCAACGGCGCTGGTATAGCCATGCACCATAAGGGCGGGCTCATTCTGTATAACGTCTATAAAGGCCTCCTTCAGCTCCTCTGGAGGGGGGACGCTGGGATTGCCTATGCTGAAATCGTATACGTTTTCAGGGCCTACTATGGCGGCCTGCTGCTTGCCATACTCAAAGAGCTCACGGATGCAGCTGCGTACACGTCCGTACTTTAATACATACTGATTGACCATGTGGTTGGCTCCTTTCTGATATTGTGCTTATTGAATGGCCGGAGCACCCGGCGAAAAAAAGATGTGTTTCTTTGCATAAGGGGCATGGCATTGCCATGCCCCTTTGTTAAGGCGATGATTTAGCAGTTATATCCTGCACGGAATGCCTTCAGGTTGAGCTCCAGGATGGCGGGCTTCATTTCCTGACGCATTATCTCCTCCCAATCTATATCGGTCATGCCCAGGGCCTTGACCATTGCGCCGAAGAGAACGATATTCATGCAGCGGGAGTTGCCCAGCTCAATGGCGATATCGCCGGCCTTGATGGCGATGGTCTTAAAGGCGGCGGATACGGCCTCAAGGGTGCCCTGAGGATACTCGGCCATGCCGGAGGCAACGCTCATGGGAACTATCTCATAGTCGTTTACTACCACTGTGGCGTCGGGCTTGAGGAACTCTGCATAGCGCACGGCTTCCATCTTTTCAAAGGCGACCATAATGTCTGCCTCGCCCCTGCCGATGATGGGGGAGTAGACCTTTTCGCCAAAGCGCACCTGGGTGGATACGCTGCCGCCACGCTGAGCCATGCCGTGAACCTCGCTCATCTTCACGTCATAGCCGGCCTGAATGAGGCCCTTGGTGAGTATCTTGCTGACCAGGATAGCGCCCTGGCCGCCTACGCCGGTTAAAAGTATACTGGTAACTTTGCTCATATGCTTCACCTGTTATTTCCTTTCTATGGCGCCAAAGGGGCAAACCTGGCCGCAGATATTGCAGCCCACGCAGAGGGTCTGATCGATGGTGGCCTTGCCGTCCTTGAAGAATACGGCGGAGCAGCCCACCTTCAGGCACATCTTGCAGGATTTGCACTTATCGGTATTGACTACGCACTTGCCCAGGTCATGCTTGGCCTTCTTGAGCAGCAGGCAGGGGCGGCGGGTGATGATGGCGGCGGGCACTTCGCTGGCCAGCGCATCGTCAACGGCCTTCTGCATTGCCTTAAGATCCTGAGGATCTACTATGATGATATTCTCAAAGCCGCAGGCGCGCAGTATGTTTTCGGGGCGGATGGAGGGAGCGGGCTTGCCCATGAGGGTCTCGCCGCTGCCGGGGTTATCCTGCTGGCCGGTCATGCCGGTGATGGAGTTATCCAGCACGCAGGGGATAACATTGCCCATGTTGTAAATCATATCGATGGCGCCGGTGATGCCGCTGTGGAAGAAGGTGGAATCGCCTACTACGCCGAATACCTTCTTGCCGGTCTGCTTGGTCACCTCAAATGCCTTTGCCATGCCCATTGCCACGGAGAAGCCGCCGCCCATGCAGACAACGGAATCCAGTGCATTGAGGGGGTAGGCGCAGCCCAGGGTGTAGCAGCCGATGTCGCCGCAGACCACAAAGTCCTTACCCTTGCTCATGGTATAGAAGAAGCCACGATGGGGGCAGCCGGGGCACAGGGAGGCGGGGCGGGATACGGCCTTTACGGGCAGCTCCTTGATTGCGGGCTCGGTGCCGAATACCATGGTGCGTACCTTTTCGGGGTTCAGCTCGTACATATTGGAGATGAGCTCCTTGCCTACGCACTCAATGCCGGCGGCCTTTATCTGCTCCTCCATGAAGGGCTCAAGCTCCTCTACGATATAGAGCTTTTCCACCTTGGAGGCGAATTCCTTGATGAGGCCCATGGGCAGGGGGTTGGTAAGGCCCAGCTTAAGGAAGGAGGTATCCTGGGGGAATGCTTCCTTGGCATACTGATAGGCGATGGAGGCGGTGATAACGCCAACCTTGGTGCCGTTCAGCTCCATCCTGTTGAGGGGAGAGGTATTGGCATACTCTGCAAGCTCTGCCAGCTTCTTTTCCAGCTTGGGGTGGTTCTGCTTGGCCTGAGCGGGGGTGCAGATGTATTTCATATTGCGCTGGTATTCACGGGGGGCTACCTGTACACGCTCGCCAAATTCCACAAGGCTCTTGCTGTGGCATACACGGGTGGTCACGCGGTAAAGCACAGGCAGGTCAAACTTTTCGGAGAGCTCGTAGGCTTCCTTCATAAAGTCCTTGCACTCCTGGCTGTCGGAGGGCTCCACCATGATGAGCTTTGCAGCCTTGGCATAGTAGCGGTTGTCCTGCTCATTTTGGGAGGAATGCATATCCGGGTCATCGGCGGAAACGATAACAAAGCCTGCGCCGATGCCATTGTAGGCGGCGGTGAAGATGGGGTCGGCAGCTACGTTTACGCCCACGTGCTTCATGGCGCACAGGGAGCGAACGCCTGCTATGGAGGCGCCGTAGGCTACCTCGGTGGCGACCTTCTCATTGGGGGCCCACTCACAGTACAGGTCATCCTGATACAGGGGCAGGTTTTCGAATATCTCGGTGCTGGGAGTACCGGGGTAGGCAGCGCCTACCACCAGGCCGGCTTCGTAGGCGCCGCGGGCGGCAGCCTCGTTGCCCGTCATAAGATGTTTCATGTGGTCCACCTCTTTCATAAAATATGTGTGTTTACGGGGGTTATTTCATTTCGCCGATGAGGCAGCCCAGCGCTATGGAGGCGAGCTTTGTCTCGGCGTTATCTGCACGGGATACGAGTACTATGGGCACCCTTGCGCCTATTATGATGCCTGCGCTCTTTGCGCCGGCAAAGTAGGTGAGGGCCTTGCCGATGCCGTTGCCCACTTCGTAGGTGGGTACCAGCATTATGTCGGCCTGGCCTGCGCCGGGGGCGCTGAACTTCTTGTGATGGCAGGCCTCGGGGCTGATGGCAAGGTCAAAGCCCACAGGGCCTATCACCTGCATATTGTAGGGAGCCCAGCGGTCCTTCATGTCAGCAAGGGCGGCAGCGTCCACAGTGGCCTGCACCTTGGGGTTTACCACCTCTGCGCCGCATACGCAGGAGGCGTTTATGCTGTCATAGCCCAGGGCACGGAGGGCCTTGGCGGCGTTTTCCAGTATGTCGGCCTTCTGCTCAAGGGTGGGGGCGGTATTCATGCCGCCGTCGGTATTGAGAAGAAGCCTGTCATAGCCGGGGATCTCGTAAATCATAATGTGGCTGAGGAGGGAGCCTGTGCGTATGCCGTTCTCCTTGTCGATTACGGCGCGCATCATGTCGGCAGTGGAAAGTATGCCCTTCATAAGGCAATTTGCCCGGCCTTCCCTTACAAGGGCTACGGCCTTGGCAGCGCAGTCCTTATCGTCCCCTGCGGGAACAACCTCAAAGGTCTGCTCATAGCCCAGCTCCTTTGCAAAGGCGGCTATCCTTTCAGGGTCGCCGGTGAGTATGGCATCTGCCACGCCCTTATCACGGGCGGCAAATACTGCCTGCAGCACCTCTTTATCGTGGGCGGCTGCAACGGCGATTGTCCTCTTTGAGGAGGAGGCGGCTTTTTCCATAAGTTCATGTATGGTGTGCAGCATATGTTTTATCTCCTTTTAGTCAGAGTTTGGGTCTTTAGTATTCTGAGGCCTCTCCACCATGGAGCACACGGAGGGCACCCTCTGCAAGTGAGCGCATCTCGGCCTCGCCGGGGAGCACTATGATGGGGGCGATCTTGCCCACACGGGCCTCTATGTCACGGCAGAGCTTTTTGCTGTGGGCCATGCCGCCGGTAAGTACTATCGCATCCACGTCCATGCACATTACGGCAGCCATTGCGCCTATGTCCTTGCACTGCTGATAGATGAAGGCATCAAATACCTTTGTGCATTCCGGGTCGCCATCTATGGCCTTAAGCTCCACCTCCAGGAAGTCCCTGGTGCCAAGGTAGGAGAATACGCCGGCCTGGCTGGCAAATTCCTTCTTGACCTCATCCTTGGTTTTGCCGCTGAAGCAGAAATTGATAAGGGCATTTGTGGGGAGGGCGCCGCCACGGTCGGTGGAGAAGGCGCCATCGTCCTTTACGTTGTATACGTCTACCACACGGCCCTTCATGTGGGCTGCGGTGGATACGCCGCCGCCAAGGTGGGAAACGATAAGGTTTACATCTTCATAGGCCCTGCCAAGCTGGGCAGCCGCCCTGCGGGCCATGCCCTTGTGATTGAGGGCGTGGAAGAAGCTCTGGCGCTCAAAGCCCTTGTAGCCTGAGAAGCGGGCAAGGTCCTGCATTTCGTCTACGCTTACCGGGTCCACAAAGAAGGCGGGTATGCCTACCCTGTCGCCCAGCTCCTTGGCAAGGATAACGCCAAGGTTTGAAGCGTGCTCGCCGAAGGGGGCGTTGGTAGCATCGGCTATAACGTTGTCATTCACCCTGTAGGTGCCGCTGGGGATATGGCGAAGCAGGCCGCCCCTGGCGCATATGGCGGAAAAATCCTTAAGCTCAAAGCCCATTTCCTTAATGGCGGCGGATATGAGGCCCAGCCTGTAATCCTTCTGCTCTACCACCTTGCCGAAGGGGCGAAGATCCTCTGCGCTGTGGGTGATATTGGTTTTGCTGATTTCCTCTGCTTCATCGAATACAGAAATCTTGGTGGAGGTAGCTCCGGGGTTGATAACGAGTACTTTCATGAATCCTGTTGCCTCCATTTGAAATTGTTTATTTAATAACGATATATTGGTACCGATATGCAATCTTTCTTCTATAATATTGCATGACAATGCTCATTTCAATATGCTGTATGCGTGATAGATAATATATATTCTGCCGCAGCAAAACTTACCTGCCCTGTTGCCCTGAAACGCCGGCAGGGAGTATAATAAACAGCATCATATATCAACGCAAGGAGAGGTATGCAGTATGGTAAATATATGGTTTGCCAAGGTAAGGGAGGATGCGGTCATCCCCACCAAGCGGGAGGAGGACGCAGGATACGATATATTCCTGTGCTTTGATGAGGATTTTATCAGGCTTGAGCCCCATGAGACCCGTATGCTGCCCACCGGCATAGCCTCCGCCGTGGACAGCGGCTATTATTTCCAGATACAGGAGCGTGGCTCCACCGGCTCAAAGGGCATAGCCAAGCGCTGCGGCGTGATAGATTCCGGCTACCGGGGAGAGTGGTTTTTGCCCATGACCAACCTTAACGATATACCCCTGTACTTTGCAAAGCCCAAAATGCAGGAATACTTTGACAAACTTGCACAAACTGAAAATTTTATAGTATATTACACCAGCAAGGCTGCAAGCCAGGCGGTGCTGCTGCCTGTGCCTAAAACCTGCATAAACCAGGTGAGCTATCAGGAGCTTATGGCCATATCCTCAGAGCGAATGACCGGTGCGCTGGGCAGCAGCGGCAAGTAGGCAGCGGGGCAGCATAACGAAAAAACAAAACACCGGCTTAAAGCCATTATAAAAGGCGCATTTGAAAATGCGCCTTTTTGATTATGTGCTTTTTGCCTCTAAAAGGGGGACAGGCTGGAGGCTATGCCTTGCCCAGCCGCTTTTTCATGGTCTTTTCCACGGCATTGAGTATGTTTTCATAGCCGGTGCAGCGGCACAGGTGGCCGGAAAGGAGCTTGCGGAGCTCCTCACGGGAGTATTCCCTGCCGGATTCCAGAATTTCAACGGCGGTCATGATAAAGCCGGGGGTGCAGAAGCCGCACTGTACGGCGGTTTCATCTATAAAGGCCTGCTGAATATCCGAAAGCTCCCCGTTTGGCCCCATAAGGCTCTCAAGGGTGCGGATATTCTTGCCCTCTGCCCATACCGCAAGGTAAATGCAGCTATTGAAGCACTCGCCGTCAATGATAACATTGCAGGCGCCGCATTCGCCCACCTCGCAGCCCTTTTTCACGGAGGTAAGGCGGAAGTCATTGCGGAGGAGGTCGGTAAGGGAGGCACGAACGTCTATCATCTTTTCAACGGGCTTGCCGTTGATGGTGCATTTTAGCAGCTTATACTGAGTTTCGTGCATTACAGCTCACCTCCTGAAAGTTTTATTGCCTCAGTGAGTGCCTTCATGGCAAGCTCCTTGGCAAGGTGCAGGCGGAATTCCTTGGTGGCACGCCAGCTTGTGCGGGGGTTAACATCCAGCAGAGCAGCTTCGCCAAAGGCCTGAATGGTCTCCTGGGATACGGGCTTGCCATTTACGGCAGCCTCGGGGGAGAATGCCCTCATTGGCACGGGGGCTGCAACGCCATAGGCGATGCGGGCGTTTTCAATGAGCTTTTTATCCGGGGAGAGCTTAACGTTTACAGAGCAGCCGGTGGTGGCTATATCCATGGCGTTACGCATGGCGTACTTGATATAGTGGCCCTTGTAGCCCTCGTAGCTTTCCTTTTTGATGAGTATGGCGGTCAGCAGCTCATTGTGCTCCAAGGCCACCTTGCCCGCCTTGATGTAAAACTCTCTTATGGGCATCTGGCGCACGCCGTCTGGCCCGGTGATTTCCATTATGGCATCGTAGGCGTGGAGGGTGGAGGCAGAATCGGCTGAGGTAACGCCATTGCAGGTATTGCCGCCGATGGTGCCTATATTGCGTATCTGGGGGCCGCCCACCATATCCACTGCCTCACCCAGCACATTTATATGCTGCTGAATGATGGGGTGGCGGGTAATGTGGGAGAAGCTGGTAAGGGGCAGTATGCGGATGGTGCCATCCTCATCCATGGAAATGCCCCGGAGCTCATCCAGCATATATATGCTCACAAGCTCGCACCCTGCAAGGCGGCCTTCCCGCATCTGCACCAGCACGTCGCTGCCGCCGGCGATTATCTTGGCCTCAGGGTGGGCGGTAAGGAGCTCAATGGCGTGGGAAACGCTTTCGGCTTCGTATAGTGCCTTCATATCGTACATGATCGTGTATCTCCTTTCCTGATGTTATATGAGGCCCTCTTCGCTGAAGCGGGCAAACAGCCTGTGGGGGTTGATGGGAAGCTGATTTATGGCAACGCCTGTGGCATTGAGTATGGCATTGCGTATGGCGGGAGCTGCGGAGCAGGCAGGGGGCTCACCCAGGGCCTTTGTGCCAAAGGGGGAGGTGGGCTCAAAGTTTTCCACAAACTCCGCCTGAAGGTCGGGATGATCCATAAAGGTGGAGAGCTTGTAATCCAGCAGGTTGTTATTGAGGGGGCGGCCGGTCTTCTGATCAAAGAGCAGCTGCTCGCTCAGCCCGTAGCCAATGCCCATGCTCATGCCGCCATGCACCTGGGCTTCAGCAAGGGCAGGGTTTATCAGCTTGCCGCAATCGTGTACATTTACGATATTCACAAGCTTTACCTTGCACATGGGGATATCCACCTCCACCTCGGCAAAGGTGCAGCCGAAGGAGTAGGCGTTGTTGCGGATGGTATAGGTGGATTCGGCGGTGATATGCTCGCTGTGCACAGGGTTGTACTGGGCGGTCATTGCAAGCTCGGACAGGGACATCAGCACCGAGTCATCTGCCACGCGCACTATGTTGCCATCCACTATGTCAAGATTTGCAGGCATCTGGCGGGTGATCTCGCAGGCATAGTCCAGTATCTTTTTCTTGAGCAGCTCGCCGGTCTGCTTTATGGAGAAGCCTGCCATATAGGTCTGGCGGGAGGCATAGGCTCCAAGGCCGGTGGGGGTTATATCGGTATCCTGGCAGCTTACCACACGCACATCCCGGTAGCTCTTAAGGCCCACCACCTGGGCGGTCATCTGGGCATAGGCGGTATCTGCGCCCTGGCCTATTTCGGTTTCGCCGCACTGCATGGTGACGGTGCCGTCAAGGTTGAGCTGCATACGGTTTGAGGAGGTCTCAAGGGAGATGGGATATACGCCTGTATTGTACCAGAAGGCGGCTACGCCCACGCCACGGCGCACGGGGCCGCTGTCCTTGGAGTATTCCTCGAGCTTTTTGTAGTAATCCAGAGCCTTTGCGCCCTTTTCCATGCACTGGCGGAAGGAATCCTCATAGTTTACATTGTGGGTGAAGCCATCCACAAAGCCCTTGGGCATGATTATCCTGTTGCGGTATTCAAGGGGCTCTATGCCCATTGCCTTTGCACAGTCGTCAATATTGGCATCGTCTGCAAAGGAGGCCTGGGGCATACCGTAGCCACGCATTGCGCCTGCAACGGGCATATTTGTAAATACCGTATAGCTGTCGCACTGCATATTGGGGCAGGGGTATATCTGGGCGAAGGAACCCATTGCCTTGGCAACTATGCTGTGGCCATGGGAGGCATATGCGCCCTGATTGGAGTAGCACTCCACCTTGCGGGCGGCAAGGGTGCCATCGGGATTAAGCCAGGAGACGATATGGAAGCGTATTGCATGGCGTACCCTGTTGGATACGAAGGTCTCCTCACGGGAGCAATCCATGCGAACGGTGCGCCCGCCCACCATGGTGCAGCACCAGGCGCACAGGGGCTCATAGAGGGCATCCTGCTTATTGCCAAAGCCGCCGCCGATGTAGGGCTTTATTATGCGTATATCCGACCAGGGGCGGCCCAGGGCCTGGCCCACTATGCGGCGGATGATATGGGGTATCTGGGTGGAGGATATCACCACTATGCGGCCGTTTTCCTCATAGGAATAGCAGCCGTGGTTTTCAATGTGGCAATGCTGCACGGTGGGGGTGTCATACCAGCCCTCCACCTTTGTAAGGCCGGGGGCCTTGATGGCCTGGTCATAGTCTCCCTTGGCCATGGAGGTATGCTTGAGGATGTTATCGGGATAGGCCTCGTGTATTACGGGGGCGCCCTCCTTCATGGCCTCCAGAGGATCCAGCACAAAGGGCAGCTCCTCATATTCCACCTTCAGCGCACGGACGGCCTGAACGGCAGCCACCTCGTTTTCGGCTATTACGGCGGCAATGTCATCCCCATAGTAGCGAACGTGCTGATTGAGCAGCTTCCTGTCCTTCACATCCTGATGGTCAGGGTCCATGCTCCAGGGGTGGCCTGCGGTGGGGAAGGGAATATCAGGCACGTCAAAGCAGGTGAGCACCTTTACCACGCCCGGGATATTCAGCGCAGCGGAGGTGTCTATGCTCTTTACGTAGCCGTGGGCTATCTCTGAATGTTTTACCCTGATATACAGGGCATCGCCGGGCATTCTGTCCTCATAGTATTTGGTGCGGCCGGTGACCTTGTCAAAAGCGTCAACTCGGGCTTCGCTCCTGCCGGTCTTGTTCATTGGGTTACCTCCTTAAATAGGGTTGAGCAGATATAGGGGTATGTGCAGCTTACTGTATGAAGCTAAAGTTCACAGAGTCAAACAGGCCCTTATCCGTAAGGCGTATGCTGGGTATCACAGGCAGCGCCAGGAAGGAAAGGGTGACCATGGGGTCGCTGGAGCCGGATATGCCTATATGCCGTGCAGCATCCAGCAGCGCCTGCTGCCGCTCCAGCACATCCTGCACGGGGGCATCTGTCATTATGCCGCCTATGGGCAGGGGCAGCCTTGCAAGGACTATGCCCCGGCTTACAACGCATATGCCGCCGCCGCAGTCCCTCAGGGCCTCTGCCGCCATGAGCATATCCTCATCGTTATCGCCTGCGATGATAAGGTTATGGGAATCGTGCCCCACGGTGGAGGCCATTGCCCCATTTTTCACGCCGAAGCCCTTCAGTATGCCAAGGCCAATATTGCCGGTGTAATGATGCCGCTCTATGACGGCCAGCTTATTGAGCCCGTTGCCGGAAAGGAACAGGCCGTTTTCATCCCGCAGCACGGGCACATCCTCCCGCTTATTCACAAGCTGCCCGTCTATCAGGCTGATAACCGGCATTATCTCCTTTGCAGGCAGCCTGAGGGACTCCGCAGAAAGGGGAGGCAGATGAACGCTGTTGAATACGGCGGGGGGTATGATGGGCATTGGGGTGGGCTTATCCTCATAGGGCCTGCCGAAGCGGGTGAATACCCTTACCACCTCAAAGTCCTTAAGGTCTTTAAATAGCACCATGTCTCCCTTGTAGCCGGGGGCAATGGCGCCGATATTCCTCAGGCCGTAGGCACGGGCAGCGTTGTAGCTGGCCATCTTTACAGCCTCTATGGGGTCTACGCCGCACTTTACGGCAAGCCGGGCGATGCAGTTTATGTGGCCATCCTTGCGTATATCCTCGATGTGCTTGTCATCGGTGCAGAACATCATGTTTTCCGTGGGCAGGCCGCGGCGCACTATCTCGGTGAGCACCCTGTCGATATCATTTGCGGCGGAGCCCACCCTCAGCAGTATCTTCATGCCGGTGCGGAGCTTTTCCAGCACCTCGTCAAAGTTGCTGCACTCGTGGTCTGTGGAGGGGCCGGCTATGCGGTAGGCATTCAGCGCCCTGCCCGAGAGCAGGGGAGCGTGGCCATCTATGGGGCGGCCGTCAAAGAGACGGAGCTTATCCAGCATATCCTTGGAGCAGTTTATTGCGCTGCCGCAATCCATCACCTCCCCAAGGCCCAGCATACGGCTCTTGCGGAGGAATTGCTCCATATCCTCGGCTATAAGGTTGGCGCCGGAGTTTTCAAAGGGGGTGGCCGGCACGCAGGAGGGCATCATGAACATCACCCTAAGCGGCAGGTCGTCAGAGAGCTTGTATATGGCCCTTATGCCTGCCACACCCGCCACGTTTGCAATTTCGTGGGGGTCTGCGATTATGGTGGTGGTACCGTGGGGCATTATCACCCGGGAGAAGGAATCGGGTATCACCATGCTGCTTTCTATGTGTACATGGGCATCTATGAAGCCGGGGCAAAGGTATGCGCCTTCTGCGTCGATGACCTCGGGGGCGGTAAAGCCCTCGCCCACGCCTATGATGGTATCGTCGCAGAGGGCCACATCTGCCCTGATTATTTCGTTGGTAAATACGTTTACCACATTGGCGTTTTTAACCACCAGCGTGGCCTGGCCATTGAGCGATGCGGTTATCAGTTCGTGCAGCTTCATTTATACCCTCCTGTATTCAGTTTATAAAAGATACGAGATGCGCCACTAAGGCATCCATCAGATGCCCGGCTAAAAAAGAATGAGGTTATAACAAAAAAATTGCATAAGATTGTTTATTGAAGTATAGCACAAGCGGGCGGCGGGGGAAAGCATTTTTTGTGAAAATTATACGAAAGTACCGGCAGGAATAAAAGAGGGGGGTGATTATTGCATTTTTTTCCGCCCGGTGATAATATAAATACAGCCGGGGTATGCCCGGCGTCATTTCAGCGCATCATATAATCCCGGGGAAACGGCCCGGGAGTTTCTACCGGCCGCCCCGGCTGAAAGCCTTCCGGCCCGCTATGAGCGCCGCATTGCCCTGCAGATGGGCTTTTGCGGGCGCTTTTTGTTTTCACGTCATTATAAATATGGGCATCATACAGTAATCTATTTCTTCGGAGGAACACATATGCAGACCATTATAAAAAACGGCACCATAGTAAATTCCGATGGGCGCATCCGGGCGGATGTGCTGATAGAGGGCGATAAAATAGCCGCCGTAGGCAGCGGCCTTTCGGTATCCGGCGCAGAGGTGATAGACGCCACGGGCTGCTATATAATGCCGGGCTTCATAGATACCCATACCCATTTTGACCTTAATACCGGCTCTGCCATTACTGCGGATAATTTTGATACGGGTTCCAGGGCAGCAATACTTGGAGGCACCACCTGCATACTGGATTTTGCCACCCAGGAGCGGGATGGTACCTTGCAGCAGGCGCTGGAGGAGTGGCACAAAAAGGCGGAGGGCAGCTCCTGCAATTACGGCTTCCATATGGCCATTGCCCGCTGGGATGATGGCGTGGCAGAGGAAATGGGAAGCATGGCCCGCCAGGGCGTAACTTCATATAAAATGTACATGGTATACGATGCCCTTAAGGTGGATGACGGCCAGATATACTCCGCCCTTAAAAAGGCAAAGGAGTACGGCGCTCTTATTGGCATACACTGCGAAAACTGGGAGGTGCTCCAGCGCAGGATAGGCGAGCTTAAGGCAGAGGGCGTAACGGGGCCATGGGGCCATCCCCTTTCAAGGCCTGCAGAGGTGGAGGCCGAGGCAGTGGGCAGGTATATGCGTATAGCCCAGCTTGCGGAGGCTCCAGCATATGTCGTTCACCTATCCACGGCGGAGGGCCTTGCAGAGGCAGAGCAGGCAAGGGCCAGGGGCCAGGAGGTATACCTTGAGACCTGCCCACAGTATCTGCTGCTTACCGATGAAAGATACCGTGACCCTGACGGCATAAAATTTATAATGAGCCCGCCTCTTAGAAAGGCGGAGGATAACGAGGCCCTGTGGCAGGGGCTCAGGGAGGGCAGGCTGGATGCCATCGGCACAGACCACTGCTCCTTTACCATGGCCCAGAAGGCCATGGGCGCAGATGACTTTTCAAAGGTGCCAAACGGGGGCGCAGGTGTGCAGCACCGGGGGCAGCTCATGTATACCTACGGGGTATGCGAGGGGCGCATCACCCTTGAGCAGATGGTGCAGTACCTTTCCACAGGGGCCGCAAAGCTGTTTGGCATGAAGGACCATGGGGAGATAGCCCAGGGCAGGGCTGCGGATGTGGTCATATGGGACCCCCTGTATCAGGGATGCATTACGGATACGGAACATGCACATAATTGTGATAATTCCGTTTACGCAGGGTTTAATGTGCAGGGCCGGGCAAGGGAAGTAATACTGAACGGCATACACGTGGTGGAAAACGGCCGGCTCACCCATAGCGGCTGCGGAAAATACATTGCCAGAGGCAGGTACGAAAGCATACGATGAAAAGGCTGCGCCTGGGCTGCATAATAATGGCGGCGGGAAATTCAAAACGGTTTGGCGGCAATAAGCTGCTGGCCCTTTATGAGGGCGTTCCACTTGTGGAAAGGGCCATGGAGGCAGTGCCGGATAGGGAATTCTGTGCTGTGGCGGTGGTGAGCCAGTATCCTGAGATACTGACCATGGCAAAGCGCAGGGGCTTTATCCCGGTGCTCAACAGCGCCCCGGAGGAGGGTGTGAGCCTTACCATACGGCGGGGGCTTGACGCCATAGGGCAGGTGGACGGGGCCATGTTTATGGTGGCAGATCAGCCCCTGCTTACAAAAAGCAGCGTACAGGCCCAGATAGAATTCTTCAGGCGGGAGCCTGCCTCCATAGCCGCCATGGCATACGGAAAGCGGCGGGGAAACCCTGTGATATTTCCAAAGGATACCTTTGTGGAGCTGAGGGAGCTCAGGGGAGACGTTGGGGGCAGCATGGTAATATGCGCCCATCAGGACAGGCTGCGCCTGTATCAGGTGGAAAATCAGCTGGAGCTTTTCGATGCGGATAGCGCCGAGGAGCTGGATAACCTAAAAAAGCAGAAGGAGAACTGACTATGAATAGCGGCCTTTGGGCAATAAAGGGAAACGTAATATGGGCAGAACGGGCGGGAGAGCTGAGCACTCTGCCCGGCGGATACGTACTTATGAACGGCCAGCGCATAAGGGGGCTCAGCGGCAGCCTGCCTGAGGAATACGCAAATGCGCCGGTGGAGGACCAAGGGGACAGGATAATAACCCCCTCATTTTCAGATATGCACCTGCATGCGCCCCAGTATCCCATGATGGGCATGGCAATGGATCTGCAGCTATTGGACTGGCTGCAAAGCTACGCATTCCCCACCGAGGCGCGCTTTGCCAATGAGGACTATGCGCGGCTCATATATAAAAAGCTGGCCCATGAGCTTATCATAAGGGGCACCACCAGGGTATGTATGTTTTCCAGCCTCCACAGGCCGGCCACCAATATACTGATGGATGAGCTGGAGGCCGTGGGCATAACCGGATACGTGGGCAAGGTGAATATGGACAGAAACGGCGGGGAAAACCTTCAGGAGACCACCGAAGAATCCATCTCCGAGACCATCCGCTGGGTGGAGGAAAACCAAAACAGGCAGCTTATAAAGCCCATGCTGACCCCCCGCTTTATCCCCTCCTGCACGGATGAGCTGATGGAGGGCCTGGGCAGGATAGCAAGAGAAAACCCCAGGGTGCCCACCCAGTCCCATCTGAGCGAAAATATAGAAGAAATAGAGTGGGTAAAGCAGCTCCATCCGGATTGCACCCATTATTATCAGGCCTATGCAAAATACGGCCTCTGGAAGGAAGGCACCGTAATGGCCCATTGCGTATATTGTGATGAGCAGGAGCGCAGGGCCATAAAGGAGGCAGGGGTATGGGCTATACACTGCCCGGATTCCAATACCAACATTGCCTCAGGCATAGCCCCCGTAAGGATAATGCTCCAGGAGGGGCTCAAGGTGGGCCTGGGCTCTGACATAGCGGGCGGCGCAAAGCTGTCCATGGCGGAGGCCGCTGCGGATGCGGTGCGGGCATCCCGGCTCAGATGGCTGTTCAGCGGCAAGAAGGAGGCCTTCCTTACCTTTGCCGATGCATTTTATCTTATTACCGGCGCAGGTCAGGAGTATTTCGGCGCAAAGCCCGGCTTTGGGGCGGGGGATAAGCTCCATGCGCTGGTGCTGGATGACAGTGACTTCCCCCTTAATCCCGGCATAACGCTGGAGCGCCGGCTGGAAAGGATACTTTATCAATTCAGCCCCGCCTGCGTAAAGGCGGTATACACCGAGGGCATAAGAAGGGTATAGTTCCCAACGAGCATAATACGGGAGGATAAGGCAATGGCATCGCTGCTAATAAAAAACATAAAGTCCCTGGTCACCTGCGATGAGGAGGACAGGATACTGTCCGGCGCAGATGTATACTGCGAGGATGGGTTTATAAGGGAAATAGGCAGGGGGCTGGCTGTTCAGGCGGATGAGGTGATAGACGGCACCCAGCTTATATGCTACCCGGGCCTTGTGAATACCCATCATCACCTTTATCAGCAGTTTTCAAGAAATCTGCCTGAGGTGCAGGGCTTTGAGCTGTTTGACTGGCTCAGGTACCTTTATGAAATATGGAAAAACCTTGACTGTGAGGCGGTGCGCCTTTCTTCCCTTACAGGCATGGGCGAGCTGATGAAAAACGGCTGCACCACCTGCTTTGACCATCATTATGTATTTCCCGCCGGTCAGGGCGACCTGATAGGCGCCCAGCTTGGGGCGGCAAGGGAGCTGGGTATGCGTATGCACGCCTCCCGCGGCAGCATGGATCTTTCCAAAAAGGACGGAGGGCTGCCCCCTGACAGCGTGGTGCAGACCATTGACGAGATACTTGCAGACAGCGCCGCCCTCATAGAAAGGTACCATGACCCATCTGTGGGCTCCATGTCTCAGATAGTGCTGGCCCCCTGCTCTCCCTTCTCGGTAAGCGGGGAGCTGCTCAGGCAGAGCGCAATACTTGCCCGGCAGTACAATGTGCGGCTGCATACCCATCTGTGCGAAACGAAGGACGAGGAAAACTATACCCTTGAGCGGTATGGCATGCGGCCCTTTGCATACATGGAATCCCTGGGCTGGGCCGGGCCGGATGTATGGTATGCCCATGGCATACACTTTAATACCGATGAGCTTATGGCCCTTGCGGATACCGGCACAGGTGTGGCTCACTGCCCCATATCCAATATGAAGCTTTCCAGCGGCATTGCCCGCATACCTGAGATGCTGAGGCTTGGGGTAAAGGTGGGGCTGGCGGTGGATGGCAGCGCCAGCAATGACGGCAGCAGCCTCCTTGAGGAAATGAGGGTGGCATACCTGCTGCACAGGCTCAATTCCGGAGCGGACGCCCCCACCGGCTACGATATCCTAAAGATGGCCACCGTGGGCAGCGCATCCCTGCTTGGCAGGGAGGATATAGGCAGCATAGCCCAGGGCAAATGCGCCGATATGTTTATGGTGGACAGCCGCCGTATAGAGCTTGCCGGGGCCTGCTATGACCCGGGCAGCATGCTGTGTACGGTGGGGCTCAGGGGAGCGGTGGATTATACCGTGGTAAACGGCAAAATCACAGTGAAAAACGGCCGCATATGCACCCTGGATGAGGAAGCCCTCTCCCTTGAAGCCGGGAGAAAGATAAGCCAGTACCTTGGCAAATAGCTTGGAGGGGATGAGGATGAAAAAAGAGAATGTACATAAACTGCTGTACGGCATATGTATACTTTTGCTGATAGGATTTGCCGTGAGGCTGGGAGCGGATTATCTTAAGTATGACGGCATGAATGGGTCTGTCCCCTTTTATGTATTCCTGCTCCAAAGGGCTGTGGAATTCCTTATCCCCTGCATAATTGCGTTTATCGGGGGAAGCATTGCAAAGAAGAAATACTCAAGGTAAGCAGGCGCACATATTTACATTAAATATTATAATGAAGCAAGCCCGCCGGCAGCTCCTTATGGGGAGAATAAGCCGGCGGGCTGTTTATGCTTACCTTCGTATTATTTCGTATTATATAAAAAATCCGTACCATATGGATACGGATGCTGCCGCCTGAAATGGGCGGCTTCTTTCATTATATACGTATGTATTACATATGTGCTTATTCCGGCGGTCATTTTATCCGCCGGGCCATTACCACATAGCGGGAGTCGTCGTATTCATAGGTGCAGGTGACGAGGGAAAGCACCTGATCGCTGGGCTGGATGGTGATGGTGCTGTCCACCACCGAGGGGGATACGGTATTGGCGTATTTAGCAATGTCATTCATGCTGGCGGCAAAATCCTCCCCATCGGTAAAGGCGGTCTTGATGGGGTAGATGGTATCAGGCTCCACAATATAGGCGCAGAATACTTCCCACTGGGTATCCATATCATCCCATAGCAGGGTCACAAGACGGTTTTGCTCAAAGAAATCCTGCTGCTTGTAGTTTACCAGGTCGTGAAACATGGTGCCGTTTTTCATATTGTGGCCGTATATTATGATGTGCCGCTGCATGGAGGGATCCCCATTGCGGTAATCCATGAATATGGCACCATATTTGCTGTCATTGCCCTCTGCATCGTGGGTAAGGTAAAAGTCATTGTTGTCGGTGCGGAGCACGGGATAGTCTATGGCGGTGCCGCTTACTGACAGCCAGCCCATTACGTGGGGATTGGCGGAGCGGGCCTCCTCATAGGTAGCGTGGGCAGGGAGGGTATCGTAGGCTCCTGCCACCCCATCCAGCTCATCCACGGGGTAGCATTCCTCTGAGGAAGCGGGGGCAGGGGTGAAAAGGGCGGAGGCAGGGGCAGGCTCCTCCACCACCACGGTAACGGGGGAGGGGCTTTCGGCAGCGCAGCCAGATAGCATGAGCAGCATAAGCATCAATGGTATTATTTTCACAGGGTGTGTGCCTCCTTTCCCCCGGAGATTTTGCTACATTATATATTATTGCTGCCGGGTACAGCAATACGGGAGAATAATTGTTGACTAAATCTTTAAAATTTATTCAAATTTATTTTATGTCACTATTGTTATCGTTGTGGTAGAATGATACAATAAGTCGTAAATGTGGATTTATGGCCGCCGTATGGGCGCGGCCGTATGCAAGCTTACGGTATACAGGCGGTATATTGCCGCCACGGAGGATATAGATGGGATTTTTAGAATTCAGCGACGTGGGTATCGACCTTGGCACTGCAAGCGTACTGGTGTACGTTAGGGGCAAGGGAATAGTACTGAGGGAGCCGTCAGTAGTGGCGGTGGAAAAGGTAACGGGCAATATCCTTGCCATAGGCGAGGAGGCCCGCCGCATGATAGGCCGTACCCCCGGCAATATCGTAGCCATGCGACCCCTGAGGGATGGCGTCATTTCAAATTACGATATTACCGAGCGCCTTCTTAATCACTTCCTTCGCAAGGTAGTAGGCAGGCGCATATTCTTCAAGCCCAGGGTAGTGGTCTGCGTGCCCTCCGGTGTCACCGAGGTGGAGAAGCGCTCTGTAATAGACGCTACCGAGGAGGCCGGCGCCCGCCATACCTACCTTATCGAGGAGCCCATAGCCGCAGCAATAGGCGCAGGCATAGATATATCCGCTCCCCGGGGCAACATGATACTTGACATCGGCGGCGGCACCAGCGATGTGGCAATACTGTCCCTTGGCGGCGCAGTGCTGTCAGATTCCATCAAGATAGCCGGCGATAAGTTTGATGATGCAATAGTGCGCTATATGCGTAAAAAGCACAACCTGCTCATCGGTGAGCGCACCGCTGAGGAAATAAAAATACGCATAGGCTCCGCATACCCCCGCAAGGAGCAGCTCTTTATAGACGTTAAGGGCAGAAACCTTGTATCCGGCCTGCCCCAGGCGCTGGTAATAGGCTCAAATGAGATGATAGAGGCCCTTGAGGAGCCCCTTCAGATGATACTTGAAAGCGTAAAGGGCCTGTTTGAGCGCACTCCCCCTGAGCTTGCCAGCGATATTACGGAAAACGGCATATGCCTTACCGGCGGCGGCGCACTGCTTTACGGCATGGATAAGTTCATTGCCGAGCATACCAAGGTGCCCTGCTATGTGGCAGAGGATCCCATATCCTGCGTGGCAATAGGCACAGGCAAGGTGCTGGAAAATATCGATGCCTTCTCAAATGGCGCAGTTTACGATTACAAGCGGGGCGAGTATTTCGACTTCCCCTCCAACCAATAAACCTCATACACACGTTGCCGCCGGGAGCGCTGCTCCCGGCGGCTTTTGCTTTATACAGGAGTCGCTGTATACGGGGCAATGCCCTGGCATATGTATTAGAAAAAAACAGGAGGAGCCTATGCTGATAGATCATCCCGCTGCGCCCCTTTACAGGGAGCCATATTCTGCTGAGCTTGACGATGAGGCCTGGTATGGCCAGCAGGCGGAAATAATACAGGACATGGGGGAATTTTGCCGCATACGCATGAGCTACGGCTACGAAAGCTGCATAAGGCGGCGGCAGCTTGCAGATTGGCAGTATGAGCAGAGCCCGGCTGCGGTGGGCCTGCCCTTTGGGCACGTGCATGAGCAGGCGGATATTAAGGCCCGGGTGCTGCTGACCCTGCCCCGGGGCGCACTGGTGGAGCAGAGGGCGGAGCAGGATGGATGGGCCGAGATAAGGCTCATAGGGGGAGGCAGGGGATATATGCGCTCAGCCGCCCTGGTCATTCGGCGCACGCCACGGCTCATGGCGGAGGCGCTCAGGAAAAACATAGCCAATACCGCAATGGAGTACCTTGGCGTGCCCTATAAATGGGGCGGACGCACCCCCGCAGGGGTGGATTGCAGCGGGCTATGTCACTGCGCCTATCTATTGAATGGGGTAGCCATATACCGCAATGCCTCGATTCAGCCCGGCTACCCTGTCCACAGCATACCCCTTGACTGCGGGGCGGAGGGAGATCTTTTATATTTTCCCGGCCATATGGCCCTGTATCTTGGGGAGGGGAAATACATACACGCATCCGGCAGCAGCGGCCGTGTGGTGATAAACAGCCTTATAAAGGGAGATACCCTTTACCGGGAGGATCTGGCAGGCTCTCTTATCTGCGCCGGCAGCATATTTTAGCATGGGAGGAATACGCAGGCTGGGCCGGTAAATAAAACTGAAAAATATATAAAAAGTCCGTTAATATCCTGTTGGCAGGGATGGGTGGGGTACGGTATAATATCCAAAAGAAGTACTTTTAAGTGTTTTTTCGGCAAAAACATTTCTTTATACCGGAGGACCCATGCAGAGCAAGAGACTGCCCGGCCATACTGCGCTCCATTACCACAATATCATAATGAATACAATGCTGCTGTTTGCCCTGGCCTTTGTTCTGGCAGGGCTGCTTTGCGGCGATATAGCGGAGCTTCCAAAGGGGCTGTGGCGCATAATCACCTGCCCTGCCCCCCTTGTAACGGATTATACCCTGATTGGCGGGCTTAATGCCGCCCTTGTAAATGCGGGGATATGCGGGCTGTTTACCTATGGGCTGTACAGAATATCCGGCTTTGTGGCCTCGGGCGGTGCATTTGGGGCGTATTTCCTCTCGGTGGGCATAGGACTTTTCGGCAAAACCGTATTTACCATGCTGCCCTTTGTGCTGGGCGGGCTGCTGTATTCCCTCCACAAAAAGGAGCCCTTCCGCCGCATAATACTTTACCCGATACAGGCCTCGGCCCTGTCCCCTGTGGTATCCGTGCTGGCCTTTTACGATGGCTTTAATCTTGGCGGGGCAATGCTGGGGTATCTTAGCGCCATCATAATAGGCTATGTTATCACCCCTGTTGCCGCACATACCCGCACCATGCACCGTGGGTTCGATTTGTATAATGTGGGCCTTGCGGCGGGCCTTATAGGCATAATATTCCTTTCAATATACCGTGAGGCGGCCCTTGCGCCCTTTGGCCTGAGCCACAGCTATCACATAGTGAGCCGGGTGGGAGACCACCGGCCGGAGGTGTTTTATCCCTTTCTTGCAGGGCTATTCGCCCTGATAAGCGTGAGCGGGCTGATGCTTTCAAGGGGCAGCCTTAAAAGATTCATAGCCCTGAGACGGCATACCGGGCTGGATATTGACTTTGCGCCGGAATTTGGCGTGCCTGCCGTGCTTATAAATATGGGGCTGGTGGGCCTTATGACCCTTGCATACATGGCCCTCATAGATGCCCCCATGAACGGGGCCACCGTGGGTGCGCTGCTTTCCGTACTCTGCTGGACGGGCAACGGCGCAAATACCCGGAATATGCTGCCGGTATTCGTAGGGTACGGGGTGTATTCTCTGATAACCGGCGTGCCGCTGAATAGCCAGTATCTTTGCATAGCAGTGTGCTATGCTACAGGCCTTGCCCCCCTTGCCGGGCGATACGGCAATATTTACGGCGTGATAGTTGGCATGATACATGCTTTTATAGCCGGCATAACCTCATCCATGCACGGCGGGTTCAATCTTTACAATGGGGGCTTTTCCGCAGGGCTGGTGTCCCTTGTGATGCTGCCGGTGATACAGACCATTGCAAAGCACGAATTCCATGATGACGCTGTGAGCAACGAAAAGCATCCCGGCCTGGTGGAGGAGCTTGCTGAGGACGTGGTGCATATTGCAGAGGGTGCGGCCCACCTTGTGGAGCATGACAGGGACATCGTGCAGGACCCTCCCACCCATCATCACAAGAGCAAGACCATACGCACCTTCCTTGGCATACGCAATACCCTTGCAATGCTTGCGGCAGCCATATTCCTGCTGTCAATACTGCCTGTGCCTGCCCTGAGCCCATACAACCATCTGCTGAAGTTTGCCGCCTATATACTGGGTGCAGGAGCATACGGCGCAGAGATAATCGTAATGACAGACGGCCTGAGAAAGAGCCCGGGGGCAGCGGAGATGATGATGCCATACATATTTGGCGTGCTCTATATAATGCTGGGCTTCAGCTACCTTGGCGGCCACTGACGGCAGGTGCAGAATAAAAAAGCAAAAAGGCGCAGATGTACTGCGCCTTATTTATATGAAAAATAAAAAAGGCCGCCTTTGCAGGCGGCCTTAAGCTAACGTTCTTCAGGGAAGTTTTTTTGTAATCTGTGTATGGTTGCGGCTGCGCTTTAGTCGGAAACGTAGGGCAGCAGGGCGACTATACGGGCACGCTTGATGGCAATAGCCAGCTGGCGCTGATGCTTGGTGCAAACGCCGCTCATACGGCGGGGCATGATCTTGCCGCGCTCGGTAACGAACTTGCGGAGCCTTGCAGTGTCCTTATAATCGATATGCTGAACCTTATCTACGCAGAAACCGCATACTTTACGCCTGGGCCTACGGGCACGGGGCTTCATTTTGCGTTCTTCCATTGATAGGTTTCTCCTTTCAGTAAGCTGGATAGGCTGCCCCTTTTAGAAGGGGAGCTGGTCATCGTCGATCTCGGTGAAGCCGTCGGGAGCCTGGGGTGCAGCCTGGCGCTCGTACTGGCGCTCATAGCCGCCGCTTCCGCCTGCCTCCTGTCCCCTGGGGGAGAGGAATTCCACCTCGTCTGCAACGATCTCGGTAATGTATCTTTTGGTGCCGTCCTTTGCATCATAGCTGCGGGTCTGTATCTCGCCTATAACGGATACCTTGCGGCCCTTGGCAAGATACTTGCCGCAGAGCTCGCCAAGCTGGCGCCATGCTACGATATTGAGGAAGTCGGCTACCCGCTCACCGGACTGATTCTGGTACCTGCGGTTAACGGCGATGGTAAAGGTGCATACCGTGGCGCCGCTGGGCGTGGTCCTTACTTCAGGGTCCTTGGTGAGATTGCCGATAAGGATCGCTTTATTCATGAGTGTACCATCCTTTCAGCCGAAAAATCTGTAATTAGGCGTCCTGACGGACTACCATGTAGCGCAGAATGGATTCGTCATTCTTGAAGTTACGCTCCAGCTCACGGGGCAGCTCAGAAGCGGCTGCGAAGTGGACCAGAACATAGTAACCCTCAGTCTTGTAATCGATGGGATAAGCCAGCTTCTTGCGGCCCCACTCATCAACGTTTTCAATCTCGCCGCCGTTGGCGGTGATGATACCGGAGAACTTCTCGATAACGGTCTTGATGGCCTCATCCTCCAGCTCGGGAGTTACGATGTACATAGCTTCGTACTTATTCACGCTTTTCACCTCCTTATGGTCTTATGGCCCTGCCTCCATATGGGCAGAGCAAGAAGCACGTCAGCGTTTTGTATTATATCACGGTAAATCGGGCTATTGCAATAGGAAAAATAGCATATATCGGGCTTTTTTCAGTATAATTACCGCCGGAATGGGCAATATGCAGAGCCTGGACAGGCAGATGGGGAAAAACGTACACCTTCTGCGCCGATGATTTTATGAAACGTTCCAACACGCCGGAGCACTGCAGGGATTACTGCGATGCGGTGAGCACCACCACCGTCAACAACTATCTTTGCAATCTCAAGGCGTTCTTTCATTGGCTGGAAGACATGTATCCCCGCTGCGCTGACCCAACAAAAAAGGTAAAACTTCTGCACAGCGAGCGAAAGCCCAAGGAGTATATGGAAGATGAAGATAAAGAATGCTATCGCAGCCTTACCTATAAGTATATGGAGGACTATATCCTCACCCATACAAATGCCGCCGTTAATATGGAGTAATACGAACATCGGTGTTTGCTGGCAAAGAGTCATCCCATCCGCTATGCAATCATCAAAAAGTGGATCTTCGCAATGTATCCCGAAGTGGCCCGGTTCGGTGTAACGGAAATTGCCGAAATCCAAATTGAAAATGCACTTTCAATCGTGAAAGCAGAAGTCGAGCTTCAGGCGGCTTAAAGAAAATGAAATATGGAAAGATAAAAGACCTTACGGCATGACGGAAAGGTCTTTTTACTATAAGATTGCGCCTATTTTATGTGGAATAATATGATATACTATATCCATCAAATAATAAAGGACTTAATTCATGACCAAGGATACATCATCTAACGAAATTGATTCTCACATTCAGATGCCTAAATGTATTTTAAAGAGGTTTGAAAATCCTCGCTTTAATTCTTTCTATTCTTACGATATATGTGGCGATTTTATTAAAAAGAATGGGCATGCTAGCTCTACAAACACTGAATCAGGATACTATTCTACCACGGTTGAACAGCATCTTAATCAATCGATTGAAACACCTCTCAGCAACGCCCTGTCTGCTCTTGATAACATCGATTTCTACCAGCCTACTATCAGCATAGAAGTATCTCACCTAAATGCAATAAAGCAATTTGCTTATTCGCTTATATCAAGAGATCCTATTGCACATAAAGCGATGAACAACAATCTAGTTATTTCGAAAATTTTTTTTGAAATAACTGCTCAAGACGCACATGATATTATGGCTGTTTATGGACCAGAACTTGCCAAAGAAGCGGGATTGCTTGAGGAATACATACTATCATTTCTTATAAATAAAACCGAAATTCCATTTGTTTTACCAATTTGTGGCTTAATCGGTATCCATAATGGAAGCTATTATTTGCCAATTTCCTCCAACATAGCAATAATTATGATGCGCGAAGGTGAAATCAATAAGCATAATTCTGATAATAGAATCGCAAGATTTTACATTGCTAACCCTGCAGTTCTTAAAAGTTATAATGACTATGCTTTTGTAACTCAAGTAATGCGCCAATGGGGATACGTTGTTTGCAATAATCGTCAAGAATTAGAGCGCTTAAAGCAAACGCATCAAGCAAGGATAAATCAATACAGAAATGATACTAAAAACAGTGAGAATATCTGAGAATTCAATTAACCGTTATCTGCACGAGTTTTAAAAAATTCGATTGTTTTACTCTATTATGGCAAAACTTGATATTGCCTAAAAATTCGATTTTCCCCTGAATTTTTGGTATAATATTTATAGAAAGTAAGGGAAATAAGCGTTTCCATCTGGTCCTTTCTGAACAAATCAACAAAATACTATCATCACGCCACCTCCACCGGAACGAACTCAGCAGAGCCTCGATCAGAGGGCACTACATATACGTAGACGAATACGTATTCTAAGTATTGTTTCTCCCCAAGATTGTGGTTCATATAAGGGGTTTAGTAACAAAAGTTACTGAACCTTTGTTTTGCTGTGCAGGTTCGGCACAAAGGAGGAAATTATGACCGCTCCACCTCCAACAAACGGCTCTGCATACTTACTTATTTTGCTATTCTCAAATGGATAATACCTTTCTATTTCTCTAAGCAGTTGACCTTTGCCGCCCGCCCATTTTAAAAAGGGTTTAACGGTTGATTCTGTTATCTTATTATAACGAGTGCTTCTTGCATCCACAGGCTTTTCTGCCATTGCTGGAATAATCCACATATTCCCAACCATGGCTGCATCAGCGATCCTTTTTTCAGAACAAAGCATCGCCACGCGCCTTTGAGAGATGCCCCACCTATTAGCAGCTTCTTTTGCAGACATATATTCCATTGATACGCCTCCAGTGTGATTCAGAAATAACTGTATAATTCTTGGTATGATTGTATTCTATACCTAGAATAATAGCAATATCATTTTATTGTTGTTTGGCAAAGCTTTTGCTTTTGTTTCGGCCTTTAGTGATGGTGGATTTGGTGAGTGAACCGACGTAATAAGCGGCAAAATTCAGGGAATGCCCTAAATAAAAAAACATTAAACCAAAGGCAGCGCTCAATTCAGATTGCGGCCTTTTTGCATACAGGAGGGGCGGATTTTCTACAGAATGATATATTATTTTTTACTGCGTGATAAATTAACATGGGCCGGGTGGGGATATTCATGGAGAGGGTTATAATTATTCGGCAAGAGTTTTTTATAAACGGATTTATAACACTTATCCATGCCTAAAACCCCTTGAAATGTGGATAACCATGTTGATAACATGGATAACTCTGTGATTATATACTATGCATATGCTTTTTTTTATGCATTTTATCGGCCAAACGTACAGAGAATTATTCCATAATTTATTTCCGTAGGGCGGCTTACCAGACATTTTGCCGGATGCTCAGTCATAAGCATATATAAGCAAAGCATCATTATTTGACTGACGGAAGGAAGGTTTGCCGCATGGAACTTATATGGAAGGAGCTCCCGGGGGAGCATATGATATATTCCGGCCTTGCTCAGGCGGTGGTGGAGGGGGAGATACCTGTGCCAGAGGGCCGCTCTGCAAGGGAGGTGCTGTCCTGCACGGGGAGCGTGGCGCTTACCGGCGCACAGGCCGCAGAGGATGCGGTAAATGTGGAGGGCAGGGTGTGCGTGGACGTGATATGCACGGATGGCAGCGTATTTGCCTTTTCCTCCCGGGCGGCCTTTCGCCACGTTATACCGGCGGAGGGGGTAAGGCCCGGCATGAACGCCCAGGTGCAGCCCTCGCTGCAAACGCTGGAGCTTGCCAATGAAAACGGGCGGCTGCGGCTGAACGCCGTGGCGGACATGGCCGTGCAGATTACAGCTCCCGGGGGCATAAGGGTGCTTTCCTCCATATCCGGGGTGGAGGACGGTGAGCAGGATACCCGGGAGCTTACCCTATCCTGCGAAACTCAGGAGCAGGCAGGCAGCATACGGCTGAGGGAGGAGCTGGAGGCCCCCTTTGCGGCCCGGGTGCTTTATTCAGAGGTATGCGCCGGGCTGCGGGAGGTGATACCCTCCCAGGATGGGCTTATACTTGAGGGAACGGTGTACATATCCGCCCTTGTGGAGAGCCGTACCGGGGTGCTGAGCCAGCTCAGCAGGGCGCTGCCATTTTCAGAGACCGTGGAGGGCAGCGGCCAGGCCCCATTGTGGGGACAGGTGACGGTAGAGGCATGGGATGTGCGGGCGTCGGAGGAATTCGGCGTGGTGATAGGGGATGTGCGGCTGGATTACCGCATACTTGGCCGCACCTGCGCCAAGGCGGAGGCGGTTGTGGATATATTTTCCCCCACAATGCCCTTTGAGTGCCAGCACAACAGGCTAAGGCCCTGCTCATTCCTGGGGTGCGTGGAGCACCGCCATTCGGTTACGGAAAACGTGATGCTGCCTGAGGGAATGCCAGATGCACAGCGGGTGATATACGCTACTGTGCGGCCCCTTGTGACCTCCCTGGGAATGGAAAATGACCGGCTGGCCGTTGAGGGGCTGCTGGCGGTAAGGATACTTTATTCCGGGGAAAGCGGCAGCATATTCACATTTGGGGAGGATGTGCCCTTTTCGCTGGAGGCGGATGCGCCGGGAGCGGCCCACGCCCTTGCGTCGGTGAATGTATGGGCCTCTGCCTCCGGGGGCGGCCGCTCGGTGGAGCTGAGCTGCACCATACTGCTATCTGCCCGGCTGTACGCCGCCGATGACATAATGGCGGTATCCGGCATAGAGGAATGTGCCCCAAGGGAAACGCCCCATGGGCTGATGGCATACTTCCCTGCTCCGGGGGATACGCTGTATTCTGTTGCAAGGCAGTACAATACCTCCCGTGAAAACCTGCGCCGCTGCAATGACGACCTGCCGGAGGTGCTTACAGGAAACGAGAGGATAGTATTCATTTGCTGAGGATGGAGAGATAACCGTTTTTTGAAAGAGCCAGGGAGCATGGATGGATATAAATAAGCTGCCTGATGGAAAGGAACTGCGAATCAAAAGAAAAAGGCCCGATAATTCGGGCCTTTTTGCAGTGCATATTTTGCGGCGGAGGCTACAGGCCCATTATGGCCTCGTATTCCTCATCCGGTATGCTGCCCCGCTCCAGCGCTTCCTCGATAAGGTTATGGCAGGCGAGTATATCCGGGTCACGCAGGTAGCGGTCGTTTTTTCTGGCCCAGTCCTCAAGGGCCTCGTGGTACTCGGGGGTGATGAGCGCAGAGCGGCCGTGAAGCTCCATGGCCTGCCACAGGGCGCGGATGGCGGTATTGCGCTCCTGCCGGGTAACGGTGGGCTGTACGCCCTTGAAGGAATAGGTACGCAGGTCTGTATCATCACAGCCAAATCTATCCACCAGCTTTTCCAGTATAAGGGCGCAGCCCAGAGCGTCATCCAGAGCGTTATGATGGTGCTCAAGGGGGACGCCCAGCCCGGCGCACAGGTCATTGAGCCGGTGGCTGCCACATTCCTCCTTGGGAAGATGGCGGCGGGCCTTGCTGAGGGTGCATACATAGCGTATATCAGGTATGGGGATATTCCTCAGGGCAAGGGATTTGCATATTACCCCCAGGTCAAAGGTGGCGCTGTGGGCTGCCATTATGCCGCCGAAAAAGGGGGCTATTTCAGGCCATATGTCCTCAAAGGAGGGGGCGCTGCTGACCATGTGGGGGGTGATGCCGTGTATTTTTATATTGTAGTCATCAAAGTGCTCATGGGGGTTCACAAGGAACTCCCGCTGAAAAACGGGAGCTCCGTATTCCATATGGACTATGCCAATGGAGCATATCGAGTCATTATTGCGGTTTGGCGTTTCCACGTCCACCGCCGTATAGCGTTCCAGCAAGGTGAATTATGTCCTTTCGAATCAGAGCAGCTCCAGCTCGTAGTTCATGGAGCCAAGGCCGATGGCCTCGCCATGCTCCACCTGCACCCGCCAGTTGGTATTGGGGTAGCTGTTTGTAAAGTGATCGCAGGTGCACTGCTCCCTCTTTGCAAGGACGCTCTGGGGATTTACAGGCATGGCGTTTACCGCATCAGCGCAGGCCATATCTATTGCCACAGGGTCAAAGGAGGCAAACATACCCACATTGGGCACGATGGGCACATCGTTTTCCGCATGGCAGTCGCAGCAGGGGGATACATCTATTGCAAGGCTGATGTGGAAATTAGGCTTATCCTTTACCACGGCAAGGGCGTATTCGGCAATCTTTTTATTGAGCAGCTCCTCGCTCTGGCCGAAGGTGGGCACTATGGCGTCAAAATTGCATACGCCTATGCAGCGGCCGC
>CAYMPG010000019.1:5816-36745 GCA_964392455.1 uncultured Clostridium sp. | reverse complement strand
CAATGCCGTCATCATCCCCGTAGCCGATACTATCGTAGCTATCATGGCCAGTATGGCTGTTATGCCTGCCTGCTCCGCTTACGGCCTCGAATACGGCGCTGGCCCCGGCCTGCTGTTCAACTCCATGCAGACCGTGTTCCTCAAGGGCATGGGCGGCACCATTGGCAACATAATGGGCTTCCTGTTCTACTTCCTGGTACTCATTGCTGCCATCACCTCCTCTATCTCCCTGCTTGAGGTCTGCACCACCTTCCTCATCGACAAGCGCATTGAGCAGGGCAAGGATCCTGCCCGTAAGAAGATGACCATCATCATGGCCGTTATCGCCTTCATCGTAGGCCTGCCCACCGCTCTTGACGGCCTCGGCACCAACGTTGCTGGCGGCGCATGGATTAACAACCCCGCCGTTATGTTCAACCTGCCCACCATGGCTGCCACCGCTGACTGGCTTGACTTCTATGACTTCCTGGCAGAGGGCGTTCTGATGCCCATTGGCGCAATGGTAATGAGCATCCTCATCGGCTGGGTATTCGGCACCAAGATGGTCGCAGAGGAATGCGAAAACTGTGGCAAGAAGTTCACTGCTTACAAGTACTTCAACTTCTGCTTCAAGTTTGTAGTACCCGTAATCATGGCCATCGTTCTGTTCGCTCAAATCCAGAGCTTCCTTGGCTAATACGTAATTTGAACTGCATAAAGGGACTGCTTCGGCAGTCCCTTTTTATGTTGTCGAAAAAGTGGCCTTTAGCCACTTCCTCGAGTCTTTTTCGGCTTTTGCCTCTCGCCACAGGCTCACGGGCGGCAAAACCCGCAGGGTAAGAAAACTCCGGTTTTCATCCGTTCCGACGTACATGCCGTCGGAGCCGGAATAAACATAAGGGGCTGCGGCCCCTTATAAACCCCGGGGGAATTGTTGTCGCAAAAGTGGGCTTTTTCCAATTCACCGAGCCTTTTTCGGCTTTTGCCTATCGCCACAGGCGCACATGGGTCAAATGGATTTACCGGGTATCAGCAGGCGAATTGACAGCTTCACTGTCCTTTTTTCTTTACATCCGCCGGACAAGTGGGTATAATTGACAGGAAATCGTATATTATATTTGGGAGGTTTACATATAATGGCACAGCTTACTCTTGAAAAAGCACAGGAAATACTTAAAAAGCACGTTACCGAGCCTCACCTTTTCACCCATGCCCTGGCAGTATCCGCCGCAATGGGCGCCATGGCAGAGCATTTTGGGGAGGATGTGGAGCATTATAAGGCCATTGGCTACCTTCACGATGTGGATTTTGAAAAGTATCCCGAGGAGCATTGCCATCACGTTCGCGAGCTTCTTGCAGGCGAGGGGCTGGATGAGGAGGATGTGGCCGCCATCATCAGCCACGGCTATGGCATATGCACCGAGGAGTGCGAGCCGGTATCAAATCTTGCAAAGAGCCTGTACACCGTGGATGAGCTTACCGGCATAGTATCCGCCTGCGCCCTTATGCGGCCCACCGGCCTTACCGACCTTGAGGTAAAGAGCCTGAAGAAAAAGTTTAAGGACAAGGGCTTCGCCGCCAAGTGCAACAGGGACGTGATAAAGCACGGCTGCGAAATGCTGGGGCTGGAGCTGGATACCGTAATGGCCCTTACCATAAAGGGCATGCAGACCGTTACGGAGGAGCTGGGCCTTGGCGTAAAGGAATAAAATCATACCTTAGCTGATGTACATTCGGGAGCTTAAAGGGGGAGAAATGCCCTCTTAAGCTCCTTTTTTATGCAACGTGATAAACTCCCGGCCTGTGCCGATAAATGGGGCGCTGGAGCCCTCCTGCCCCTCCTCCACCACAATGCTCAGCCTGTGCATACTGCCCACCGCCATGATGCAGTTTCGTCGGCTGATGTGCGGCGTTCACTGTTTTAGCGACATACTGGGCGGAATCATATTCAGCATAAGTCTGCTGCTCTACAGGGCCGCAAATGGCTTTATACGGGCCATAGCCTCCCGGCCCAGGTAAATATACGGCATCCGCCGACATAAGGCGTCAGCCCGTGCTGCGCCTTTTTATTATGGGCTGAAGCCCTGCCATGGGCCGCATTTTTCCTCTCCCTTACGCATAAGTATTAGCCATGATGAACTGGCTTTGGGGAATACTGATAGCATCTGGAATGATAGCCTTTGCAGTAGACGGTCAGCCTGGCGCAGCCGTGGATGCAATGGCTTCGGGCGCGGCGGAAACCATAACGCTGTGCCTGTCCCTTGGGGGCAGCTTTATGCTGTGGATGGGGCTTATGAATGTTGCCCGGGCCTCCGGGCTCATAGATAAGCTGGGCAGACTTATGGCACCCCTGCTCAGGCGCCTCATGCCGGATTCTCCTGAGGCCATTCCCGCAGTAACGCTGAACCTTTCAGCCAATTTCTTTGGCCTTGGCGGCGCTGCCACCCCCTTTGGTCTGGAAGCCATGGGAGAAATGGCCCGGCATAACCTCCGCCCCGGCGTGGCTACGGATGATATGTGTATGTTTATAGCGCTGAATTCCTCTGCGGTGGAGCTGCTACCCACAGGCGTGCTGGCCCTGAGAGCCGCCGCCGGGGCCCAGGACGTATACTCGGTTGTGCTGCCCACATTTGCCGCATCCGTAATATCCGCCGCCTGCGCCGTGCTCATGTGCAGAGCCCTTGCAAGGGTGAGCCCATGAGCTACATACTGCCGGGGCTGATACTCGCCCTGCTGATATATGCCTACATAAAGGGCGTGGATGTATACTCAGCCTTTATATCCGGCGCATCTGAGGCACTGCCCCTTATAGGAAAAATACTGCCCACCATGGCCGCCATGATGATAGCCCTTGCCATATTCCGCCACAGCGGCGCAATGGATAGGTTCACCGGCCTTATCTCCCCCATCTGCCAGGCACTGGGTATGCCTGAGGAGCTTGCTCCCCTTTTCGTGCTGCGGCCCTTTTCAGGAAGCGCCGCAATGGCACTGCTTCAGGATGTATATTCATCCTGCGGGGCGGATTCCTTTCTGGGCTGCGCCGCCTCCGTTATGCTGGGCTCCACCGAAACCATATTTTATACCGTTTCCCTGTATCTTGGGTCTGTGGGCATAACAAAGCCACGCCATAGTGTGGCTGCAGCCCTCATCGCCTCAGTAGCAGGAGCTGCGGCAGCCCTTGTATTTACCCGGCCAGGTGGTGTATAATGAGTATTGCACTGCGTATTATTTCTAAATTGATGCATATTTTACCATGGAGGATACATCCTTGCACATAAAAACCTACGGCTGCTATGTTAAGCTGCCCTCGTCACATTTGGCGGGGCGCACTGTAATATCAATAGACCTGCTCCGCTCCAGCACCAGCATGACCTGGGCTCTGGTAAACGGTGCCACAAAGGTCATCCCCACAAACGAGCCTGCGGAGGCCGTATCCATCGCAAACAGGATGGGAGGCTGCATACTGGGCGGCGAGCGGGGCGGCATAAAGCTGCCCGGCTTTGACCTGGGCAATTCCCCCTTTGAATATAACCGGGAAACCGTAAGCGGCAAGAGCGTAGTGGTCAGCACCACCAATGGCACAGGCGCCCTCTGCGGCGCTGAAGGAGCCGCAAACGTGCTGCTGGGCTGTATGCTCAACTGCACCGCCGTGGCACGCCGGGCGGTGGAGCTTGGCAATGACGTGATAATCATGTGCGCCGGCACCGACGGAGAGATCTCCGCCGATGATATTTATGCTGCCGGTGCCATTGCAGAAGCCATAATACGCCTTGCAGGGGGCAATGTATCCGCCTGCGACATGACCCTTGTGGCCTGCCTGGTATACAAATCCTGGAAAAACGATCAGCGGGAGCTGTCCCTTACCCATCACTGCTCAAAGCTCATGCGGCTGGGCTTTGATAAGGATGTGGAATTCTGCCTCAGGCGGGATGTTACCGACATCGTGCCGGAATACATAAACGGGGTGCTGGAGGCATAGCCGTACCTATATTCATACAAAAAAAGTGGCGTAATGCCACTTTTTTCACTTCCCATGGTTTTGCTATTTTACTCCCGGAGCGCAAGCTGCTGATTATGTAAAAAACAAAAGCCCCGCTTTGTATGGGGCTTTTTGGTTTAACGCTTTATGTTTACCACCCTGTCCAGCACGCCCGCGGCCTCTGCGGCCCCATAGGCAAGGCTGTCATCTCCCACCCGGCCGGGGGTGTGGGCATCGCTGCCTATTATCAGCTCCGCCCCCGCTTTAACGGCCTGCTGAAGCTCCTCAGCCGTCATGGTGGTGCGTGCGCCGTTTATCTCCAGCTTTATGCCCAGCTCTTTGGCCCCTGCCGCAAGGGTGGGGATATGGCTCTTTATATAAAGGCCCGGGTGGGCAAATATGTCTATATTGTATTTCTCCCCCGCCTCAAGCAGGGCAAGGGCAGTCTTTTCCGGCTCAGCCTGCCAGAGGTGCAGGGCCTCCATATTGCGGCGCAGGCCAAAGCCATCTGCCGCAGGGGCTCCCTTGTGGAAGGCCAGCAGCCTTACGTCAAACATATCCATCATATCCTCCGGCATATCGCATTTGCCAAAGCCGGTAAGATTGCACTCTATTCCCATGAGCACCTGTATATCCCGGGCGTACCTTTGGGCCAGCCTGTCCACCTCCGCCCTGAGGGCACGTAGCTTTTCCCCGCGGACGCCGAAAAACATATGGCCCGGCCCATGCTCGCTTATGGCCACGGCTTCCAGCCCCATAGAAATAGCGGCAAGGACATTCTCCTCAGGAGTGCCCTTGCCGTGGCTGTAAATGGTATGTGTATGCAGATCCCTTGTCAGCATCAGCGGTTGCTTGCACCCTTGCGGGCCATCAGCAGCACCAGTGTGCCCATCATTGCCTGCATGGTCAGGCTGGACTCCTTGCCGGTGATATTCTTCACATCATCCACGCAGGAGGTGCAGAAGAATGCATCGGACAGGGCCGCTGCGGGGGAATTGATGTAGTTGCTGATGAAGGCAGTATAGCAGCCCCTGTTTTTAGCAGCCTTGAGGGTATCTATCACCATCCTGGTGCGGCCGCTGCGGGATATGCCGATGAATACGTCCTTATCGGTGAAGCGATTGGAAAGCACTTCCATCACCTGGGCTTCGGATACTGCCACTGCGTCGCAGCCCATGCCTACCAACTGCATGGCAAGCTCCTCTGCAAGCACAGAGCTGCTGGCAACGCCCACCACGAAAATGCGGTTTGCGGCAACGCACTTATCGGCCGTCTCAGCAAGCTTCTGCCTGTTCATGGCCTTAAGGGTATCCTCAAGGGCACGCATAGAGGAAAGGAAGACCTTTTCTATTACGGCCTCGTCATTATCGTCTGAACGGATGGGCTCACTCTTGAGGGACTCAATGGAGGATGAGCCGCTGGCCAATGCTACCCTGAAATCCAGGAAGCCATTATAGCCCAGCTTCTTTGCAAGCCTGGTAACTGAGGGCACTGAAACGCCGGCGGCGTCAGCTATCTCGTTTATTACCATTAGAGAAGCCCTGGATGGGTTCTCCAGTATAAAATCAGCGACTTTTCTTTCGGCTGTAGGCAGGTTCGAGTAGGCAGATCTAATCTTCATTTTTGCGGGCATTTTTGTTCCCCTCCTTTATGCTGGGATGCATATATAATCATAATTTTTTTGTATAACCAACCCTTTTAATATTATTACCATCCCTGCTGAAATGCAAGTGGAAAATGCCAAATTCACAAAATTTTTTTATATTTTTCGAACTATGTCACCATATCCTATAACTCAGCCATAACAGTTCGTTATGCACCCATGATAATTTATAATTATTCTATAATACCGCCCCAGACCACATACCCCTCCCCCATTCCTTGACACTGCCATAACACAATACTATAATTAAACTGTATATGATTTTATACGATTACCTATTAAAATACACCATCAGGAGGACGTTTCAACAATGGCAAAAACCATGACCATCGATGGTAATACCGCTGCCGCGCACGTTGCCTATGCATTCAGCGACGTGGCTGCGATATACCCCATCACCCCTTCTTCCCCCATGGCGGAAGTTGCGGACGACTGGGCAGCAAACGGCCGTGTTAACCTTTTTGGCCAGAAGGTTAAGATAGCCGAAATGCAGTCCGAGGCGGGCGCCGCAGGCGCAGTGCATGGCTCCCTCAAGGCCGGCGCTCTCACCACCACCTTCACCGCATCCCAGGGCCTGCTGCTGATGATCCCCAATATGTACAAGATCGCAGGCGAGCAGCTCCCCGCCGTATTCCACGTATCCGCCCGTGCCCTGGCTTATCACGCTCTGTCCATCTTTGGAGACCACAGCGACGTTATGGGCACCCGTCAGACCGGCTTTGCAATGCTTGCCTCCGCCTCTGTTCAGGAGGTAATGGACCTTGCGCTGGTCACCCACCTTTCCGCAATCAAGTCCAGCATCCCCTTCGTTCACTTCTTTGACGGCTTCCGTACCTCCCACGAGATACAGAAGGTAGAAGCCATCGACTATGAGGACATGGGCAAGCTCCTTGATTACGATGCAGTAAAGAAGTTCCGTG
The DNA here is from genome assembly GCA_964392455.1 of uncultured Clostridium sp. Lineage (GTDB taxonomy): Bacteria > Bacillota > Clostridia > Christensenellales > CAG-138 > SFEL01. The sequence continues at coordinate 30,204 of CAYMPG010000019.1, read as the reverse complement.
ATCGTGCTCTCAATCCTGAGCATCCTCACCTTGCCGGCTCCGCCCAGAACCCTGACATCTACTTCCAGGGCCGCGAAGCTGCAAACAAGCTCTACCTTGACCTGCCCGACATCGTTCAGGGCTACATGGATCAGGTAAGCGCCCTCACCGGCCGCAAGTACAATCTGTACGATTACGTTGGCGCAGCAGATGCTGAAAACGTTATCGTCATCATGGGCAGCGGCGCTGACGTTGTAGAGGAGACCATCAACCACCTGAACGCCAAGGGCGCAAAGCTGGGCCTGCTGAAGGTTCGCCTGTATCGCCCCTTCCCTGCCGACAGGTTTGTAAAGGCTCTCCCCGCCTCCGTAAAGAAGATCGCCGTGCTGGATCGTACCAAGGAATCCGGCTCCCTGGGCGAGCCCCTCTATCAGGACGTTGTAAATGCGCTGTTTGAATGTGGCCGCAGCGACGTTAAGGTAGTAGGCGGCCGTTACGGCCTGGGCTCCAAGGAGTTCACCCCCTCCATGGCAAAGGCAGTCTATGATAACCTTGACGGCGAAATGAAGAACCACTTCACCGTAGGCATCACCGATGACGTTACCTTCACCTCCCTTGAGGTAAAGGAGCAGGTAAACGCCGCCCCCGAGGGCACCATCGCCTGCAAGTTCTACGGCCTGGGCTCCGATGGTACCGTTGGCGCCAACAAGAACTCCATCAAGATCATCGGCGACCATACCGATATGTACGCACAGGGCTACTTCTCCTATGACTCCAAGAAGTCCGGCGGCCTCACCGTAAGCCATCTGCGCTTCGGCAAGACCCCCATCCAGAGCCCCTACCTTATAGATGCAGCAGACTTTATCGCCTGCCACAATTCCTCCTACGTTACCAAGTACGATATGCTGGAGGGCATCAAGGAGGGCGGCGTATTCCTGCTGAACTCCCCCTGGACTCTCGAGGAAATGGAGAGCGAGCTCCCCGCTTCCATGAAGAACGCCATTGCCCAGAAGAAGGTAAAGTTCTACAACATGGATGGCATCAAGATCGCCCGCGAGGTTGGTATGGGCAACCGTATCAATACCGTTATGCAGGCTGCATTCTTCGTGCTTGCCAATGTTATCCCCGCCGCAGAGGCCATCGATTACATGAAGGCCGCCGCCAAGAAGTCCTACGCCAAGAAGGGCGATGAAGTGGTTCAGAAGAACTACGCCGCCATCGACGCCGGCGCAAACGGCTTCGTAGAGGTCAAGTATCCCGAATCCTGGGCCACCACCACCGAGGGCAAGGTAGTAAAGGACGTTACCGATGATCCCTACTTCCAGGATTTCATCAAGCCCGTTCTTGCCCAGAATGGCGATAAGCTGCCCGTTTCCAAGCTGGCTGCTGACGGCTGCGTACCCACCGCCACCACCCGCTACGAAAAGCGCGGCATAGCAGTAGAGGTGCCTGTATGGAATGCTGACGCCTGCCTCCAGTGCAATCAGTGCTCCATGGTTTGCCCCCATGCCTGCATCCGTCCCTTCCTCATCAAGGAAGAAACTGCCGTTCCCTTTGATACCAAGCCTGCCACCGGCAAGGAATTCGCCGGCTTCAAGTTCCGTATGCAGGTAAGCCCGCTGGATTGCTCCGGCTGCGGCAACTGCGCCGATATCTGCCCCGCCAAGGCCAAGGGTGCCCTCACCATGACCGCCCTTGCAGACGTGGCCGATGTGGAAAATGACAACTGGAACCTGTGCCTGGATCTGCCCGAGGCAGATGTTGAGTTCAATCCCAATACCGTAAAGAACAGCCAGTTCCTCCAGCCCCTGTTTGAGTTCTCCGGCGCCTGTGCAGGCTGCGGTGAAACTCCCTATGTAAAGCTGGTAACTCAGCTCTACGGCGACAGGATGATGGTTGCCAATGCTACCGGTTGCTCCTCCATCTACGGCGGCTCTGCCCCCACCGTGCCCTACAGCGTAAACAAGAAGGGTCACGGCCCCGCCTGGGCAAACAGCCTCTTTGAGGATAACGCCGAGTTTGGCTTCGGTATGAACCTTGCCACCTCACAGCGCCGCGCCAAGCTGGCAGATGCCGTAAAGGCTCTCGCCGAGAAGGCCGAGAAGGAAGATGTAAAGGCCGCCTGCAATGAGTGGCTTGAGAAGATGAACTGCGCCAAGGGCTCCCGTGAAGCCGGTGCCAAGCTGGTAGCCGCCCTTGAGAGCTGCGGCTGCGATTGCTGTGAGAAGAAGGATATCCTCTCCATGAAGGATCTGCTCACCAAGAAGAGCCAGTGGATATTCGGCGGCGACGGCTGGGCATACGACATCGGCTACGGCGGACTTGACCACGTGCTGGCCATGAATGAGGATGTAAACGTGCTGGTAATGGATACCGAGGTTTACTCCAATACCGGCGGACAGTCCTCCAAGGCTACCCCCACCGGCCCCATTGCCAAGTTTGCCGCAGCAGGCAAGCGCACCGGCAAGAAGGACCTGGGCCTGATGGCAATGAGCTACGGCTATGTATACGTTGCCAAGGTCTGCATGGGCGCCGATAAGAACCAGCTCATGAAGGCTATCACTGAGGCTGAAGCCTACCATGGCCCCTCCCTCATCATCGCCTACGCTCCCTGCATCAACCATGGTATCAACATGGGCAAGTCTCAGGAGGAGGCCAAGAAGGCCGTTGAGGCCGGTTACTGGCCCCTGTACAGGTACAATCCTGAGCTGGCCAAGGAAGGCAAGAATCCCTTCATCCTGGACAGCAAGCCCGCAAAGTCTGAGTATAAGGACTTCATCATGGGCGAGGTTCGCTATGCCTCCCTCAAGAAGATGTTCCCCCAGGTTGCCGAGGAGCTGTTTGACAAGGCCGAGCAGGAAGCCAAGGACAAGTACGAATACTACAAGAAGCTCAGCGATATGGAGTAATTCCACGCTGAAAGCCCTGGCTGAGCAAAGCAACAAAGGGCCGTGTACCATCTGGTACACGGCCCTTTTATTTATATGCATGAATATTCAAAAAGGAACGGCTTACAGCCGTTCCTTTTTATTTATGGCTTTAATGGGGCTACAGCTTGGCTGCCAGATCCTCAAGGGCCTCTGTAAGGGCCTCCTCAAAGGTGGGATGGGGACGCATGGCAAGAAGAAGCTGTGCAGGCGTCATCCGGTTTGCAATGGCCTGAGCAAGCTGGCTTATCATATCCGTGCTGTTGGTACACATGAGCTGGGCGCCGATTATGGCCCCGCTGTCTCCATCCGCCACTATCTTCATAAAGCTGCGGCCGGTATCCACTATAAGGGTGCGGGCATTGCCAAACATTACGCACTTGCCCACCTTTGCATTTATCCCTGCTTCCTTGGCCTCGGCCTCCGTCATGCCCACGGTGGCTATCTCGGGGCGGCAGTAAATGCAGCTTGGCACCACCGACATATTTACGGAGTTTTCCCTGCCGCATATGCCATCCACGCAGGCAATGCCCTGCGCCGTGGCAACGTGGGCAAGCTGTATCCTGGAGGATACGTCGCCTATGGCGTATACGCCGGGGAGGCTGGTGCGGTAGCTTTCATCCACCGCAATGCTGCGGCCGTTCATTTCCACGGACAGTCCCTCTGCAAACAGCCCTGCGGTATTTGGCCGCCTGCCTATGGCGCAGAGCACCACCTCGCCGGATACGGTATTATCCCCATCCTTAGCGGCAAAATCCACCTCAAGGCCATTCTCGCCCCGGCGCACCTGCTTTACCATTGCGCCGGTATGTATGCTTACTCCCTGCTTTTTAAGGATAAGGGCAAGGTTTTGCCCGAGCTCCCTGTCAAGGGTGGGCAGCAGCCTGTCCATGCCCTCGATGATGGTCACCTTGCAGCCGAGTTCGCTGTAGAAGGTGGCGAATTCCACGCCTATCACGCCGCCGCCTATTATCACTATGGATTCATAAAGATGATCTGCCCCCTCAAGGAGCGCATCGGAATTCATCACGCCGGGCAGATCCAGCCCGGGTATGGGAGGCATTGCAGGCACGGAGCCGGTGGCTATGAGTATATTGTCGGCGGTGTACAGGGCCTTTTCCCCATCCGCCCCCGTCACCTCCACCTTGCCCGGGGCAGTAATAAGGCCGGTGCCCCGTATAAGCTCCACCTTAGCCTTTTTAAACATACCCTCTATGCCGCCTGACAGCTTTTCGGATATCTGCCGCTTGTAGGCGAATATGGCAGGTATGTCCGCAGTGATATTCTCTGCGCTGATGCCTGCATGGAGGCCGTTTTTGGCGCTTGAGTATATTTCGGAGGAATGGAGCAGGGTCTTTGTGGGCACGCAGCCCCTGTTAAGGCAGGTGCCGCCCGCCTGACGGCTTTCTATGACGGCGGTAGTCAGGCCGTTCTTTGCGGCATGAAGGGCTGCCATATAGCCGCCGGGGCCCGCACCTATCACTATGAGTTGAAAATGGCTCATGAAATATCTCCTGTCTTTACTTTGCCGCCCAATGGAGCAAAACCATTGGGCGGCGTTTTTTTATTATGCTTTGGTTTATTCTCCGGTGTAGCGGAGTATGGGCGTCCTTGCGGCCCGCACCTCGTCCGGGCGGGCAATATAGGCGCTATGGGGTGCATTATGCATATACTCGGGGTCTGTTTCCGCAAGGGCATAGAGCTTGCGGAATATATCCGCCGCCCAGTCCAGGGTCTCCCGGCTCTCGGTTTCGGTGGGCTCCAGCATAAGGGCCTCGTGAACTATGAGGGGGAAGTACATTGTGGGGGGATGCATACCGTAGTCTATAAGGGACTTTGCCACATCCAGAGCGGATACCCCTGTGCGCTTCTTGAATTCGGACAGATCCAGCACGAATTCATGCATGCATATCCTGTCAAAGGCAGGCTCAAAGGTGCCCTGGATCTTACGCATAAGGTAATTTGCATTGAGCACGGCATTTGCGGAGGCCTCGGGTATACCCTCCCGTCCCAGGGTCATGATGTAGGTAAGGGCCTTTACCACCACAAGGAAGTTGCCTGCGAAGCTACGCATCTGCAGCGCACCCTCTCCATCCATAAGGGCGGAGGTGGGCAGGAATTCCTTAAGGTGTGCCTTGCAGCCCACTGCGCCTGCGCCGGGGCCGCCGCCGCCATGGGGGGTGGCAAAGGTCTTATGCAGGTTCATATGGATGCAGTCAAAGCCCATATCGCCGGGGCGCACTGCGCCCATGATGGCGTTAAGATTGGCACCGTCATAGTAGCAGAGGCCGCCTGCCTCATGAACAAGGCGGGTTATCTCCAGTATGTTTTCATCGAATATGCCAACGGTGTTTGGGTTGGTAAGCATAAGGCCGGCGGTATCCGGGCCCAGCACGCCCTTAAGGGCCTCAAGGTCCACGCAGCCATTGGGCGCAGAGGGTATATTCACCACCTGATAGCCGCACATTGCTGCGGTGGCCGGGTTGGTGCCATGGGCGGAATCCGGCACTATTATCTTGCAGCGATGGGCTTCGCCGCGGCTCTCATGGTACTTCTTTATGAGCAGAACTCCGGTAAATTCGCCATGTGCGCCTGCGGCAGGCTGGAAGGTCATGCCATCCATGCCGGTTATCTCGCACAGGTATTCCCTTGCCTTATCCAGCACCTCCCGGCAGCCCTCGGTAGAGTATGCAGGGGCCAGGGGATGTATGGCGGTAAAGCCGGGCAGAGCGGCTATTTCCTCATCTATGCGGGGATTGTACTTCATGGTGCAGGAGCCCAGAGGGTAAAAGCCGCAGTTCACGCCATGCACATTGTGGCAAAGCTCGGTATAGTGGCGGGAAAGGTCGGTTTCGCTTATCTCAGGCAGTGCGGGAGCTTCAGCACGCATAAGGCTCTGGGGCAGGGCCACAGGCTCCACGTCGCATTTGCCAAGGAGGCTGCTGCTGCGTCCCTTAACGCTCTTTTCAAATATCAGCTTCATCAGCTCAGCACCTCCTTTACGATGGCGATGGCCCTGTCAAGGTCTGCCTTGCTGGCCTTTTCGGTGGCGCACCAGAGCACGCCTCCGTCAACGGGCAGGCCGCCCAGTATATCCGCCTTTTCAAGAGCTGCAAGCACCTCATCGGCCCTGGGCATTATGGTGAGGAATTCGTGGAAATATTCGCCCTTGTATTTCAGGGATACTCCGGGCAGGGCGCAGAGGCCCTCTGCAAGGTAGTGGGCCTTTGCCATGGACTGGCGGGCAGCCTCTGCCATGCCCTCGGGGCCCATTGCCGCCATGTACACGGCTGCCGTAAGGGCGCACAGGGCCTGATTGGAGCAGATATTGCTGCTGGCCTTTTCACGGCGTATATGCTGCTCACGGGCCTGGAGGGAAAGTACATATGCCCTCTCGCCCTTGGCATCCACGGTTTCGCCAACTATGCGGCCGGGGAGCTTACGCATCTGCTTTGCAGTGGCAGCCATATAGCCAAGGTAGGGGCCGCCGTAGCTCAGGGGCATACCAAGGGGCTGGCCCTCGCCCACGGCAACGTCAGCGCCACACTCTGCGGGGGTCTTCATTATTGCAAGGGCAATGGGATTGCAGCCCATTATGTACAATGCCCCTGCCTGATGCACAAGCTGGCCTATAGCCTCCGCATCCTCAAACAGGCCAAAGAAATTGGGCTGCTGCACGTAGAAGGAGGCCACGTCCTCGGTGAGCATTTCCCTGAGGGCATCCATATCGGTGCGGCCGTCCTTCATGGGAACTATGCGGATCTCGTCATTTGTGCCAAAGCAATAGGTGCGTACTGTGTTTATGGTATCGGGATGGGCAGCGGCGGATATAAGAGTGACCCTGCGCTTCCTGTCCCTGCACATGGCAGCGGCCTCTGCTGCGGCGGTAGCCCCATCATATACTGAGGCGTTGGATACATCCATGCCGGTGAGGGCGCATATCATGGTCTGATACTCGAATATGGACTGGAGCACGCCCTGGCTCATCTCGGCCTGATAGGGCGTGTAGGCGGTAAGGAATTCTTCCTTGGCGGGAATGTACTTTACCACGCTGGGAATGTAATGGTCATAGGCGCCGGCGCCCCGGAGGACGGTTGGGAAAATATGGTTTTTGCCGGCTATCTCGTTCATGGCCCGGCTTACCTCCAGCTCGCTCATGCCCTCAGGCAAATCGAGTGGCCGGTCCAGATACATTTCCTGAGGAACGTCCTTATAAAGGTCACGATAATCCTCAAGGCCTATGGCACGAAGCATTTCCCTGCGCTCTTCCCTTGTAGAAGGCACATAGCTTCCCATACTTATGCCTCCTCGGCGCAGAATGCTTCGTATGCGGCGGCGTCAAGCAGCTCCTCGGTATCGGTAATGCCGGATACCTTGATTATCCAGGAGCCGTAGGGATCGGAATTAAGTGCCTCGGGAGCATCTGCCAGGGCCTCATTTACCTCTACTATATCGCCGGAAACGGGAGATACAAGGTCAGATACGGCCTTTACGGATTCCACATCGCCAAAGGCTGCGCCGGCTTCCACGGCATCGCCCTCGCCGGGCAGGTTGATGAACACCACATCGCCAAGGGCGTCCTGAGCAAAGTCACTTATGCCGATAACGGCCACGTCGCCTTCCATCTTTACCCACTCGTGGGACTTGGAATACTTCAGTTCAGCAGGATAATTCATGTTTTTACCTCCAGAGATTTTGTTTTGATAGTGATATTTGTAATATACGGGGCTCCGCCGGGGAGCCCCTGCCAATTCTTTGTTATCAGACGCCCAGCTCTGCCATGAGGCCGGAAAGGGCAGCATCAAATTCCTCGCCCTTGAAGCAGTACTGCATCTCAAGGTGCTCGGAGCGCAGCTTTATCACATCCTCGGATATATCCTTGCCCCGGAGTATGCAATCTGCCATGAGGGCAGCAAGCCGTGCAAAGTCATCAAAGGTGAAGCCAAAGCGTACCATCTCGCTTACGCCTATACGCAGCGCGCCGGAAGCGGTGAAGCCTTCCTCGTCGGGAGTGGCCTGGTAGTTTACGATAATGTTGTTCTGCTCCAGCCGCTCTGCCACCTCGGGGCCCTCGCCGTAGCCTACAGATACTATCACCTGATGGGTCTCGGTGTAATCTATGGCGGGATCGCCTGCCACATTCAGGCCCTCTGCCTTAAGGCACTTTGCAAAGTGCTTGGCGCTGTCCACCACTGCCTTCTGATACTCTGCCTTAAACTGGTTCATTTCATAGGCTGCCATCAGCAGGCCCAGCTGTGTGCCCAGATGATGATTGGATACGCTGCCGGGGAAGGCACGGGATTCGATGGTTTCCCACAGGCCGTATTTCAGCTCATCCTTCTTGTAGTTTACGCCGATAACGCCCCTCTGGGAGCCGAAGAAGGTCTTATGGGTGGAGCCGGTAACTATCTCTGCACCCTCCTCAAAGGGCTTCTGGAAGGAATCGCCTATGAGGCCCAGCACGTGCGCCATGTCGTACATGATGGTGGTGGGGATATTCTGCTCATCCACAAACTTGCGTATTGCAGCCACAGGCTCCTTGTGCAGCACCATGCTCTTGCCGAATATGATAAGCTCAGGGCGGTATTTGTCTATTACCTTCTTGGTCTCCTCAACGTCTATCTTGTAGATATTATCGGGGCAGACGGGGAAGTTTACCACGGCGCTGCGCTCTGTTACAGGGTCTACGGCAATGTAGTCCTTAAGGGCGCCCATGGGCTGGGCGGAAAGGTGGCCGCCCTTGATAATGTGGTTATTGAGCACATAGCCAAGGCGCTTGGGGTCGTGCTTGCGGTCCAGCCTGTTTTTCCAATCCACAAGGGCGGAGAAGGTGGCTGCATTGGACATCTGGCCGCTTATCACCCTTGTTTCCACCTCACGGCAGCCCAGGTAGCGGCGCATCTGCTCCACCAGAAGCTGCTCCACCTCGTCAATAAACTTGGTGCCCTGATAGTAGAATATATCGCTGTCGTAGAAGGCCTTTACCTTCTTGTGCTCAGCATAGCGGAAGGCAGGATCTGAAGCGCAGAGCATCTGCACCGCACGGCTGGGGGTGTTTTCCGAAGGGATAAGGTTTATGCAGCGCTGCTGACGCCAGCGGTGATTTTCCAGCGCCCTTGTAAGCAGGGATACCGCCTTGGGCAGGTTATCCTCCACTGCCACTGCCTTCTGCTCCTCAGTGGGACGATACAGCAGGGGGCGTGCATAGGGGGGAGCCATTACGCTCATATGCATGGCGGGGATAACGGCCTTAAGGCGCTTGCCTCGCACATCCACCTCCACTATGTCATCCTTGAGGGTCTCGCTGTCAATATAGCAGAGGCCTATGGCACGCTTTGCGGTCTCCTCCAGTATTACGCTCTGGAGGCCCTCGCCCTCAGCCACATAGTAGGGCACCATGGTGCCGCTGGTGACCCAGCCTATCTGCTTTTCGCCGCGATATACGGCCATTCCGCCGCGCATTACGCCCTTGTCAAGGAGGGTGATGGGCATGAGCCTGCGGGGCAGGGCAGAATTATCGCTAAAGTCCCGGTTGTTTATCCGCTTAAAGGCCTCGTACTGGCGGGCAAGAGGCTCACGGCCCACAAAGCTGCCCTTCTGCTCTGCAAAGCTCACGGCAAACTTGGCAAGGGGCACGGAGAATATGGGCATGGGGCTGCCATCCGGGTCAAGGCCCATTTCGTGGCCGTAAAGAGGCATACCGGCTTCAAGGCGCAGGGTATCTCTTGCGCCAAGGCCTGCGGGCTTTGCGCCAAGGTCAATCAGCCTGTTCCACATCCACTCCGCATCGCAGCTCTTTACATATACCTCGTAGCCAAGGGGCTCGCCGGTGTAGCCGGTCTTTGCAATGCGAACCTCCCTGCCCTCCATGGTGAGGGTATTGAGGGCGTTCTTCACAGGCTCTGTAAGGGCAGCGCCCCCTGCAAGCTCCGTAAGCATTTCCTTGCTCTTTGGGCCCTGAACGGCTATGGAAGCATAATCCGGGGTAATGTTGGTAATGGTGCAGTTATAATCCTTAAGGTACTTATTGAGGTGAACAAGGTCCTTATCCGTGTTGGAGGCATTTACCACCAGCAGCAGCTTATCCTCCTCAAAGCAGTAAAGGTAAGCGTCATCCACGGCGGAGCCATCCTCATCGGGAATGATGCAATACTGGGCCATGTTAAGATCCAGCGCCATAACGTTGCTGCTGAGTACATGCTGCAGGAAGGCCACCCTGTCCGGCCCCTCTATAAGCAGACGGCCCATGTGGGATACGTCAAAGAGGCTGCACGCATGGCGGGTATACAGATGCTCTGCCACTATGCCGGTGGGGTACTGGACGGGCATTTCCCATCCGCCGAAATCCACCATGGTAGCTCCTGAGTCTACATGTACCTGGTAAAGTTGGGTGCGTTTCAGTTCGCCCATAGTTTTCCTCCTGAATTGTTATTTATTGCTTTGTAATTGAAAACGGTGATGAAATAACAGATGATGGCCTCTTATTAAACCAAAAAGGCACAAACTTCCGCCACTGCGGGAAATTTGTGCCTCTGTTTGCTGAGCCTGAGAGATTCCCCGGAAGATGTGTGATATGCCGGGTTGCACCTTTGGCGTGCCCTTAAGGCACTTTACAGAGTTTCGTCATGACACGGTCCTTTTGCCTGAGAGTTTTTGCGTGCCCCGTCGGCTCCGCCTGAAAAAGGACGGCCTCTCCCGAGTCAATCATCCGATATGCTATGTGATTGCTGATATTATATATGAATGTTACCATACACCAGGGGGCTTTGGCAATGCCTGCCGGAAAATTTTTTGCCCCGGGGCAGCTCCGCCCGGGGCAGTATGTATACATATATCAGCTTAATCCTCCGCCCATGTTATACATCATATCCATAAGGGCAGGGCGTTATCCTTATTTTGTATGAGTCCTCTACTATATGGATATCTCCCTGAGCCACCGGGCTATATCCTCAGCCTCAGTGGTGCCGAGGGAAGCGGCGGCAGCAGCCAGGTCATCCCCATTAAGGCGGCAGCCTGCAAGGGCTTCGGGAAGGGACAGCACCATTGCCTCATCCATTGCATCAGACCAGGGGTGCAGGCTGGTTATCCTGCCCTCCTCAAGGGACAGCTCAAGGGTAAGCTCCCCCCAGGGGAATCTGTTTGAAAGGGAAAGGTCAAAGGCGGGCGAGGCCCCCTTATTCCATTCCCAGGAGGAGTACTTTTGGGTCTTTGCTTCAAGGGCCGCCTGGTCCAGCGCCGAGGGCAGCAGCAGCGAGCACTGGCCATATTCCTCAGAAAAGGCCTTTGCCACCGCCTCCTTAAGCTCCTCCACAGTAAGGGAGGGGCGGTATTCCGTAAGGTTTGCCACCCTGGAGCGAACGGAATCTATGCCCTTTGCGGCAAGCTTTGCGGGAGAGGGCACAAGATAGCGCCCCAGCTTTGCCATATCCACGCTTACAAGGAGCGTACCGTGGTGCATACCGGCAGTCTTGTTCTGGCGGAAGGCATTGCCGGAAAACTTTGCGCCGGACTCCGTCACTATATCATTGCGGCCGGTAAAATGGGCCTTTATGCCAAGGCTCTGCACGGCCTTTATTATTACACCAAGCTGCCTTTCCACATTGTATCCATCGGCAGGGGCGATAAAGGTAAAATTCAGGTTGCCCATATCGTGAAATACGGCGCCCCCTCCAGATGAGCGGCGGGCAAGGCGGCCGCCCTCAGCCTCCAGCTCGTCTATGCGGCATTCCTTCCAGGCATTCTGGTTGCGGCCAATTACCACGGTGTTTTTATTCTGCCAAAGATACAGGCAGTAGCCATTAACGTTTTCGTAGAGCAGCTCCTCCAGCGCCAGGTTATAGTGCGGGTTGGTGGAAGCGGAGTAGATTATCTGGTTCATACAGTCCTCCGTGCATCAAATAGGATGGTTTTTACTTTACTCCATACCTGCCCCCCTTTGCAAGGGCTGAGCGGGTGAAAGTTCATTGCGGATGCAGGTGATAAAGTGGTATGATATGCTACAGATACCTGAAAGGAATTGTATTTTTTATGGATGTACAAAAGCTGAATGTTATACTTGAGGCGCTGAAATGCGGCAGCATCACCAAGGCCGCAGATAAGCTGGGATACACCCAGTCTGGCCTTACCTATGCCATAAACAGCTTTGAGGGAAAGCTGGGCTTTCCTGTGGTCATAAGGGATTCCGGCGGAATACGCCTATCCAGAGAGGGGCAGGAGCTGCTGCCCTATATGGAGCGGATGGTGGAATGTGAAAGGCAGCTCATAGACAGGGCAAAGGCCATGCTCAGCCGCATGGGAAAAACGCTGAACGTGGGCACCTATCCCAGCCTTTCTGAAAGGATACTGCCTGAAATACTTGCGGAATTCAACTCTGATGAGCCGGATGTGAAGATAAACCTCCTTGTGGGAAACAGGGATGAGATAATAAACTGGCTGCTGTCTGGAGCAGTGGACTTTGGCCTGGGCGGTGAAATAACCATGGCGGGCTTTGAGTGGATGCCCCTCATAAGGGATCCTGAGGTGGCCATATTCCCCGAGGACTTTCCCACGGAGGGCATGGCCTCCTTCCCCATGGATGATTTTAAAAGGCACCCCTTTATCCGTCCCTCATACTGGGCAGAGGAAAACGACCTTGCCTCCAAAATTGAGGCCCACGGCATAGAGCCCCAGTTCATAGTGGAGGCGGGAGACAATTCCCCCGTAATAGCCATGGTGGGCCAGGGCATCGGCATAAGCACGGTGCCTGTGCTGACCATACCCGACAATGCGCCGGGCATAAAATCCCTGCCCATGGATCCGCCCTGCAGCAGGATACTTGGGGTGAACTACCGGCAGAGCAGCATGGATGACCCCACCGCAAGGAGCTTCCTTGAGTGCCTGAAAAAGCGCATGAGCCTTTGATGGCAGCCCCATCAGAAAAACTGATGTGCCCATCAGAATAACCCGTTTCACAAAAAAATAGTTAAATGTTATATTACCTCCAGAAAGAAAAACAAACCTTTCCGCCGGGCAGCCAGCCGGCGAAGGGCCAGTAACATTAATCTTTGGAGGTAATTTACTATGATGTCTGAAAAGGTATTCCTGCTTATCACTGCTATATTCGTATCCGTTTCCGCCATAGGCCCCACCTTCTTCGGCCTGGGCTTTGTACCTGCATTCATCTGCTGCCTTGTTCCCCTTGCCTGCCTGCCCCTTATGCTGGCAGATAAGAAGAACAAGTAACCATTGAAAAAAACAGGCGATTCCCCCGCCGTCAAGGTCCCGCTGATATGCGGGACTTTTGCTTTTTCTGCTAAAAATACCTGGGTATTGTGATAATGTCACGGAAGGAAATGCCCCCTTAGTGGCATAATAAAGGCACGGCAGACGGAAAGCAGCGCCTGACCGCACCAGATTATAAAAGCAAAGGAGATTTTACCATATGAAGTATGTATGTAATGTATGCGGCTGGATATACGACGAGGCTGAGGGCTATCCCGAGGGCGGCATCGCTCCCGGCACCAAGTGGGAGGCTGTGGCCGAGGACTTCACCTGCCCCCTGTGTGCAGTGGGCAAGGAGGAATTCAGCCAGGAATAATGCCGCCCGAAATATAAATGAATGACAAGGATACCCATACGGCATTTTTGCCGATATAAAAAGCTCCACACACAGTGGAGCTTTTTTATCGCTGTGCCGCAGGGCCTGTTCGGCCCGGCAAAGCCGTATTATCCGGCTGTTTTAAAGGGTATATCCTAATGTCCCCGGTGCTTTTCCCGGCGCTTTTACTGCTTCAGGTCAAACTGGCGCTGCTTTTCCGCCTCCCGCTGCTCCCGGCTCACCTGCCTGCGCTGCACCTTCATTTCCTCCCGCTGGGCAGCGAGGGCCTGCTGGGATTTTGTGCCTAGGCCAGTACTCTGCATTTGCTTGGCCGCCTGCCGCTGCCGCCGCTTGGGGTTTGCGGCCATGGGCTTAAGCTCCATGGCCACGGCGGGGCTGTAGCTAATGCGGTGATACCCCTCCAGCAGGCAGGCAAGCACCTCCCCGTCCTTTGGCTCCTGCCCGAAGGTCACCTTTGCCACCTGCAGCCCTTGGCCCTCTGTCCTTTCAAATATGCCCACCCAAAATGGGGCCTCAAAAAACACCGTCAGCTTTACGCTGCTTTCTTCCATAACGGCCCCCTCCCGGTAGGTGGTGACGGAAACATCCCGGCCCGGCTTCATGAGGGAAAGCTGTGCCTTACCTCCTCCACAAGGGCCATCCAGCCCTCGATATCCTGCTCAGTGCAGAGGTCTATATGAGCCATAGGTCACTGTGCATCCGCAGCCTTATCCCGGCTGCCCGCAAGCTCTGCCCCGTGGCGGCACAGCAGCGCGCCTATTATAAACATCACCCCAAGGGCCACTGCGCCATCGGCAGTGTAGGTTATATCCACGGTTCTTTCCAGATCCATTATGCCAAGGACTATGCCGCTGAGTATTTCGGATACTATTGCGCTGCCTATGGGTATGCAGATGGTAAATATGCCAAGGCGTCTCATTTCCGCTGCTCCCTCCATGGTAAAGGGAGTGCCTGTCTTCAGCTCATTTGCAAAGTATACATACGCCTTTCTTCCCAGCACTGCTTCCCCTGCACATACCGCAAGCCACCCCACAAGGTATGCATAGGCAAGCTTTACCGCCTCTGCATCGCCCATGCCCATAAGCTGACTCAGGGATTCGCCGTCTATCATCACTATCCTGTTCCCCAGCAGGGGCAGGCATACAAGGCTCACCACGCATACGCCCACGCCCACCAGGGCGCAGATGTAGGCTATTTTGCTCATTACCCTGCCTATTTTTGCAAGGGTCTGAATGGTTTTAAGAGTATCTGTCATGGTAATTCTATCTCCTTATTTTATCCCATTAAGGTGGGTCATTTTGCGCTTTCTGTTTTTATAAATGAAACGGTGCGGCCCTTAAGTGAGATTTTCCCCACCTGATAGCCGTATTCCATAAGCTCCTTTTTACAGGTCAAAAAGGAATGGTCCATGGGCACGCCGCCCCTTTCCTCTATCTCCTCAAAGGTAAGGGCGAAGCTATCGCCCTGCCGGCTCACATACTGCCAAAGCCTGTCGTATTTGCTCATGGCGTCCCTGCCTCTGTTATTTCTTTATGCACATGCCTGCTGCCAGACCACAGAGCATACCCAGAGACATCCATTCGGCCCCTATTGCCATGCCTATGCACATTCCAAGGCACATGCCCTCTGCCATGTAATTGCCCTTCTGCTCGTCCTTATCCTCGCCCTGCCCTGCCTTATGGTTTGCCGCAAAGAGGGCCAGAGCTATGCCCATGCATACCCAGGGCAGCGCCGCCATTATAAAGTCCTTCATTTATCCTGCTCCCCGTTGCTGTGATTTTTCTGCTGCTGTATTCTCAGCGTGCTCATAAGGCCGACCAGGACCAGGCAAAGCAGCCCTCCTGCCAGCAGCCACTTTCCCACGCCGCCCAGCAGCGCTGCCGCAAGCATTATCAATCCTCCTGCCATCAGTCCCACTATAGAGATCGTCAGCAGCCTTTGTATCATATCGCTACGCATATTCTTTTCTCCTTTTTTATTGACGCCTTCGCCGGGGCAGAATTTCTATTTCCCCTGTAGCCCCCCCGATTTTATAAGCCCCATCATTGCGCTGAACTGGGTGGACAGCATATCGCTCAGCCGTTCCTCCGAAAAGCCGCATACCCCTGTGGCGCACAGCGTGCCTATGCCGAAGGTGTATATCCACATATTTTCAAACAGCAGCCGGGCCTCTACGCTGCTCAGGCTGTAATCCTCCTCAATGGCCTTAATGCATTCCTCTGCCATGTGGCCAAGCTGGCCGAATACATCCTCAAAGGTGGCTGCGCCGTCATTTTCCCTCATAAACAGAAACTGATACAGCTTTGGCTCCTTCATGCCAAACAGCACCATCTTCATGCCCGCCTGCTTGAAGGGCGGCATATCCTTCAGCCTTTCCTGCTCATACCCTTCAAAGCGGGCCATGGCGGCCTCCCTTGTTTCCTCCTGCACCTCTTTCATGGTTTTAAACAGGGTGAATATGGGCCTTGCGGAGCTGCCCAGGGCATCCCCAAGCTCCTTGGCGGTAAGCCCCTCTGCTCCCTTGCGGGATACTACCTCCAGCGCTGCTGCGATGACCTCATCTCGGGTAAACTTTGGTTTGGGCGGCATAGGCATCCTCCTGAGCGTGTTTTAAATTATTCGTTTTAAATCGCACGTTTTACATCGTGGACTTTTATTATAGCTCTTATTAAAAAATTGTCAATGGGTTAAATAAACTTTTTCCCCGAGAATTTTTTCTTCCCCCAAAAAACGAAAAGGCCCATCCATAATGGGTCTTTTCAGGTCAGTGCTGCAAGGCAGCTTATTTCTTATTTGCTTCAGCTTGCCAAAGCCATGTTTTTTGGTTTCTCCCCCCGAAAGGGCTTCCTACTCTGCCACGGCAGGAGTCTTATTTCCCCTGCCCCGCCTGTGGAATACCCACCACTCTGCAAATATGCATACGGGTATTGCCGCAAGGCCATCCAGCACTGAGTGCTGCTTTACAAATGCTGTGGATGCACACACTATAAGGCAAAATGCCACTATTCCCGCCCGCAGCCAGGGAGATGCATCCTTCTTCTTCAGCCACACTGAGGCGATGCCCAGTGAATAGGCCACGTGGAGGGAGGGGAATACGCCGGTATTGGTATCAAAGCTGTATATCATGCCCATTATGCGGGTGAGTATATTATCCCGCTCAAATACCAGCGGCCTCAGGTCCTGCCGGCTGGGATAGAGTATATACACCGCCATGGCCACAAGCTGGGTAATGGTAATAAACCGCTGCAGGCCCTTAAAGCTCTCCACATCGTACAGCAGAAAATACAGCAGCGACCCGGCCACCAGCAAAAACCACAGCACATAGGGTATCACAAACAGCTCGCAGAAGGGTATCACGTCATCCAGCCAGCAGTGTATTGGGTGGCAGGCCTCCGCCGGGATAAGGTTTTCCGTAAGGAAAAACAGCGTAAAGTACACTATCCAGCCCCAGAGCAGCTTGATATGGGCAAACCTTGGCTCATTCAGCCTGCTGAGGCGGAATTCACTATAATCCACCTGAGGTTTTTTCATAATACCACCCTCCTTACACTCCTATTATGGGATAATCCCTTTTGGGCAGGTTTCTGTATGGCACTGCCCTGTGCCGGGGCAGGCCATTGGCCATCTGCTCGATGCTATCCGAAAGGTAGCCGCATATGCGGCTGCGCTCCTCCTCTATTGGGGCATCCGCCCTGAAGCGCACAGGCTCCCCTATCTGCATCAGCCTCAGCGCCGGAGCAATGTACATGGGCACAAACTCCAGCTCCCGCTGCACTGCCCTGTAAAACAGCCTTGCCACATCCACAAATCTTTCCTGAAATTCATACAGCAGCCCTGATGTGGGCTGATCCTTTTCCGGAAATATCACCACCGATGCCCCCTCCTTCAGCCTGCCTACAGTATCCCGGAAGGTTCCCAGCATCCTTGCGTCACGATATACGCCGATGGTATCCGCATTATTGAATATGCATACTGATGCTGGTGCTATTATATACGATAACAGCCTGTAAAACCAGCGTGTGTATCCGGGCTTTCTACTCCAGAAATCATTGTAGGCATAATCCGGCACCTCCTTCAGGACCATCATCTCCCCGGCGCACCATATGTATTTGCTGCCCGGAAAATACAGCTCTGTGGCTATTGGCCCATGCATCTGGGCATGGTTCGCCACGATTATGGAGGGCTCATCCGGCAGGTTTTCCCTGCCTGCCACCTCCATCTCGGGATAGCACAGCCCCACCAGCCACTTTATGGCCTCATACAGCGGGGAGGTATCCCCCTTTTCATTCATCAGCCTCTCCTTTCTCCGGCGAAATAATAAACGAATAAGTGCATTTTATAATAATTATATCCATACAGGTCATCAACTAACGCTCGCCGGCTGCTTTTTTTGTACAACAGATATTCTACCACCGCCGTCATGGGGCAAAGGAAAAAAAGCTGTGATTATTTTGTCATAAATGAGTTTTTATTGCAGAGCAATGGAAACATGATATACAATATGTATGATTTTTAATTGTGTCAGGAGCGATTCCTTTTATGAACAAATCCTTCCTCCGAGGTATGCGCCTTGCCCTGCCCGTTTGCCTGGGCATAGTGCCCGTGGGCATATCCTATGGCCTTTTAGCCATGCAGACAGGGCTCACCGCCTTTGAAACCGTATCCATGTCCGCCATAGTGATGGCAGGCTCCTCCCAGCTTATGGCCCTTGGCATGATAAGCCAGGGTGCCTCTGTCATCTCCATAATAATTGCAGCGTTTTTCGTAAACCTCAGGCATATGGTCATGAGCAGCTCCGCCATGAGCTACCTTCAGGATACCCCCATGGCCAAGCGGCTGATAGGTGCATTTGCCCTGTGCGATGAATCCTTTGCAGTGTTTTCTCTTTCTGATGATCATAGCTTCGCCCTGCTGATGGGAGCTGATGTGGCCATGTTCCTTAACTGGATTCTCAGCTCCGCCCTGGGGTGCGTGCTGAATCAGGTGGTGCCCGCAATAGTGGCAAACAGCCTTGGCATTGCCATATACGCTTCCTTCCTTGCAATGCTGATGCCCCATGTGCGGGAAAATTTCAGGCTGCTGCTGCTCGTATGCCTCTGCGGCCTTATGAATTACCTTTTCCAGCTTTTCCTGCCTGCAAGCTGGTCCATAATCCTTTCCATGACGCTGGGTGCGCTTATCGGCGTATTCTTTGTAAATCTTGATGAGGAGGAGGAAGCCCATGAGCAGAACTGATATTCTCATTATGATAATAGGCATGGCGGTGGTCACATATATTCCCCGGGCAATACCTGCTGTGCTGGTGAGCAAAATGCGCTTCGGCCCCCGGGTGAAAAAGTTCCTTCGCCTTATACCCTATACCGCCCTCTCCGTGCTCATATTCCCCGGCGTACTTTCCACCGATGCTGCAAATCCCATGATTGGCCTGGTGGGCGGCCTTGTAGCCGGGGTGCTGGCCTGGCGCAAATGCCCCATAATAGTATGCGTGCTGTCCGCCATATGTGCCACGTTCCTTATGTATCTTATAGTATAGCCCGGGCTCCCCTTTATATTATGCACAGAATAAAAGCCGCCCCTTTCCTTTTACGGATGGGACGGCTTTTTTATGCTATTCCGGTATGCCGCTATTCTGCCTTCATGGCGGCCATTACCTTCTTTACCGCAGGGATAAGGGCCACTATTATGCACAATGCCACCTCTGCCCCAATGGTGCTGCCATTATATGCAAGGCTGTACAGCCATGCACTGCTCCAGCCCGCCTCGGCTGCCCCCTCTGCAAAGAATACCGCGCCGGATACCGTGGAGCACAGCAGCCTTGCTATTCCCGCCACGGTGAGCCCCCGCACAGGCTTCCCCGGGAAAAGGGAGGGTATACCATAGCAGGTGAAGGCCAGTATGTAGTCCAGCAGAAACTGGGCCCAGTGCACCACCCAGGCTCCCTGTATTATTTGCAGCAGGCTGTAGGCAAAGCCTGCGCCAAAGCCCCATGCAGGGCCGAATACGCAGGCATACGCTGCAATAGGCAGCATGCTGCACAGGGTAAGGGAGCCGCCCATGGGCAGGGAAAAGAGCTTTATGTAGCTCAGCACAAAGGACAGCGCCACGCACAGCGCGCCATATACCAGCGCACGGGTGCGGCTGCGGGGTGCAGAATGCTGCTGAGTGCGGTAGCGAAGGGCTGCGAATATCAGTATCAGCACCACTGCCGCCGCTGCCACCAGCATCACAAGCTCGGTGCCCTCAAGGCCCCTCAGCTTTTCAAAGAGTACGAATTCCATTTTTCTTTCTCCTTTCCGCAAAAAAAATATCCCCGCCCAAGCTATAAAGCTACGGAGATATAAAAGGAGAGCATTCGCCCCTTGTATAAGACCGCTTCCCTACGCCGGCATTACCCAGATCAGGTTCAAAGGTTAATCTCAGCCGTGCCACAGCGGCACAGCACCCCTAGCGGAGACCTATTCTTTTTACACCGCAATTATATACGCAAATATGGGGCCCGTCAAGTATATATTATTATTGTAATTTGGCCGGTGTTGGGATAAAATATAGAGTTGTGAAAAATAAATGCTGATAATGAAAGAAGGCTCCCATGAAGAACGATAACCTCAGAAACATAGCCATAATTGCCCACGTTGACCATGGCAAGACCACCCTGGTGGATCAGCTGCTCCGTCAAAGCGGCGTATTCCGCTCCAATGAGCAGGTGCAGGAGCGGGTAATGGACTCAGGCGACCTGGAGCGTGAGCGTGGCATCACCATACTTTCAAAAAATACCGCCGTAAACTACAATGGCTACCGCATAAATATCGTGGATACTCCCGGCCATGCCGACTTTGGCGGCGAGGTGGAGCGTATCCTTCAGATGGTGGACGGCGTGCTGCTGCTGGTGGATGCCTTTGAGGGCTGCATGCCTCAGACTCGCTTTGTGCTCCGCAAGGCCCTTGACCTTGGCAAGACCCCCGTGGTAGTTGTCAACAAGGTGGACAGGCCCGGCGCAAGGCCCCTTGAGGTGGTAGATGAAACGCTGGAGCTGTTCATTGACCTGGGCGCTTCCGCAGAGCAGCTTGATTTCCCCGTGGTATATGCCTCCGCCCGTGATGGCTATGCGGGCCTTGACCCTGACGACCTGGGTAGCGATATGCAGCCCCTGTTTGATACCATAATAAACACCGTTCCCGCTCCCGGCGGCGATAGTGATGACCCCCTGCAGGTGCTCTTTTCCACCATTGACTATGATGACTATGTGGGCCGCATAGGCGTGGGCCGCATACAGCGTGGCACCATCCGCCGCAATCAGCAGGCCGTGCTCTGCGGCGGCGCAGATTCCATAAACAAAGAGGTAAAAATATCCCGGCTGTACCGGTTTGAGGGGCTGAAGCGCGTAGAGATAGAAGAAGCCTCCGCCGGCGAAATAGTAGCCGTGGCCGGCATAAGCGAGCTGTCCATCGGGCAGACGGTGTGCAGCGTGGACAATGTGGAGCCCCTGCCCTTCGTTCATATAGACGAGCCCACCGTGTCCATGATGTTCATGGTAAATGACAGCCCCTTTGTAGGCAAGGAGGGCAAGTACGTTACCAGCCGCAATCTTAGAGACAGGCTCTTTAAAGAGGTGGAAACAAACGTTTCCATGCGTGTGGAGGAGACCGGCTCCACGGATATGTTCAAGGTCAGCGGCCGTGGCGAGCTGCATCTTTCCATACTTATTGAGACCATGCGCCGGCAGGATTATGAGTTTGCCGTATCCCGCCCAAAGGTCATTTTCCGCAAGGACAGCGATGGCCAGCTCCTTGAGCCCATTGAGGAGCTCACCGTGGACGTGCCACAGGAATATGTGGGCGCCGTAATGGAAAAGCTGGGCCAGCGCAAGGCAGAGCTTGTCAATATGGTAAGCGAGCCTGAAAGCGACAGCTGCCGCCTCATCTTCAATATTCCCGCCCGTGGCCTTATGGGCTACCGCAGCGAGCTCCTTACGGATACCCGCGGCAATGGCGTAATGAGCAGCATATTCCATGGCTATGAACCCTACAAGGGGGATATTGAGGAGCGCACCCATGGCAGCCTTATCTGCCATGAAACCGGCGACACCACCGGCTACGGCCTTTTCAATACCCAGGACAGGGGCCGTATGTTCGTAGGCCCCGGCGTGCCCGTGTACATGGGCCAGGTGGTAGGCGAATGTTCCCGCAATGAGGATATCGTGGTAAACGTATGCAAGAAAAAGCACGTTACCAATATGCGTGCCTCCGGCAGCGATGAGGCCCTGCGCCTTACCCCTGCCACCATACTCAGCCTTGAGCAGTGCCTTGAGTTTATTGCAGATGATGAGCTGGTGGAGGTAACTCCCAAGAGCATACGTATGCGTAAGCGCATCCTTTCCAAGGAGCAGCGCATGAAGCTTGCCGCCAAGGAAATCAAGGAAGATAACTGATAACCCCAGGGAGGCCCCATGATACTTGCAATTCCCCTGCTTATAACAGCCGCCATATATGCAGCGGCAGCCCTGCTGCCTGCGTATTTTCTCATGCGCTACATATACCGCATGGATAAAATCGAAAAGGAGCCCATGAAGCTGCTCCTTTCCCTGGTATGCATGGGCGTGGCAGCCGCCGCCATTGCAAGCGCACTTGAGGGCATAGGCATAAAGCTGCTGGGCAGCTTCGTTTCATACGACAGCAGGGCGTATGTGATACTGCTGGCCTTTGTGGTTGTAGCAGCCGTGGAGGAAGGGGCAAAGTTTTTCCTCCTGAAAAAGCGCACCTGGAATGAGCTGAATTTTAATTATCGCTTTGATGGCATAGTGTACGCTGTATTCGTTTCTCTTGGCTTTGCCGCCATAGAAAACCTTATGTATGTGCTGGGCTACGGCCTTTCTGTTGCGCCGCTGAGAGCAGTGCTTGCAGTGCCGGGGCACATGGGCTTTGGGGTTTTCATGGGGGTATTCTACGGCAGGGCCAAGGTATGCGATTTGCGTGGCGATGCTGCCGGCCGCAAGGAAAACCTTATCTGCGCCTATCTTTCCTCAGTGGCGCTCCATGGCATATACGATTCCTGCGCCATGATGGGCACTGCCCTTGCTACAGTCATTTTCATAGTGTTCATTATCGTAATGTACCGCTGGGTCACTGGCCTCATCAGGCGTGAATCCGCCAGCGATATGCCGGTAATGTAGCTGAAGCTTATTTTTTCTTGTACTTTCCTTAAAGGAAAGTACCAAAGGAATCGCCCTTTCTTTAAAAGAAAGGGCCAAAGAATAGGTTTTTATTGGTTAATACTAAATAAGCTGCTTTACAGCATTGTTCCAAAAAGCTCCACAACGGATGGAGCTTTTTGCGTAGGTGGAAATAAGATAATACGGTTTTGTTTGGTAGACCGTCCGCTTTTGCCCTGCGGCAAAAGCTAAATACAAGCAAACCACCCCAAGCGGCCAATAGCGTCGCCCCGGGTGTAGCTCATAATGCTGCTTTCAGGCAAATGTTCACCGCACTAACTTACGCTGTAGGTTGTTAGAGAACTCAGCGGAATCTTTATCTATACACACCCTCTACCCTTTTAATGTACTTTTTCCCTGCGGGAAAAAGAGCGCGGCTTGACGGCCTGCACAAAAAAGACGCATATGCTGCGTCTTTTTTATTTTGCCCCCACATAGGGGTGCTGTTATTCTTTTCCTTTGCCTTTTGGGGCTATTCCTCTGCCCTGAATATCACCTCATACCTTTCCTCTCCAAGGGAAAGGGCGATGCTTTCTATATCCACATCCATGGCGTCCTTGCAGGTATCCTCCGCAGTATAGCGCACACAGGTGCCGCAGCTTGAGCTCAGCGCTCTGGGCACCGGGGACAGCGCCACGGTCTCCGCCCTGTCCTTCAATGAACGGGCGCTCCGCATGGCTGCAAGATGTGTATGAAAGGTGGCAATGTAGCTGGGCATTTTTGCTCCTTAAGGGTTATTACTTGGTGAGGGTCAGGGTGTATTCGCCATCAGCCTCTTTTACAGCCACAGTGTAGCCTGCGGATTCTGCAAGGCGGGTAACGTTTTCCTTGGCAGCGTGATTATCCACCATCACTTCCAGGGAAGCGGGGCCCTTGGCCAGCTCCTTCTGGGTCATGAGAACGGGGATGGGGCAAGCAAGACCACGTGCATCTACCATTTTATCATTATCTCCTTGTTTTTAATAGTATTGTTTTTCGGGCCGCCGGAGGTACTGGTATCCCGACGGCCCGAAATCTTTTAAATTTGGGGATTGTTATTTACTTGTTGGCAGCCTTTACGTTGAATACGGTCACGAGGAGCAGTACAACGTAGCAGGCGATCACGGCGTATACGCCGTTTGCACCGGCACCAGCAGCGCTGGAGGCAGTGCCGAAGTTGTGGGCGATAGCGGCGCCGAATACGAAGCCGGTAACGGTGATGGCGGAGTCAGAATTGCCCTCGCCGGTGAGGATGAGCTGACGGAGGGGGCAGCCGCCCAGCAGCACGGAACCCCAGCCTACGATGCCCATGCCCAGGAAGTTCATCAGGCCATCGGTGTGAGCAACAGGCTGATCAGCAAAGCCCAGGTTGAACTTGCCAAGGATCAGGTTGCCAACCAGAACGGTCAGAATCACGGCTACCAGGCCAAGGGTCAGGCCCCACTGATTGAACATGATGCTGTCGCGGATACCGCCAGCCATGCAGAAGCGGCTGCGCTGAGCCAGTACGCCAACTACGGCGCCGGCAACCAGAGCCAGCACAACGGGAGCGGTCATGGAGCCGGGGCCCTCAGTGCTGAATGCAAACAGGGAGGGAACCAGAGCTACCAGAACCATCAGCACGATGAACATGATGGGCAGGAAGGAACCTTCAACACAGGTCTGCTGATAGGTGCGCTTGAGGGTAAAGCCCTTCTT
>CAYMPG010000019.1:0-5806 GCA_964392455.1 uncultured Clostridium sp. | reverse complement strand
ACGAAGATACCGGCAATGAAGCCCACCAGGCCAACGATGGCGTTCAGATCGCCGCCGCCGATACGGATGACCATGCGGAGGGGGCAGCCCAGGAATACCAGAGCGCCGATCATTACCACTACTGCCAGCAGGAAGCGGGTAACGGGGGAGGAACCGCCAACGGCCTTCCACTCCTTCTTAATGAGGGCAGCAGCCATTGCGCCTACGATGATACCGATGATCTCGGGGCGTACATACTGTACTACGGCTGCGGAGTGGAGCTTGATAGCGCCGGAGATGTCACGCAGGAAGCAGGCAATGCAGAAGCCCATGTTGGCAGGGTTGCCTGCGGCGGTAAGTACCAGCGCACAAATGCCGATAACGATACCGGTAAGCAGTACGGGAAGACTCTTCTTCATAACAGATAATAACTCCTTTTGTTTTTTACCTGTGGACAAATCCATCAGGTATGATAAACTGTATCTGAAAAAAGGGTGCGGCCTTTTATCAGCAAAAAAATTTTGAGGTATTTGATATGTCCATTTATCTTGATAACGGAGCCACCTCATACCCCAAGGCCCCCGGCGTTGGGGAAGCCATGCTGGATTATATAAACAACGTGGGTGCAAACGTAAACCGTTCCACCTATTCCACCGCCAGCACCGCTGCAATGGTGCTGCTGGATACCCGGGAGCAGCTCTGCCGCCTGTTTAACTTTGACGACCCTACCCATGTGATATTTACCCCCGGCATGACCGCCGGGCTGAATATGCTGCTCAAGGGCTTTTTGAAGGAGGGAGATCATGTTATCGTAAGCTCCATGGAGCACAATGCCATGATGCGGCCCCTTATGCAGCTCAGTCGGCAGGGCGTGGAATTTTCCCGCATCCCTGCGGACAGCTCGGGCATTACAGATCCCAATGACCTTTTGCCCCTTATCCGGCCCAATACAAAGCTTGTGGCCGTGATGCACGCCTCAAATGTATGCGGCAGCCTTCTGCCGGTCAAGGAGATAGGCGCCATCTGCCGTGAGCGGGGCATTCCCTTTATACTGGATGCCGCCCAGACGGCGGGCCATTATCCCATAGACTTTAAGGAGCTTAACCTCAGCGCCCTCTGCGCCCCCGGCCATAAGGGTCTCCTTGGCCCCCAGGGCATAGGCGTGCTGCTGCTTTCAGACAGCTTTGCAAAGGCGCTTGAGCCGCTCATCGCCGGCGGTACCGGCAGCGCCTCGGATAGTGAGGAGCTTCCTCCCTATATGCCGGACAGGTTTGAATCCGGCACCATGAACATCCCCGGCGTATACGGCCTGAATGCTTCGCTAGGCTATATCCTCTCAAAGGGTGTGGAGCATTTCCGTGACCATGAGGTCATGCTTACCCGCCGCTTCCTTGAAGGGCTGGAGGGGCTTCCCCTGCGCCTTGCAGGCACCCGGGATATGGATAAGCGTGTGGGCGTCATAGCGGTGGATTTCACCGGCCATGACAATGCGGAGGTTGCCTTTGCTCTGGAGCAGGCCGGCATACTTACCCGCTGCGGGCTGCACTGCGCTCCCAGCGCCCACAAGACCCTTGGCACCTTCCCTCAGGGCGTGGTACGCTTCAGCCTGGGCTATGCCTCCACCGAGGAGGATGTGGACGGGGCCCTTAAGGCCATCCGTGCCATAGTAAAGTAGGTATTTACAAATATGCACACCCCTGGTGCGTTGATATTTTAACATTTCCCTTATGGCTTTTCTACGGATAAGGGAGCGATTTAAAACACATTTAGAACGCTATACGCACCTATAGATTTAAGCTATATATCCAAATAAATCGGGGCCATTCGCAGGAATGGCCCCTTTGCATTTTCAGGCACTTTGCCCTTTTCTTACCTTACAAGCTCCCCATACTCCGCCCCTATGAAGCCCTTCAGCTCCTCAGGAGACAGCAGCAGCATCTGGCCCCGTATGCCTGCGCTCACCGCAATGGCGTCAAAAAGCTGAGCCGTTTCATCTATATATGTAGGCAGCGCCTTTTTCATGCCTATGGGAGAGCAGCCGCCCCTGATGTACCCTGTAAGCACTGGCAGCTCCTTTACGTGTATCATTTCTGCCTTTTTGTTGCCTGAGATGAGGGCGGCCTTTTTCAGGTCCACCTCCTCTGCCACAGGTATGCAGCACACAAACAGGCCAGTCTTATCCCCCCGCAGCACCAGCGTTTTAAAGGTGGCATCCGGGTCAAGGCCCAGCTCCGCCGCCGCATGCACGCCGGAAAGGTCGCTTTCATCATAGGGATATTCCCTTGCCTCGTAGGCTATGCCTACGGCGGTAAGCATACGCATGGGGTTTGTGGTGATCATACGCCCCTCCTGTGCAGGGTGTAGGAATACACCACCGGCACTGTTATCATCACAGGCAGCACCACGGCCGTAAGCCAGCCGCCCAGCAGCCATGTGCCCAGCAGCATGAGTATGCCGCAGGCCATCCAGATATAGCCCGAAAGCCTGTGAGTCCTGTCCCAGTTTTCATCTGAGGCCAGCGTCCAGGGCAGCTTTATCCCTACCACGGAATTGCGCCGGCACTTTGGCAGATAGTTCCCCACCGCCACAAACAGCACCCCCACCAGCGTGCATACTATCCTTTCCACATTCAGCTCCACTCCCAGGGAATAATACAGCGTCACCGGCACCAGCACCATGCTCAGCACAGGTATCATCCAGCGGCATAAGCTGCCCACCGGCCCGGATACTCCCTCAGGCTTTGCCATATTATCCATAGCAAGGCCCACCACAAGGCAGCCTGCCCCCATAATGGCAGGTAGGCCAAAGCAGCCCATCCACCTGGGTGACCAGCCGTTTGGCTCCCCGCCCATGCCCCAGTGGGTGACAATCACCTCAGGCAGGCTGGAATACAGCACCGCCCCCAGCACCATGGGCAGCAGGGCCAGTATGGTGGTAACAACAGTAAGCCTACTTATTTTCATCTTCATTTTCCTTTCCTCCCATAAAGCCCGATGCCCACAGCATTATCTCCTCGAATACGCTGGCATTGAGCTGATAAAATACATAGTTCTTTACCTTGCTCTCATATACAAGGCCCGCCTTCTTAAGCTGGCTCAGGTGATAGGATACTGTGGCCTGGGTCATATCAAACCGGGCTGCTATATCCCCTGCGGACATCTTGCCCCCCTTGAGCATTTCCAGTATTTCCCGGCGAACGGGGTCATTCAGGGCCTTAAATGTTTCCTTTATGCCCACTGGCTTCATCTCCTTAGAACATTTTCTAATTAGATTATATTCTAAATTGCTCTGTTATGCAATAGCTATTTAGAATTTTTTCTAATTATTTCCATGTTTACACTTCGTTCATTGACATATGTAGAATCCCGATATAATATAAATATATAGAATTCCGATATAAGGAGGCAAACAGCACATGGCTGTGGATAAAACCCTTGTAACTCGCAGCACCTCAATGCTCATATTGAAGCTGCTGGACGGGCAGGATATGTACGGCTATCAGATGATAGAGGAGCTTTCCCGCCGGTCTGACGATACCTTTTCCCTTAAGGCAGGCACGCTGTATCCCCTGCTGCACGATCTTGAAAAGCAGGGGGCAATCCGCTGCTATGAGGGCGGCGCATCCGGCCGCATCCGCAAATACTACAGCCTTACCAACCAGGGCCGAGCCCTGCTCCAGGCGCAAACCGCCGAATGGCAGGAGTTTTCCGCCGGTGTGGATAAGGTGCTGAAGGGGGGCTGCTGCCTTGTCAGAGCGTAATATAAAAGAAGAATATCTGGATAAGGTATGTGAAGCCGTCCGCTGGAAGCAGGCCCATGGCGCCATACGCCGGGAGCTGTCAGACCATATCGAGGACCAGGCTGCCGCATTCCGTGCAGCGGGCATGGAGCCTGAGGCCGCCATGGAGCGGGCAGTGCTGGAAATGGGCAGCGTCGAGGAGACTGCCCTTGGCCTTGATGCCTCCTATCGCCCCCGGGACATATGGCCTATGACCCTCCCCATAGTGGTGCTGGTGCTTATAGGCATCGCCTGCCGTGTGTGGCTCACCGCCACCCCCGCAGACCCTTCCTTTATATGTGCCCTTGTGCTGGGCACAGTCTGCGCCCTGCCCCTTTCAAACCTTGACCTTTATGGCTTTGCAAAATACAGCCCGTTGGCCTTTGCACTGGCCTTTCTCATATGCGCCATTGCCCTTTCCATCGTGGATGTGGATGATATGTGGCGATATGCAAATAACCCGGTGCTGTATTATTGCGTATGCCTTTCCCCCTGCCTGTTTGCAGGGCTGGTATACAGCCGCCGGGGCCGCGGCGCAGGTGGGCTGCTGCTGTGCGGCCTTGGGGTCTGCTGCCTCTGCCTGCTGCTCCTTGCTGTCCCCTCAGGGGCTGGTGTAGTCTGCGTGGTGCTGAGCTGCCTCAGCGTGCTTACCCTCGGGGTGCTCTCCGGCGCATTTGGCAGCAAAAAGGCCCTGTACCTTGCTATAATTTACGGCGGCGCTGCCATCGGAGCCCTTGTGGCCCTAAGGTTGCTGCCACCCTATGCAGCCCTCAGGCTCGACCTTATGCTGCATCCCCAGCAGGATTCCACCGGCGCAGGGTATCTGCCCACCCTCATCCGTGAGGCGGTGAGCAATGCAAGGCTGATTGGCCCCTCCGTGAGCCGCCTTTCCGCCCTTGAGCAAATCCCCCCTGACCTTGCAATGCCGGTATATTTCAGGCATAATTGCCTGCTTACCCTCATGCTGTGCAAATGGGGCTGGCTGCCCACCGGGCTGGTGCTGATGCTGCTTTTCGGCTTCCTGCTGTATGGCTTCCGCCGGGCGCTGGGCCTCAGCAGCCTCCTTGGCAGGCTCCTTGCCTGGAGCATAATGTCCGCCTTTGGCGCGCAGATACTCATGTACGTGCTGTTTAACCTTGGCATAGGCTTTGCCCCTCCGGTGCCCCTGCCCTTTATGGGCTCCGGCAATACCGCCCTTGTGGTAAACCTTGCCATGGCAGGTGTGCTTCTTTCCCTCCTGCGCTCCGACGGCCTCCATGCAGATACCGCCCCCGCTGCAAAGCGCCTGAGGCTATCCCTCAAATGGGAATGATTGCCCCATAAAAATTAAAAAACCAGCAGGGATGTGTGATCCCTGCTGTTTTTTTGCGTCCTCGCTGAAAGGTGGATAGGTCCTCCTGCAAGATTCCGGATGTTGCAGTTTCCAGCATCTATAGCAGGATACCTACAATCTTCGTATCATTGCCATGTAACCCGGAGGCAGGAAGGCCCTGTGGGGGGCAATTCGTTTTCCTCACAGTTTTAATAAGAGAACAAGCAAGGCTAAGTCTCTCTTTTTCTTGGCATGAGATTATCCATGCCCACCCGCCGCCCTTTAAAGTAGCTTTTGCCTTACGGCAAAAGCGGGCCTCCTATCCAAACATTTGCGGCATTTCATGGAATAATGCAATTAGTATCTATCACGCTGATACCGCCGGATATATTTTTCCCCAAGATTACTCCCCTTGCTTCGGCAGGACGTCCCTTTTTCCCGCAGGGAAAAAGTACCTGAAAAGGGTGGTGTGTGGGTTCAGATAATAGGTTTCCAGGCAAATAAAGATGCACTTTCCCTTTTACCCCCTCAGATTGGCGTGAAATCAGAGATGGAAGCTATCTATCTTTCCGGCCTCTTTTCCCGCTGGTAAAGCTACATACAAGCGACGTCACCCCAAAAGGCCAATAACGCCGCCCCGGGCGTGGCGACTGCGCTTGCAAAGGAGCAGCCCGGGGCAAGTGAAGCCTTTTGGGGTAGAGGAGGAGCGACGGAGCGTGTGAGAAGTCATATCCAAC